>NC_019757.1:6402500-7003560 GCF_000317535.1 Cylindrospermum stagnale PCC 7417
AGATCACCAGGGTTCGGGTCTATAAACACTGATTATCGCCCTCTTCAGACTCGCTTTCGCTTTGGCTCCAGCATTCTCGCTTTAACCTACCAGTGCCTATAAGTCGCCGGCTCATTCTTCAACAGGCACGCGGTCAGACGTTAAATCGTCCTCCCACTGCTTGTAAGCTAACGGTTTCATGTTCTATTTCACTCCCCTTCCGGGGTTCTTTTCACCTTTCCCTCGCGGTACTGGTTCACTATCGGTCACACAGTAGTATTTAGCCTTACGAGGTGGTCCTCGCGGATTCACATGGGATTCCTCGTGCCCCATGCTACTCGGGATTCAGCTACTATCCTTTGACTTTCGACTACAGGACTTTCACCTCCTCTGGTGCAGTATTTAGCTGCTTCGTCTAGTCTCTAGATTCGATCTCGCTGTCCCACAACCCCAATCGGTAAACCAATTGGTTTAGGCTCTTCCCCTTTCGCTCACCACTACTTAGGGAATCTCTATTTGATTTCTCTTCCTCCAGCTACTAAGATGTTTCAGTTCGCTGGGTTGGCTCTCTCCTGCCTATATATTCAGCAGGTAGTATTTAGGGTTGCCCCATTCGGAAATCTCCGGATCTTTGTTTGCTTCCAACTCCCCGGAGCATATCGTCGGTAACCACGTCCTTCATCGCCTCTGTGTGCCTAGGTATCCACCGTTAGCCCTTATTAGCTTGACCACTCAAACATTTTGGTGTTTCACTTTAAAGCATCCACGAACATGACTTATGTCTGTGTCTGCCTGCAATTTTTTTCGCGTCACTATGCAGTTTTCAAGGTTCTGGCTGGTTTCATTCCCAGCAGTCTGGCATATAAGCCTAGTTGCTGAGTTTATATATCCAGATATTTGAGATAGCTTTGAGCATTGATTAACCGAACCATTAATACTTTGAAAGTTTCAACCAATCTCGACCGACCTTAGGATGACCAACTCAATATCTAATCGCTGATTGTTTTCGATATCTGAGTGGGTAGGTCTCCCTAAAAGGAGGTGATCCAGCCACACCTTCCGGTACGGCTACCTTGTTACGACTTCACCCCAGTCACCAGTCCTGCCTTAGGCATCCCCCTCCACAAGGGTTGGGGTAACGACTTCGGGCGTGACCAGCTTCCATGGTGTGACGGGCGGTGTGTACAAGGCCCGGGAACGAATTCACTGCAGTATGCTGACCTGCAATTACTAGCGATTCCTCCTTCACGCAGGCGAGTTGCAGCCTGCGATCTGAACTGAGCTACGGTTTCCGGGATTAGCTTGCTATCGCTAGCTTGCTGCCCTCTGTCCGTAGCATTGTAGTACGTGTGTAGCCCAAGGCGTAAGGGGCATGCTGACTTGACGTCATCCCCACCTTCCTCCGGTTTGTCACCGGCAGTCTCTCTAGAGTGCCCACCCGAAGTGCTGGCAACTAAAAACGAGGGTTGCGCTCGTTGCGGGACTTAACCCAACATCTCACGACACGAGCTGACGACAGCCATGCACCACCTGTGTTCGCGCTCCCGAAGGCACTCTCCCCTTTCAAGGAGATTCGCGACATGTCAAGCCTTGGTAAGGTTCTTCGCGTTGCATCGAATTAAACCACATACTCCACCGCTTGTGCGGGCCCCCGTCAATTCCTTTGAGTTTCACACTTGCGTGCGTACTCCCCAGGCGGGATACTTAACGCGTTAGCTACGGCACTGCTCGGGTCGATACAAGCAACGCCTAGTATCCATCGTTTACGGCTAGGACTACTGGGGTATCTAATCCCATTCGCTCCCCTAGCTTTCGTCCCTCAGTGTCAGTTGCGGCCTAGCAGAGCGCTTTCGCCACCGGTGTTCTTCCTGATATCTACGCATTTCACCGCTACACCAGGAATTCCCTCTGCCCCGAACGCACTCTAGCTATGTAGTTTCCACTGCCTTTACAAGGTTGAGCCTTGCTCTTTAACAGCAGACTTACATAGCCACCTGCGGACGCTTTACGCCCAATCATTCCGGATAACGCTTGCATCCTCCGTATTACCGCGGCTGCTGGCACGGAGTTAGCCGATGCTTATTCCTCAGGTACCTTCATTTTTTTATTCCCTGAGAAAAGAGGTTTACAACCCAAGAGCCTTCCTCCCTCACGCGGTATTGCTCCGTCAGGCTTTCGCCCATTGCGGAAAATTCCCCACTGCTGCCTCCCGTAGGAGTCTGGGCCGTGTCTCAGTCCCAGTGTGGCTGATCATCCTCTCAGACCAGCTACTGATCGTCGCCTTGGTAGGCTTTTACCCCACCAACTAGCTAATCAGACGCGAGCTCCTCTTCAGGCAGTTAACCTTTCACCTCTCGGCACATCCGGTATTAGCCACCGTTTCCAGTGGTTGTCCCAGACCTGAAGGCAGATTCTCACGCGTTACTCACCCGTCCGCCACTATCTCCGAAGAGACCGTTCGACTTGCATGTGTTAAGCATACCGCCAGCGTTCATCCTGAGCCAGGATCAAACTCTCCGTTTTGTTGTGACTCGAGTTTGTTGGCTCCGAAAACTTTATGTTTCGGAATCCTCTATTTTTTCGATTCCGTTTTGGGTAAACCCAAACTTAAATCTCTTGACGAGGTATGGTTGTCTTTAAACTTTCAAAGTATTTTTTTTTCTCGGTTCGGCGGTTGGGGCGCTTGCCCTTCACCTCAATTAATATAGCAATACCTTTTCTGTTCTGTCAAGGGGTAAACCATTTTTTTTTCTGGGCAGCCACATGAACCGAATGAGAATCGCCTCTAATCCTTGCTAGTTAAGCATAATGCGGGAGGCAACAGCTAAAAATTTTTTAGGTCTAAGTCCAGATAATGTACGTCACTTTTGCACAAAAAGTCTTAAATGCTTTGGTTGTAACGTCAAGACTCTTGAGGTTAGTCAAGTGTACAAATGGTCAGGGTCTAGCGCTTCGCTCAAAACGAAACCAACTTCTGATGGGATTGATGATGCTGATATGGAATAGATAGCATCAATGTGTGGTCTGGCTTTCTGTCGGCTGTGGCATTTCTACAACGTCCCTATGTGTAGTTCGTACTGCCCCCCTTGCAGCCTATCCCCAGAACTCAGATAAAGTTAGGTTTTAGATTTGTGCCCACATAGCTAGCCCACATATAATATATGAACTGACGTCGAAAGTGGGATAGCGCGAATTGATGGCATCTAGCGGACGCCCAACTAATAGTAGCACTGAGAACCATAGGTAACAATAAGGCGTAGTTAACTAATATACTGGTTTACCTGCAATCACTATCCTGAATGTACTTTACAAATAATCAAAAAATACCTCTGGCACTAATTTTAAATTACCAGATCTACAGCGGTTAATATCTATCCATAGCGCCTGGTGTTTATGAGTGTCTGACTCAGAAAACATCAAGTTTTCCAGTTGATAAAACTTGGGTTCGGCAAAGTCACATTGATAAAGCTGAATAATTTCGTGCCCCTGCCTACCGTCGAATGTAAACAGGTTTTCTATACAACCCAAATAGCGAATATTCGTTAATTCTGCCTGAATTTCTTCTTGAAATTCTCGTTCTAAGGCTATACGGCTGGTTTCACCAAACTCTACACCACCACCTAAAGCGCGATAAAATGTTTCTTGCTTGACGGGGTCGTGTCCTTCAGAAACAAATATACGATCGCCATCCCGAATTAGCCCCAGAGCTATGACCCGAATTTCACCTGGATTGTTCATTCTTGTCAATTATCGTACATAGAGTAAGAACGACTGTCGCTATCTTCCACAGGCCAGTCTTGATTTTCGCCGCCGATGTACAATTCTTCAATGTTGACATATTCGGCACTTAGCTGTGTGAGGGCGTTGATGAGAATATCAAGGGCGATCGCATCAGCGGTTCCCAAATCAAACCAGCATCGCCCCCAGCCATCCTCATACTCAAACTCACCCATGTTGTGCATTAGCGCTAGCAGGCTTTTTTCATAACCTTCTGAGTCATAACCCATATAGCTGATATCAAGACCTGAGTCCTGCACCTGGAGATTTTCGGCATTAAATGCACCCAATTTACCCAGATAAAACCAGGAATTGAATACCTCTTCTACATATTGCTTTTCACGTTCGGAAGGAATTGTGCTGAATTTTAGCCAAATCCAGACATCAAAAGGATTAATCTCGCGGAACTGAATTTGCATTTGCGTCCAATATCAAAATTTATGTGTACTGAAAATAAGCATATCAGGGCTGTTCATAGGTTAGTAGTCAGCACTTAAGCACTTATCACCAGCTAATTACCCACCAGGATTATTTAAGCGGTTAGCCGCCTGACTGCGTTCACGTTCAATTTGTCTTACCAAATTGCCTGGAAGTTGGGCTTTTTTAGTCAATGCTTTGTCAAAATTAGCGATCGCTTCCTGGAACAATTGCCGACTTTTTTCTTTCTTCCCTTGTTCTTGGAGGATTTGGGCTTTGAGGTAATGAATTTCGGGGTTATCGGCTGTCGTTTTTAAAGCCTGGTTTGCATACTCTAGGGCCTGAGAGTATTGTTTTAAATCCCGGTAGGCTAGGGCAATACCCCGATCCACTAGATACCGAGGAGCAGCATTTTGTTCTAAGCGTTCAATTGCCTGATCTGGGCTAGCAAAAGGCAGATTGACAGCTAGCATTAAATCCATATAGCCCTTGATTAAATTCAATTCTGGATCGTTGGCAGAAACCGCTTCTGCTTTGTCTAAGTATTCATACACTTGCCGCAACCGGCTTAAGGCTGGTGAAGCGCCGTTGACTGTGCCTTTACGGGTGATAATTACCGCTCCCTCTAAAAAATGACCAACAGCAGTGTACAAGTTACCACGCAATGGATCACTAACAATTAGCTTTTGTCCAGTTTCTAGGGTTTTCTTGCTGTAATTTTCTAGTTTAGCCCAGTCCTTGTTTCCATAGGCTAAGGATGCCTTCATGGCATAAGCGAGAGGTTCATTTGGCTCACTGGATATTGCTTGTTTCAGATAACGATCAGCAGCTAGATAGTCACCCTGTTGGAACATGGCGTTAAAAGCTGCCTCCGTTTGGGCACCAATTTCATGAGGCTTACTAGTCCGAAACGGATCGCCAGCAAGAGAGGGACTTACCCAGAGATTTAGAGCGATCGCCGCAGTAAAAGTCACCTTGGCAAGGTCAGTTAGTTTGGCAAAGACAATTGACTGAGGAACAAAAAACTGTTTAGTCATAGAAATACTCAGAATAATTGCGGTTGAAATAGTTGTATCTGTTACTTAAAATGCAAAAAATAGTTAACTATAATGTGCATTTGTTGCTATCAAGATTTTCTATACAGGTTGACTGTGGTAATTTTTCCAGGTTCCCACAGTTGTTGTAGCCATTGTTCTAGGGTAATTCTGCCACAATGGAGAGAAAGCGGTTGATTCTTGGTACCAGATAAAGGTTTTAGTGCAGGTAATGCGCGATGAAACTTTGGGGAATTTTCCAGTTGCTCTCGGTGTAGTTAAACAGTTATTCGCTGACTTTTTGGTAATCTTAACAAATGCTCTATCTCAGAAATCTGATTTATCATCCCACAGCCTGCCCAACTCCGATTCTCAAATCTCTCAACCTGGAATTAGCACCCCAGCAACTGGGTCTGATTATCGGCCCTAGCGGTTCCGGTAAAAGTACCTTATTAGAAATTCTATCTGGTCTAGCTGACCCCACATCTGGAGCAGTCTGCTGGCGGGATCAAGAACTGATTGCTGAACAGCTACAACAGTTGGCTGGGTTGGTGTTTCAGTTTCCAGAGCGGCATTTTTGTGGCGGGACGATTTTAGAGGAATTGCGTTTAGGGCATCCTGAGTTAGGCTCTGAGCGGGTGAAACAGGCATTGAGTGAAGTGGGATTAGAGCATTTATCCCTTTCTGCTGCACCTTATGCTTTGAGCGGTGGTCAGCAACGGCGTTTAGCTTTGGCGGTGCAATTAATCCGCCAACCGAATTTATTATTGATGGATGAACCCACAGCTGGGTTAGATTGGTCAATGCGTCGGCAACTGGTAAATTTATTGGCGAAACTGAAACAAGATTGGACTTTGTTGGTTGTAACACACGACGCTGGGGATTTGTTAGCGATCGCAGATCGTTGCTGGACACTCAACCACGGTGAACTAAAACCAGTTGACCCGAAGACACTGGGAGCTAAAGTGAAACAACCTCTACCCGCGGCATAAAATAGGGCAAAGAGGGCAGGGGAGCAGGCGATAATGACTAACGACCAATGATTAGTGACTAATGACTAACTTAACCTCTCCCTTGCTGCCTGAGATGGCAGAAATTTGGCAACAAACTCTTAATTGGCAACCAACAGCCCTACAGCGATCGCAATTCCAGCAGCTTTATGAATTAGTTCTGGAAGGAAATCGCCAGTTAAATCTCACTCGCATCACTGAACCCCAAGAGTTTTGGGAAAAACATCTCTGGGATTCTCTAAGGGGAATTGCGCCACAGCGGCAATTTATCCCAGTCCTTCCAGAGGGTGGGTCTGTGATTGATATTGGCACCGGTGCAGGTTTTCCGGGTATACCGATCGCGATCGCTTTTCCTAATTGCAAAGTTACCCTTTTGGATTCAACGCGCAAAAAAATTACGTTTATTGAAACGATATTAACTACACTGGCCCTAACCAACATCAAAACTCTCATTGGTAGAGCCGAAGAAATTGGTCAACAAAGCCAGCACCGCAAAACCTACGATATCGCCCTGATTCGTGCTGTTGGTACACCCTCCGTCTGTGCCGAATATGCCCTACCATTGGTCAAACAAGGCGGTTTGGCTGTAATTTATCGTGGTAATTGGACAGAGGATGAAACAACAGCTTTGCAAAATGCTGCTAACCAGTTGGGTGGGGTAATTGAATCAATCGAACAATTTACAACTCCCCTAACTAATAGTATTCGTCATTGCCTGTACTTGCGGAAAGTGGTAAACACACCTGTTCAATTTCCCCGTGCTATTGGTATACCAACTCAAAATCCGCTTTAAAACGAGACCATTTCACCGTCCCCTTCTCCTCTGTATTCCTACTCAGAACTTATGATTTTTTAGTGGCGTCGGCAAACCGCTGGTTAATTTCATCCCAGTTAACCACGTTCCACCAAGCATCTAAATAATCGGGGCGACGGTTCTGGTATTTAAGATAATAAGCGTGTTCCCATACGTCATTACCGAAAATGGGGTACTGGCTTTCAATGAGGGGATTATCTTGGTTAGCTGTGGTTGTAATTTCTAAATTGCCACCAGGAGTGCGGACTAGCCAAACCCAACCACTACCAAAACGAGCTTCACCAGCTGAGTTAAACTTTTTTTTGAAATTTTCAAAACTGCCAAAAGTTTGATTGATTGCGGTGGCTATTTCTCCTGTTGGTTCGCCGCCGCCATTGGGTTTCATAATTTTCCAAAACATGGAGTGATTCACATGGCCACCGCCATTATTGCGGACTGTGGTGCGAATATCTGCGGGGACTTGGTCAAGGTTCTGCAACAGTTGTTCAACAGTTTTGCTTTTGAGTTCTGGGTGTTTATCTAAGGCTGCATTCAGGTTGTTTACATAAGCTGCATGGTGTTTATCATGATGAAACTGCATTGTTCTGGCATCAATATGCGGTTCCAGCGCTTCGTAGGCGTATGGCAAAGGTGGTAATTCAATAGCCCCGGAGGTACTGGGAGTTGTGGCGTTCCCACTAGGAGATTTCTCGGCCAAAGCATAATTTTCTAGTGCAAAAGCAGCTACACCAGATCCGAATAAAAGCAAGAAGTGACGACGATTAAGATTCATAGGTTTTTTTGCAGCCAATCTATTAGTATTTCTTTCGATTCTGAGTGCAAATGATACCAAAGAAATTAGACGTCACAAATCGGGCATTGGGAATAGATGGATGGGGAAATTCCGTCTTAGATAATTAACCAAAATGCTGAATAATGTCATCAGCAGACGGGCGGGAAAACCCCGCCCTGACAATTAACCAAAATGCTGAATTATTGCTTTGGTAAATTCAGACTTTAGGTGATAGATAGCTGGGGAAACCCCACCCCGACAATTAACCAAAGTGCTGAATAATTGCTTCGGCAAATTCAGAACATTTTAAAGGTTCGACTGGTGGTTCTAGCAACCTGGCTAAATCGTAGGTGACTTGACCGTTAGCGATCGCATCTCCTAAACCTTTTTTCACCAAATCCGCTGCTTCCTGCCAACCCAGAAACTCCAGCATCATCACACCCGAAAGAATCACGGAACCGGGGTTAATTCGGTCTAATCCCGCGTGTTTTGGTGCTGTGCCGTGGGTTGCTTCAAAAATCGCACTGGAATCGCCAATATTAGCTCCTGGCCCCATTCCCAAGCCGCCAACAATCGCCGCTGCGGCATCTGACAAGTAATCGCCATTCAAGTTCATCGTCGCCAAAATCGAATATTCATCCGGTCTAGTTTGGATTTGTTGAAAAATACTGTCAGCAATCCGGTCATTGACCATAATCTTCTCTTTCCACTGGCCGTTGCCGTGGGTTGCCCAAATTGAGTTAAGAACTTCTTCAACTTCCTTAACAATTTGTGCCTTTTTCTCTGGGGTCAGGGAGTTGAACCCAGGATCAATCTGCTGGGCGTTGTCTTCTAAGGAGATATTCGGGTTTTTCTCCTTGTTACTCAAAATCCAAGATTCCCTTTCGGTGACTGTTTCTTGGCGAAATTCGCTGGTGGCGACTTCATAACCCCAATCGCGGAAAGCGCCTTCGGTGTACTTCATAATGTTGCCCTTATGCACCAAAGTCACTTGCTGCTTGTTTTTGGGCAATAGCAGGGCGTGTTGGATCGCGCGTCTGACTAGGCGCTGAGAACCGGTTTTGCTGATGGGTTTGATGCCAATGCCAGAATCTAAGGGAATTTGCTTTTTACCATGTTCTGGGGTGGCGGGGATGAGTTCTTCGTTGAGGATTTTAATTAAGCGATCGCCAATTTCACTTCCTTGTTTCCACTCAATGCCCAAATAAATATCTTCCGTATTTTCCCGATAAATAATTACATCTAGTTTTTCGGGGTTTTTGTGCGGAGATGGCGTACCTGCGTAGTAGCGACAAGGACGCACGCAGGCATAAAGGTCAAAAATTTGCCGCAACGCCACGTTTAAGGAACGAATCCCGCCGCCGACGGGGGTGGTTAGTGGCCCTTTGATAGCAACGCCATATTCTTCAATTGCTGTGAGAGTATCCTGAGGCAAGTACTGGTATGTGCCGTATAAATCACAGGCTTCATCGCCAGCATAAACCTTAAACCAGTTAATTTCTCGTGTGCCTTTGTATGCCTTTGCTACTGCCGCATCCAGAACTTTTTGGGCAGCAGGCCAGATATCTATACCCGTGCCGTCACCGCGAATAAAGGGGATAATTGGATTGTCCGGCACAATCGGCTCACCTTTTTTGAAGGTGATTTTTGATCCTGTTGTGGGGGGAATAATCTTATCGTACATACATTACACACTCCAGATAGATACGCCGCCACTCAAAGTGAGAAAATTTTTCTTTGGTTGGCTAGCCGATTTTGCTGTGTCTTATTTTCACCAAATCATGAAGCGCAGATTATCCCCTACTTCCCCTTGTACAATATTTGGGGCTAAGGTGTGGAATATCAGTGAGAAAATCGCTATTTTGTGCGAACGCGAGTAGCGTGCCGGAGGCAATCTAAAATAGTAAACTACTTTTCGCTATCAGTGCTTCGCTGATGTGAACACCCGATAGCCGTTCGTCTTCGACGCGCCTTAGGCAATCTGCCTATTCACTGACCGCTAACACGAGTAATGGCATGACAGACCCAATGATTGTATCAGGCACTGCTAATGACATCGACTCCCTGCGAAAGTCGTTAAACGCTGGGTCGGAAAAAGTCCAACAACAAATAATCCCGCAGTTAGCTGATTTGGGCAATGAGGGGGAATATGTGTTGAGGGAATTTTTACTGAAACGTCGTGATACCCCAGCAACTTGGATTGATGGCAAAGCCTACCAAGTCCTTTACAAATCTGATGCACCTACAGCCAAGGAATTTCTACAAACTTATTATCCTGAGGGAATTGTACCTCTAAAATCAGAGTGCGGGATTAATTACAATTCTTTGCAACAGCTACTTGCCCTCCAAGACTTCCAAGCGGCTGATCTAGTTACCATTCAAAAAATGTGTGAAGTAGCAGGCCCCCAGGCAGTACAAAGAAAATGGTTGTATTTTACTGAGGCAGAAAATTTCCCTACTCAGGACTTGCAAACGATTAACAATCTGTGGTTAGTCCACTCAGAAGGCAAGTTTGGCTTTTCAGTACAACGAGAAATTTGGTTGAGTTTGGCGAAAAATTGGGACAATTTCTGGCCGAAAATCGGCTGGAAGAGTGGTAATAACTGGACAAGATATCCCCACGAATTCACCTGGGATTTAAGCGCCCCCAGAGGTCATCTACCCCTCTCAAATCAACTGCGTGGGGTACGGGTGATGGCTGCTTTACTAGGTCATCCAGCTTGGAATTAGCTATTAATTAGTAGTCATTAGTCCTTATTTATCAAGGACAAATGACAAATCAAAAAGGACAAAATTGAATAATGGCAAGAGTTATTCTAGAAAACATTAAGCGTAGATTTAACAACGTCACTGCTATTGAGGACATTAGCTTTGAAATTCCTGACGGCGAGTTTTGGGTATTGGTTGGACCTTCTGGTTGTGGTAAGTCTACGATTTTGCGAACTATCGCTGGTTTGGAAACTGCCACATCTGGCAAATTGTTTATAGGCGATCGCTTAGTGAACGATGTCCCAGCCAGACAAAGGGATGTGGCGATGGTGTTCCAGAACTATGCCCTTTATCCTCACATGACGGTGGCGGAAAACATCGGCTTTGGCATGCAGATGCGAAAAGTTGACTCCAAGACTATTCAGGAACGGGTGGTGACCGTTGCGCGATCGCTTTCTCTTGAACACCTTTTAGACCGCAAACCCAAGCAGCTCTCAGGGGGACAGCAACAACGGGTAGCATTGGGAAGAGCTATCGCCCGTCAACCACAACTTTTTTTACTTGATGAACCTTTGTCTAATTTAGATGCCCAATTGCGCGATGATACCAGGGCTGAATTAAAACAGTTACATCAATCGTTGGGGATTACGACTATCTATGTAACCCATGATCAAGTTGAGGCGATGACCTTGGCCGATAAAATTGTGGTACTAAACCGGGGACGAATTCAACAAATTGGCGAACCCCAAGGTATTTACGCCCGTCCCGCTAACTTGATGGTAGCGACTTTTTTGGGCAATCCCCCGATGAATATTTTGCCAGCAGTCTATAAGAGTAATGGTTTTGATGTAAGTGGGCAGTTATTAACTGTTCCCTCAGATGTGCTGGAGAGTTTAAAGTTGCCTCAAGGACAAAGTTTTGATTTGGGTATTCGTCCAGAACATATTTATATTAACGAACCGCAGAGGCGCAGAGAACACAGAGAGGAAGAGGGGGGAGAGTTAGTTGTTGAGGTGAAGGTGGTAGAACCTTTGGGGAGGGAAACTTTGATTCGTGCGAGTTTACTTGGTTCATCGGTGTTGCTAAATGTGCAGGTGGGTGGAGGTGTGCGTTTGCGTCCGGGGGAACGGCTTTCGCTACAACTAGATTTAAATCAGTTATTTGTATTTGACTCTAGTACGGGCGAGACTTTGTATCCCTTAAAATGAGGTTATTCGCGGCTAACATTTTTTGTGTTAGCGCCGCAGACCATAACACCATTTTGATATTTCGGGTTTTTAGGTTTATTTTTCAGCCAAAATCTCCATTTTTATAATCAGAGATTCTTTTTTGCTTTTACCGCAAGGTTCAGCACTTTGACAATCATTAACTGATTCTATCCCATAAGCTAAACTCACTTTCTTATTTAAAAACTTTTCGGGTTCACAAACTTCAAATGACGCGCCAAGATTATGTTCTTTTCCGTTTTCATCTACTAGGGTGGCGTAGCATTTGAGATCACCGTTTACCAACTCTTTGATTGTGCCAATTTTTGGTTGTTCAGTGGTGTTGGCTGGATTAGCTGTTACAGGTTTTGGGGAAGTTTCGGTTTTGACTTGTTCGACGTTATTTGAGGGAGTTGGCTTTACTAGATCAGGTTGAGAATTACTACAACTCACTAGCCAAATACTGCAAAGAATTAAGGAAATTGTCGGAATTAATGTTTTCATTGGGAAATTTGTACCTAGCTTTTAGATTTAACCCACTTGCTTTGTTTGAGCTTTTGCTAAGTCACTAGGAGCAAATGCACCATTTTCTGTAATGATGGCTGTAATTAACTTTGCTGGAGTGACATCAAAAGCTGGGTTGTAATATTCGACTCCTGATGGTGTGAGAATAGTTTCACCAATTTGGTATATTTCTGTTGGTTCACGTTCTTCAATGGGGATTTGGCTACCGTCGGTTAGTTGAAAATCAATGGTAGAAAGGGGTGCTGCGACGAAGAAGGGAATATTATGTGCAAGAGATGCGATCGCTAAACTGTAAGTCCCAATTTTATTCGCAGTGTCCCCATTAGCAGCAATTCTGTCAGCACCGACAACTACAGCATGAATCAAACCCCGTTGCATACAATGGGCCGCCATGTTATCTGTAATCACAGTCACGGGTATACCTTCTTGCACACATTCCCAAGCGGTGAGTTTTGCACCTTGCAACCGGGGACGGGTTTCATCAGCAAACACCCGCATTAACCTTCCTTCTCTCCAAGCGGAACGGACTACACCAAGTGCAGTACCATAACCAGCAGTTGCTAAGGCTCCAGCGTTGCAATGAGTCAAAATCGTCAGCTTTTCTGGAGTTTTGGGTAATGCGGCTAAACCACGATCACCTATAGCCTGACAGGTTTGCAAATCTTCAGTATTAATAGCTTGGGCGGTTTGTAAGAGGGTTTGTTTAATTTCTGCTACTGTTCCTAAACTTTCGTAGGCAGTTTTCATCATTCTGCCAATTGCCCAAAACAAGTTTACCGCTGTGGGACGGGTGGAACGCAACAACTCGGCGACTTTCTCTAAGTTATCCAAAAATTCGCGGCGATCGCTGGTTTCAATTTCCCTCGCTCCAAGATACATTCCATAAGCCGCAGCGACACCAATTGCAGGCGCTCCCCTGACAATCATAGTTTTTATCGCCAGCGCCATATCGTCGCTGCGGTGAATTTCTACGAAACTATACTCGTTAGGTAAACGGGTTTGGTCGATGAGAGAGACTGAGTTATTGTGCCAAATAACGGGATAAACCTGATTTGTGGAAGATGTCATCGCAATTTTGGATTTTAGATTTTAGATTTTGGATTGGAAATACAGTTTAACCTCTCTTTGACGTGGAGAGAGGCTGTGAAACAGTTATGAATTTTTGCTCGAATGCCTGCCCTAGTGAGGGAAATAGGCAATAATCATAGAAACTTGAGGTTGAGTGCGAGCGATCGCTTCTGGTACATCACCGAGAAGCGAAAATATTTGAGTTTTCTGCTCAACAGCCCCATTCAACAACAGCAAATCGTTGGTTTTGAGTAACTGTGAAACTTGGCGGACAAAATTACCCCGCACTGTTTGCATAGGTATATCTGCTGGGAGTTCGGCGACATCCAAATCAGCGTTGGCCCCTCGGATAGACACGACTTGCAATAGTTGCAGAGAGGCTTTAAATTCCGTGGCCAAACTTTTGGCTAAGAGGATACTTTGTCCAAAAGAACTAGCGTCAGTTTGTTGGGTGGTGAAAGCGAAAAATACGCGTTTCGTATGCTCAATGGGTAAGGGAAATCGAGTTACCAACACCGGCACTGAACTACGAAGCACAATTTTGTCGATGACGTTACCAAACAAGTTTTCCTGGTAAGTCGAGTAACCCTTCCAACCGCAAACAATGACACTTGCTTGCTTTTCTTCGGCTACACGGGCAATTCCCTTGTCAATTGATTCATCAATCCGACCAATGGGGATAACATTAGTCACTGATGCATGGGCAATCATCTCTGCGGTTGAGAGTAACTGATTTTGTCTAGCTTTAGCTTCTGGAGAAATGGGTGTACCCGCCTCCAATAAAATGTGCAGTGGTAACAGTGTGCCCTTCGCAGATTTCGCGAGGATGATTGCCAACTTTAGCAGGTTATCTTCGGTATTGGGGTTAGCAACTGGGACTAAAACGCGATCGCCTAAATTTTCTCCTCGACTGGTTTGGGTAACGGTAGCTTCTGACTTGAGATTTTGTCCCCATTTAGCGGTTATCCAAGGAGAACCAACACAGGTAACTAAAATCATGGCGATCGTTCCATTCACAGTTAATTGATCAACTAGCTGAATATTGTAAGCAACGGTGATTGCTGCCAAAGTTGACGCAGCCTGAGCCACCGATAGCCCAAACATCACCATAATATTGTTAAAGTTGTATCCAAATAACTTGCCCGCACCCCAAGCGGGGAGAAACTTGGCAACAATAGCCACAGCCACCATCACACCTGACACCAAGAGCGCTCGCGGTTCTTGAAACAAAATTTTTGGATTCACCAACATCCCCACAGAAATCAGGAAAAACGGCACAAACAGCGTATTTCCAATGAATTGAATCCGATTCATCAAGGGACTGAGTTGGGGAATCAGTTGAGTAATTGCCACACCTGCTAAAAAAGCGCCAATAATCGGCTCAATCTGGACTAATTCTGCTCCATAGGAAACCACAAATAAGGTAGCCAAAACAAAGGTAAATTCTGCTCCTTCGTCATGGCCGAACCGCCGAAAAAACCACCGTCCAATGCGAGGAACGCCCCAAAGGGTGAGAAAAGTGTAGATAATTAATGAAGGAATCAGAAACAGCCAAAAACTCAGGGTTAAACTGCCTTCATGCGCTCTGACTACCACCGCTAACACCAAAAGCGCTAAAGTATTGGTGATTAAGGTACCTCCCAAAGTGGCAGTTAAGACTGGCGATCGCATAATTCCCAACTTACTAGCTATCGGTAAGGAAAGCAGGGTATGGGAAGCGAAACAAGAAGCCACCAAAATTGAAGGCAAAAAACTGTAGCCGATGGACAACATGGCTACAGTACCTAATCCCATCGGGATCGCAAAGGTAGCTAATCCAAAGATGACCGCCTTATCAGCGTTATATTTCATGTCATCTAAACTAGTTTCCAGCCCTGCCATGAACATGAGAAACAGCAAACCAACTGTACCTAAAAGCACAATCGTGTTATCTCGTGCCAGCAGTCCCAATCCATTTGGCCCGACCACAACCCCCGCCAGAATTAACCCCACAATCCCCGGTAGGTGAATTTTTTCAAACAGCAGGGGTGCAATCAGCATAATCCCCAAAATCATCAGAAAAACGGGCACCGGGTCTTTTAAAGGTGTGGTAAATATTGCAGACAGCGGTAAATCACTCACTCTCAGCCACAAAGTTGCAATCGCATTTGGGTTCATAGATGTTTGTTAGGCACTATAACTACACTGAAATCAAATCTCTAGTACCATCTCAAAACGCTAATCCCATCGGTAACTGTTTTCAGATATATATTTAGGAAATTAGAGACAATTTCTGTCTAAAGATAGTTCAGCCATCAAATTTAATAAAGTCTTGACTTGAGAAATTTGGCTAATTCAGCTTTCTTTGTAGAGTGGGTAATACCCACCCTAGCTTAAATTAACAATTAACTAGACAACAGCAGATGCTTGCTTTTGAAAGTAAGTTTGCAGAACTTTTTCCGCTATTTGCCGACTAGTTAAACCTAATGCTGCATAAGATTCATCTGGTGTAGCGTGATCTACCAATATATCTGGCACACCGATACGCTTCACCGGCACCAAAATATCAGCATCCATCAAGGCTTCTGCCACCGCAGAACCAAAGCCACCCATGAGACAGCCTTCTTCTAAAGTGACAACGCGCCCAATTTGCTTCGCTAAAGGCAATATCAAGTCAGTATCCAAAGGCTTGACAAAACGGGCATTAATCACAGTCGCTTCAATGCCATGTTCGCTGAGAATTTCCGCAGCTTGCATCGCTGTGTACACCATCGAACCATAGCCAAGGATTAACACATCATCGCCTTGGCGGAGAATTTCGCCTTTGCCGATTTCTAGAGGTTCCCAACCTTCTTCCATCAGAGGGACGCCGTAGCCGTTGCCACGGGGAAAGCGCATAGCAATTGGTCCGTCGGTATGGTTAACACCTGTCACCACCATGCGTTGCAGTTCCGCTTCATCTTTAGGTGCCATCACCACAATATTGGGAATACAACGCAGATAAGCAATATCATACATACCTTGATGGGTAGGGCCATCAGCACCGACAATTCCTGCCCTATCTAAGCAGAAGAACACAGGCAGGTTTTGAATGCAGACATCGTGGATGATCTGGTCGTAGGCACGTTGTAGGAAAGTAGAATAAATGGCGGCCACAGGGCGCATTCCTTCAGTTGCCAGTCCTGCTGCCAAGGTGACAGCGTGTTGTTCGGCAATCCCAACATCAATATATTGATTGGGCAGTTTTGCCTGAAGCTTGTCTAAACCTGTACCCGTTGCCATTGCCGCCGTAATCCCCACAATTTTCGGGTTTTGTTCAGCAAGTTTTACTAAGGTGTGAGAAAAGACTTTAGCATAAGCGGGGGGTTTGGGCTTGTTGGAGGGAATAGCTTTGCCAGTTGCCACATTAAACGGGTTTTGGGCATGGTAACCGACTTGGTCTAGTTCGGCAATTTCGTAGCCTTTGCCTTTGGTTGTGACTACATGCACCAAAACAGGCCCTGGCATTTGATGCGCCTGTTGGAAGGTAGCAATTAATTCCTCTAAATTATGCCCATCGACTGGTCCCATATAGGTAAAGCCCAGTTCTTCAAAAACTGCGCCAACTTTGGGAACGGCCAAGCGCTTCATACCTTCTTTGATGCGTTCTAGTTCGGGAGACAGGGATTCACCAACAAAGGGAATTTGTTTGAGTTGTCCCTCAAAATTATCCTTAATAAACTGCACCGGAGCACTGAGGCGCATTTTATTGAGGTAGCGGGGAATCGCGCCCACGTTGGGAGAGATGGACATCTCGTTGTCATTGAGAACAACCAGCAAGCTAGTTTTGGGTAAGTGTCCAGCATGGTTAATGGCTTCTAAAGCCATACCCCCAGTCAGGGCCCCATCGCCAATTACAGCGACGGCTTTAAATTTTTCCCCTTTCAAGTCTCTGGCTAAAGCCATACCCAAAGCTGCGGAGATACTGGTTGAAGCGTGTCCCGCCCCAAAGTGGTCAAACTTGTTTTCACAGCGCTTGAGATAACCGGCAACTCCATTTTTTTGCCTGAGAGTGTGGAAGTTGCTGTAGCGTCCTGTGAGTAGTTTGTGGGGATAAGCTTGATGTCCTACATCCCAAATAACTTTATCCCGATCCAAGTCGAGCGTCTGGTAAAGCCCTAGGGTTAATTCTACAACTCCCAAACCGGGCCCCAAATGCCCCCCTGTTGCTGCTACGGTTTGTAAGTGTTTATCTCGAATCTGACGGGCAATCTGTTGCAATTGCCGAATCGACAAACCATGCAACTGGTTAGGATGGGTGATTTCACTCAGGTGCATATTATAGGATTTTCCTCTCTCTAAACTCTATTTCTGGCATTCTTTTGATTTTCCCATGCTGGGACAGCCACAAGAATCATACTGTTACCAAGTTGTAATCTAAAACATAATTAAGGTAATTAGCTAATAGCTTTTGATGATTCGAGCCAGTTATGTCAGCAACAAATGCAATTTAGAGTATTTTATGATACAAAATATTGGCTTTACTGAATGTAAGTACTGGAAAAATTACCGAATTAGTCTGATACTCAGCGTGGTAAAATCTGTCTGTGGTTCGATGTCCGTTTTCTGCGGTACTAGTGTTTTTTATTAGCAAAAGCGCAAAAAAATGAAAAATCTATTTTCAACTCTCACCTTGACAATGAGCACAGCTGTAGCGATCGCATTTATAGCAATAGCTCCTGCTCAGGCTATTACCTATGATTTTAGCTGGAGTGGCAATAGTAATTATTCAGCTAAGGGTTCCTTTAGTTTTGATGAGAACATAGTCCCAACTTCCTTTTCCGAGAGTGGCCCAGGAGCAACTAATTTTTTACAATCCCTCAATATCTCGTTTTTTGACCCTGCTAATAATTTTATTTCTGCTTATGATAATGTTGTTAACGGCATCTCGACAACTAACTATTTCAAGTTCAATTTCGATACAAACACACAAGAAATTTTCGGCTTAATCGATTTTGGTGGTGAGGTAGCAGGCGATACTTATTTAAAAGGAGTAGTTAATTCTGAGTTATCGCTGTTTCAGGTTCCGCAATCAGGGGCTGATTTCATCATTGATGGAAATTCAGGATCTTTGCTTGTTCAAGCTATACCTGAATCAAATTCTATTTTAGGTCTTTTGTCTTTGGGTATGTTAGGGCTTACTTCCCAAATCAAGCGTAAATTTAAATATTAGGTACGAATTGCTCTCATTAGCTACTAAAGTAGAAAAGTCTTGTTGGCTGGGCTAGACAGCCCACCCTAATTACGCAAGTTAAATCTCCGACAGCTTATTCAGTATATAACTATAAACTTTGGGGCGCACCAGGAACTACTGGTGTGTCTGGTTGTTGCTGTTGGCGTTGCAAATATTTGCTCAATAGGTAGGCCATATCGCCGCGTGTCATTGGTCGTAATGGGGCAATGTTACCTTGGGGGTCAGTATTGATAAAGCCTTCACTGACTACTGTAGCGATCGCCTTTTTCGCCCACGGGGGGATAGTGGCTGCATCTGCATAAGGGCTAAGAATTTCGTTAACACTGTCATCAGAAAATTGAAAGACGCCATAAGCTTGGGCGAAAATGGCTAAAGCTTCCGCTCTAGTTATTCTTTGGTTCGGGAAAAATAGATTCCCCCGGTAGCCTTTCATAATATCTGTTTTAAGCACTATCTGTATATCGTTAAATGCCCAATAAGAACTAGGAACATCTGGCACTGTTACGGCATTTTTTTGTTTAGCCGCTTGGCGTTTGTCTAGTTGAAATGACTTGACTAAAATTGAGGCTAATTCTGCACGACTAATTAACCTTTCTGGATAAAATTGCCCATCTGGTAAATTAGTCATCAGCTTGGCATTTAGCACCTGTTGGATAGTATTAGGTTCTATCTCAATGCTACTTTCTAGGGCTTGAGCCTGAACAATTGCAGGAAAGCTTTGTAGTAATGCTACTAAGGAAAGTGTACCCAGTAAATGCTGCATATTCCTCATAATCCAATTTTGAATCTGCTATTTTTACTCTAGTTTGTTCTACGAGCGACCGCGATTTTAATGGATGACTTATCATGGTTACTGTTGTGCAACCCAGTCAGCAAAAATCAGCGACCCAATTGTATAAAGCTCATCATTTTTTCTCAAAACTATACCAGTTCCTGTAAGCACATCTAAGGAATCTGCCACTTCACTATAACTAAGACGGGTTTGCTGAACTAAAGTTTCAACACTGCCCTGATGATTGTGAATCAAAGCATGATACACTTTTCGTTCATGCTCACCAAAGCTATAGGAGCGTTGAGGATTGTTCCACCAAGCTGAAAAATCGCGGTCATGTTGACGTAAAAGCTCAAGTTTTATGTTTTCTAAAGAACGGGATTTATTGTTGCGAAAATCATCAAAAATCATGTTGAGCATTTGCTGAGTTAAATAAGGATGCCCACCTGCCCATTCGATGACTAGTTGAATTTGTTCTTCAGTTAAAGGTATCTCCTCAGATTGACTTCTTTGAAGAATTAGTTCGCGGATTTCTAAAGTATCCAAGGTTGTTAACCAACCAACTTCAGCTATATTTAGTAGCGGTGAACCTACAGCTTGTTGGTAATCTTTTAAATTTCGGTATCCAGATAATAATAATCCGATAAAAGGTTTCAGAGCCGTGTCAGTATCTTTTAAACCTCTAAGATAACTCCAAGCATCATTTGCCCAAGCTTGGCTAACAATAAACTCTGACCCATCCAAAAGAAAACAAACGCCTTCAAAGTGCAATTCTTGAAGTTCCTTAATTGTCTTTAGTAAAGCTTTGCGAAAATCTTCATGGTTTAATTTTCGCTCATGGTCAGGATTATTAACGTTTAACTTTACATTGATTGCTGTCAGGAAGCTAACAGTTACTTCACCTCCCACTACTTGACGGAGAAACTGTTGGTACATCTGCCGTAAGTCTGCTCCCGGTATCTGCCGCCAACGATTAATTGCCTCCCGTAGACGAGCAATTAGTAAATATCTGAAACTATCTAAATCCTTGGGTTGTTCTACCTGTAAACTAATAAAAACTGGAAAAGCTGGAATAATATCTCTAACTGAGGTTTCTTGAGTATTATTAGATGCTTTGGCTTGATGTTTAAATATTTTATAAAATGTAGGAAATAACTTTTCTAGCCATTCGGAATTGTTGTTGATATCTGAACCTTGATTTGAGTGAGTATTGAGATTTAGTAAGTTCCACTCAATGGCGCGGAGAAGAGAGGTTTTGCCGATGCGGCGTCCACCTAGGAGAATACGAACTTGAAAAGGCGAACGTTTAACTTTTTCCAGCAATTCATTTCGTCCAAAAAAGTAAGGAAGATCTGTAATTGCGACTCGAAAATTATCAAAGGGACGCTGCTCTAGTGAATCTGCCATTTTTTAATTTCCTCCTCTCCTATTTCCAATTGCAACCAACGAGACAGCATCGGCACT
Organism: Cylindrospermum stagnale PCC 7417; assembly: GCF_000317535.1. Taxonomy (NCBI): domain Bacteria; kingdom Bacillati; phylum Cyanobacteriota; class Cyanophyceae; order Nostocales; family Nostocaceae; genus Cylindrospermum; species Cylindrospermum stagnale. The sequence continues at coordinate 6,423,259 of NC_019757.1, forward strand.
TTGCTGTAATAATAATCATTGTTTTCTTGTTCTACTCTAACCACTAATCCCACCATTTCTAACCAAAGTAGAGCATCTAAACACTGACTTTCAGTAAACATTTTACCCACAAATGCCTGTAATTCTTCTTGGTTCATGCCATTAGCTAATTCTGGTTTACAAGCCAGCACTCGCAGAACAGCCATTGCTGATGCAAAGTTGCGTTTCTGTAAATCTGCCCAAATATTTTGCCCGAAATAGTCTTTCAAAATGCTAGAATAAGCAAAAGGTTTTTTGATGTAACGCTGTGCATCTGACCAAGAAATTAAACCATTTTCAACTTCTGACACTTTAGCGCAAAGAAGACTGGCAAGTTGTCTGGCTATAAATGGATGACCACCGCTTTCTTGATGAATAGCAGTTAAAGTCTCCTGGTCAAATGCTCGACCCATTAACCGACTAATATCAGTGAGCATAGTTGTTGTTTCTTCTGCTGAAAAGGGAGCAAGAAACACTTCTTTAAAAAAGCTAAAAACTGGGTTTGTGGGTACTCCTGTTTGCTGCCATTGATTAATCCGGTTACAATCAGGATGAACATCGGCAATGAGAAACCCAAGCTGTCGCTGTTCTTGACTAAGCGATCGCAATACTCCAAAACAGGCGTTAAATTCTTCTACTTTTTCGGGAGGATCTGTCGGAGTAGGCAGAATCCGTTCTATTTCATCTAAAAAACAAATAATCGGTGGTTCATAACCAGCTTTGGTCAATACTTCAGTTAGTTGGCTGATACGTTGGATGAATTCTGTAGTTAAATCTGTGGCTGGCAGGTCACGGCTAAATGGTGTAAACTGCAACTTTTGGGACGCTTCACGGTTTTTTAGCAGCAAAGAAAGTTTTTGGAGTATTTCATTGAAAAATTCTGCACCATAGCGCGGTTTACCACCATAAGGTTGTAGGTCAATATGTACAACTGGGTGGTGTCGCAAAGAAAAACCCAACTGTAGCAAAATCGAGGTTTTTCCTGATTTGCGGAGTCCAAAGAGTCCAACTCCTTGTTTTCTGAGTAATTCTTCTTCTAGACGATGCAGCAGTTTCCCTCGACCAAAAAATGAAAGAGTATCCCCAATAGCATTACGATCATCAAATAAGTCTGCACCAGGTAAATAGCGATCGCAATATTCAGCCAGCAACCCTGTACAAGCCGCACTATCCACCACCACCTGTTCTACTGCTGCTAAGGGGATGGGAATCAGGACAAAATGCTCAGACAAGCGCACCTCAGCCATCCGCACCCGAAATATGGTATCTGGTGTTTCTCGATAAAGTAATATCCCGGCACGTTTTTGGCGATTATTTGCTAGCCTTTCAGCATACTGCACTAACTCAGTTACATCTTGGTCATGAGGTTGATCAATTGCTAGTAAAACAGGTAAGGGGGAATAAGCTTCGAGACGTCCTGATATTGATACAATCTTTAATCCCCGCTTACCTTCGCGGCTGACTTTTGCTCCTGTTTGTTCTAAAAAGAGTTGTGCAGATGCTAACACCTGATTTAAAATTTCTTGCTCTTGTCTAGCTGTTACTATTGCTCTCGTGAACCGCAAGAAAAATACTGGACGTAGCCAAATAAGTGAAACTCCAGTTGATGAAAATAAAATAAATATCCAAAAAACAACATTGAGAGTTAAATCAAGACCGCGAACTCTTTGTTGGTCTTTGAGTGCATTCAATGTCTGAGTAATAGGTTCTATATCTTTTGCTTCAAATCTACTAGCTTTTAGAAGTTCTTTTTGAGTAGGCTGCAAAACTGATACGGCTTGAGCTAAATTTGATATAGCTTGGTCTAAATCTGTTGTGGATAGTTTGACTGCTTTATCCTGAAGACTTTTACTAATTATACCCAGCGCAGAAATAGACCCTTGACGGACAAACTGGTTATCACTTTTCAGCGGTTCTTTGAGATTAGGAACAACTGGTAATCCCATTTCAGCTAGAGCATAAGTTGCACCTTGACGAACCGCTTCATTATCATTTTTTAATGCTTCCACAAGTAGAGGAACAGCACCAATTTTACCTAGAGCAAAAGTTGTTCTTTGACGAACTACTGCATCTTCATCTTTAAGTAAGTTTAGCAGCACAGGAACCGCTGATTTTGCCTGAGTACCAATGTTACCCAAAGCATGAACTGTATTTGCGCGTACTTGCCAATTTGGATCATTGAGTTTAGTTGTTAAAACTGGAACTGCTGCTTGTGCTTCTGGGCCAATTTGTCCTAATGCTGCAATTACTTTGTATTGAATTGTGGGATTATTATCTTTCAGCGCGTCCATTAAAGCGGGAACTGCTGCTTTTGCATCTACACCTATTTTACCTAAAGCCAAAATTGCATTTAACCGAACATCTATATTATTATCTTTTAAGGTAGTAATTAGCGGAGAAACAGCAGGTGAACCAATCCTATTTAAAGCTGTAGCTGCTTCTTGTCTGACATCTTCATCTTGATCTTGTAATCTAGCGATTAGATCAGGAATTGCAATTTGAGCTTTTAAACCAATTTTTCCTAAAGCCGTAACTGCACTCATCCGCACTAAGGGATTCTCATCTTTGAGTGTTTCGATAAGTTTAGGAATTGCGCTTTCTGCTTCGGGGCCAATTCTCCCTAAAGCCATAGCTGCATTCCAGCGTTCTTGGTCGTTTTTGTCGCTTAATTGTTGAGTGTAAGTAGAAATTTCTTCTTTTATCGGGTTTTGTGTACAGCCAGTAGGAGTTATCAGCAAAGACAATGAAAGTCCCAAGCTTATAAACTTGAGGAATGGAAATAATTTTTGTCTTTTGTGCTGATTCATAATTTTTATTTTAAATTCAAGTTTCTTTTATATTTGGCACTATAGTTAAGAGGGATATAATTACTATCTTCTGGTTTTTCTTGCAACCAATCAAATTCTTTACTCAAGGAAATAGACATTGTGCCATTTTCAGAAACCTGATAAATCCATTTAGCGTCTTTACATATTGCAGAAGTTTCAATTCCCGGAATTTGCTGAGGCCAATTACCTTGCTTGTTAGCAATTTCTTTAATTCGGAGAATTTTTTGGGTTAGTTCCATTTGTACTGCAATTTTAATCACTTTTCGCCATTGAGATACCAATGATGTATCTACTAAATTCCACGATGCAGGTGCAATTTTATAGTTTTTAGCAAACTCTTCTGGTTCAAATGAGCAAAGATATTCTTTGGGTAATTCACGGACTGTTTGGTTCATTTTCTCCCAAGAGTCAACACCTGCTAGCCGAAAGTATGGTTTATAGAGTGGATTTAATACTGATAAATCAATAGAATCAGGTATATCAGGATAATAATCAGAGTAGCCCTGAAGCCCGTATATCAGAGTAGTTAATAGTTCTGGTAGTCGTAAAAGAAAGGCAGGAGATGCCCGCTTCTGGTAGTCAAGTATTTCTTTAAAATTACTCACAGGAATTGTTCTTGCTGTATTGCTAAAAAAGAATGCTTCGATTACAAAAGGTGTCAAAAAAGATTGGGGGAGATGATACTTAGCAACCCGTTCAATGCGTGATTGCCAAACAGTAGGTAGGTTCGACATTTTCCGCATTACTGATGTTGCTTGTCTAGCTATGATAATAGCAACAAGTTGAGCAATAAATTCAGGTCTTTTAACAAGAAATTGATTTAGTTTCCATGAGACTTCTAGACTATTTAAAGCTTCCTTATTTTGTCCTAAACGAGTTTTTTCTAAAATATTTAGAGTAAGCAATCTTTGGAAATTGGCGAAAACTAAAAAACTAGGTAAAGCATCTTCAACAGTGAGATTACTAATATCCTCAATTTCCCATTGAGGTAATTCACTATTGAGGACGTGATTTTGAACTGCTTCTAACAAACTTGCATTAGATGAGAGATATTTCCGCAATTTTTCCGGTGGAATATCTATTTCATCAGTTGGTTTTCCTAACTGAGCATCTAAGTAATCACCTAATTCTTTCTGAATATCCTGAAATTGTTTTGCTTTTGCTTCATATCCATAACTATGAAGATAACGAGTAGGTGTTGTTTTTAAACCTGGATTTATAGGAACGCCTAATTTAGCGGTTAATTCTTCTAGCTTTAAGGCTGAGTTATTAGCTTCTGTATTAGGGAATTGTTTTCTAAACTGTTCTTTTGCTGCGTCAATTTTTTGCTCTTGTTGTGCAGCAATCAAGTTACCGACAACGAGCCAAATTGCTGATGTTATGATTAATCCGGAGAAAGACCAGATAAAAAATTGTCTATTTACTTTTCCCATATTGCTTTTAATAACAAGTTGCAGAAAACTTAAAGTTATAGGGTTTCTCCGTTTTGTGTCGCACGGGTTGACCTCACCCTGGTTTTGCGTAGCAAAACCTGTCCCTCTCCTTCGTAAGGAGAGGGATGTGTGTTAGGGAGGGGTGAGGAATATTTTTGGGTAATTGGATAAATTGTGTGTACACCTTAGGCTGTTTTGTGGAGGGGGTTGGGGGAGTGGTTCCAAGATGTAATTCATTTAACTGAGAACTGCATATATTTTTGTTTTGATTTTAGTCTATTTACGGATATTTTGTGTATAAAAAATAGGGTTATTTCGCCGAAATCAAGAGGAATTTGGCATGAGGGACTTTTTCGCTGGTGCGAATGTAGTATATTCGGCTGTGATAGTGCCTTCGATTTAGTTGATTTTTTAGGAGTTTTGGGAATGACCGCAGCAGCAGATCCCGTGAAGTTGATGAAGCAAGAAGTTGGCAGAGCCGCCGCCGCTTTGGTAAAATCAGGCTCGATAGTTGGTTTGGGTACGGGGTCAACGACGGCGTACACGATTCAGTTTTTGGGAGAACGTCTCAAATCTGGTGAACTTAAAGATATAATCGGCGTCCCGACTTCGTTTCAGTCGGAAGTGCTAGCGAAAGAGTATGGCGTACCTCTCACCACTTTAGACGCCATTGACCATATCGATATTGCTATTGATGGCGCGGATGAGGTTGACCCCCACAAAAACTTGATTAAAGGCGGTGGTGCGGCACATACGCGGGAAAAAGTTGTAGATTATCTAGCAGAGCAATTTATTGTGGTGGTGGATAGCGGTAAGTTGGTGGAACGCTTGGGTTCTAGCTTTGCTGTGCCGGTAGAAGTTATCCCAATGGCGATCGCACCCGTAACTAATGCTATCAAAAAACTCGGCGGTAAACCAGAACTCCGTATGGGTGTGAAAAAAGCTGGCCCAGTCATCACTGATCAAGGCAACTTTGTCTTGGATGTTAGATTTGATTCTATTGATGACCCCGTTAACCTCGAAAAAACACTGAATAATATTCCCGGTGTTCTTGAAAATGGTATCTTCGTTAATTGCGTTGATTTAGTTTTGATTGGCGAAGTTATCGATGGTCAACCGGTGGTCAGACAACTGTAAAATTAGGGTTTGAGAAAATATCCTCAGCTTCAGTAAAAAAGAATGTAGAGACGTTGGATGCAACGTCTCTACAAGGTTTCTGCCAGATGTCTATTCGGCTTGTACAAGTTGTGCTTGCAAAGTTGCTTGTAAGCCAAGTAGAGAAGGTCGGTTATGGGGATATTTTTGTAAATCTGCACGAAAGACTTTTTCAGCGGCTGTATAGTCACCCTTAGCTAACAGCACATCACCCAAAGCGAACCTTGTGGGAATATACCAAGCTGGAGGTTCGATATAATTGAGGGCATCTTCTTGTGATACGGCTGTTTCTAAAAATTTAATGGCAGAGTCATAATTTTGCTCGGCTGTAGCAATTTTAGCCTGTAACAAGTTGGCGGCAATGTCGAGAATTTGATTTGCCGGACTTAAGCCAATGATTGATGTGACAGGAATTGTTTTTTGGCACTCTAGTAATGTATTGCGATCGCCTTTTGCCTCTTCAATTTTACCTGTAGCGGCGTTCGCCATCCCGTGAGCAAAATGCCAGAGTGGTTTGGTAGTCACTAATTTGGCATCGGGAACAGAAGTCTTTAAGATATCATCCCAATCACCAAAGTACACCTGAATCAAAGTTTTGGTGCTGAGGAAGCTTTCAATCATTGGTAAAACGGGGATAAGGGGCGTAGCATTTGCCACCAACTTATCTGCGGCTTGAAGTGCCTCCTCATGTCTGCCTGCCATAGCGCTGGCGATCACAAGAAAATGGATATTGTGGTTATAGTACATCAAGGGATAAATGCCCTCGACGACATGATTTGTTTGGAAATAAGTTTCGTCTTGCGCGATCGCTTGCTGATTTGCTGCCATCGCCCTCTGATAATCTCCCACACGAAAATAAATATGGGAAGGCATATGCACCAAGTGTCCTGCTGCTGGTACTAGAGTTTCTAGTCGTTGAGCACTTTTGAGGGCACGTTCTGGAGAAAGTGAAGCTTCAACTGCGTGGATATAGTAATGATTGGCTCCAGGATGGTTGGGATCGCGTTCAATTACCGATTCTAAAACAGCAATAATCTCTGCTGTATCTGCCTGTGGTTGGCCATCATGACTCCAAAGATCCCAAGGATGCAAATCCATCAGGCTTTCAGCGTAAAGTGTTGCTGCATCTAAGTCTTGAGGATAGCGCTGGACGAGGTTTTGCATCGCCTTAGCATAGTTTACCGCCAGTTGATGCAAATCTGCATGGGGATTGTGAGAGTAACGCTTTGCTAGAGCGGTAATGTAGTCTTGTTCTGGGACTGATGCTTGGGGAGAAAGTGCTAAAGCTTGCTGTACCGCTTGATAAGCGACTTCTTCTCGGTCAGGGTCGATATCTAAGTTTATATTTGCGCCTACACCAAGGGCAATACCCCAAAATGCGATCGCCAAATGCGGATCAAGTTCGGCAGCTTGTTTAAAGGAACGCACCGCTTCATCATGGTTAAAGGCGTAAATCAAATTTAGCCCCTGATCAAAAAACTTTTGCGCTTCTGGATTACGGGTAGAAACTTGATGCTGATGTGTACCGAGTCCAGATATTAAGGTATAGGGCTGTTTTGTTTGAGCAATCGCCTCTCTTGGCACAATTAAGGATAATACAAGCACCACTACTAAAAATAAGTATTTCATTCTCAAAATTCCAGTTTTTCAAACATTTTTCTTTTTAATGTCTAAAAGCCACTGTTTCTCTAAAGTAGCAATTTCTTGACGGCGAACAGCAGCACGGTATTTTTTATATGTATTAAACCCTAAAAATATAATAATGGGCATGATCAGGCAAAATCCGATGAAAATGTTAACAGATGTATCAGTCAGACTCTTGGAGTTTACAGGCAAGGAGTTGGCGGTTGGCTGAGTGGTGAAATTTGCTGGCATAAATACTTCCATAGATAGAGTAAATTAACAAAAATACTTGCTTTTCCCCGCTAAAATGTGATATTTAGTCCGTGAGACAAAAACACAAGTTGCTGTCTAATTAACTAAAAGACCTAATCGATTTGAGCAGGAATGTTGCTGGTGTCATAGATTGAATAAAGGAGATGATTTTGACACTGGAGTCTTTAAAGGCTATCAATTTTAAATTTTATCTTGGCAAGGAATCCAACATATACTGATGCTATATAGACGATTTGGACGCACAGAATTACAAATGCCAGTCTTTTCCTGCGGCGGCATGAGATATCAGTTCAAATGGCAGGATGTTTCCCAAAAGGATATTCCGGCAGCACAGCAGGAAAATTTAGAAGCGACTATTCGCCGGGCAGTTGATCTAGGGATTAATCATATCGAAACTGCCCGTGGTTATGGAACATCAGAAATGCAGTTGGGGAGAATACTGCCCAAGTTTCCCCGTGAGAAGTTAATTGTTCAGACTAAAGTCGGGCCTGTGGCAGATGCGAAACAATTTCGGCGGACATTTAAACAATCACTGGCGTATCTCCAGCTAGATTATGTTGATTTGCTGGGAATACACGGAATCAATACTGCTGAATCTTTAGAATACAGCATCCGTCCCGGTGGCTGTTTGGACGTGGCACAGCAGCTACAAGCGGAAGGAAAAGTTAGATTTATTGGCTTTTCTACCCACGGGGCAACAGATACGATTGTGCAGGCGATTAATACTAATCAATTCGATTACGTTAACTTGCATTGGTACTACATTAATCAATGGAATTGGGCAGCGATTGAAGCCGCTAAACGCCACGATATGGGGGTGTTTATTATTAGCCCATCGAATAAAGGAGGTTTGTTATATGAACCACCGCAAAAGTTAGTTAATCTTTGTGCCCCTTTAAGTCCGATGGTGTTTAATGATTTGTTTTGCTTGAGTCATCCAGAGGTACATACTCTGAGTGTAGGGGCAGCAAAACCAGAAGATTTTGATGAACACGTGAAAACTTTAGCATTGCTGGAGCAAGCTGGGGAAATCTTACCCCCGATTTTGGCACGGTTAGAGTCAGAAGCGATCGCTACTTTGGGATCAGATTGGGTAAAAACTTGGCAAACTAATTTACCCACCTGGGAACAAACACCAGGCCAGGTAAACATTCGGGTAATTTTATGGCTGTTAAATTTAGCGATCGCTTACGATATGGTTGATTACGGCAAAATGCGCTACAACCTGCTGGGTAATGGCAGTGATTGGTTTCCTGGCAACAAAGCAGATAAGCTAGACGAACTAGACCTGCGGCAATGTCTCGCCCACAGTCCCCAAGCTGATAAAATCCCCAAAATGCTGGCAAAAGCCCATCAAATGTTAGCAGGTGCAGAAGTGAAACGGTTATCTCAAAGTTAATTGGCTAATGGGTAATGGCTAATAGGTAACAGAACTCAATTACCTATTACCTATTACCTATTACCTATTACCTATTACCAATCACCTATTACCTATTACCTATTACCTATTACCTATTACCAATCACCCATTACCCATTACCTATTACCAACATCTACCGATTGATTAACCCTAGGCACAACTAGCACCTTATCAACACGGTTGCCATCCATATCCATAACTTCAAAACGCATCTCCTGCCATTCAAAATGATCGGCAGCGGCGGGGATACGTCCTAAATGGGTAATCACAAAACCGCCTAAGGTTTGATAGCTTCCCCGTTCCTCAGATTCCCACTCCTCCATGCCGAAAAGTTCTAAGAACTGTTCTACAGGTAACATTCCATCCAGAAGCCAGGAACCATCTTCCCGTTGTACAGCTTGTGGTTCATCCTGTCCAGGGCCAGCCGGAACATCACCGACGATTTCGCTCATGATGTCATTAAGAGTGACTAATCCTTGAATGACGCCGTATTCATCAACTACCAGGGCCATGTGGGTGATAGTTTGCTTGAATAACTCCAAAACTTTCAACCCACGGGTACTTTCGGGTACAAATACAGGCTGTCGTAATCCCATAGTCAAGTCAAGGGAATCCCCTCGAAAACTCCGCGCTAACAAGTCCGTGACGGGGATAATGCCCAACACATTGTCAAGACCCTCCTGACAAACTGGATAGCGAGAATAGGCACTTTCAACCATTTTCTGGCGGTTTTCTTCAGGTGGATCTTCCAAGTCCAGCCAGACAATATCCGGTCGAGGTGTCATAAAGGCACTCACAGGGCGATCGCCTAAACGAAAGACTCGTTCCACCATATCCTGTTCGGCTTCCTCAAAGGTTCCCGCTTCAGTGCCTTGCTCAATTAAGATTTTAATTTCTTCTTCAGTCACTTGCGGCTCGGTAGAGGCTGTAATACCCAACATTCGCAGCACTAGGTCTGTAGAAGCACCTAATAAATATACCACTGGGGAAGCAAGCGCTACCAAAGCTCGCATGGGAATAGCGACAAGTGCCGCAGTCCGTTCTGGGTTGTTTAATGCCAGTCGCTTTGGTACGAGTTCGCCGACAATCAGCGAAAAATAGGTGATCAGCAAAACCACTACCCCAAAAGCGATTGGTTCGCTGTAACTCGCTAAAAAAGGGACTAGCCGGACAAACTCTGCCAGCCTTTTAGCAATGGTAGCTCCACCGAAAACACCGTTGAGGATGTTGATCAGTGTAATTCCCACTTGCACAATGGACAAAAAATGATTTGGCGACTCAGCTAGTTTTAATGCCGCCCGTGCTTTTGGGTCTCCTTGGTTGGCTAGCTGTTGTAGCCTGACCTTCCGCGCCGAGACTATTGCCATCTCCGACATGGAGAAGACACCATTGGCAATAATTAGCACCAAAATGATTAAAATTTCAAAAGTGATGGAGGACATGTTTAGAATTGCCGCTATCGAGAGCGAATGTAGCTTAAACCCTAGTATCTAGTATTAAAGGTGATTCTATAAATGCTTTGACTGTACATAAAGTATTGACTTTCGCTGCTTCAGGGGTAAACCTCGTTCTCCCCGTAAAGTCAGAACAGAGATAATTCGCTCAATAAATCTAGAATCTGGTTTTTTTTGGTGGTGGTCACGATATTGTGGCCATCTGCCAGGTAGATAGTCTGCTGGAATTTTAATTTAGGCTGTTAACACTTTTAAAATAGTTGACATAAACGACAAGATAGATTTTCTCACCTGCAAAGACTTCCCACTCTAATAGAACTTATGGCATTTTCTTCTATTGTGCGTGCTTTGGCGCGATCGCCACTCACCACAGAACTGATCTCCAAGCTCAATCGACAACAAGAATTGCGGTTAAATGGCATTTCCCGCCTGCCCAAAGGCTTGGTGGCTTCGGCATTAGCGAACAATGAGGGCAGGGATTTGTTCGTGGTCTGCGCCACTCTGGAAGAAGCCGGACGCGTTTACGCACAGATGGAGGCGATGGGATGGAAGACTGTACATTTTTACCCTACCTCCGAAGCCTCCCCCTACGAACCCTTTGACCCAGAAACTGAGTTGAATTGGGGACAAATGCAGGTACTGGCAGATTTGCTGGGTAGGGGCGGGGTTTCCCCAGCCGTACAGTTACCAGGGGCGGCGATGAAAACCGCAATTATTGCGACTGCGGGGGCGCTACAACCCCACTTACCACCACCAGAAATTTTTAGCTCTTTTTGCCTCACCCTGAAAAAGGGGATGGAATGCGACTTGAATGCTTTTAGTCAAAAAGTGACTATTCTGGGATATGAGCGAGTGCCTTTGGTGGAAACGGAAGGGCAATGGAGTCGGCGGGGCGATATTGTGGATGTGTTCCCGGTCTCTTCTGAGTTGCCAGTCAGGCTGGAATGGTTTGGTGATGAAATCGAGCAAATTCGGGAATTTGACCCAGCAACTCAGCGTTCTGCCCTCGACAAAGTTGAACAGCTAACTCTGACTCCCACTAGCTTTGCTCCGATTGTCATGTCAGCGTTGCAAGATAATGCCCAATTCCAAGTTTTGAATTCTGACTCGGAACTCAGCAATCAAGACTCAACATTATTAGAAGGTAGTCGGCGTTTTTTGGGGTTAGCCTTTGAGAAACCAGCTTCTATCCTCGACTATTTGCCAGAAAATACTCTGATTGCGATTGATGAGCCAGAACAGTGTCATGCTCATAGCGATCGCTGGGTGGAAAATGCTGATAGTCAGTGGTCGGTTGTGGGTGGACTGCCGCAGATTCATCGTTCATTTGATCAATGTTTAGCTGAAGCTGGCAAATTTAAAAGATTATATTTATCAGAACTGGCTGAGGAAAATAGTGGAATTAATCTGGCGAGTAGACCTGTTCCGGTTACACCACACCAGTTTGCCAAACTAGCGGAAACGATCAGACAAAATCGCGATCGCAATTTTTCGACTTGGCTGCTTTCGGCTCAACCTTCCCGTTCTGTCTCCCTCCTCCAAGAACACGACTGTCCGGCGCAGTTTATCCCTAATCCTCGCGACTACCAAGCGATTGATAAGTTACAAATCAACCATACACCAGTCGCCCTCAAATATTCGGGTCTAGCGGAATTGGAAGGCTTTATTCTGCCTACATATCGATTGGTGATTGTCACCGACCGGGAATTTTATGGGCAGCATTCTCTCGCGACTCCTGGCTATGTTCGCAAACGCCGCAATGCTACTTCTAAGCAAGTTGACCCCAACAAGCTGCGTCCAGGGGATTATGTAGTTCACAGAAGCCACGGAATTGGTAAATTTGTCAAGCTGGAAAGTCTGACGATTAACGACGAAACCCGTGATTATTTGGTGGTGCAGTATGCCGATGGGTTGCTGAGAGTGGCAGCTGATCAAGTCGGTTCCCTCTCCCGCTTCCGCACCAATGGCGATAAAGCGCCAGAACTACACAAAATGTCGGGGAAAGCTTGGGATAATACCAAGAACAAAGTCCGCAAAGCGATTAAAAAATTAGCTGTGGACTTGTTAAAGTTGTATGCAGCGCGATCGCAACAACAAGGTTTTGCCTATCCCGCAGATATGCCTTGGCAAGAGGAATTAGAAGATTCTTTCCCTTACCAACCCACCACGGATCAACTCAAAGCCGTGCAAGATGTCAAACGCGATATGGAAAGCGATCGCCCAATGGATCGCTTAGTTTGCGGTGATGTCGGTTTTGGTAAAACAGAAGTGGCAATTCGTGCCATTTTCAAAGCCGTCACCGCCGGTAAACAAGTTGCACTCCTTGCGCCTACTACTATTTTAACGCAACAGCACTATCACACACTCAAAGAACGCTTTGCCCCTTACCCCGTGAATGTGGGTTTACTCAACCGCTTCCGCAGCGCTGAAGAACGCCGCGATATCCAAAAGCGACTGGCAACGGGTGAATTAGATATCGTTGTCGGGACGCACCAACTTTTGGGTAAAGGTGTGCAATTCCGAGATTTAGGACTGTTGGTGGTAGATGAAGAACAGCGGTTTGGGGTGAACCAGAAGGAAAAAATTAAAAGTCTGAAAACTCAAGTTGATGTTTTGACGCTTTCGGCAACTCCCATTCCCCGAACTTTGTATATGTCGATGTCGGGAATTCGGGAAATGAGTTTGATTACCACACCACCGCCATCGAGACGACCGATTCAAACTCATCTGGCACCCCTAAACCCGGAAATCGTCCGCAGCGCCATTCGTCAAGAATTAGACCGAGGGGGACAGGTGTTTTATGTGGTGCCGCGTGTGGAGGGAATTGAAGAGACAACAGCGAATTTGCGAGAAATGATTCCAGGGGGCCGATTTGCGATCGCTCACGGTCAAATGGATGAAAGCGAGTTAGAATCTACCATGCTCACTTTCAGCAGCAGTGAAGCAGATATCCTCGTTTGTACGACTATTATTGAATCTGGTTTAGATATTCCGCGAGTTAACACCATTTTAATTGAAGATGCTCATCGCTTTGGGTTAGCGCAGTTGTACCAATTGCGTGGACGTGTGGGACGTGCAGGAATACAAGCTCACGCCTGGTTATTTTACCCTAAGCAGCGGGTGTTATCTGATGCGGCGCGGCAACGGTTACGGGCAATTCAGGAATTTACTCAGCTAGGTTCTGGATATCAGCTAGCAATGCGGGATATGGAAATTCGCGGCGTGGGTAACTTGCTAGGTGCAGAACAATCTGGTCAAATGGATGCCATCGGGTTTGATTTGTATATGGAAATGTTAGAAGAGGCAATTCGGGAAATCCGGGGACAAGAAATACCCAAGGTGGATGATACCCAAATTGACCTTAATCTCACCGCCTTTATTCCTGCTGATTACATTACCGATTTGGATCAAAAAATGAGTGCTTATCGGGCGGTGGCCACGGCTAAATCTAAGGGAGAATTAAAGCAGATTGCTGCCGAATGGAGCGATCGCTTTGGGACAATTCCCGTACCGGCAAATCAGCTATTGCGGGTGATGGAACTGAAGCAGTTAGGTAAAAAGCTCGGATTTAGCCGGATTAAGCCAGAAAACAAGCAACACGTCGTTTTAGAAACGCCAATGGCAGAACCTGCTTGGAACTTGTTAGCGGCGAATTTATCGGAAAATATGCGATCGCGTTTTGTCTATTCTCCGGGTAAGGTAACGGTACGCGGTTTGGGAGTTTTTAAAGCAGATCAGCAATTGCAAAACCTAATTGACGCTTTCGGAAAAATGCAAGGGGCAATTCCTGAAGCAGCTTTGGCGTGATTCAGAAAACTATGGTGGGGATTACCCACCAAATTACAGCCGGTTTCATTTATTTGAACCATATCTGTCGTAGGGGCACAGCAATGCTGTGCCCCTAAACTGCGAGTCTTTTTACCTGAAAATCACTGTAAATTATCTTAGTTCGTTAAATTCTTCTTCAGTAATACCTAACTGCTTAAGAATTTCATGAAACAACCAACCACCAATTTCAGCATTTCCGTGAGTAGGAATAGTGGTCGCACGTCCGTCTAAATGTTGCCAGCGTGCATGACTACCTTTTTGCCGTACTCTTTTAAAACCGAGTTTACGCGCAACTCTTTCTAATTCACTGGCTTTAGCTGGCATTGGCAATTACTAACTCAACATCATGAGGCATTGGCAACCCTTTTTCTGCATATTCTTCTTGAATCATTGCAAATACATTGATAAGTTCAGCACGTGCTTCATCTGGTGTTTGTCCCCAAGCATGACAACCAGTAATCGCTGGGATATAAGCAACATAAGTACCGTTGTCATCAGGACGAATAACTGTAGTGTAGTCTTGTAAACTCATAGCGATAGAGTAAAGTTTGAGTTATATATTTAGTTTAAGCAAAATCCTACAGATTAACCCCTAACCCGTATCAGTCCGCAGGAGTTATCGAGAAAAAATTATGACGCAGGCTTTACCCCAGCAAGTAACATTTGATGAATTTATTGCTTGGTATCCAGAAAAAAGCGAAAAACGCTATGAATTACATGATGGGGAAATTATAGAAATGCCGAAAGCAACAAAAATGCACTCAGAAGTTGCTGGGTTTACCTCTGGTGAATTATTCTTAGAAATTCGTAATTCTAAATTACCCTATTTTATCCCCAAGGAATGCATTATTAAAGCGCCAGGAGAATCAGGATATGAACCAGATGTGATTGTTTTAGATAAGCGCAATGTCAATAATAATGAGTTACGTTGGCAAAAAGAATCAATCATCACTATAGGCAGTTCCGTTAAGTTGATTGTAGAAGTAGTTTCCACAAATTGGAGTGACGATTACGCACTAAAGTTAGAAAATTACGAATCTTTAGGTATTCCTGAATATTGGATTATTGATTATCTTGGTTTGGGTGGTAGAAGATATATAGGTAATCCCAAACAACCTACTTTTTCTATTTATCAGTTAATTAAGGGAGAGTATCAAGTTACTCAATTTAGAGGTACTGAGATGATTAATTCACCCACTTTCCCAAATTTAAAATTGACCGCAGAACAAATTTTTAAGGCAGGTGCTACAGAATAAATATAGCAATCCTAAAAGAGATATTCACATCTGTTCTTTCTCTCTTCTTTCTCTACCTCTGCGCCCTCTGCGTCTCTGCGGTATGCCTCCGGCTCCCGAAGGGATACGTTTAAAAATACAGCCCACAAATAAAAACAAATAATCTCTTATATATGCTTAAATAATTACCTGTCATTCAAGAATAGCCAATTTCTATCATTTTGAAAAATTCCTGCACTACTTCATCGGGATTTTCATAACACCTTTTAGCGTCAAATCTTTCTACTACTTTAATACCGTTTTTCTTAAAAATCCTTTCTCTCTCTTGTTCCTCAACTCTGCGTTCTGCCGTGTGATGCGGCCCATCAACTTCCAAAATACCCCATCTACCGTATACCACTAAGATAAAATGAAGCTTGTTACAATAGGGCTGGCAAGACGCCCACCCCATAATAGTAAAGAAAAGATGAACAACACACTTTTACAACGAATCTCAATTGATTCAAATATCTGTCACGGTAAACCATGTATTCGAGGTTTACGTTACCCAGTTGAATTTATTTTAGAATTACTCAGTGCGGGTATGAGTATTGAGGATATCTTAGCCGATTACGATGATTTAGAACGTGAGGATATTTTAGCTGTTTTGTTATTTGCGGCTCGTCTTAGTCAGGTAAAAAGCATACACAAAATAGCATAATGAAGTTTTTAGTAGATGCCCAATTACCAAGAAATGTGGCGCTTATCTTGCAATCTGCTGGTTATGACACAATCCATACTAAAGATTTACCTAACAGAAATGCCACCACTGATGAAGAAATAAATACAATTTCAATTCAGGAAAGTCGGATTGTTATTAGTAAAGATTCTGACTTTTTCGATTCTTTCATAATTAGCCAACAACCTTACAAGCTACTACAAGTTACAACAGGCAATATTAAGAACACAGAACTTGAGGCAATATTTATCAAAAATTTACCACAACTAATAGAATTATTTCAGCAATATTCGGTTATCGAAATGAGTAGAGATACGATAATTGTTCATCAATAAAATATTGTCAAGATAGATCATGCTTGAAAAACTATCTCTAGAATATTATTTAACTCTTCAATATCCTGTCACACTTTACCCTGACCCAGAAGGGGGATATGTAGCACAAATAAAAGAATTACCAGGATGTCTTACCCAAGGTGAAAGCTTAGAAGAAACTGTAGCAAATATCAATGAAGCGCGGGAATTGTGGATTGAAACAGCTTATGAAGCTGGTGATGAGATTCCTTTACCCAGTAAAGATGATAACTATAGCGGTAAGTTACTGGTGCGGATGCCTAAATCTCTGCATCGTCGTTTGGCTGAAACTGCTGAACAGCAAGGGGTGAGTCTGAATCAATATATCGTGTCTTTGTTGAGTGCAGCAGTTTAAGGGAATTTCGCTCTACAATAAAAAAGCGATCGCTAAACTATCTCCACTATCTCTGATATCCGCCTGTGTACTGCCCTGGAATCGCGGAAGGATTAGTTGGTTGCTGTAAGCTAGAATTGCCATATATAGGCTGCTGCAAGCCAGAATTACCATAGTTAGCATATCCCACAGGAGTTGTGCTATCAGTAATGCTTCGACTTGAAGATTGAACAGAGTTGGTTGTATTATTAGGTGCAGCAGGAGTAATTGGCGATACCCCCGTGGTTGGTGTTACCACACTTGGCAAAGTTTGACCGTTATTGAAGTTACTGTAGGGGTTTTGCGGCTGGTTAGTAACCGTTGGCTGAATGTAGCCGATCCCCGTACTAGGTGGCAAACTCTGACTGGGTAAGCTGTTGTTGGGTAGTATCCTCGTTGCTTCATTAGAGGAGGTTTGCGCCAAAGGATTTATTTGAGATGAAGTGGCATTATTGAGACTAGAGAAATTCTGCTGTGTCAATTGATTGATTTCTGCTTGCAAAGGGCTAATTAAGACAGACTTTTGATTCTTTTTAGTCTTATTAGTTAATCCCATCTCCAAGCTAGAGAAGGTTGTTGTTTCTGTTTGTGCCGGGGATGGATTTAAAGACTTGACGTCTAAAAATTGGCCATCACCATCATTTGTCCCAGACAGCAGTAACTTTTCTGCTTGAACCACAAAGGGATTTTTCTCATTTGCTGGGGGTGGGCTATTAACTATCCCCTGGCCAGGAGTGGATTTGGCATCACTGGCAGTATTCTGCTTTTTAATTACATCCTCAAATAAGCTTTCGCTGTTATCTTCCTGAGCATCTTCCTGGGGATTAATTGTGGCCGAGAGAGTTGCTTTCTCAAATTCATTCAACAGGACTGGCAAGTTATCAATATCCGCCACCACAGCTTTATCTTCATCTGAAAGTGTAGAAGATTCAGCAGGCTTTGACGTGGTGACTGGTGTATTTTGCTTGGGCGTCAAAATATCTGGGCGTAACCAGTATTCGTTAACTACAAACCCGACAACAAATAAAAAAATTGCTGTTCCCCAAAAACCAGGTCGCGCTAAATTCCATAACCTGGCTCTGAGATAGCGTAAGTAGGCGGGGGGATATTGACGTGGTGGCATGGGTTGGGTAATTGAAATTGACTAAAAACTGGTAAAACTTGACCCAAGTTGAGAGCAAATTCTCAGTAGGGAAGATCGCAACTACAGTTGGATGCTCATTTCATCCTAGCCCCTCAACAGTTAATTAGTCATTAGTAATACAGAGTTATGAGTCAAAAATTTACTTTCTACTCGATTTGGCAAGGCTTTCTAAAAAGTTAAGGTAAATTATGCTCTGTTTTTGGGCATCGGTCACTTTGGATAGCATCACGAGTTGAAAGCTGAACTAATTTTATTGTTGTGGCTGGATAGCAGTTTAACTTTTTCTCTAGTTACCAAACTGTGTGCGGCAATGCTTCGCTCCACACAGTACTATTTACCAGGAGACTTTAGTAATGATGAAAGCCGAAGATATCATGACCAAGGACGTAGTTAGCATTCGCGGTTCGGCAACTGTTGCTGAAGCGGTCGAGCTAATGAAGGAAAAAGGATTGCGTGCTCTGGTTGTGGATCGTCGCTATGATAATGATGCCTACGGCATTGTTACAGAAACGGATATTGTCTACAAGATCACAGCCTACGGCAAAGACCCCAAGGCAGTGCGGATTTACGAAATTATGAGCAAGCCTTGCATTGTTGTCAATCCTGATTTGGGTGTGGAATATGTAGCGCGGTTGTTTGCCAATACTGGAATTCGCAGAGCACCCGTAATTCAAGGCAAGCTGTTGGGCATTATCTCGGTTACTGACATTCTGACAAAGAGTGATTTTGTCGAAGCTCCCAAAGCGCTGCTACTGGAGGATAAAATTCAAAAAGCGATTGATGAAGCTCGTGCTACTTGTACCCAGCAAGGAGCTTACTCTAAAGCTTGTGCTACCGCTTGGGATGAGGTTGAAGAACTCCAAGCAGAAGCTGCTCATCAGAAAGCTGAAGGTATGGTATCAGCCAAAGTTTCTTTTGAGGCATACTGTAGAGAAAATCCGGAAGCTCCAGAATGCCGGAGTCATCAGTCTTAGTGCAGATATGTTGGTTGCATCAGGCAATCTATTAGACATCTAGTAGAAAAGAATGTAGAGACGTTCCATATAACGTCTCTGCAAGGCTTCTTCTGGTGGTAATCGCGGCAGGTACGGTGGCGGTGGTGGGCGTAACCGCTACTAAGCTTTATTTTGATTATCAACTCGGAAAATCCTGGTGTCTTCATGTTAGAGGGGCGCAAGGCTGTTAAGCAACTTAAACGAGGTATAGCCTATGAATAAACCTGTTAACGGGACTTAAAGATTTGTGATCTCTACACCTAACCAATCGCTTACTTCACTAACTAACCATTCAATTTCAGCTTCAGTTGTGACCCTATCGCTAGGAATACTAAGTTGATAATTTTCTTCACCTGCCCAAATCTGCAATTTTGCCGATTCTTCAGTTTGTCCACGAGCCGTTTCTATAAAGTGGCTCCGAATGTACACCAGTTTAGAAATACTGTGACGGCCTCGACGTGATGACTGACAAAAATAAAATATAACCCCAAATAAATTGTAGGCTAAGGTGATTTGTTGGCTATCTATACACAGTCGAATGTATCCAAATAAATCAAAAATAGCTTGACATAAAACACAGAAGGCAATAAAACAAAAAACCATAATAGTGAGATCAGCAGAAGCCGAAATTATCCGAGCTAACGAAAATAAAATCACTGGGAAAACCCAAAGAAGTTTAAAAATTGCTGAGAAAGAAACATTCGGTGGGATGATAATTTCCAGAACATCCTCATTTTTATCAAGTTGAATTTTTGTCAGTTGGTTTTTAATAGGAGTTTGTTTTTTAGCGATTAAAGTTCTAGAACTTTGCACTTCCATTTCATCCAAAGCTTCGAGTGCTTTATCCGCAGAACTCAGACGCTTTTCCAAACTGGGTTCTGTCATCCACCTCAACCAAGTAGTTAGTCTGGAACTGCAATGAGCCGCTTGCTCAAACTGAATGCGAAGATCCTTTTGTGGTAAATCTGCTGGGTGAGTACCCGTTACCAAGTAAATTAACGTTGTGCCTAAACCATAAAGGTCAGAGGCGTTTACTGTGCGTCCACCAAATTGCTCTGGTGGCATATAGCCATAGGTTCCTACCACAGTTCTCGTCCCAACTTCTGCTGTTTTGGCTGTTTGCACAGAACCAAAATCTACCAGATAAACTTGACCAACACTATTACCAGAACGATCCCCCAATAAAATATTGCTAGGCTTAATATCACGGTGAATAACAGGTGGATTTAGTCCATGCAGATAAATGAGAATAGAGAGAACTGATGAAGCTATCTCTCTGAGTTCAGCTTCTGTAAAAGTTCGACCAGCTTGTAAATATTGCTCTAAGGTTTGGGCTGGGATATAAGTTTGAACAAGAGCAAATCCTTTGATAGTAGGTAAATTTACCTCAAAATAATCTAAATAGTGAGGGATAAAAGGATGTGACAAAGACTTTAAGGTGTTGGCTTCTCGCTCAAACAGCTTGAGTGAATCCCATTCAAAGTCATTGGTAAAAGAGAGTAATTTTATTACTACTAACTCATTAGTTACCAAATCTCTAGCTAAAAGTGTCCGTCGCCCAGCCTTTTTTCCCAACTCTTGCTGAATTTCGTAGCGATTGCCTAAGATTTTATCAATCATAGAAAGGATTTACCCCCTGGTAATTTTTAGTCCTAAACTATACTTCAACTCAGGCGCTAACCATTCCAGTCGCTAATTCGTAGGTAGCGCTAATCCTCTAGCAATTTGTTTTTTGTACTAATTTCATGGGTTTATTTTCGGGAAACCCGAAGTAGGAGAGATATACCTATTGCTAACCCAAAGAAATTGGGCAACCAAGCGCCAATAAAGGGAGAGACGATACCCGCTTGAGCTAAAGCACCACAAACTGACAAAAGTAAGTAGTAACTGAAAATAACGACGACGCTAATGGCAAAACTTGTCCCTCGTCCACTGCGCTGGGGTATAGTTCCCATAACAGAGCCAACCAAGCCAAAAATGACGCAGACAAATGGAAAGGCGATTTTTTGTTGAATTCGCACTTCAAGTTTGCGAATTTTTTGCCGATCGCCACTTAGGCGCTCAATTTGTAATCTTTCTAGTGCTTCAACGATATTCATTTCGCCGTAGTCTCGGTTGCTTTCTGCCAGGGTTAAGGGCGTGCGGGGCAGTTGCAGTTGTTGGTGTTCAAACCGCAAAATATTGCGATATGAGCGATCGGCAGCTACTAAATAGATGGTGCCGTTATAAAAATCCCAGACGCCTTGAGGGCCATTCCATTGGGCAGATTCGGCGACGACAATTTGATTTAAGTTTTCTGTTGAACGGTCGATGATCGTTAAACCTTTCATCTGCTTACCATCAAATTGGTCAGCATAAAACAAGCGTGCAAGTATCTTGTTTTTGCTACCATCTGGCTGCTTGATATCTCGGTATTCAGGATAGTAGATATTTTGCTGTTTATAACTTGGCTTGTCTGACCTCACGGCTTGCTGGAGGGTGAGAGTTGCTTGGTAATTGGCGGCTGGGGCAATTTGCTCGTTAAAGACAAATGTCATTGCTGTCACCAAAGAACTAAAAATCACAGCCGTTGTCACCATGCGATAGACGCTTACCCCACAGCCACGCAGGGCGATAAGTTCACTTTCGCTAGAAAGACGACTGTAGGTCATCAAAGTTGCCAGCAAGGTAGACATGGGGAAGGCATAAGCCATCACAAAGGGTAGCTTTAAGAAAAACACCCGAAAGGCGATCGCAATTGGTAGTCCAGATTCGACAACTTTCCGTAATAATTCAAATAAGCTATCGATTGCCAAGACCACAGAAGTAAAAGCCCCGACGCCGAACAAAAATGGCGGGAGTAGCTGCATAATCAAGTAGCGATCCATGATCGACAAAGGCAGCAGCGAACTCAGGCTGTAAAAAGATGTTTTCTTCTTGGATAACATAAACTCTTCTTTAAATTTAAATATCTGCAACCTGGATAAGGCAAAGCATTTGTACGATATTTAATATGCCAATATAATTGCCATTAGTAAAGAATTAAGGGTGAAACAGGAAACGCTATAAAAATCAAAAAATAGCTTGATTAATTATTAATTAATCCGAATGAAATTAGGCGTGGAAATTATCGCCTAAGTAGTATTGACGGACGAGGGGATTACTGTATAGTTCTTCAGCCGTGCCAAAAGCGAGGATTTGCCCCTCGCGCATAATGTAGGCACGGTCAGTGATGGCAAGGGTTTCGCGGACATTATGATCTGTAATTAATATACCCATTCCGCGATCGCGCAATCGCCCGACAATTTGCTGAATTTCCGAAACTGCTATCGGGTCAACTCCAGCGAATGGTTCATCCAAAAATAAAAATTGTGGACCTTCTTTCCCAGATGCCAAAGCCCTGGCTAATTCCGTCCGTCGTCGCTCACCACCAGAAAGTTGAATACCTTTACTATGAGCTACATTTTCTAAACGAAACTCCCGCAATAAAGTTTGCAGTCGCCTTGACCAATCCCATCGTGGCACATTAGTTTGCTCTAGCACTAGGAGAATATTATCCTGCACGGAAAGTTGACGAAAAACACTTGGTTCCTGTGCTAGATAGCCAATGCCTAGTCGCGCCCTTTTGTACATTGGCATTGCAGTAATATTTATATTATCTAGCCAGACTCTTCCCTGATTGGGTTTTTCTAAGCCTGTGGCGATATAAAAAGTCGTCGTTTTACCAGCACCGTTGGGGCCTAGTAACCCGACGACTTCACCTTGAGCAACAGAAAGGTTAACGCGATTGACAATAACTCTTTTGCCGTAAGATTTGTGAATATTCTCTAAAACAATTTTCACGCGAGAAGCACCCGTTCTTGGTGGTTGATGCTAGTTAGAACGCTTAAAACCTGGCGTTCCTGGGGCTGGTGTAGCAGCTCGTCCGCTATTACCTGCGTCCTCTACCATGTAGATAGATTCTACCTGACGGTTGGCTTGGGGTAAGGCGACAAATTTTCCTTGGTCGATTAGATAAGTTACCTTCTCTGCCCGAATGCTATTAGCGCCCTGTTGCAAAATATAGACATTGCCAGTGAAATCAATTCGCCGTTCTTTGCTAAAATATTGTGCTTGAGCAGACGTTGCCTGAATTTGGCGAGATGGATAAAACATTTGCACGTTACCGCGAGCGGTAATTACTTGAGTTTTGGCGTCATATTCTTGAATATCAGAACGGATAGTCAGCGGACGATTTCCTGCTGTTGCTTGTGCGGTAGCAGTTTGTACTTGGGTAGGAAATAAAGTTGCGCCGAGGAGTGCCACTGGTAGCATTAAGGCTAATCCGAAGCGACGCATTTTTGATTTGGGCAATTGAGAGCAGGGCATCATAGCAAATGGGGGAAAGGGGATCTCGGCTTGTATTTCAATTATGTCAAGTACTTGATCCAGAGATAGAATTTACTGTCTGGAATAATTGCGGATAATTCTTTGTTTACTAATGCTGACGCTTTCTTTAGCCTTAAGGTTTCGCTACCGTCACACCTTAGCTTCGCAAATGTAAAGTCTCTCACATTCTTTCGCTGCTGATTGGGAACTAGGACACTATTTCCCCATTCCCAAGTCCTGATTCCAAATTATCTACTAGCGAAATTCTGGGCAAGGACAAGGTTTCATTTTCACCGAAGTCACCAGCAGCAATCTTATCTGGGCCTGTTTTTTGTAGTATCGCCAATAATGCCCAACTCTGATTTAAGAATTCTTCGACATCAATACTGCCGTAAATAGCTGGGTAACGTCGCAGGCGATTAGTACCTTCTCCCAGCAAAATTACTGCTCCTCGCCAGTTGCCATTACCCAAATGATACAGCGCCACTGCTATTTGCAGAATACCTTGATAAAAGCTTTTATCTGGCTCTGTGGCTTCAATCCACAGAGCTTCTAAAGTGTCATGACAGGCATAGAACTGTCCAGAATTGAACTGTTCTACACCTTGCCAAAACTCTTGGGGCATGATTTCGCTCATCCCATAGTTTCTCGCACTTCTTTGATGGTTTCGAGAGAGATTTCTTGCTGGTCTCCAGCAAACTCGTTTTCTGAGGTTAGGAACAACATACAGTGGCACTCTTTGCGTTCTCGCATTGGCACACAGGGACAGTTCCAATATGCAGCAGCAACCTCAGCTTCTTTGTCTTCGTAGTGACGGCAGGGGCACAAAGGCGCACCGATTTCATCTTTGTGTTTAGCTAGTCCTTCAATCACGACTGCGGTGACAGAAGGTTCAGAACAGAAGTACGTACCAGTACGTTTGGCGTATTGTTCAGAAAAATGCCGCATTGCCTCGAGGCTTTTATCGCTGGATTTTGTGTTAACTTCTGATGAGATCATCGGATCGGCTGCTCATAATTTAAATATTTCTTTGCATTGTACCTCAGCCTCACTGGTGTATTACTGGGGGTATTTCCCCAACCTGAGTTTTTTAATTTAACCTACCTTTGCTCAAAGGCTTGTTTATCTAGTGTGCTGGGATCAGAAGAAATCTCGGAAATCACAAAAACTTAACTTAATTTAAATTAAATACAAATTTCAACACATCACAATTTGGATTCAATATGAACGCAATGATTTTTGCAACTGGGGTTGCAGTGCTTGCTGACTTTGCAAGAGAATGCCAGGGTAATCTTTATTGATTATCAGTTGTGCTGATGCTGAAGAAGTATTCTCCCACAATACCCAGCGGCTACCTAATGGCAGGGAAGAGAAGCTGAGGGGGTTTTGTGTTAGCCAAATTAAGGGGTAGCTTTCAGGTACAGCGCTGTCGTCTTCTAGGGTGGTGGTTGCGGCCAAGGTTTCTAGTACAATGCGATCGCCTTTTACTAAACCCGTCGATGCTGTCCAAAGTTGTACTTGCAATTGTTGCTGTTGTGCGTAAAAATACAAAGATGCCGCGGCGATGACTGCTTGTTCAAACTGCGCTTCTTCCCAATTTGCAGCAGTATCAAGGGCAATAATGATTTCTTCTCCACCTGTAATAATTTCTAATTCTCGTACCCGTAATTCCCCGTAACGGGCGCTGGTACGCCAATGTATGAGACGGGTAGGATCTCCAATGCGGTAGGGACGAAGCGATCGCACTAATCCTGTGGTTGCTGTCTGCAATGGTCTACCACGAGGATCACCTCTTTGGCTATCTTCTTGTCCCATTTCATCGACGAGGGGACAGGTGCCCAGGGGTAAGACTGTCGGATAAACGATCGCTTTTCCTAGGCATTTTTGAGGACGACGACACCAGAACAATCCCCAAGGCGCACCTGTAGCGAGTTCTGTTGTCTGCCAGCGATAAACGCCCCGGCGTTGGGTGGGGTGGGAGTATACCCATGTGTAACTGTCTTGAGGCTGAATTAGTGCGATCGCGCTTTTAACTGGGTTACCCAAAACGAAGGGCAATAAATCTTCAATTTGCAGGTCGGTGGCAGGTTGCTGTTTCTGATTGTGGATTTCTAATTCCACTGTCAATTCGTCTCCTGCTGAGACTGGCTGGATGGAACGGCGTTTGACAACTAGACCAGATAGCGATCGCGGCGGCAAGAAAGCTCCTATACCCAAAAGAGCGAAACTAACTCCACTGATGACATACAACCAGCCAGCCATTGTATTAACGGCAGCCCCAAAAAAACAAATAGCAGTTCCGGCTAATACCCAACCGCCATAACTAGGGCTACTAGCGCGGATTTCTAGCCAATTAGTAAAGCGTTTAGTAATTTTCATGTTTCCTTTTTAGCTCAACAACGGCTGAAATGCACAGTAGGCATAGGAGTGAAAACAAATGTAGAGACGTTGTGTACAACGTCTCTGGATAAAGCATATTTTATTTAGGTCGATGTCTAGCATTTTGGGGCTTTCCATCGATAACTCTATCAGAGCTGGGACTGCTGTGTATGATTAAATTATGGAACAAAGGTGGAATATTCATTGATGCAGTTAGTCAGCCGGGAGTATATTGAAATCTCTTCTAATGTGCGGAGTGGGAAGCCCCGGATTGCTGGCACCCGCATTGCTGTCGAGGATGTAGCGGTGATGCATTTAAAGCTGGGGTATTCCTTGGTAGAAATTGCGGGTAAATATGACTTGTCACTGGCATCTGTTTATGCAGCAATGGCCTATTACTTTGATCACCGAGACGAGATTGATAGCCGCACAGCAGAAGAGGATAAGTTGGTTGAAGGGCTAAAGCAAAATCATCCCTCGCATCTCCAAGAGAAAATCAGACGATTGAGAAATGAGTGAACGAATTCGCTTTCATCTAGATGAAAATGTTGATTCTGCGTTGATGCAAAGCAGCTTGTCGTAGACATCACACTTGGTTTGCGTCGTTATGGAATGTAGGTAGAAGGTGAAATTATGACAATTACTACCAACTTAAAGCAACTCTATGAAACCGACGACAATTTATGGCTAGAAGAAACCATTGAATTATTGAAACAAAAACAATTTAACCAACTAGATTTAGAAAACTTAATTGAGGAATTAATAAGCTTGGGTAAAAGAGATTTAGCCAAAGCAAAAAGCCTTTTAAGACAAATCATCATTCATATATTATTACTCCAATATTGGCAGGTAGAATATGAAAGAAACTATCGTCATTGGATTGGAGAAATTAAAACATTTAGATATGACTTAAATAATCATTTAACGACTAATTTAATAAACAAGTTACAGGATGATTTAGAGAATATTTATCAAAGTGCAGTTGATTTTGTGCAAATTAAAACTGAGTTAACTATTTTCCCCGAAAAATGTCCTTACACTCTTGCACAATTATTAGATGACAATTATTTACCTTAAGTAAATCAGTCTTATCTGATTTATGGGAATTTAGCTTTAGATTTGTTGGATTTTACAACTGAGGCTGATTTGGTTGCTTGATTAAACAATAAAGCTAGTTTGGATAGTTAAAAATTAATAGAGGGTTACGTGTCTAACCCACCTTACAAACTTGTAGAGGAGAGTTAAAATAGTGAATCCAAATGATGAGCATAGTAAACAGGTAATTGAACAGCTAGAAAAGCTTCGCCAAGATTCTAGATTAAATAGAGTCATCAGTAATAATATTAATAATTATTGTTCTCTTAATTTATGGCTTCTTGAAATAACACAGTCAAACTCAACAGAATATAGATTGTTATACGGATGGATTATTCCTTCTACTTATTATAAACCCGATAAATGGTCTGAGGCTGATGGTGGTAAAAAACAATCATTAGGAGAGCAACAAAATTCATACAAATTTCGTATTGCTAAATTAACCTTGTACTCTAACAGTAATGTAATTTTTGGTCTTATTAAAGAACTATGCCAAGGTTTATCTTTAACACAAGCTTGTACAAATATTAACATAGCTAATCCAACACATCATAATTATGGTACGCTAAAGCTTGCGTTGAATCAAAAAGATTTAAGTAAGAAGTTTGCTATTCGACCTACAATTCTACTAGAAACTAGACTGAGCAATGTAAAACGACATATTACAAATCCTTTTGAGCAAGTATCAGGATTTTCAGCTTCTTTATGGAATTGTAATAAGCTATCTTTATTTAAAGAGCAAAATAAAAATTCTGATTTACCTTGTACAGATCAACTAATTAAAAACTGTTTATCTCATTTAAAAGAAGAAACAGGATTAGACTTTTGCTACATAGATAGTAAGCGTTTAGGCAATATTGAATGGTTGTGTTTTCCTCTTGCAGATGACTATGAACAAGAAAAAATTAGCTTTAAAATAGTAAATAATTATACTACCAAGGTAAATATCTTAACAGATACTTTTAACCCTAATACTAATTTATTAATACGCTGTCGCTGCTGGAATCAAGAAGAGGTTGTTTTAGATCAGTGTAAAAATGACCATATTGATACTCAGAAACCTATAGAACTAGAGTTTAATAGTGAGCAACAAGTAGAAGCAGCTATGATAACTGTTTGGGTTAGGAGAGATGGAAAAGAATTTTGGGAAATTATTTATGAAAATTCCATTACTTTAATAGATGAAATAGTTTCTGGGATAAGTAAATTAGAGCCAGAAATTCGATTACCATCAAACTGGTTGGAAAAGTGGAAAAATTCAAAACTAAAAGCAAGAATTAAAAAAAATGAAGTTATTCAACAATTCCATTCTGAAAATGTAACTATTACTCAAGCTCAAATTTCTCCTTGGAAATCAGCTAATGAAGATATTCGTAAATTAACCAATAAACTTTACCCTCAGTCTTCTGGAGGTCAATTTTTTCAAAAAGGTTGGGAAAATTCAGATAATGATCCAGGTCGTTTAAGTTTTTTCGAATGGCTTAAATCTATAACTAACAATCATCAATTTACCAAAGTTTTATTTCTTGATCCTTATTTTGATGCTACTGATATTTTTGAAGTAGTCGCAAGAGCAGAAGCTATTCAAACAGAATATGTAGTGGTCACAAATACACAAACTATCTCACAATACAAATCTTTAGGATTAAAAGCAGCTTGTGAACATAATTTACTTTTATTAATAAATTTAAAATTTAGATTACTTGATATTACAAGTAAAGGAGGAGGAGATAAACAATTATTTCATGATCGCTACATTTTAATTTTTGATCAACAAGGTAAGGTCAAAACAGGATATCATCTATCCAACTCTCTTCAAAGTGCAACCAGTAATCACCCTTTGCTGATTACTCCAATACCTGATGACATTATTAATAATGTTGAATTATACGTTGCAGATTTACTTCAAGATAATGAAAAAAGAGAAGTGAAGACTCTTTTTTCA
The DNA here is from genome assembly GCF_000317535.1 of Cylindrospermum stagnale PCC 7417. Lineage (NCBI taxonomy): Bacteria > Bacillati > Cyanobacteriota > Cyanophyceae > Nostocales > Nostocaceae > Cylindrospermum > Cylindrospermum stagnale. The sequence continues at coordinate 6,451,875 of NC_019757.1, forward strand.
TCTGTTGAACATCAACAAATATTTTGTTCCGATCAAAGACTAACTGGACTATCTGCTATTCCTTACAATAATTTATTCTTTGCAGCATTGCTAAATGAACATAGTTTGGTTTATCTTAGTCAATCAGATTTAACGAATCAACTTCAGAGCAAAGGCATTTTAAATCAAGATGATAGCTTTATAATTACCAAAGAAATTAATAGTAGAATTAATTATTTTAGCGAATTTATCAATCAAGCCAGCCAGGACAATTTTACCAAATTATGGATATCTTTTTCATCACTTTTAGCAACGGTTGAGAATTTAGAATACTTGAATATTTTAGTGAGCCAAGTTAGTATAAATTTTTATGTAAAAATCAGAGATTTTTTATTAAATTCATCAATCTTAATTCAAGAAAAAGTAATTAATTCATTTGAATTATCTCAAAATAGAGATGTAAGAGTAACTATAAATTTAGTCCAAAAAGATTTTAAAGATATACTTCTATATACAGGGGACTTTATACAAAAATCTGAAAATAATTGGTATACTTCTCCCAATAGTTGGAGTATACAATATGCGGGTAAAGTTTTAATTGAAAATTCTCCTCAAGATTTTCTAGAAGTGATATCTAATCTATATACCAATTTAAAACATCAAAATTCAACCAATTGGATAAATGCAAGTATTTTATTTTATCTCATCAAACAGTTAGTACAAGAGATAACATATATTTCTATGGGAAATAAGACAAATCAAAAATTATTAGATTTATTACCTAGCAGCGATATTCCATTAATTAGAGCAATTGGAACACAAAGTTTATGGTTTTCTTTAAACTGCAAAAAAATTAATTTAAAATTCGCATCATCTATGGTTAGTAAATTAACGAGTATAGAAGAACAAGTATATTCTTTGGCTGAATGGATTTATAATCTAAGAATTCAAGCTCAAAATGATCATCAAGAGAAGCCTGCTCAAGAAATACTACGAAAACAGATTTATGTTCATATTTGTCAATTATGGCTACCTGATTTTTCTCAAGAAACAATTTTGGGTGATATTATTCGTCGCTTAAGTGGCCCAATAGAAGGTAGTTGGGCTGTTTCTAATAACCGTGACTTGTTATTACCTTTACTGAATGCTAAAAAATTAAATCTTGATAATCTTGTAAAGCTTTGGTTTGATATATTATTAAAGCGTTTAAAAGTTAATCTAGGTCAAGAAATACCAGAAAATATTAAAGCATTGGATTATCCATACGATTTAGAAATTATAGAAATTTGTAGTTGGTCACTTATAAATACAAGTAGTGAAAATAGAGATGAATATTTAAAAGAAATAAATAAAATTTTTGAACGAGCCAAACGTATTTTACAAAAACCTTTTTCTCAATCTCATAATGCTCGTGATTGGTTTGATGCTTTTGTACTTCAATTGTGGCTTGGTATTTTTTATAAATTATGTTTAAAAAATGTAAATTTTGGAGCGGACAATGAATCCTTAAATAAATTAGAACAAAAGATTAAAGATATTGATAACTCAATTGAAAACATAAATTTTAATACAATTGATCCTTTAGATATAACTAAACAAATCAAAAATTATTATTTATTATTATCATAAAATCAATCTACCCCTTTATTTCTTACCCAATTGCGAAAAGCTTTAAGCGTTGCATTTCTCCCTGCGGTTTTACTTTTCTCAAGATATTGGGGAATCACTTCAATTAAGGGTAAATCGGGAAAATTTAAACTTGACTGAGACTCTACATAATTCCCATCTTGTAAAAGATTAATTTTTAACTTACCTTTTTCAAAACGCCAGAGTTCTGAAACCTGTAAAGCTTGATAAATATTTGGATGAGTGCGGGAAGTAATATCAATTTCTAAGGCTAAATCTGGTGGAGGATCGATTGTTAAATCTAGTCACTTTTTCCCACGAATTAAAGCTTCATTTTTAATATAAAAACATTGGTCAGGTTCTATACCTTTCTCCATAAATTGATTTTTAAAGGTAGTAGAACCAAGACATCTAAATTCAATATCTAGTTCTTCTAATAGTGCTTTGACTAAATCGCTAATAATTTCTTTATCGTCTTCATGTTCTGGTAATGGAGTTATAAGTTCTAACATTCCCCTGTCATAAGCAATTCGTGCTGCACGATGCTCTCCTAATTCTTCGATAAATGCTTCTAATTCTGTCCAAGTGACATTTTGCAATAAAACTCTTTGTCCTGGTGGTACATAGATGCGCTTTAGCTCCAACAACATCATTTCCACTCCTTGCAAAATATCAAAGTTCAAATATTCTAAAACTAGTAGAAACCTCTAGTTCTTCCCTCCGCGTCTCTGCGTGAAAAAAGAACCCAAAACCTCATGGCAACGTCTTGTCAGTTTAACTAAAAATACCAAAAAAAAATTACTCTGTCAATATCAATCGCTGAAAACACCAATCTTCGTAAAATAATTGAGAATAGTATCAATAATATTGAGAATAGAGGCTATTTATTGAGAACTTGTTAATTCTACAATTTTTCTAAAAATTGATATAAGCGAAAATTATTAATCTCAAAAGATGAATAAAGAGGGCGGGGAGACCCCGCCCCTACGGGTTACCGTTTTGCTAATTTCTTGGACATCTTGCGGAGACGAATTGATTGGGGTGTTACTTCCACTAATTCATCTGGGCCGATGTACTCAAGGGCACGTTCTAGACTCATGTCTATGGGTGCTTGCAACTGTACCAGTTCATCACCACCAGCGGCGCGGTGGTTGGTTAGCTGCTTGGTTTTACAGATGTTCAGTTCTAAGTCTTGGGGGCGATTGTGTTCACCAACAATCATGCCTCTGTAAACTTTGGTGCCGGGAGTGATAAAGAATGAACCTCTATCTTCAGCGTTTCTCATGGCGTAGAAGGTAGAAACACCTTCTTCAAAGGAGATTAAAACGCCTTTGTTCCGGGCTTCAATTTCGCCACTGAATTGACGGTAGTCGAGGAAACTGTGATTCATGATGCCTTCACCACGAGTCATCCGCATAAATTCACCCCGGAAACCAATTAAGCCACGGGCGGGAATCACGAACTCTAGTTGTGTGCGATCGCCACTACCAGGTTGCATATCTTGCATTTCGCCTTTGCGTTGTCCCAAGCGTTCGATGCAGCTACCGACGCCATCGGCGGGAACGTCCAACACTAGGAGTTCATAAGGTTCGCAAGGTTGACCGTTAACTTCACGGTAAATTACTTGAGGCTGAGATACTTGGAACTCGAAACCTTCGCGGCGCATGGTTTCGATTAAGATACCCAGGTGTAATTCTCCCCGACCGGAAACCAGGAATTTATCTGGTGAATCGGTTTCTTCAACCCGCAGGGCGACGTTTGTTTCCAATTCGCGGAATAAGCGATCGCGCACTTGGCGAGAAGTTACCAACTTACCTTCTTGACCAGCAAAGGGAGAATCATTCACCCAGAAGGTCATTTGCAAAGTTGGTTCATCCACTTTAATTAGTGGTAAAGCTTGGGGTTCGTTGGGGTCAGTGATCGTTTCCCCGATATAAGCATCAGCAAAACCAGACACGGCAACGATATAGCCGGCGGTTGCTTCTTCCATTTCCACCCGCTTCAAGCCTTCAAAGCCCATCAGCTTGGTGATTTTACCCTTGACAATGGTGCCATCTTCTGTAACCAGCGCGGCTTGCTGCCCAGAGCGGATAGTCCCATTGTGAATTCTCCCAATGACAATCCGCCCCAAATATTCAGAATAATCTAGGGTTGTGACTTGCAATTGCAGGGGCTTATTGGGGTCACCTACAGGTGCTGGTACGTGGCGGAGAATTGCTTCAAATAAAGGTTGCATATCTACCGCTTCTGCTTCCAAGCTTTCCTTGGCGTAACCTCCCATACCGGAGGCAAACAGATAGGTAAAATCACACTGGTCTTCATCTGCCCCTAATTCCAAGAACAGATCGAGAACTTTATCAACCGCAACGTGGGGGTCAGCTTGTCCACGGTCGATTTTGTTGACAACAAGAATTGGGCGCAGACCTTTTTCCAACGCTTTTTTGAGGACAAAGCGCGTTTGGGGCATGGGGCCTTCGTTGGCATCAACAATCAGCAGACATCCGTCAACCATGCCGAGTACCCGTTCCACTTCACCGCCGAAGTCAGCGTGTCCAGGGGTATCAACAATATTAATCAGCGTTTCTTTATAGCGAACCGCTGTATTTTTGGAAAGGATAGTAATTCCTCGTTCCCTTTCTAGGGCGTTGGAGTCCATGACGCAATCCGGAACGTCTTCCCCTTCGCGGAAAATGCCGGATTGTTTGAGGAGTGCATCAACGAGGGTGGTTTTGCCGTGGTCAACGTGGGCAATAATGGCGACGTTACGAATTGGGAGCGTCATAGAAGCTTTTTGCGAACTCTTAGAAGGGATTTTTGGATTAACAACTAAATGTTAGAGTGATAGGCTTTTCTAACAGAATTAGGCACGATCAGCAAATTCTGTAAAGAACCTTTAACAATTCTAGCTTAATTGTCACAATTAAGTAAAATTTTGCAACTGCGTCCGCAACAAAAATTTGAGGCGATTTGAAGGGTGTATTTGGCTGTGAAATATTTACTTGGTAAGGATTCTCGGACTTTTTGGGGAAAGGGTAAATTTAATTAAGTTTACCAATGACCCCAAGTGCAGAGTTGGGAAAGATCAATGGCTAGGCATAATTGCTGGAGGATTCGGGTTGAGATGGCGGTGTTATGATTTTAGATGGGCTGTTGATTTAAGATCGCGATCGCCTGAGTTTGACAAACCAGTGGCGATGTCCAAGGAAGCCCGCCGGAGTTGCATTTACCAAAATTTGCTCTTGTCAGTCGATACATCCGCCAAGTGTCAACAATGGGTTTGGTCAAGTTACGGATTAAAGAGTTTGCCGCTAGAGAAGGCTGGACACTCAAGGAAGTTTCTGAGCGGTCTAAAGTGCCATATAGTACCGTGAAAAGTTATGCCGTGTCTCCGGGAATGGTGATGGCTGATTTAACTGCCTTGCGAAGACTAGCACGGACTTTTGATGTGTTAATTGAAGACTTGTTTGATGTAGTCGAAGAATAAGCTTAGAAAAAACCTAGAGACGTTGCATGCAACGTCTCTACATCAATTTGTTAGACATTGATTTTGGTATCCTTTTTCACGGGCATTTACTTAAAGTCCGTGCCAAAATTAACTTATATCTCTATAAATTTATAAGTAATGGCTTGGCTATCAGGACAGCGATTGCAGGATGGTAAGTATACCATTGAAAGGAAGTTAGGACAGGGCGGTTTTGGCATTACTTATCTTGCCAGAGATAAAAATGGCAATCCATTTGTTATCAAAACCCTGAAGGATACAGATATAGACAATGATGATTTTGATAAACGCCAGCAAGATTTTGTTAATGAAGCACTCAGATTAGCTAAATGCAGTCATCCTCATATTGTTAAAGTTTACAACTGTATCAATGAGGGTGGACTATTGGGTATGGTCATGGAGTATATTGAAGGGGAAGAGTTAGGCAGTTTAGGAAATGTACCAGAGTCTCAGGCTTTAGGCTATATTCGACAAATTGGTGAAGCATTAACAGTTGTTCATCAAAATGGTTTATTACATCGGGATGTCACACCAAAAAATATCCTAGTAAGAAGTAATAAATCTGAAGCCGTTCTGATTGATTTTGGAATTTCCCGTGAGTTTGCCCCTAATGTAACGCAGACTCATACAGCATTTTTTACACCTTTCTATGCACCACCTGAGCAATATAATCCTCGTGCCAAGCGCGGCCCTTTTATGGATGTATACTCTTTAGCTGCAACCCTATACAAATTGCTAACGGGATCAGAACCTGAATCCGCAGTCTCTAGAGCAATTGGTTGTCAACTAGCGGAACCCAAAAAACTTAATTCTAGTATTAGTAATAGAATTAATAAGGCAATTCTTAAAGGAATGGAGTTACAACCAGATAACCGTCCTCAGTCAGTTCAAGAATGGTTAGAACTTTTAAAAGTACCAAAAATTACGAGTTTAAATATAGACGAATTGTTCTTAGAAGTTATTGAACTTTCCTTAGAAGAATAGAAAAGCGTTAACTCTCTCTACATCTTAACTCCGCGTCCTCTGCGCCTCTGCGGTTCGTTTCCCCATCAACCCCAACACCAACATGAAAATGCGATAACATAAAATTACATCATGGAAGCACTACCGCGAGAAATTCAAAGATATATTACACTTGATAACAAGATTCCCTTTGATGACTGGTTTAATTCTTTACGAGATACTAAAGCTAAAGATAAAGTTATTGTGAGATTGGAGCGAGTAAAGCTAGGTAATTTAGGTGATTACCGCTCAATTGAACAAGGAGTATACGAATTAAGAATTGACTTTGGGCCTGGTTATCGTGTTTATTTTGGACAAATTGGCACAACCATAGTACTTCTACTATGCGGTGGAGACAAAAGTAGTCAACAGCAAGATATTCGCCAAGCTCTAGAATACTGGAAAGCCTACAGGAGTTAAACAAATGCTTAAAAGTTTACCTTACCAAGACTTTTTAATCTCACATCTCAAAGACAAAAATCATGCGGCTGGTTATATTGAAGCTGTGTTTGAAGAACAAGATCCCGAACCTGAACTACTCAAACTTGTACTCAGCAATGTAGCCGAAGCACTGAGTGAACAAAATATGACACCTGAAGAAGCAAAACTGCATCGAGAAAAACTAGATGAATTGCTATCCCAACAGGGAAGTGAAGCAATTTATAATCTGGGAACTTGGCTAAATGCTTTGGGATTAAAACTAACCGTTGCTGTTGCTGAAAAGGTAGAAGATAATAACATCACTAATGCTGTCACTAGCTCCGAAGTTCCTGTTTAACCAAAATGCTATCAGAACGCTTTACCGCAGCCCTTACCTACGCCACCGAACTCCACGCCAAACAGGTGCGTAAAGGCTCAGGAGTCCCTTATATTGCCCATTTATTGGGTGTCACCAGTATTGCATTAGAACATGGTGCTAACGAAGACGAAGCGATCGCATCTTTATTACATGATGCCATCGAAGATCAAGGCGGTGCTGCCACAAGAGCAGAAATCCGCCAGCGCTTTGGTGAGAACGTGACAGCAATTGTCGATGCTTGCACAGACGCCGACACCACACCCAAACCCCCTTGGAAACAGCGCAAACAAGCATATATTGCCCATATTCCCACCGCTTCCCCATCAGTGCTGCTAGTTTCCGCAGCGGATAAACTCTACAATGCTCAGTCAATTCTCAGAGATTATCGCATCGTCGGTGAAACACTGTGGCAACGCTTTCAGGGCGGTAGAACGGGTACACTGTGGTATTATCGAGCGCTGGTGGATGCTTTTAACAAAACGAAAGTAACTCCCCTGGTAGAAGAACTAGAACGGGTAGTTTTAGAGTTAGAGATGCTGACAAACCATAAAAAATGAAGGATGAAGGCTGAATCATTTCATCCTTCACACTTCATAATTTGGTTGATTACTGTCTTTTGTTTGTTAGCGAAACAGACTTTTGTCGGGTGCGTCAGACTCAATAATTCGGTAACCATAACAGATTTTCGATATCTGACGCACCCTACTAATATGCCAGTTGATCACAGTCCTTTGTTTGTTAGCGAAACAGACTACTGAGTGAACTATCTTCATGAATTCGCCAGATGGCTTCACCTAGCAGATTAGCCACTGAAAGCACCACTAATTGGGGAAAGTGATTGTTTTCGGGGATAGGAATTGTATTAGTGACTATAACTTCCTCAAATAAGCCACTTGACAACCGCTCAATTGCCGGCGGAGAGAACACTGCATGAGTTGCACAGGCATATACCTGACTTGCGCCTTCCTCCCGCAGCAACCTGGCTCCTTCTGCAATCGTGCCACCAGTATCGATCATGTCATCTACCAACACAGCCGTTTTCCCCTTGACATCACCGATAACATTCATCACTTCGGCTACATTATGAGCCTGACGACGTTTATCAATAATTGCCAGTGGGGCATCATTTAGCTTTTTCGCAAATGCCCTGGCTCGTGCGACACCGCCGACATCGGGGGAAACAACCACAATGTCTTGTAGTTCTTTGCTGGCTAAATAATCCAGCAGAACTGGCGAACCGTAAACATGATCAAAGGGAATATCGAAATAACCTTGAATTTGCGCTGCATGCAAATCCATTGCCAGAATCCGGTTAGCACCTGCTTGAGTAATCAGGTTAGCAACTAGCTTGGCAGTTATTGACTCTCTGCCTGCCGTTTTGCGATCGGCACGAGCGTAACCATAGTAGGGTATTACTGCTGTAACCTGTCGCGCAGAAGCTCGACGACAGGCGTCAACCATAATCAACAATTCCATTAAATGATCGTTTACAGGTTGACAAGTTGGCTGGATTAAATAGACATCGCAACCCCGAATCGATTCTTGGATTTGAACGTAGAGTTCTCCATCCGCAAATCTTTTGCGAATCATTGGCCCCAAGTCCATCCCCAGATAACGAGCGACTTCTTGAGACAGTGGTACGTTGGCAGAGCCAGAAAATAACCGCAGGCGATGATTTTCAGTCAGTCCTGTTGTCACTGGCTGCACTTTTAAAGTTGCAGAACTGAGCACAGCAGATCCTCGATGTGCATTCATGGCAATATTATCATTAGATATTTAGCAGATTTAACCGAAATAGCCTAAACAACGCCTGTAAGTTTTGTTGAAAATTTCACACAAACTTTAAACATTTCTCCATAAAATTAACAATGGGCTAATTTTTTAGCCCTGATGCTAAACAAACCATTGATAGCTTAACTGACATCAAGTCTGTCAACTAGATTTTTTGTGCAAATTTTTTGGGTTGAGGTAAACAACGCAAATCATGAAAACCTGGTGTGGTAGATTACTAAATTCTACTTGCTTAATTTTATAACTGATAGCAACCAATTCACAGGTTGAGGAAAAATTCAACATACCCATGCTATATGATCCTGATGCTGAACTCGGTTGCCGAAACTCTGGTTGTTGCCAGCAGTTCTCTCGCCACTATACCTGTACTGCACAGCAAAACCTAGTCCAAGTAGGCCAGAGGTAAGAGGCAAGAAAGCTTATTTGATAGGCTTGTTCTATTTTTTAAACTGGATAGTTATTTCTGCCACCCGGCACTAGTTGCTCGCCTCTGCTGCTACGAGCTAGAGTAGCGTTAGCGTTAGCGTCTTTGCGAAAATAGCTGAAAATAGATTAAAAACTTACTACACAAGCAAAAGTGCGAAAGTTCTGACTTTCCCCAAGGGAGAGCAATGATGGAGATGGCAACGAAACATAAAGGTTCACGTTCTGGATACTTCAGCCTTTAGCCTTTATACTTCATGCTGTAGAAGACTTTCTCCTCAGTTGCCACTACACTCTATCAATTGATCATGCAACCACCCATTACAGTTGGTACTGTCCTACAAAACCGTTACCGCATAATTCAAATTCTCGGACAGGGAGGATTTGGTAGAACCTATCTTGCAGAAGACCAGAGGCGCTTTAATGAACCTTGCGCGATTAAAGAGTTGATTCTCACAGCAACGGGGTCTTTCGCTCTTGAAAAGGCGCAAGAGCTTTTCCAGCGAGAATCTGCTATTTTGTATCAAATCGATCATCCACAAGTACCTAAATTCCGAGAGAGGTTTGAACAAGACGATCGCTTGTTTTTGGTGGAGGACTATGTTGCAGGTAAGACCTACCGGGCGCTGCTGGCTGAACGTCTTGCTGAAGGTCTTGCCTTCACCGAGGCAGAAGTATTGCAGTGGCTGATTTCTTTGTTACCCGTTTTGCAGCATATTCATAGTCTGGGGATTATTCACCGGGATATTTCACCAGAAAATATTATTTTGCGAGCTGGTGACGACAAGCCAGTGTTAATCGATTTTGGGGTGGTGAAAGAATTAGCAACCAGATTGCAATCCCCAGACACAACGCCAGTCACCTCTGTGGGTAAATTAGGCTATTCTCCCAGTGAGCAAATGCAAACAGGGCAAGCTTATCCTAGTAGTGACTTGTATGCTTTAGGGGTAACGGCGATCGTTTTGCTGACTGGTAAAGAAGCAACGGCGCTATTTGATCAAACCCAATTAACTTGGAATTGGCAACAGTGGGTGGGAGTTAATCCGCTATTTGCCGAGGTTTTGCAGCGGATGTTGAATTATAAACCAAGCGATCGCTATCAAAGTGCTGCGGATGTACTCCAAGCCCTGCAATCTTTAGATCAACCCCATGTCTCTATTCCCGTATCTCACCTGCAAACTATCGCTGTGGGTCATCGTCCTGACCCCTTACCACCTTCATCTTTCCCCAACAAACCCCATCCTGTAATTCTAAAGAGTCGCGATGGCTCAATCTTAGATAGCCCGTTTGCAGTTGGGGCAATTGGTAGCGCTGTAGTGATTCTAGCGGGATTAGGTTCTTGGGCGCTGGTGAATTCGATCCGCAGTCAATCAAAAACAACACCAGAAGCAGCACCGCCACAAACTTTCCCCTCACCAGTTATTTCTGGTAGTACAACACCAACACCCACAGCCACACCCACATCTACACCCACACCCACACCCACCAAAATTGAATTTGTTGTGTTGAATAAGCGCCTCAATTTAGGAGCATCTAACACAACTAAAGTAGATGACACTCTCAAAGCAAATCAAATATTCCGGTACTCCTTTATTGGCGAAGTAGGGCAAAAGTTAACTGCGTCTGTTGACCAAGGAAGTGGTATTTTGTTAACTATCTTACGTTCCAATCGCCAACCAATTGATAATCAATCCCTGGAAGTTCAAGCATACGAAGGAATATTGCCTTCTACTGGTAGATATACTATTCAATTAAGTTTGGCTCCATCGGTTGCCGCAAGTGATTATACCCTAAATGTTTCTTTAGAAAACCCAGTTAAAGCAACGCCGACACCAACGCCCACGCCAACAGTCACACCAACACCAACGCCCACAATAACACCAACAGCAACACCAAGCCCCACTACTAGCGAAGAACCACAAAAACCAGAGGCGGAAATAACACCAACACCAGCCCCTGGTGAAACAAGTTCACCCTAAATTAAGCAGTATTGATGGCATCCTTAACAATGACAGATGCTATCGTTTAGGATGCCTAAATTACACTGTAATATAGGATTTATTCATTGGGGATGTAAACGTTGAATTAATTCAATAATTATTATTTATTACTTTCTGACAAATAATAACCTGTACATCATCTCTTTTTTGATGTTAGATTAAATCCTCCGGCAATTAAAAAATAATTGATTATGATTGATTTATGATCAATGACTTCAAAAGTAATAACGCTGCTAAAATAATTTGAAAACACTACTGATTACGGGAACTGATACAGAGGCTGGCAAAACGGTTTTAACAACAGCCTTGGCCGCCTATTGGCAAAAATATTATCCTCAACACAGCTGGGGAATTATGAAACCGATTCAAGCGGGGATAGGCGATCGCGAATGGTACCAAAATCTATTTGCCCTAGAGCAATCAGCCGCAGAAATCACACCGTTGTATTTTCAAGCGCCCCTCGCGCCTCCGATCGCCGCCGCCAAAGAAAATCGCCGCGTTGATTTAGCCGTAGTTTGGCAAGCTTTGACAGAGTTGCAAAAGCGTCGTGATTTCGTCTTGGTAGAAGCTTTAGGTGGTTTAGGCTCACCAATAACCGAGGAATTTACCATAGCTGATTTAGCGGGAGAATGGCGTTTACCAACACTGTTAGTCGTACCAGTGAGGTTGGGTGCGATCGCGCAAGCCGTAGCCAATGTAGCCTTAGCAAGACAAAAAAAGGTGAATCTCCAAGGCATTATTCTCAACTGTGTCCAACCTCGCACAGAAGCTGAAATAGCCGACTGGACACCACCAGAGTTAATTCAATCACTGACTAACATCCCCGTTTTAGGCTGCTTACCTTATCTAGATAACCTCACAGATTTGGACAAACTCGCCCAAGCAGCATCAAATTTAGATTGGGAAACCTTACATTTCCAAAACGCCTAAACTAAGGAAATAACCTAAGTTAGCTTAGTTTAACTAGCTAGTCTTCAAAATGGTTTCCACATTTCCCAATGCCTCTGCTGTAGATTTATCTCGCTTGCGACTGTCGATTTGCTCATTGCAACCGCAACTTGTAGAATGGCGGCGGCGACTACATCAACAACCAGAGTTAGGTTTTCAAGAAAAACTGACATCTGAATTTGTCGCCCACAAGTTGCAAGAATGGGGAATTGAGCATGCAACTGGCATAGCCCAAACTGGTATTGTTGCCACGATCAAAGGTAATAAACTTGGTTCTGAAAAAGTGTTGGCGATTCGGGCAGATATGGATGCTTTGCCAATCCAAGAACTTAATGAGGTGCCGTATCGCTCACAGCATGATGGAGTGATGCACGCTTGTGGACATGACGGACATACTGCGATCGCCTTAGGCACAGCTTACTATCTTCAACAGCATCGCCAAGACTTTGCCGGTAGCGTCAAAATTATCTTCCAGCCAGCAGAAGAAGGTCCAGGAGGCGCAAAACCGATGATTGCCGCTGGGGTACTGAAAAACCCTGATGTTGATGCAATTATCGGTTTGCACCTGTGGAATAATCTACCCTTGGGGACAGTAGGCGTCCGTGCTGGCGCGTTAATGGCAGCTGTGGAATGCTTTAACTGCACAATTTCGGGTAAAGGTGGACATGGTGCCATGCCCCATCAAACCGTTGATTCGATTGTGGTTGCTGCCCAAATAGTCAATGCCCTACAAACCATTGTGGCTCGGAACGTCAACCCGTTAGATTCCGCAGTAGTGACAGTCGGCGAACTCCACGCCGGCACAAGGGAAAATGTGATTGCTGATACAGCCAAGATGAGCGGCACTGTCAGGTATTTTAATCCTGATTTAACCGACTTTTTTAAACAGCGCATCGAGCAGATTATTGCCGGAGTTTGCCAGAGTCATGGGGCAAAATATAACTTGGATTACTCGAAACTATATCCACCAGTAATCAATGATGCTGATATAGCCGCGCTGGTGCAGTCCGTGGCAGAACAAGTGATAGAAACCCCTGTGGGTATCGTGCCAGAATGCCAAACTATGGGCGGTGAGGATATGTCATTTTTCCTGCAAGAGATACCTGGTTGTTATTTCTTCCTCGGTGCTGCCAATCCCGCCAAGAAATTGGACTATCCCCATCATCACCCCCGATTTGACTTTGATGAAACCGCCTTGGCAATGGGTGTAGAACTCTTTGTGCGTTGTGTAGAAAAATTTTGCGCTTAGGGACTTCCAATTAAAACAATATCCAATCGGTAGGGACACAGCAATGCTGTGCCCCTACCACGTAACGTTTTCAGGCGAATTAGTCTAGCTAAATATAAAACTACTAATACGATCCCAATAAAGTCTTAAAATACTGTTAATTTCTGCCGAACCTCTCGTCCTTCAATTTATAAGCACTACCCCAGAATTACTATGGCTATAGGCTACGTTGCGCTCGTACTTCACGCACACCTGCCCTTCGTTCGTCACCCAGAAAGTGACTACGTGCTAGAGGAAGAATGGCTCTATGAAGCCATTACCGAAACTTACATTCCCTTATTGAAAGTATTTGAAGGCTTAAAGCGAGACGGTATCGACTTTAAAATCACCATGAGTATGACACCCCCCCTAGTGTCAATGCTCCGTGATCCTTTACTACAAGAACGCTATGACGCACACTTAGCCCAACTAGAAGAACTTATAGAGCTAGAAGCGGAGCGTAATGTCCACAATGGGCATCTGCGTTATTTAGCCGAACATTACGCCACTGAGTTTAACGAAGCGCGTGAGCTATGGGAACGTTATGACGGTGACTTGGTAACAGCTTTTAAGCAGTTTCAAGACACAAATAACCTAGAAATTATTACTTGCGGTGCTACTCACGGCTATTTGCCATTGATGAAAATGTATCCGCAAGCTGTGTGGGCGCAAATTCAGGTGGCTTGCGAACACTACGAGCAAACCTTTGGACAAGCGCCTAGAGGCATTTGGTTGCCTGAATGTGCTTACTATGAAGGTGTGGAGCGAATGCTAGCAGATGCTGGTTTGCGCTACTTCCTCACTGATGGACATGGGATTCTTTACGCTCGTCCCCGTCCGCGCTTTGGCACCTATGCCCCGATTTATTCGGAAACTGGTGTGGCTGTTTTTGGTCGAGATCATGAATCTTCTCAACAGGTATGGTCTTCTGAAGTTGGCTATCCTGGGGCGGCAGAATATCGGGAATTTTACAAAGATTTGGGCTGGGAAGCAGAATATGAGTACATCAAGCCTTATATCATGCCCAATGGTCAGCGGAAAAATACGGGCATTAAGTACCACAAAATTACTGGACGCGGCTTAGGATTATCAGATAAAGCTCTCTATGATCCCTATTGGGCTAGGGAAAAGGCAGCAGAACACGCTGCTAACTTTATGTATAACCGCGAGCAACAATCAGCCCATCTCTATGGGATTATGCAGCGTCCGCCGGTGATTGTTTCGCCCTACGATGCAGAGTTGTTTGGACATTGGTGGTATGAAGGCCCTTGGTTTATTGATTATCTGTTCCGCAAGTCCTGGTATGACCAAAAAACCTATGCCATGACCCATTTAGCAGATTATTTACGGGATAACCCAACTCAGCAAGTGTGTCGTCCTTCGCAATCTAGTTGGGGTTATAAGGGTTTCCATGAGTATTGGTTGAATGAAACGAATGCGTGGATTTACCCGCATTTGCACAAAGCTGCTGAACGCATGATTGAAATTTCCACACTGGAACCAGAGGATGAATTGCAATGGAAGGCGCTGAACCAAGCAGCGCGGGAACTGCTATTGGCACAATCTTCTGACTGGGCGTTTATTATGCGGACAGGGACAATGGTGCCTTACGCTGTGAGAAGAACGCGATCGCACCTCATGCGCTTCAACAAGCTTTACGAAGATGTGAAAATCGGTAAAATCGATAGCGGTTGGCTGGAAAAAGTCGAATTAATAGACAATATCTTCCCAGAAATTAACTATCGCGTCTACCGTCCGTTGTAGTACTCTCACACTTAGTCCCAAAAATTAGTTGTCGGGTGGGTGTCAATCGCCTACCCAACATTGCCCTGAAATCCCTTGGAGCGCCTACAGGGCTATGTTGACCTTCGTTTCTCTGGTTTGTTTCTTCTTGAAAATCATCTATCCGCCTTTACCACTTCAAAGCACTTGGCTATTGGTTTTCAAAAAAGTATAAAAATTCACTAAATATAATGCTTAACAGTCTCTGACTATAACTTGCGGTACAGGATTTCTGATTTTAATTATCAGTAAACTTTCGATTAATAGTTTTTGTACCCTTGATAAAAACTGGAATAGCGATGGCGCAAAGCGCCCGCTCTCTTGCGATTGCAAAAGGCGAGTTAGCTGAACTCAATTTCTTGTCAAAATAAAACTCTATTTTCTCAAAAACTCTAAAAACATGACAACCGCTAGTGCAGTAATTACTGATTTGCAACTTGATAGCAAGGACAATACCTATCAGCTAGATGAGCAACAGATAAACAGTATCCAGAACAACGTTGC
Source organism: Cylindrospermum stagnale PCC 7417 (assembly GCF_000317535.1). Taxonomy (NCBI): domain Bacteria; kingdom Bacillati; phylum Cyanobacteriota; class Cyanophyceae; order Nostocales; family Nostocaceae; genus Cylindrospermum; species Cylindrospermum stagnale. The sequence goes on from NC_019757.1 coordinate 6,467,498, forward strand.
TGTTAAAGAAACTCTGGAACCAGGAGTATATGTAATTAGAATTCGTGAAGGTTCTTTCGATTACATCAAAGGTGATAACCAAACAGGAGAACCTCTGGTTATACTCTGGATCTACGGTGGTAAATTCAAAAACCTAAAAACTAATAAAGAAATTCCAGCAACCTGGTCAACACTAAACGGTTATGATGATACCCTAACCCTAGCAGTATCAGAAACATCACAACTCCGCGCCTTCTTCTTTGATACCTATAAGGAAGATAATGATGGCAAATTAACAGTTTCAGTGGTCAGAGTTGGTGAACTTAGCGACCTTGGCTAAAAATTGACGGAAAAAAGTAGACAGGAAAACTTAGCTGTTGATGTTCTCAGAAATCATCCAGCAGACTCAAGAACAGCTTTTGCATAGGCAGTGATAAACTTATTCCCCTCCAAAAGCGAAACCCCCAGTCACGATGCCGGGGGTTATTTTTATTGACATTATTGCCAGATGCATTTACTGCTTATTGGGGCAGAGAGCGACTAGCGTAAGCATCCATTGCATAGGCTGGAGTGCGATCGCTATAGTCTGTATCTAAGCCAGTAATAGATTTAGCCAACTTCTCAAAAGAATCAGAACGCCAGTTGCGCTCATGGATGGGCTTGCTTTGCTCTCCCAGAAAATAAGCTAGAGAGCCTAAAACTGAACCAGCGACCCAACCGACAACCAATAATGCAATTAAAATAGTCATTTGAAACCTCTGTGTTTAACTTTTGTTGCTTTATGTAAATAAATATAACGCAGTTGAGGTAAAACTTGCAATCTATCTACATGGTGTGCTAGCCGATAAGATAGGTAGGGTATTCCACACAGGAAATACATACCGTCCATTCAAACCAAAATAGAGACGTTTGATCAAACGTCTCTACAGTGTCGTCTATTCAAATACAAATCGCCGTCAGCGTTTCCGCTCACAGACAGGAAAATTGACTATTCATCTAAACTAATTTCTGTGTCGTCATCATCATGATCGTAAGGGATATCATCAAGATCGATCATCTCTGAGATTTCTTCTACTTCATTGAGATATTCAGATTCTACAGGTTCACGCGGTATTAGGCGACCGGTGGACTTTAGCCATTCTAGAAGAATAAACTCATTACTTGTACGAATTACGGTGGCTCGTTGGTTACGAGGTTCTTCACGCAAAGGGCCTTTAGGCATAATAAAAATTCACTTTGTATTGGGAAAAAACTAGAGTGGCTGAAACCCTTGGGTACTCTTACGTATAAAAAGCTATGAGTAGCAACGTTTTCAGCTTTCACCCCCGTCACTTGCCTACTTGGCACTAACTCCTCAGTAGGTAATAATACAGCATTTCTCTCAAGGAAAGCTCGCCAGAACTGCTTACCTGAGTCTCGGTAATAATTTCTAAACTGGCATTTCCTGCTTACATTGACTACAACGCCAGTAAAGTCCATCCAAACGGATATGACGGAGTAATGTATTTGAGCAGCAAGGGCATTTATGCCTACTGATCATATCTTGCCTGAAGCTGATGGTTGTATGCCGTGGATTATCTGTTGTCAGGTGTGTATGCACTTGGATGTGCTTCTTTAATAGGGCTGGCATTGCAAAAACCTGACAAGTGAATAATAGTTTCAGTCTAAATCATCTTGACAAAAAATTACTAATTTTCATATCATTACTAGCTTTGCTGATCTATTGCACAAGGGTGGGCAAGATGCTCATGTTGCTGATGTCGATTTTGACGGTGCGCGGTGTGTTGAGGGTAACTCTGTCGGCGGAGGTGTTAGCGCCTGCGACTGTCACTTGATCACTGAAGTATGCGTTGCCGGATTGCTGGAGGTTGAGGAGAAAGTCGGTTTGGGTGAGTCCGGTGGCGGTGCCGACTAGGGCGGTTATATTAATTAAGACGGGAGTTGACACTCTCAGGTCTGAAGACACGCTCGATTCTTAGTTCATCGACGTACCTTAAAATCATCCATCCTTTCGGCAATACTTAAACCGGAAACCCGTTTATTGAACAAAGTTTCTAGCCTAATTTGGTTGACCCCAGTGGGCTTCATCTCCCTAAGCGTTAGAGAATCATTTCTCCAGTTCCCGTATGCCCTACGGTACTTTTTACAATCAATAAATAGTGTTGTTCACTGGTCTGAATGCGCGTTGGCATCCTAGCTTTGTTTATTGTGGTTTACTCGCTACCCACTATCCATTATTTTTTCCTAGCCAGTCGTTTTGGGGTTGGTTATCCATTTGTGCTAGCGGTTATTCTACCTGTGGTATAACTATATTATACCACGCCCTGTACCAAAAATTAATTTTGAATGCGGTTAAAACCGCACGAGTCGCTTATATCTCAGCACTCTTCGTGACTGAGCTTTACGCCTATCGGCTAATTTGTAAATAATGGTCTGGGAAATTACTGCTGAAGAATTGCTGGAGCGTTATGCTGATGGGGAGCGTAATTTTGCTGGAATCAAATTGGCTCATTATGGACTCTATGGATTTCGCCGCTCCAAATATGGTAGGCAACTCGATCTCGATGGTGTGGTTTTGCGAGATATCAACCTGCGAGGGGCTTACCTCCATGAAGTCTATCTGATTGGAGCCGATTTGACTGGAGCCGATTTGGGCGGGATTTGCTTGCAAAGTTGTGATTTGACAGGAGCAATTATCCGCGATGCTAATTTGTTTGCTGCTAATGTGACGCACAGTTCCTTCGATAAAGCCGACTTGCGAGGTAGCCATTTAGATCAAATGAATGCCATATTTGGTCATTTCTGGGAAGTTCAAATGGGAACTCTCGACGATGCTATTCTCATCGAAGCTGACTTCAGAGGCGCTCATATCGATAATGGCATGATTTGTCGAGGCATGAATTTGATTTGGAACACCACTATGCCTAATGGCACCCTCTTTCGGGGTCCCCAGTGGGGTAATGGTCATGATAACAGATGATAAAAATTCCTCATCTTTTGCCACCATTAAAGGGGCAGGATTGATAGTATTAAGTTTTGTTTTAATATTGTGTAATAAAAGTACATAAATTTTATTGGTGCAAGATGTGAGTAAAGAGACGCATCAAACAAGCCTGAAAAGAGGGTAAATTTGTACGGTGTGTAATTCCTAAGGGTATACTGAGCTTTTTGCTGTATAAGGATTTTGGTATGTCGCCCTGGACTAGTCTAATAACTGCTCTTGCACTCTTGCTCTACTTTGTGGTAATAATCAATGTCGGCAGAGCTAGAGCTAAATACAAAGTGCCGGTTCCGCAAATGACGGGAGATCCCAACTTTGAGCGAGTTTTGCGCGTCCAGCAAAATACCCTTGAGCAGTTGGTTTTGTTTTTTCCGGCTCTGTGGTTGTTCTCTTTTTACGTTAACCCTTTGTGGGGTGCTGGTATTGGTGGGGCTTGGCTTGTCGGTCGCGCTGCTTACGCTTGGGGATATTATCAAGCTGCTGAAAAGCGGGGAGTTGGCTTTGCTATCAGTTCTCTCAGCAGTGTAGTATTACTTCTGGGTTCGCTGATTGGGATTATACAGTCTTTGGTACGGATATAGTTTTATCTTAATGCTGGACAGGCGAGACGCCTGTCCTACGCAATATGAATTTGCGAGGAAGGGGAAGTAAAAAAACTAACTCGCAGCTAACTTACCCCATCCAACATAAGGCAATTTTGTGGCGATCGCCTGAACTTTGTCAGCATTCGCTACCAACTGTCCGCAAGCATCCCAAGTCCCAGAGATGAAGGTGCTTCTGGTACCTTCACCAATAAAGATTGGTGCTGTGTAATCACCAATTTGCGCTTGCAATTTTTCTAAATCTATGGTGACTGGCGTTTGGGGATTGGCTGCTACTAAATCTTGTAGTTGTTTGACTGCGTCATTATCGGCGGTAACGCAAGGTATCCCCATGGCGACGCAGTTACCAAAGAAGATTTCGGCGAAGCTTTCACCAATGACGGCTTGAATGCCCCATTTAGCCAGGGCTTGAGGTGCATGTTCCCGTGAGGAACCACAGCCAAAGTTACGATTGACTATTAAAATTTTCGCCCCTTGATATTGGGGTTGGTCAAAGGTGTGTTCGCCGTTTAGGGCTTTTCGGTCGTCGATAAACACGCCTTCGCCTAAACCATCAAAGGTGACGGCTTTTAAATAGCGGGCGGGTATGATGCGGTCTGTATCAATGTCGTTACCGATTAAGGGTACAGCGCGACCGGATACTGTTTTAACTTCACTCACCATAATTAATATTAATGAACCACGAAGGCGCGAAGGGCACGAAGGAAGAAAGGTTTGAGAGGATTTACGCAAAAGAGATCCCCCAACTCCCTTTCTAAGGGGGCTTTAGAGGGTTAGGGGGATTGAGGGTTGAGGCATTTTTTGCGTAGGTTCCAATTGAGAAAGTTTTAACGTAAGTTACAGTAAGTCGCGAACGTCGGAGACTTCGCCTTTAATCGCAGCGGTTGCAACCATCGCCGGACTCATGAGTAAGGTACGACCGGAGGATGAACCTTGTCTACCTTTGAAGTTACGGTTGGAGGAGGAGGCGCTGATTTGTCTTCCTTGAAGTTTGTCGGGATTCATTGCTAGACACATGGAACATCCGGGTTCGCGCCACTCAAATCCTGCTGCTTGGAAAATTTTATCGAGTCCTTCGGCTTCGGCTTCTTTTTTGACTCGTTCGGAACCGGGGACGACGAAGGCTTTGACTCCTTCGGCTACATGACGACCTTTGGCAATTTTGGCGGCTTCCCGCAAATCGCTAATTCTTCCGTTGGTGCAACTACCAATAAAGCAGACATCAATTTTTGTGCCTTGGATCGGTTGACCGGGGAACAAGTCCATGTAGCTGTAAGCTTCTTCGGCGATAAATCGGTCTTCTTCTAGGAGTTCGTCGGGTGTGGGGATTTTCTGATTAACGCCGATACCTTGACCGGGTGTGATTCCCCAGGTAACGGTGGGGGGGATTTCGGCGGCGTCGAAGACTACGACATCATCATATTCAGCATCGCTAGCACTGCGGATGGATTCCCACCAAGCGATCGCTTTTTCCCAATCTCCGCCTTTGGGGGCAAAGTCTCTATTTTTGAGATAATCGTAAGTAATTTGGTCGGGATTGACGTAACCGCATCTCGCACCACCTTCGATGGCCATGTTGCAGACTGTCATCCTTTCTTCCATGTTCATTTGCTCAAAGGTGGTACCTGCAAATTCATAAGCGTAGCCGACGCCACCTTTGACGCCGAGGGTGCGGATGATATGCAAAATCACATCTTTGGCGTAAACCCCAGGTTTGAGGATGCCGTTAACTTCGATTTTCCGGACTTTTAGTTTAGATAATGCTAGGGTTTGGGAGGCGAGTACGTCCCGCACTTGGCTGGTACCAATCCCAAATGCGATCGCCCCAAATGCTCCATGACTAGAAGTATGACTGTCTCCACAAGCGATCGTCATGCCTGGTTGGGTAAGTCCCAGTTCGGGAGCAATGACGTGAACTATACCCTGATTGCCTGAACCAATGTTATAAAATGTGATTTTATGATCTTGGCAGCTTTTTTCTAGTGCTTGAATCATTTCCTCTGCCAAGCTATCAACAAAGGGACGCGCCTGATTTTCGGTCGGTACTATGTGATCAACTGTAGCTACAGTCCGTTCTGGAAAAAGTACTTTTAAATCCCGCTCCCGCAGCATCGCAAAGGCTTGGGGACTGGTCACTTCATGGATGAGGTGTAGCCCGATAAATAGTTGCGTCAGCCCTGAAGGAAGTGTACCAACGGTGTGTAAGTCCCAAACTTTATCAAACAGGGTACCTTTGCTCATACGCCAAATGAATATTTAAGGAGTCGGAGATTTGATAGTATCAAAGAATGTATTACATTGAACAATTTATTACAATTTTTCTCGCCTGTCAGTTGCTGTAGGCGTCTCGCCTGTCAGTTGCTGTAGGACAGGCGTCTCGCCTGTCAGTTGCTGTAGGACAGGCGTCTCGCCTGTCAGTCAAAGTCTGCAAACAGATTTAGAGCAGGCGAGACGCCTACTCTACAAATCAAATTTAATTTTTTTAAATGGGCAGTACCAGACTCGAACTGATGACATCCTGCTTGTAAGGCAGGCGCTCTACCAACTGAGCTAACCGCCCGTTTGTCACTTTATTCAATATAGCAAAAGATTGTGCGATCGCGCAAGTGTTTTGGGAAAATATTTTTTCTCTGATACTCTTAATGCTAACGCCAGCACTCAGAAAGGAAGGACTTGGTAGAATGCCCTCTGGTAGGACACACGATAGCATTACTTTGTATGCTCTGCCGGTGGTGGCGGGTGTGAGTTTTTGGCAGACTCGTAGTGGCAATCTAACTTTGTTGGTTGCAGGCGGGTTTTTGTTTGGGGGGCTGATGTTTGGCCCTGATTTGGATATTTACTCTCTTCAATTCCAGCGTTGGGGGTTTTTGCGCTGGATTTGGCTACCTTATCAAAGAAGTTTGCGCCATCGTTCTTTTTTATCTCACGGGCCGATTATTGGCACGATGCTGCGGGTGCTGTATTTGGGGACTTTGCTGGCAATTTTGGCGGTTGTTGGGGCTAAGTTGGGGAATGTTAGGTTTAATTTGGCGGATTTGGGGCGATCGCTTTTTCTTTACGGTGGAGAATTTTTCGCGCTGTTTTTGGGGTTGGAACTCGGTGCTATGAGCCATTCTCTCAGCGATTGGGGCAATTCGGCTTACAAGCGGGTGCGAAAGCAAGGTATTCAAGCTTTGCTGCCAAGTGGCAAAATTAAGAAACGGATTGTTACTAATCGCGGTAAACGTCGATCTGGGTCAAGAACCAGCAAAAGCCGCACCAAATAATAATTTAGAGTTTTGAGAAAATATGGATTCTAATCAAGATCAGACATTGGCGGCATTGCAAGAGTTAATTGAGGTAGTGGCGAAATTGCGATCGCCTGATGGTGGTTGTCCGTGGGATTTAGCACAAACACCCGAAACGCTGACGCCTTATGTGATTGAGGAAGCGTATGAGGTGGTAGATGCGATTAAAAGTGGTGACAAAAATGCGATCGCTGAAGAGTTAGGCGATTTACTATTACAAGTAGTACTGCAAGCCCAAATCGCTAGTGAATCTGGGCAATTTTCCCTGAAAGAAGTTACCCAAGGCATTTCTCAAAAGTTGATTCGCCGTCATCCCCATGTTTTTGGTGACGTGACAGTAGCAAGCATGGATGAAGTGCAGCAAAACTGGCAACAAATCAAAGCCGAAGAAAAGGGAGAAGCAGACAAAGAAGCCCAAAAACTCAGTGACAAACTCAGTCGTTATGGGCGTACCCTTCCCCCATTAACAGCAGCAATGAAGATATCTCAAAAGGCTGCTGCGGCTGGTTTTGAGTGGGAAAATATTGATGAGGTATGGGGTAAATTTCACGAAGAGTTGGGAGAATTACAACAAGCTATAGCTGAAGAAACACCAGCACGACAACAAGCAGAACTAGGTGATTTACTATTTGCGATCATTCAAATAGCCCGTTGGCATGATCTTGAGCCTAGTGAGGCTTTACAGGGTACAAGTCAGCGTTTCATTCAACGGTTACAAAAAATGGAGGCAGTTGTCAACCGCCCTTTTTCAGATTACAGCTTGGAGGAATTAGATGCTCTTTGGCAACAAGCGAAGGCTCAACTTTCCCAAGGAGAATAAAGGAAATTACTATAAAAAAGTTCTGCCCAAATCACTCCATAGGTAGAAATTGTCTAGCACGTATATCTTTTTCTCGACAGACGTAAATTATTTTTCAAACTTTTATTCTGGCGGTGTTGCCAACTCTAAATCAAGAGAAAACCATTCATAGTTTAGTTGCCAAGGCTTTTAGTCCTGAAAAAACTTCAAAATGCCTAAATAAATCCTACTTTGCCAACATCGCCATCTCCTACTAATTATGCATACACCTATTACCCCATTAATGCCCCCAGAGCATTTAGGATTTGAAGAAGATAACCAAAGTGTTTTGGCAAAACCGCAATCAGTCCCAACTTATGACTTATTTGCGCCAGAAGTAATTGCTAATCCCTATCCACTGTATAAACGTATCCGCGAAGAAAATCCGGTTTACTATGAAGCATCCTTGGGCTACTGGATTTTAACTCGGTATCAAGATGTAGAAGCTGCCTTGCGAGATGAACGGCTTAGTTCTGAGCGACGGACTTTGTTTATTCAGCAATTGGGCAATCTAGATGTCAGTTTGATTCAAAACTTTTTGCAACTGACAGATAACTCAATGATTGAAAAAGATCCACCTGAGCACTCGCGAATGCGAAAACTAGCGAATCAAGGCTTTACAACCCGTGCCTTAGAAAGCTGGCGGAGCATTATTCAAAAAACGACTGATACCTTATTAGATCAAGTGCAACATCAGGGTTATATGGATATTGTCTCTGACCTATCTGTACCTTTACCTAGCTTAATTATCGCCAAGATTTTTGGTGTACCAGAAAGCGATCGCGCTCACCTAATTCACTGGGCGAAGGATATCAGCTCTTTCTGGGGTGCTCCATCTGGTAAGAACATAGAAGAATTGGTGCGGAAAGCTGATACTAGTGCTGCTCAATTCACGGCTTTCATTAACCAACTCGTAGCTGAACGCCGTCAAAAACCAGGAACAGATATGATTAGCTTGCTGACAATGGCTTACACAGAGCAAAACCTGGATTTTGCCGAATTACCTTCCCTGTGCATTCTCATTCTCAATGCTGGCCGTTCAACTACTACTGATTTAATCCCCAATGGGGTATCAGCTTTGCTCAATCACCCCCAACAGCTACAGAAACTCAAGGATAATCCCGCCCTCATCTCATCAGCGATTGAAGAAATCATCCGCTATGACAGTTCGGTGTCCTTTGTATTTCGCATTGCCAAAGAAGATATAGAAATTGGTGGTCAAAAAATTCCCGCAGGTAGTGTGATTGCGTTGGGATTAGCAGCAGCTAATCACGACCCAGCAAAATTTACTTTACCAGACAATTTTGACATTGAGCGGTCGCCTAATGAACATTTAGCGTTTGGTCCTGGTATCCATTTCTGTCTAGGTGCAGTTTTGGCTCGGATGGAATTAAATATTTGCTTCTCTACCTTGCTGAAGCGATTCCCAAATCTTCAGTTTGATTCGACAAAACCTCCCCTTCCCCGTCGTAATACCTTTGTTTTTAAAGGATTTGATGCTTTACCTGTGCGGTTCTAATGACCAGAAACCCAGAAACACCTGAACAGTTGTCTACCAATGACTTAGCAGCAGATAGAACAGAACTAGCTAAATACCGCAGTCGGGCAGCAGCAGACCGCACATTAATGGCGTGGATACGCACCTGTCTTTCGTTAATTGGTTTTGGTTTTGGTATCCCCACCATTGTCAGAGCGATTGAAAATACTCATCTGAGTCATCACCTGAACCCAGTCAGATTTTCGGTAATTGTGGGGTTGTCTTTCATTGTTACGGGAATGTTGGGAATGGTTTTAGGGTTGAGAGAACACAATCGGTTACTCAAACAAATCCAAAATAATCGCTATACCTACGAAACCTCTCACAGTGCGGAAATTATCGGAGTGGCTTTACTCATAATTGGCTTAGTTAGTTTTATTGGTGTGCTAATTAGGGCAATGAATTTATAAATTAACCAGTCCTAAAGAGGATATAGAATTGCGGGGTTTTTGTTAAAAATTACATATTCTCAAGAGGACAGATTTATGTCTCTGCGTGAATACAAACCCGGAAATACTTTCCCTGGTGTCATAGGACGAACCGTTGATAAATCCAGTCCAACTTGGCCAGAACCGTTGCGAGCCAAAGAAGGTACACCAAACGTCCTATTTATCGTTTTCGATGATACAGGTTTTGGACAATTTGGATGTTACGGAAGTCCCATCAAAACACCCAACCTAGACGCACTAGCTGCCAATGGTTTGCGCTACAACAATCTACATACGACGGCGTTGTGTTCACCCACCCGTTCTTGCCTTCTAACTGGGCGCAATCACCATTCTAACGCCATGTCCTGCATTACAGAAGGGTCTACGGGTTATCCAGGTGGTAATGGGAATATTCCCTTTGAGAATGGGTTTCTCTCAGAGATATTACTACAGAAGGGTTATAACACTTATGCGATCGGCAAATGGCATTTAACGCCCGCAGACCAGATATCTGCGGCCGGCCCCTATGATCGCTGGCCTCTCGGTCGCGGTTTTGAACGTTTTTATGGTTTTTTGGGCGGAGAAACCCACCAGTATTATCCAGATTTGGTTTATGATAACCACACCGTCAACCCAGAAAAGACCCCCGCCGAAGGCTACCATTTAACCGAAGATTTAGCAGACAAGGCCATTAGCTTTATCGCTGATGCCAAGCAAATTGCCCCGAATAAACCCTTTTTCATGTATTTCTGTCCTGGTGCGATGCACGCCCCTCATCATGTCCCCAAAGAATGGGCTGATGCCTACACAGGACAGTTTGATGATGGTTGGGAAGCTTACAGGGAGAAGGTTTTTGCCCGTCAGCAAGAAATGGGTATCGTCCCCGCTAATGCCGAACTCTCCCGCCATGATCCCGATGTCCCGCACTGGGATTCCCTCTCAGCCGCAGAAAAACGGCTTTATGCCCGGATGATGGAAGTATATGCTGGTTTTTTAACCCATACTGATTACCACATCGGTCGTTTACTCGATTTCCTTAAATCTATCGGTGAGTTCGAGAATACTGTAATTATGGTGATTTCGGACAATGGCGCAAGTTCGGAAGGGGGACCAACTGGTTCAGTGAATGAGAACCTCTTTTTTAACAATGTGCCAGAATCCCTAGAGGAAAATCTCAAGGCACTAGATAAGCTAGGCAGTCCAGAAACTTTTAACCATTATGCTTGGGGCTGGACTTGGGCAGGTAATACGCCTTTCCGTCGTTGGAAACGGGAAACCTATCGGGGTGGAATCAGCGACCCTTTAATTGTCCATTGGAATCAAGGCATTGAGGCAAAAGGTGAAATCCGTACTCAGTACGCCCATGCTATTGACCTAGTGCCGACGGTGCTGGAATTACTGGAAATTGAACCACCGACAACGATTAAGGGTGTGACTCAATCTCCCATTGAAGGTGTCAGTTTTGCCCACACTTTTAATCATAGTGCCGTACCCACTAAACACCTTACCCAGTATTTCGAGATGATGGGACATCGCTCTCTCTACTATGATGGTTGGCGGGCGGTTTGTCCTTGGCCCGGTCCGTCATTTACAGAAGCAGGACAGTTTTTTGGTGCGGCAATTTCGGCGGAAACTCTGACGGATTTGGATACTCATCATTGGGAACTGTATCATGTTGCCTCAGATTTTGCGGAAAATCACAATATTGCGGCTGACAACCGCCCCAAGTTGATTGAGATGATTGCTACTTGGTATGTTGAGGCGGGTAAGTATAATGTATTGCCTGTGGATGGACGTGGTACGCAGCGATTTGCGGAAGAACGCCCGCAAATTGCCGTCAATCGTAGCCGCTATACTTACTATCCTGACACTCAGGCAATCCCAGCTAATAGTGCGGTGAGAGTGTTAAATCGTCCCCACAGTATTACGGCTGACGTGGAGATTCCCTCAGGTGGGGCCGAAGGGGTATTACTGGCTCACGGGGGCAATGATAGTGGCTATTCTTTCTATGTCCAAAATGGCAAACTGCACTGGGTTCATAACTATGTGGGGCGATCGCTATATCATGTTGAATCTGGGTCATCTGTGCCGGCAGGTCGTCACCAGTTGCGCTTTGAGTTTAAAGTCACGGGTCAACCAGATTTAGCCAAGGGGAAAGGAACGCCAGGACGCGCCCAACTGTATATTGATGAGAAATTGGTCGGGCAAGTTGATGTGCCTGTAACTACTCCCTTAGCACTAGGTTTGACCAGTGGTGTAACCTGTGGAATTGCCCCTGGTGCGCCTGTAACACCCGATTATGAGCCGCCTTTTAAGTTTACGGGCAAGATTCATAGTGTGATAGTGGATGTTAGTGGAGATTTGATTCAAGATCAGGAAGCTGAAATGCGTACCATTATGGCACGACAGTAGGCTGATCGAACCCACAAGCCAGTTTAAAACACTCAAATTTTTAACTTTCAGGAGAACCAATAAAATAATTTTGCAAGAGGTCTATTGAAACCACAGATAATTTATCGGTGTTTATTTGTGGTTCCAAATAATCAACCAGGATTTTGGCAATAATTCTATTCTTTAGCTTTAAACCACTTATCGTACAACGTTTGATAAGTGCCATCTTCTTTCAGACTCAGCAATGCACTATTGATTTGTTTGCGGTAAGGACTGTTATTAGGCAGGACAATGCCGTAGTTTTCTTCACGGAAGATACTGCCAACAACTTCTACCTTCCCTTTACCTTCATTGGCGGCATAAAAGAGGATTACGGGAGCGTCAAATACCACAGCATCAGCTTTTTTCTGCAATAGAGCTTTGTAAGCTTGGTCAATATTCGGGACTTCTAGGGCAGAAATCTTGCGTTCTCGCAGGAATGCCGCTGCTGTGCTGCCAGATGTTGTTGCCACGACTTTGCCGGGGAGATCGCTGACACTTTTGATATCTCCCTGAAGCTGCTGCACAGTTAGAGAAGTGGTTGCGATCGCTGTAAAGTAGGTGACAAACAGAACTCCGATAAACATCCAGATAATCGCTATTAGCCTACCGAGTGGGCCTTTGGGCATTTCGTCTGCTTGGGTTGCCAATGTGGCAGCTGCCCACCAATAAGCTTTAAAAATGCCAGGAAAGTATGCTTTGGCAATCATTCCGTCTTCGTGTCGGCGCTCAAATAACCAAATGATGTGAGCAGAGATAACAATTAGCACCAACGCCACCACAATTAGCTGCAAGAAGGCAGCTGAGAAAAATATCTGTAAAATATTGGGGACACCACCGCTGTTTGCCTCTGGGTTTCGGACTAGAATCTGAAGCCCTGCTGCAAACATCGGTAAGGAGAAATCAAAATTCTGCTGTCGTTCGGCTGTAATTGAAATGGCAGAAATTCCCAAATTAGCTGTGCCGTTCTTCACAGCAGAGAGCAAATCCACCACGGTTGAATATTCACTAAACTTAGACTGCACACCTAGCTGGCTGGCGATACTGCGCCAAAGGTCAATACTAAAACCTGCTAGCTGACCTTTGTCTGTAAACACAAAGGGGGGTATGGCTCGCGTTGCTACTATTAATGGTTGTGTTGGTTGGGGTGTTTGGGCGATTACTGGATGCCCTACGAGCAATAGTACTAGAAGCCCAGCGACTAATGCCAGGCAAATATGCGGTGTCAGGGAATGCCTGCGTTGGTTTTTACTGTGATGCCTGTAAAAGTAGGTAATAAATCTGTTCCACCCTGCCATGACTTGGCGAAATCTACTAGCGATCGCAATTAACATCTCGAATTTTCTATGGGTTGCAAGCAATACAATATCTGTAGTCGTCACCCGATAGCAAATATCAAATTTTATCCCCCCTTAATTCCCTTCGACAAGTAGAATCAGGGGGGATATTGCCAAGTTAACTTTCAAAAAATCGCCAGAGCATTCAGCCAGCGGAACTATAGTTTGATGGTGACATTTTTGACTTCGCTATATTGCTGTAAGCCATACTCGCCGAGTTCCCGACCAATCCCAGACTGCTTGAATCCGCCAAAGGGTGCAGCAACGTCAAAGACGTTATAGCAATTAACCCAGACTGTACCAGCGCGAACGTTATTAGCGATCGCATGTGCCTTGGTAATATCCTGAGTCCACACACCCGCTGCGAGTCCGTACATCGTGGCATTTGCCCGTTCAATTACCTCGTCGATGTCTTTAAATTTGATGATGCTCATCACGGGGCCAAAAATTTCCTCTTGGGCAATCTTCATCTCATCGCGGACATCTGCAAAAACTGTAGGTGCGATGAAAAAACCCTCTTCCCCAACTCTATTACCACCACAAAGCATCTGGGCACCTTCTCGCATCCCCGACTCGATGTAACTCATCACCTTGTCGAATTGGTCTTTGTCTACCTGGGGCCCTTGTTCTGTTTGCGGATCGAAAGGATTACCAACAATGCGCTGCCTGGCTTTTTCTACAGTCCTGACCACAAAATCGTCATAGCATTTTTCTTCAACGAACAGACGCGAACCGGCACAACAGCATTGCCCTTGATTAAAGAATAAGCCGTTATGGGCACCTGCAATTGCTGCATCTATGTCAGCATCGGCAAAGACGATGTTAGGACTTTTGCCACCGAGTTCAAGAGTAACCCGCTTGAGGTTACTTTTAGCAGATGCTTCCATGATTAGATGCCCTACCTCTGTTGATCCGGTAAAGGCAACTTTGTCAATATCCATGTGGCGTGCGATCGCATTTCCGGCTGTGGGCCCATACCCTGATAAAATATTCACCACACCAGGGGGAAACCCAGCCTCAATAATTAACTCACCTACTCGCAACGCTGATAAAGGTGTCTGTTCAGCGGTTTTGAGAACCACAGTATTGCCAGTTGCCAAAGCCGGTGCTAGCTTCATCGCCTGCATCATCAATGGGAAGTTCCAAGGTATAATCTGACCTACCACACCCACAGGCTCATGGCGAGTGTAGCAGAAGTACGACCCGCTAATTGGAATGGTTTTACCTTGCACCTTGTCAGCCCAACCTGCATAGTAGCGGTAGCAGGCGATGACGAATGACAAGTCGTTCAAAGATTCTTGCAGTGGCTTGCCGTTATCTAAAGTTTCCAACCGTGCCAACTGATCAGTATTTTGCTCAATTAGGTCAGCTAGCTTGTAGAGTAATTCACCGCGACGGGTGGCTGATATCTTTCTCCATTCCCCACTCTTAAAGGCATTACGGGCTGCTTGTACTGCCTGATCTACATCTGGGGCGTCTGCTTCTGCCACAGAGCAGATTACTTCACCGGTAGCAGGGTTGATAGTTTCAAATCGTCGCCTGCTTAAACTTTCTACCCACTCATTGTTAATTAGTAGCTGAGTTGGGCCGATTTTGACCTGTTGTTCTGGTACTGTTGCTGTAACCATCAGGTTCTCCTTAAGCTTTTTTAGAAAAAATTGCTTAAATCTATTAATTATGTTTGTTCAAATTCAACATCTCGGTGGGATTTGTTGATAAATTTTCACATCACGATTGAATTACTCACATCTTGCACCTAGCCCTAACGACTGGAAGTCGCGAGTTTACGGGCACACAAACGAAGTCCACCGACCTGGTCTAAGAAAAATGAAAGGTTTTAGAGCCTGCGTAGGCAGGCTTTGTTCTGGTAGCCGCGATTTTAATCGTCTGGTGCAAGATGTGAGATTACAGACTCCGCAGCCGGTTTAAAATATCGTCGATTCCTTGGTCGCTGATGACACAAATAGCCTTATCAAATTTGCTGAGGTTGTTGAGAATGCGATCGCTTAATTGTGGTGATTGTGAACCCATACCTTGATAAAAGACTAAAAACACAGGTTTGTCACTTTCTAGCAAATCCCAATAGGTTTGCAGTTCCGTCATTGTCGTTGGTGTGCCATCTTCGGACTTGGGACAGCCAGCTTTGACGATTTCCGTATAAATTTTAGATGCTGGGTTATTGGGGTCAATAAATTGGCTAGTATCGATGCAGATGAGGCGGATGGATTGACTGAGTATGCGATCGCTGTTAACGGCAGCTTGCAGGTTTTGGGGTGTAAAAGTCTCGCCAGGCGAATCTACATTTTCTGAGTTCTCCCCAGCGTGCAGTGCTTGATAAAAATCTGGGTAGGTTAGATTTTGGGCGCAGTGCCAAATGAGAGAGTAATATTTATTGAAGAGGTCAACATTACTTTTATAAATTTTAGCTGATAAACAATTCTTCAACACAGTGACAACACTCGCCATCTGTTCTTTTGTCAAAATATTCCCTAAGCTAGATGCCGCTTCGCGTTTGGTAGAGTTATCCACATTGGAGTCGGCGATTAACTTCACCAAGGCATCAATAGCTGTTTGGTTGCCAGAGCCAATTTCCCCTAAGCTAGATATCGCTCGGTATTTGGTAGAGTAATGCACATTGGAGTCGGCGATGAAGTTCACCAAGGCATCAATGGCTGTTTTGTTGCCAGAGCCAATTTTCTCTAAGCTAGATACCGCTTGGTATTTGGTATCGTCATCCACATTGGAGTCGGCAATTAACTTCACCAAGGCATCAATGGCTGTTTTGTTGCCAAGGTCAATTTCCCCTAAGCTAGATGCTGCTTGGTATTTGGTAGAGTCATCCACATTGGAGTCGGCGATGAAGTTCACCAAGGCATCAATGGCTGTTTTGTTGCCAGAGCCAATTTTCCCTAAGCTAGATGCCGCATCGCGTTTGGTATCGTCATCCACATTGGAGTCGACGATTAACTTCACCAAGGCATCAATGGCTGTTTGGTTGCCAGAGCCAATTTCCCCTAAGCTATATGCCGCTTGGTATTTGGTAGAGTCATCCACATTGGAGTCGGCAATTAACTTCACCAAGGCATCAATAGCCGTTTTGTTGCCAGGGTCAATTTCCCCTAAGCTATATGCCGCTTGGTATTTGGTAGAGTCATCCACATTGGAGTCGGCGATTAAGTTCACCAAGGCATCAATAGCCGTTTTGTTGCCAGGGTCAATTTCCCCTAAGCTATATGCCGCTTGGTATTTGGTAGAGTCATCCACATTGGAGTCGGCAATTAACTTCACCAAGGCATCAATGGCTGTTTGGTTGCCAGGGTCAATTTCCCCTAAGCTATATGCCGCTTGGTATTTGGTAGAGTCATCCACATTGGAGTCGGCGATTAAGTTCACCAAGGCATCAATAGCCGTTTTGTTGCCAGGGTCAATTTCCCCTAAGCTATATGCCGCTTGGCATTTGGTAGAGTTATCCACATTGGAGTCGGCGATGAAGTTCACCAAGGCATCAATAGCCGTTTTGTTGCCAGAGCCAATTTTCTCTAAGCTAGATGCCGCATGGCGTTTGGTAAAGTTATCCACATTGGAGTCGGCGATTAACTTCACCAAGGCATCAATAGCCGTTTTGTTGCCAGAGCCAATTTCCCCTAAGCTATATGCCGCTTCGCTTTTGGTAGAGTAATCCACATTGGAGTCGGCGATTAAGTTCACCAAGGTATCAATGGCTGTTTTGTTGCCAGGGTCAATTTTCCCTAAGCTAGATACCGCAAGGCGTTTGGTAAAGTCATCTACATTGGAGTCGGCGATTAAGTTCACCAAGGCATCAATGGCAGTTTGGTTACCAGGGTCAATTTTCCCTAAGCTAGATGCTGCTTTGTATTTGCTAGAGTTATCCACATTGGAGTCGGCGATTAAGTTCACCAAGGCATCAATGGCTGTTGCGCGTTCTGTTTGTAGGAGTGCTGCTTTTGCTCCGTCTGCAATTGGGTCAAGAAATTTCACTTTATATTTAGCAATATCGAACTCACCAAAGCACCATTTAAGGATTTGCTTAACTATCTCGTTTGCTTTGGAATATTTAAACTCTGTAATACCCGCAGCAGCAATAAAATAAGCTCTAAATTTATAATATCCATGAAGTAAGACATGGATATTGCTCCAATCTCCACATTGATCATCAAATTCTACCAACGCTTTAATAAACGCCTCTTTCTCTCCCAGCTTTACATCTTCTCTTCCCAACCACAGCAAAATTACTTCTTTCCACTGCGGTTCAAAAATGCGGTAAACACCTTGCGTAGGTTTGTTGGGAATATGTTTAAAAAACTCGCGCCAATCATTAACCTTTAACGCTGCAAAATATTCCTGAAAGTTGGGATGAAAGAAAGCATAAACTTCTTCATCATTTCCCGCTAACCTGTCTACTAAATTCAACCAACCAACATCACAAGCTAATTTAAACAGCTTTTCACCCATTTGTTGCCGCGCTAAACTCCGCCTCAAGCGAAATCTAGCCGCACTGTTAATACCTGCAAAAGCCAATTTACTTAAAGCCTTGTGTAATTCATCCTTCAAATCATCAGAGTTAATCAGTTCAGTAAGTTGTTCAGGTTTCCATTCATAGAAATAGCGAGTAAATCTCTGATAAAGTGCGGCTTTAGTTTCTGGTAATTCTCCTTGGTCATCCAGATAGAAAGTTTGACACAACAGCGCCAACCGCAAAGGATTTGTTACCAATTTACAGATTTTTTCATATTTAGTTTCTTTTAATTTCGCATTGAGTTCTTCACCGCGCTGTTGCCGTTCAGCACAGGTAAACCATTGCTGAATGAAGTCGTCAATTTGTTCTGGTTTAAACTCTTGAGTTTTATAGGTGTCAAAACCTGTAAGTGTATTATTAACATTAGTATCCCAAACATTTAACCGACAAGTCAGCACCACCCGCGCTTGTCTCAGCCATTCTGTGAGTTCATTATTAATTTTGCTTAATGCTTGGATAGGAGAATTTTCACCCATTTCATCCACGCCATCTAACAGCAGCCAAATCCCTCCTTTGTTAAAGCGTTCGATTAACTGATTTTCAATTTCTGGAGTAACGACAACTTTAACTAATTTCATGGCTTGAGGCAGCCATATTTTGAGTAAATAGTTTTCAATAGTCTTCCCTTGCAAGTTAGCCAGGGATATAAAGATGGGTAAATCTTCAGTTTTATCTTTAATAAAAGAGGCGATTTTAGTTAATAAAGTTGTCTTACCTGCACCTGGTTCTCCGATGATGGCAATATGCTTGTGATTTCCGGCTGGTTTTTGTCCAATCACTTGTTGAAGAAAGTCGTCATGTTCATAAGTTTTGACAATGACTTCTTTCTCTAATGCATAGGGATTTGCTTGTTCTTGTTCACCTCGGCGTTGCTGCTGTTTGCGTTCCACCAGTCCTAAAGGAACATAAACATTGACTTCAGATCCTTTCTCTGTGGCTTTGTGTCTGAGTTTTGCATCTTCTTGCTGCTTTTCCAGCCTTTTGTGGCAAATATCACGCCAGTCAAACTTTGCTTTTGCAACTTCAGCAGTCTTTGGATTATTTTGATCAATAGCTTCTAAGCCTTTCGACTTGGAACTTTTATTAAGTTCCCATAGTTTCTTAAATTCTTCGTGGTTCTTTTGTTTGTCAAAACTCCAAAGCTTCAGCGCAAACTTCCCTATCTCCGAACCTTGATTTTGGTTTAAACGCCTGTCATCCCAAATATTTAATTCATGTTTACCTAGCAGATGAATTACTGTGGTAATTTCGTGCGGTTTTAACTTGGTGTATGTTTTGAGATATCTCCGCTCTGTATCTACCACCAACTCAGGCCTGTCAGTATTTTTTTTCTCCCAGTGGATTTTAATATCTGGGAAATTCTCAGGCTGCGGCTCAAGAGTTAGTAATGCTTCTATAAAGCACCAGACACGGTTTCTAATATCAGTCCCTCTTGTTACCTTCGCCATTAGACCAGCATCGAGAATTTATAAATAAGTTTGGGGCTACCCCGACTTTGAGATACCACCCCAAACTTATATATTCATGATTATAAGAGTTTTGCCCCTGTAGCTGGAATTTGCTTTGTCTCACCACCCCAAAGAGAAGCTATATCCAACAATTCCTTGAGGTGGAAAGAAATGAAACTCAACCAAAAACTTCGCCAAAGAATCATTACAGGCTTGTTAGTTGTAAAGGTAACACTTACGGGTATCGAAGCTACAGACCGCATTCAACAAGGTGACTCGGTGACAGAAACGCTGATTTGGCTAATTAATCAGTGCATCCCGGTACTGCAACACATTAGCCACCGAGAGGAGGAAGGGAAAGAAGGCGATGGGTTACGTCCCGGTGGAAGCGATGGGCTACGCCCCGCCAAAGGCGATCGCAATTCTACCAAAGAATAAACTCATAGGATTTACTTCCTTTGGAAATTCATCCTAATTTTGGGCTTTTTTAATGGTGTTTTGATGCGTCAGGGGACGCATCCTACCTGTAGTTTTGATGCCCAGCTTGTAGTAAGGGCTTCAGCCCTTATTTTGAGGACTAAAGTCCTCACTACAAACTAAGTCCTAATATTGTCTAGTTGAGTATTCCCCAAAAAAATGGAGGTAGTTGCAAACTACCCCCTAACAAATCACATTTGGAAAAATTAGAAATTGCTTTGACAGCAGACTATCAGCCGCTCAAATATATCGTCAAAACCACTCCTAAAATAATCGAACCACCACCAAGGATGAATGACCAGAAGCGATGATAACTGTTGACAGTGGTGCCGTTTTCACTTTCAAGTTGAATTAAATCCATCCAAGGTGCAACCCCACGACGGAACCAACCCATAGCCCCGACTTGTTGACCAATTAAACTCTGCACTCGCTTCATGCCAAACAGAAAGTTGCCGAGGGGGCCAAACCGTGAGGCGTAATGTAAATAAAGCATTCCGCTGGGGTCTTGAATTTTTAAGTCGGAACCAAACTTATAACCGGAGTCACCACGACCAATAAGTTGTCCTTCCAGTTTTGCAGGTTGTCCGCGCAAGGGACTGGCATAAGGGTCTGACATCAAGGTGAGAATGTCAGTTGCTGGTGCTTGCATATAGTTGGGAAACATCACAAAGGCTTTGATAAGAATTCCTATTCCTAAGCCGATGAATGGCGCACCAAAGATTAAGCCGGAAGCGGGGGAAGCTGACCAGAGTATCGCACCCAAAACCAAGCCAGCGAAGAAACCGATGGTTTCAGCACCATACAGCACTACATCTAACAAGAAGTTGCCGTAAAGCTTACTCTTATTCAGGGTTTTGCCTTCGCCGATAACTCGTCCCATATCGAATTCAGTCGCTAAACCGAGTTGTTCGGAGTATGTGCTGAGGGCACGGACTCGTTTACCAGTCAGGGGATGGGTGGAATTTAACTCCATCCACCAACCCCAAGGGTTAAACATATCCCACAAAAAGACGCGACCAATTTTTTGTGGGTCGGAGGCAATGCGGTAAGCTGTACCGGTGGAAGCTGCTGCTTTTGCATCATAGATGCCCAAGGCGCGAGTGCCTTCTATCAACCGGCTGGGTTCTTGTGCCCGGGAACCTTCTTCTAAAATTCCGTAGGCAATTTTTACTAAAGCGCGGGATAGTGCATTGGGGTTGCCGGTGCTTTCGGCGGCGAAGTGGTCGGCAAAGTATTCTCTGGTGCGGGAGAGGTACAGCAACAGGTAAGTACCAATGGTATAAAACACATAAGCAACTAAACTAGCAGCTTGCAAAGCATCTTTAATTTTGTTATCGCCACCGCCACGACCAAGTCTGCTGGCTGTGCTGTAAATCAGGTAGCATATTTGCACTAAGGTAGAAGCTGCTGTCATTACTGCAAAGTCCCAATGGACGATGTGCCCTAGTTCGTGGGCGTAGACGGTAGCAATTTCATCATCGTCTAAATAAGTGAAAAGTCCTTGGCTGACGACTAATCGAGCGCTGTTAGGCAAGGAACCATAAGTAAAAGCCGTGGGGTTTTGGTCGTTGATGATGCCCAGGCGGGGAATTTTCAGGTTTTTCTGTTGACAGATGTTGCGAAGAGTTTTTGCTGTCTCTGGACTGAGGGCTTCAACTTCTGCCAAGTCTACCCAACGGGTTTGGTAAAGCCAACCTTGGCTTAAGTCCATGATGAAGGGAGAGAGGAAAAAGGAAGCTAAACTGAAAATTAGGGTAATGGCGATCGCGATCGCTAATCCGGTGAGTGGATCGTTGCTACCGATAATAAATACTAAACTCAAACCTAAAGCCAACACCATCCCCAATAGCAAGGCAATGGTGACACCAGAGGCTAAGGCTAAACTTCCACCTACACCCCCCATTGCTAACGCCACACCAGTTGTAGCTGCACGTCCAGCTTTTTGGAAGCTGCTAGACTGGGTGGGGGTTTGTTGCGGTAAGGATTCGCGGGACTGTTCTGCCCAACTGCGAATCTGTGGGTTTTCGCTGTTGATTAACTTTTGCCACAGGCTTGTCGCTTTTTCGATGTCACCTGTGCCCTGATAAGCTTTCATCAGCCACATCTGCGCTGTCAGATAATCTGGAGAATTATGATCAACACAATTCCTGAGGAATTGCTCCAGTAATTGCACTGCTTCTTGATAGCGCCCTTGTTGAAATGCATCTAACCCAGATTGCAATGACATATAATCTCCCTAGCGTAAGGAGTGATATTTGATCTATCAATACTCAATAGATCCAATATTCGTCATCACTTTTTCGTAAAAGTTTAATAAATTAGTGTATCAATTATATTTTTTCAAAAAAAACTAGAGAAACATGGTTAACTTTGTCTCTCTAGTCTATCGGACGCTTAAATAGCTTTGATATTTTGACCGTAGGGTTACCGAGTCACTAAATTAAGGTTCACCTTGGATGCATAACTACACAATAAGTATTTTGTTCCTTGCCAGACTTCACCCGATGAGAGGAGTTTTTTATTACCCAGTTGGTTCACCCAATAGCAGGATGTCAAGTGACGTGACTAAGGACTAAGTGTTGATAGGATAGACAGTAAAGATATTTGCCATACTTTAAAAGTATTTTGTACTATGACTATTGTGCAAGTTGCTTCTCCCCTAACTGCGATCGCGATCAGAACCCGCCAAGCTGCCAGTAAGCTGGCATTGCTGGGGACTGAAGCCAAAAATCAAGCAATTGAAGCGATCGCTCAAGCTTTAGAATCAGCAAGAGCGGAAATATTGGCAGCAAACGCGGCTGATTGTCAAGCGGCTGCGGCTGAAGGCATTGCCAAACCGCTTTATAAACGCTTGCAGTTAGATGAAAATAAGTTAAGAGATGCGATCGCCGGTGTGCGAGATGTCGGCAAGTTAGCTGATCCTGTGGGTAAGGTGCAGATTCACCGCGAACTCGATACTAACTTAACTCTCAAGCGGATTACTTGTCCTTTAGGCGTTTTGGGGATTATTTTTGAAGCACGTCCAGAAGCCGCAATCCAAATTGTCTCGCTGGCGATCAAGTCGGGTAATGGCGTTATCCTCAAAGGTGGCAAAGAAGCTGTCCGTTCTTGTGAAGCGATCGTCACAGCGATTAAACAAGGATTATCTCACACCGCTGTTAACCCTGATGCCGTGCAGTTGCTGACAACGAGAGAAGAAATTCAAGAACTTTTGCAATTAGATAAATATGTAGATTTAATTATTCCTAGAGGTTCTAATTCCTTTGTGCGGTTTGTGCAAGAAAATACCCGAATTCCGGTATTAGGTCACGCTGATGGGATTTGTCATCTATATATAGATCAAGCTGCTGATATTGCCAAGGCCATTACTATCACCGTCGATGCGAAAACTCACTATCCTGCTGCTTGTAATGCTATTGAAACCTTGCTAGTTCACAGCAATATCGCCGCCGAGTTTCTCCCCCAAGTTGCCGAAGCCTTGCAAAACAACCATGTAGAATTAAGAGGTGATCAACGCACCCTAGAGATTTTACCTCATCTCGCCCCAGCTATAGAAGCAGACTGGGAAACAGAATACAGCGATTTGATTTTAGCGATTAAAATTGTGGATTCCTTAGAAGATGCGATCGCGCATATTGATGAATATGGTTCTCGTCACACAGAAGCGATCGTCACTGAAGATTTAACAACCGCTGAATCATTCCTCGGACTGGTGAATGCAGCAGGCGTTTACCACAACTGTTCTACCCGCTTTGCTGATGGTTTCCGCTACGGTTTTGGTGCAGAAGTCGGAATTAGTACCCAACAAATGCCACCTCGTGGCCCTGTTGGTTTAGAAGGATTAATCACATATAAATATCAAATGACAGGTAATGGACATATTGCCGCTACTTACACAGGGGCAAATGCTAAAGCCTTCACTCATCAAGATTTGGGCTGAAAAATTCGTACAGAATACGTGCTTGAAAGGCTGTAATTCCACCTGAAAATATGGTGTATTTTGCCTATTGAGATGAGGATGTACCATGACTACTGATACAACAAGTTGGTTTCAAGCGGTTTGGCAGCTAAGAGGTTCTATACTTCCTGCTATTTTTCCACGCGTTTTGTTATGTAGTGCATTGGGATTTATCATATCTCTTATCAACTACTATGGTTATTCTCTACCAGAGCAAATTTTCGGCAGTGTAATTACTAATGTAGCCTACAATCTTGTCTTAGGTTTATTAGTAGTATTTCGGACAAATACCGCTTATGATAGATATTGGGAAGGTCGAAAAATTTGGGGTGGGATAATTATTAACAGCCTGAATTTAGGGCGAAAGATTTGGCTAGCAGTCGCCGAAACTGAACCTCAAGATAAAGATAATAAAATAGCAGCATTAAAGCTATTAGGTGCTTTTGCCATTGCCACAAAATTACAATTACGTCGGTTGCCGATAAATACCGAATTAGAAACGTTGCTTACCCAATCCCAATATTCACAACTTAAAGAAGTAAAAAATCCCCCCTTAAAGATTGCTTTATGGATTGGCGATTATCTCCAAAAACAGCAGATTGATCAGCGCTTAAGTATGGATGAATTGCTAGCAATGAATACTTCACTAGACGGCATGGTAGAAGCTTTCATCGGTTGTGAACGAATTTTAACAACACCAATACCCCTAGCTTATGCCATTTATCTCAAACGACTTTTATTGATATACTGCTTTGCATTGCCGTTAAAACTTGTCCATGATTTGCATTTATGGACAGGAGTAATTGTAGCTTTAATTAGTTTTATTTTACTAGGTATTGAAGAAATCGGAAATCAGATAGAAGACCCCTTTGGTAACGATCCAAATGATTTACCTTTAGATGAAATTTGTACTAATTTAGTCAATAATTTAGCTGATTTTGCTAGTGAACATGAATCATCAATGAATGTGAATTAAATTAAATAAATACAAACAAAAATTTAATCTCGTAGGGTGCGTTCCTAACGCACCAACAACCGGATTGGAAGATGTCTAATGTCGGGTCGCTTCGCTCCAATTCAAAATTAAAAACTTGTACTGAGCTTGTCGAAGTATTCAAAAAAGGTCAATTAATTAAACTAAAGCTTTTAGCAAAGCCTGAAGTTTAAGTTGCACCTCAGCAAACTCCTTTTCAGGGTCTGAACCGGCGACAATACCAGCACCTGCATAAAGTCTAGCGCGATCGCCATTGATTAATGCAGAACGAATACCCACAATAAACTCACAGTTACCTTCAGCATCTACCCAACCCAGTGGTGCCGCATATAAACCCCTCTCAAAGCTTTCGTAACGGCGAATTTCTGCACAAGCAACGTCTCTAGCTGCACCTGCTACCGCTGGTGTAGGATGCAATTGGGCAACAATTTTTAATGGGTGGACATTAGCAGGAACTACGGCGCTAATGGGTGTCCATAGATGCTGGATATTAGATAATTGTCTCAGACGCGGTGCTAATACCTGGGGTAACAAACCTAGCTGAGATAAACGTTGAGTAATGAAATCAATCACCAATTTATGTTCATGCCTTTCTTTGGTACTATTCACTAAACTATTAGCAATATCTGCATCTTCGGCAGGTGTTTTACCTCGTGGTGCCGAACCTGCCAAAGCATCTGTAATTAATTGTTGCTTGTGAATACTAATTAAGCGTTCTGGACTGGCACCAATAAAATTTTGCCCCCGACCATTGCTTGTAGAAAAAACATAACAATTAGGATATAGTTGTCGCAGGTTATTTAAAGATTTGCCTAAGTTAAAGTGTTTGTTTGACTTAACATCTAGTGCATCTGCCAGAACAATTTTGCTTAAATGACTAGAGCGGATTTGTTCTAAAGCTGATACAACTGAACGCTTAAATCGAGCGGCATTCGTGACGGATTTTTTGTGAAATTGTCCTGGTAAATAATCAATATTGGAAAAAGAATTTTCTAAAGAATTAATAAGTTCAATTTTGGTCTCCAAGTTTTGCAGTATTTTGGTAATATTAGCGCTAGCATTGATAATTGTATTCGCTACTAATATACAACGCTGATTTTTCACAGCAATTTGCCAACGAGGCAGAAAAATGGTTGCAGATGGAAATGGATAATCTGCTTGTTGATTCTGATGAAAAAAGCTGAAGTAACAGAAGAAGTGAGGACCAGCAAAAGGTAGATTAGCGTTACCAAAATTAATAATATTTTTTAGACAAGTTTTGATAAAATCCTCAGTTTGAGTAAAACGCTCTGAACCATCACCGTGTAATTTGGCTACAGCATCAATGGCGGCGATCGCTTCCCCTTTGCCCTTATTCTCAAAGTAAAAATTTATTTCATTTGCTTGCGCTAGTTTCTCTAATACAACTAAGGGGTCAACTAAGTTAATCTCCAGGGAAATACTCACAATTTGCTGGCAATTATGTTGGAGGCAATTTTCCTGAACTGCTGACAGAAATTGATATAGGTCTTTGTGATCTACAAAGAAGTTACTGCGACATTGTGAAACTGTCATATATCTAGTTATAGTAAATTTTGTTTAAGTTTTCTTCCTAAAGAGTAATTAAACGTGGTCGTATTTCTACAGGTAACATATTCAGTCGCCATTTCACCAGAGTATGATTTGCCTTGGTCTTGGTGTTCTCAGAACCTGACAAGCCATACCCAGTTTTAGGCGGCAATATCAGGGTAAGTGTTGCCATCACCACTTTTAGCAGCCACAGTAAGAACAGGAGTTTTTGCCCCTGACTAACATTTGGTGTCTCTCAAAATAATAAAATTTAACGTATATCTAAAATTCCAGCAATTTAATTAATCACCGCCGATGACTACCAAGCAGATTTTATATCCCAACACTAAATTATGGATGGCAGCGATTAAACCACCAATGTACAGCGTGGCTATTATGCCCATTTGGGTAGGAACAGCGGTAGCCTTTGCAGAAACCAAAATTTTTAATGCTGTAGTATTTTCTATTTTTTTAGCCGCCGCGATTTTGATTTTGGCGTGGGAAAATATCAGTAATGATGTTTTTGATTCGGAAACGGGAATTGATCTAAATAAACACCATTCCCTGGTAAACCTAACTGGCAAAAAATCATTAGTATTTTGGTTAGGAAATTTGTGTTTAGGGTTGGGTTTGCTGGGGATACTCGCGATCGCCTTTTGGCAACAAGATCCAACCGTGATCGGCATAATTTCGGTTTGCTGTGGTTTGGGCTATATGTACCAAGGGCCGCCCTTCCGCTTAGGATACCAGGGTTTAGGAGAAATTCTTTGCTTTTTTGCCTTTGGCCCCTTGGGAATGGGGGCAGCATATTACAGTCAAACTCAAACTTGGTCAATCACGAATTTAGCAGCTTCAGCGGTTGTCGGCATTGCCACAAGTTTAATTTTATTTTGCTCACACTTTCACCAAGTTAAGGATGACATAGCCGCAGGTAAGCGATCGCCAATTGTCCGGCTTGGTACTGCAAAAGGCGCTTTAGTCTTGATTGGGTTTACAGCTAGCATTTATCCCCTGACGCTGCTGTTTGTCTTGTCGGGGCTGTTCCCAGTATGGACATTGTTGAGTTGGGTGAGTTTACCCTTTGCAATTAAATTATGTCGCCACGTTCAAGAAAATCACAACCAACCGGAAAAAGTCAATAACTGTAAATTTATCGCCGTCGCGGTGCATTTCTGGAGTTGCTTACTGTTGGGTGTGGGATTTATCCTTGGCTAATGCTTTATCAGTTTGAATTTCGTCGTTATCAGCGGAAATTTGCGCCGCCCCTAACTACCAATCATGGCATCTGGGAACACCGCAACAGCATTATCCTGCGCCTCACAGATGCCAGAGGTAGAGTTGGTTGGGGAGAAATCGCCCCCATCAGTTGGTTTGGTTCGGAAACCCTAAAACAAGCTTTAGATTTTTGTCGCCAACTTTCAGGAAAAATCACCTCTGAGGCAATTTTCGCCATTCCCGATGATTTACCAGCCTGTCAATTTGGCTTTGAATCAGCTTTAGAGAGGGTAGGGGAAAAAATGACGAATCTCCCCACCCTTACCTACAGTGGCTTATTACCAGCGGGGGAAGCGGCAATACATGTATGGCAAAGCTTGTGGGAACAGGGATATCGCACATTTAAATGGAAAATTGGCGTTGAGGCGGTTGCAAAAGAACTAGAAGTTTTTAACTTGCTGATTCGCAGCTTACCAAACTCAGCAAAACTGCGATTAGATGCTAACGGGGGACTCAGTTATGAAGAAGCCGAATTATGGCTGGAGACTTGCGACAAGTTCAAAGCACAGATTGAATTTATCGAACAACCCTTACCGGTTGGGGATTTAGCGGGGATGTTGAGGTTGAGTGAGTGTTATCAGA
This sequence comes from Cylindrospermum stagnale PCC 7417, assembly GCF_000317535.1. Classification (NCBI taxonomy): domain Bacteria; kingdom Bacillati; phylum Cyanobacteriota; class Cyanophyceae; order Nostocales; family Nostocaceae; genus Cylindrospermum; species Cylindrospermum stagnale. The sequence continues at coordinate 6,495,756 of NC_019757.1, forward strand.
GTGCGATCGCGTTAGATGAATCCGTCGCCACACTAAAACAACTCGAAAGCTGCTTCCAGCAAGGTTGGCGAGGAATATTTGTGATTAAAGTAGCGATCGCCGGTTCACCATCTCGTCTACGCCAATTTTGCCAGCAGCATCAACTCGATTTGGTCTTTTCCTCCGTCTTTGAAACCGCAATTGGTAGACAAGCCGCCCTCCAGCTAGCAGCAGAGTTATCTCCCCAAAATCGCGCAGTAGGTTTTGGTACCAACCACTTTTTTGCACCAGAAAAATCAAACTGGCTACAAAGTCTATGGAACGAGTTTTAGATTATCTGAAAAATTTAGAAAATCATACTTGGCTGATTGCTGATAACAGTGATAAATTTCAGCAAATAGCAGCAGAATTATATTTAGAACTAATCCAAAAAAGCCCACAAAAAATCATCTTAGCCGAACGAGAACCAGTGCGGTTTTTAGCAAGTTTTATCGCCGCTTGTGCCGCTAACTGCCCAGTTTTTCTTTGTAACCCCGATTGGGGAAAACAAGAATGGCAACAAGTCTTTGATTTAGTACAGCCAGATATAATTTTAGGAATGGAAAACGAGCATTATTACCAATTACCAATTACCAATTACCAATTACCAATTCCTCACAGTATCATGATTCCCACAGGTGGATCATCAGGACAAATTAAATTTGCCATCCACACGTGGGAAACTCTCATAGCATCCGTCCAAGGATTTACAGCATATTTTCAGCTAAAACAAGTTAATTCTGTGTGTGTATTGCCGCTATATCACGTTAGCGGATTAATGCAATTTATGCGCTCTTTTACAACTGGTGGTAAACTAGCTATTCTTCCATTTAAACTATTAGAATCTAGTCAAATAGATAATATTCAACCCGCAGACTTTTTTATATCTTTAGTCCCAACTCAATTACAACATTTATTAGAATCCCCAGAATTAACTCAATGGATCAGCCAATTTCAAACAGTACTTTTAGGAGGTGCGCCAGCTTGGGAAGAACTACTAGAAAAATCGAGATTCCACAACATTAAATTAGCACCAACCTATGGGATGACAGAAACCGCCTCCCAAATCGCCACCCTCAAACCTGATGATTTTCTCAAAGGCAAAATTAGCAGTGGTCAAATTCTCCCCCATGCCCAAGTAACAATTCACAATCAAAAGGGAGAAATCTTAAAACCAAATCAAACAGGAAATATCAAGATTCAGTCCACATCCCTAGCCCTTGGTTACTATCCACAACCTTGGGAAAATCAAGATAAATTTTCAATAGATGACTTAGGCTATTTAGATGAAAAAGGTTATTTAAATATCGTCGGACGTAGTAGCAATAAAATTATTTCTGGTGGAGAAAATATCTATCCCGCAGAAATTGAATTAGCCATAAGACAAACAAACATAGTTGCTGATATTTGTGTAATTGGCATCCCAGATAAACACTGGGGACAAGCCGTAACAGCCATTTACATTCCCAAAAACTCAAACACATCAACCTTACAAATCCAAACACTACTCAAAGACAAACTCAGCAAATTCAAAATCCCTAAATACTGGATTCCCCTACAAACCTTACCCCGCAACGCCCAAGGCAAAATCAACCATCAACAACTACAACAAATCGCCCAAAAATTCCTCTCAAATCCCATCACATAATCTCCTCCCTTAACCTTCTTCTCTCTGCGCCCTCTGCGTCTCTGCGGTTCGTTTCCAACCACTGACTGATATCATCAGACAATTCCTGCTTACTTCTAGTACCCGCATCAATACAAACATGCCGAGTAATTGCCTTAGCCACTACAAAATTATCCACTGTAATTTCATAAGCAATTTCAAACTTACCGACACCTAGTTTTTGGGGTACTAAACTAATCACCAAATTATCCCCACAAAACATCGGGCGAAAGAAATCTACACTAGCCTGAACAACAGGAAAAGCCACAGATGGATTAGTAAAAAAATCTTTAATATTAATACCAGATACCCCTAGAGATGCTTCATAAGCCTCATGACAAATGCTCAAAACATTAGCAAAATAAACTACCCCAGCAGCATCAGTATCTTGAAAGTGAACGGTGCGGTTATATGTAAAAACCATTTTGCAAAATTTCCTCTTAAAAACAAAAAGCAGACATCTTGCCTGCTCTACAAACTAATTTTACTGTGCCACTGCGAGATTAGTGATCGCACTGCACTGTTAATTGCTCTTATTTTCATTTATCATCGTAATCGTGTCAACATTCACCTGAGAGCCACTTAGTGCTATAAATGCAACTTTCTGGGCATCAATATCTGGTTGTAATGAACCTGACACTAAATTAACAACAGACTCTATAAAGCTTCCAAGGCGCGGAAGAATAATCAAAACAGAAATCACTAAGCCAGCTATGGAAATAAATAGCTCACTAAATGGAAGAATGTTTCCTAAAATGTTTCCTAATAGTGGTAACACAATAAGAACTGTGAGACATATACTCAGAAAATACTTGACTTGATCAATATCATCTTCTGCTTTCTTAGCTTCTCGTGCAATAAAGCTTACATCATCATCATTTTTTGTATAGTATTTTAGAGTGGTAACTTTGTTTTCCGAACTCTGAACTATGAATCTAAACCCTACTCTTTCTTGGGGTCTTATGGTGCCTATTTTATATTTCTTCTCATTTTTACCCAGGTTTGGAATGTTCATCTCCTCAAACCCTATCTCTGGTGCAATCCTCTGAGGCTCGAAAAATACATCAAGGATTTCACTATCATCTGTAAACTCAAATCTTATCTCTTGGTTCTTAACTTGCTGATTGCCTGTATTCTCTACGTCAAAAAGAGCATAAAACATATTTTTGGCTGGTTTACCGTCGTACAAAATGCTACCTTTCTTCTCAACATCTTTCTCAATAGTGCCGATAATTCCACCTTTTATAACTTCAGTATAGGAAAGCTGTTTTTGGGTTCATTTCTCTTCTTAATATTTTCCACAACTATATTTGCTAAAAATCCTAAGATGGCAGAAACAACCGCAATAATAATTCCGTTACCCAGTTCGTTGGAACTAGGTAAAGATTGACTTGTTTTACTGGTTGCTTGACTAACAACCTGCGCGTAAGAGGACAGGGATAAAACTTGGGAAATAAAACAAAATGTGAAAATGCTTGCTGTAAAAAAAAATGCAAACCTAATGTTTTTGCTCATAATTCAGTAGTGTAGTCGTTTTGTAAATGAAGCAATAAATCGTTCGGATTGTCCATAAATTATAGAAAGCCAGGAAGAAGTCAAATACAGCCACCCATAACTTTGAAACATTGTATTAACATATAAACCAAAGCGGTCTAACATTAAATTATACTGTAAGTGCGGTATAATACCTACTGTTGTTGAACAGTACCGTAAATCACTGATATATATCAAGCCCTTTCTACTCCTCCTCAAAATCTCCTTTTCTCAATTCTGCGATCGCATCATCCGAGTCAAACACCTGAGTCACCACCGGAAAAAGAGTTATATTTACTACAGCCAATGGGATAAGTTATGACTCAAGCCTTAACCAAACCGATAACCTTTGATGAATTTATTACTTGGTATCCAGAGAATACGGGACAACGCTATGAATTACATGATGGGGAAATTGTAGAAAAGCCTAAGCCAACTGGCAAACATTCAAAAATAGCTGGGTTTATCTCTGGCAAGCTATTTATAGAAATTGAACGCTTGCAACTGCCTTACTTTATTCCAAAAGAATGCGTCATCAAGCCAGCACAAGAGTCAGGATATGAGCCAGATGTAATTATTTTAGATGGGCAAAAAGTTGATAGGGTAGAACCTCGATGGGAGAGGGAATCTATCATTACATTAGGAACATCTATTCCATTAGTTGTAGAGATTGTTTCCACCAATTGGGAAGATGACTACGCCAGAAAATTGGAAGATTACGAGTTGCTGGGTATACAAGAATATTGGATTGCGGATTATTTGGCATTGGGTGGTAGAAAATTTATCGGCAATCCCAAACAACCAACTTTCTCTGTTTATTCATTACTTAATGGGGAGTATCAGGTTAGCCAATTTAGAGGTGATGACAGAATAATATCACCAACTTTCCCAGAATTGAGTTTAACGGCCAGACAAATTTTTCAAGCGGGTGAACTCAAGCCTCAGAATGAATTTTGAGTCTAATAGCACTCATTCGCCTAAAGACGACTAAAAAAATTCCTAGTCCGTTTTAACGGACTTTAGTTATTAGCCTTGAACTTGAGTTCAGGGCGGGTTAAATCTACAACTAAATCGTCATACCAGCCTGAAAAATCTCTTCAGCAGTCAAACTCAACCCTGGCAAAGTTGGTGATATTATCTGGTCATTACCCTTAAACTGACTAACTTGGTATTCACCCTCAATAAAAGAATAAATTGATATAGTTGGCTGTTTGGGATTACCGATGAAGCGCCTACCACCCAATGCCAAATAATCAACAATCCAATATTCAGGAATACCTATTTCCTCATAGTCATTCACCTTGGTTAAGTAATCAGTTCTCCAGTTGGTGCTGACAACCTCAACTACCAAAGGAACTGAAGCCGCTTGGCTAACTGTAGATCCTTTCTTCCAAAACGGTTCGTTAACCAAGTTGGAGCGATTTAATAGCAGAATATCCGGTGAATAGGCGGAGTCTGCTTCAGGGGGTTTAACAAATGCAGTCTTAGGAATCAAATAAGGAAGCTTTAGCCGTTTATATTCTGTGACTAGTTCTTCAACTAAAAATCCAACAATCTCCTCATGATCTCCTACTGGCGGCGTCATTTCAACTATTACCCCATTGTGAAGTTCGTAGCGTACCCCTGTCTCAGGATACCAATCTATAAATTCTTCAAAGGTTACTGGTTTTGTTAAGGCTTGAACCATAATTCACCTCTCTCGGTGGCTGCTATTATTGTAAGTCCTTTCCATTAGGTGCTGTTTGAGTTCTGGCAGTATACAGCAAATTGCAGGTAAATGAGGTACAGATATAAATAATAAAACTCTTGTAGGGTAGGCAGCGTTCGACTGAGCGCTCACGCCGAAGTCTTGCCTGCCCTTCTGTATCTCACTCAGATGAAATCTGCTGTATCATCTCTTCTGCCAATGACTGAACAATCAGCCACTCAGAATGTTGTTAACGCTAACTGTCCAGAATTTTCGATTGCTACTCAATTAAGGGGTTATAGATATCCTCAGAACTGGGATTGAGGTAGGGACGCTGCACATCAATTAAGTGCTGTGCAAAATGTTGATCAATAGTCCGCATCCGTTCTTCAAGAGCATTCTTACCTTTTTGCCAAGCTTCCAACAAAGCATTAGCAACAATTTGGCAACGGTTCATGCCAAAAGTTTCCTCAGTGGCAAATTTTTGGCTTGGTTCCTCAGCTAAACTCAGTCCTGGGGCTAAAAACTTGGTAAATAAGGGGATTTCTGGCTGAAAATGAGATTGATGCTCTAGATAAACAACCTGAAGGATTTTGCGGATAGCTGGATAGTCGTGACGTTCAAAGTGGAGAATCCCTGCGTCGTAGCGTCCATAAGCAGCGGGATTGTAGAGAACCTGAAAGCTGAAAGGAATAGCAGCAGCGTTTAGGAGCAGTGTTAAGCTATCCATGAGTGCGATCGCACCAGATGAAGTGACATTAAAGTAAATTCGCCCTACTCCCAAATCACCATCTGGATTTCCCAAACGTTCCTGTCCAATATTGCTAACAGCCACGTAACAGCCATTGTGCAGTCGATTTTTAGGCATCCAAATTGCAATCAACTCACCCACCTTGGCCGATTTTTTTCTAGATTTGAGATAGCACTCTGGCTCAACATACAATGTCAAATCGCCTTTAGTTACAGCCATACTACCATCAGGTTCTAGCCGCAATACCTGCCAATTAGGATCATAATAACCTACGCCGTGATTGCCATTGTGAAGTTGTTCGTAAAAACCACCATCAATCCCCAAGCTGGAGTTATTATCTAAGCTTTGGTGTGGCGAATAATTAGACTGGTCACCATTTACAGCCAAAGTCGTTTGTAAGGAACCATTGTAATAGATTCCATAAAGAAAATTTCGCAGTAATAGCGTCAGATATTTTTGTTGTAAAGCTGCCGAATTTTGCTGAAATCTGTCTGCCACTTTAGTTGGCAGGGCAAAAGGTTGATAATTGGGATGATAGATACAAAAGTTTGATTCAATCTGGATATTACTGGCAATATCGGACAAAGAATTCAGTAGTTGATTGGTAGGATAATCTAGCATTAATCAATTCACAAATCAATATTCAGAATTAGAAAAGCACTGGCCGATAAAGATCATGGCTGTTTTATAGACTGTTTGCTAAAATCAATATTTCTAATTTAAACTCACAATTATTTATCAAAAGTTTAAATTTCTGCATATTAACAACCGCGCAGGCGAGTTTTATCGTAATAAATGCGAAGCAATTTTTGCTCTTTTTCAGGCTGAGACAGTTGGTGCAATTTGACTACAGTTTGGATAATTTCTGACTCGGATATTCCAAAAATAGTCAATAAGGCTTGCTCAGGCATAGTCAGTAGACTTTTGGCAACTTTGAGCATACAAATCTCGCAATTATCAAAATATTTACGGCTCTTAATTCTGTCTTGAATTTGATGAATTAGTGCCAACCCTGCAAACTGGACAACGCGCAAAATAAAATCTTGGCGATACTCTAAAATCATGGGGAAAGCATCAAGATAAGCCTGAATCAAAGCCACTATTGAAGGTTGAATAACCTCTAGCGGAGTCACCGCCAGACACAGAGATTCTTCTAACTCGATGGTGGGGTCTACAATCAAACTCGAAAGCCAAATTCTTAAATAGCTTGCCAGTAGAGTTCCCAAATCAAAAGCTGGATCTCCCCAACCACAAGCTTCCCAATTAATCAGTCGCACCAAGCAATTATCTAGCTGCTCCCACCGGGAATGAACCAAAATATTATTCAACTTCAAGTCGTTGTGAGTTAAGCAGCAAGGTTTCCATTCATAGGACAAGTCTGCAATTGCTGATTCCAAATCCTCACAGCGTTGATAGAAAGCATAGAATTCCAGTGCATCGGTGGGAACCATGCCATAAATTTCTGGACTAATTGAGCCTATCCCCTGGGCCGGGTTGTAAAAGCTATAGCGAAACTGTCCTTGGGGAGCAGTTGCCATGAAATCACGATACTCTCGGACTTGGAAAGTGGCACGATGCAATCCCGCCAATGTAGTGCCAATGGCAGCAGCAATCGAATCTGGGAAAGTATCGTTGTTTTGATGAAACCGCCCCAGTTCTAGATATTCAGTCAGGTAACTGCTGACAAGGATGGAATTTTCCTCATCAAAATGTAGCACTAATGATGCGATCGCAGAAATATTGCCGAGAACTGGAAACTGCTGCAACAATTGGTGAAACAGCCACTCATTCAAAAACTCATGAGGAGTTCCATCATTGTTAACATTACGTTCTTGTTTAACCAGCAGTTTACGATTGCCTGCCAAAGTCACCAGTAAATTGATATTTTTATTACCGCTTTCTGGCAACTCAGATTCGTATGATGCGCCATCTTCTGAGCTACACAGACCCACATCTTGCAGATACTGGATAACATTGTGAGAAGACAGTGATAATAACATGTATTATTTCCTAGTTCCTTAAATTGCTGAGAGAATCACCTATCTCAGGATTAACTTAGCCTTAGCAGTTTTCGGTAGATACCAACAAAAGTGCGAATATCAATAATGATTGGTACTATCTACTAATATCTCATTTCCACTAGAAAAACCTGCCAAAATGGCAAGATAGCTTTGAATATTCTTTTAATATTTGTTGAAGACAAAATAAAGTCTTTACACCCTTGAGAATAGTAACTCTGGTATAAGTCCCGTCCTGTAATTCATCTTGTTGATGCATTTCCATCTTCAGTTTTATCGAGAATCAACATTACTAGCAACGTTGTTTACTCTCTCCGCGGTCATTGATTAATTTAGGACGTTTGCTTCTCCTGATATAATTGGAGAAAATATAGTACCCAGAAAAATTATGTCATCCTGATACCAGATCCGAACCAAAGAGATACTTTGCTCAACTAAGCATGACATTCAACATTTATATCTTTATTTATCATCACAAAGCCAATAAAACCGGATATTTTAGGCGGGTAGTGCCGAATTTTTCGGCTAGTCGTCGGATTCTGATTATTGATGCCTAAAACCCTCAGTATCAACACACTGTTGTCATCACCACCTTTAAACCTTCTTCCCCAAGGTAATATAAATGTACTATTTTAATTACCTAAAGCAGAGAGAGTTATGCTTTTTCAAAAAAATAGGAGGAGACTACCTTGAGACTACAATTTGATTTACCATCGCTGCCAGTGCCAGCATAACCAAAACAATCATCAATCCCCCAGGCATAAATTTGCGTGTTTTAGCCAGCCTAAGCGTAAAGAAAACTACTAAAACAGCAGTAACAAAACCTGCTAAGATCAAAGCCCAGGTTTGTCCTTGGAATTGCAAGTAAGCAGCAAAAATTAGTAATAAACCGCTAATACTACCACTCAGTAACGAAACTTTGCTAGTAGCCTTTATGTAGCCAATGATGCCGCTAATCAGAACAATATGCCGTAGCCAAGGGTGGCAATTATACCTAAATTCATTGTTAAAACCTATGTAGATTTTGTTTTTACTGCCAGTGTCGGCAGACAATTTACCATAGCTGAGTAGCTCTCATCACCCAGTTGATTGATGGATAATCAAGCGATGCATACAGGAAGTACTTCGTCTTACACAAAGGTTCAATTCCTCCAGCGCCAAGCAGCGTCACTCTTACTGTACCAATCTGTCCTCGAAAGCGAAGTAGGAAGTACATTCCTTGACCTATTACAAGCTATACGTTACACTAACGCCGATGCAAGGGGTTGCCTCCAAGCCTACGGCAGTTATTTTCAAGCTTTGGCTGCGAGAAATCAAAACTGGGAGGAATATTTAATTACTCAAATACTGATTTCTGACAATCCCTTTAGCCGGCTTGCTCAACAGCGAGAATTTACCAATTTGCCCCCAGCTTTAGTAGCAGCAGCACAGCATGATTTACAAGTATTGCAGAGTCTCTATGAATGTAGCAGTGCTTCTTTGAGCGAGTGGGTACAAGACGTAGCCTATCTACCCATTTCACCCGTAGTCTGGTATCAGGAACCAGAAGCGGTAGGAGTAGAGAAGGGATTAGTTGCATCTCTACAACAGTTGGAAAACTGGGCTGATGCTGTAGAAGATTTAGCAGCTTATTACCGCCAGTTTGGCACAGGTATATTTGCAGAATATTGCGCTTTACGCTGGCAATCTGGACATTTTATTGGTATTAAGTATCCCGATCCAGTCAAGCTAAATGTACTCGTAGGTTATGAATCTCAACAAGATGCTTTGTTAAAGAATACAGCATTTTTATTATCAGGGGAAGCAGCACTACATGTATTACTTTACGGTAGTCGCGGTTCTGGTAAGTCTTCTTTAGTCAAAGCTTTGTTAAATGAGTATAGCGATCAAAACCTACGCTTGATAGAAGTGGCAAAATCAGAATTGCAAGACTTACCAAAAATTGTCGAGCAGTTGCGGGGAGTACCCCAGAAATTTATCATTTTTGTCGATGACCTTTCCTTTGAAGCAGATGATGATGCTTTTAAATCACTCAAAGTAGTTTTAGAAGGTAATTTAACCGCACGACCGCAAAATGTAGTCATCTATGCCACTTCTAATCGCCGACATTTGATTCGGGAGTTTTTTGCCGATCGCCCTGCTCCCCAGAATAACGATGAAATCCATGCTTGGGATACAATGCAACAAAAGCTTTCTTTTAGCGATCGATTTGGTCTGACCTTAACATTTGAACCAGCAGATCAGAAAACTTATTTAAAAATTGTCCAGCATCTAGCAGCACAAGCAGACATTAATCTTACCCAAGAAGATTTAGAATATCAAGCTTTACAGTGGGCAACTCGCCATAATGGTCGTTCTGGTAGAACAGCACGGCAGTTTATTGATTACTTGAAAGCCGACTTAGTCCTGTTTGGTGCCAATAACAATATATCTGAAACCTCATCATGAAATAAATTTGCTGGTGAATTCAATTTTTTATTAAAAATAGACTATGTTATACACACTAACTTAGAATCGTACTTTCAAAAGCAAAAATGTGAGGATTAATGGCCTTAAAGACTACTTATTCTGACAACTTTACTACGCTAAAAACCAGTAATATGCAATCAGCAATAGTAAGTAATCGATTGATTCTCGGCATAGCTGCCTTTAGTGTGAGTTTTGGTTTGAGTCTCGTCCCCAACTGGGATTTTACTAAAGCCTTTCTCACAGGTATAATTACCGTATTAGCTACCTACGCAGCTGCATTATTTGTTGATAAGCGACGCAGAAATTATGAAATGCTAGTTTTAGGCTCACTCAGCAAGCGAATTAAAGAGCTTGAGGGATTGAAATCTCGGATTTTTAGAGAAATTAACCAAATAGAACAGCATAATAATTTATTATATGCTGAGTCAAAGCAACTGCAAAATCAAATAGCAGAATGTCGTAACCAAAGAGATAGCCTCCATCGCGAGTTAAGCAATTTTTCTGGACAAAAAAAGCAGTTTGACTCAGAAATTAACAGCCTAAAAACTGAAGTCAATAGCCTGGGAAAAAATAAAGCAGAACTGAGTAATTCTGTTTCTATCCTCACATCTGAAAAACGCCGATTAGAATTAAATTGTCATACATCTCGCTCGGAAATTACTCAGTTGCAAATGCAAATTGATGAACTCCAGCAGGAGAAACAAGAAGTCGAAAGCAATTTAACTCTGCTAGGCAGACTCAAACCCCAACTAGAGGAAAAACTTTATGAACTGCGAATTGAAATTCAAGATCTAGAAACCGAGACAATTAAGCAAAACCAATTACTCACAGCTACAAAAGCTGAAAAAGAAAGTATAGAAACCACCCTAAATTTAATACATACTCAAATAGCGGGACAACAAGCTGAACTCAAGCAAATACAAGGGCAAGTTGGATTATTACAAGATGAACGCGACCTCTTACAAAGCCAGGTTTGGGAGTTACTCCAACAAATGGAAACACTCAATCCAGAAGAGTTACTTGACGCTGCACAGGAAGATAATATTGAGTTGTTTCCTTTCGCTGAATTACTTGAAACCTTAGAACCAATAAATACTCAAGTCGATACATCTAAAAATTTACCTGAAGAATGGACTAATTTTTTAGAAAACCTACCAGGCTATGAATTACAGATATTAAAAGCTATAGTCGAGCAAGAAAATCCTAAAGCTACCATTAAACAGATTGCCGAAGCAAATATCACAATGCCGAATCTATTAATTGATGGTATTAATGAACGAGCAAATAATACTATTGGCGAATTAATAATTGAGACAGGGGCGGAAATTCCAGAAGTTTATCAAGAGCATATAAACAACGTCAAAAAAATGATTGCAATGTATGATGACCTGATGGATAGATATGCCACACCAAATTAAATTATACTGAGCCGCTGTCGGATAATTAGTCAGGGTAGATTCCTTACTTACTGGCTGCCTGGTTCGGCGTTAAAAATTAAGTGAAGTGAACTACATGGCAAAACTTAAAATCTCGAAAAAAGTCTCTACTGCTTTAATTAATTCCCTTGGTGCGGGAGTAGTCCCCAGAGTCGGAGTTGAACATATAGCCGTAGGTCGTGAAAAAGAACTCCAAAGCTTATTACAAAATCTCAACGATATCGCCGAAGGTGTTGCGGCATTTCGTTTTATAATTGGCAACTACGGTTCCGGCAAAAGCTTCATGCTGCAAATGATTCGTAACCGTGCTATAGAGCAAGGTTTTGTAGTCACCGATACTGATTTATCCTCTGAGCGCCGTTTAGCAGGAACCAACAATGAAGGTTTAGCGACCTATAGAGAATTGATGAGTCGCCTCGCCACAAAAACTCGTCCTGATGGCGGTGCTTTAGTTTCAATTTTGGAAGGATGGATTAATAAAATCCAGCAAGAAGTGGCTAAAGATAGTGGAATGCGCCCCAATGATGAAGGTTTTGATAACCAAGTGGAAACAAAAATTAGGGAAGTAGTTCAGTATATTGAAGACTTAGTTCATGGATTTGATTTTGGCAGCATTGTTATCGCTTATTGGCGTGGCTACCGCTTGGATGATGATGAATTAAAAAATGCGGCTCTGCGTTGGTTACGGGGAGAATTTAATACTAAAACTGAAGCAAAATCAGCTTTGGGTGTACGTGTGATTATTGATGATGATAGTTGGTATGATTACATCAAATTATGGGCTAAGTTTGTGGCGGAAATTGGCTATAAAGGACTTTTAGTTTTAGTTGATGAAGCAGTAAATTTATATCAAATATCCACTACAGTAACTCGTGAGAAAAACTATAACAGACTTCTAACAATGTTCAACGACACCATGCAATGTAAAGCAGAAAATCTTGGCATTTTAATTGGTGGCACAACCAAGTTTTTAGAAGACCCAAATCGGGGACTTTTTGCCGACCAAGCTTGGCGCAGACGGACAAAAGAAAGCCGTTTTGTTGCCCAGGCTGGTGTCCAAGAATATTTAGGGCCAGTAATTCGTCTCAACCCATTAACCGAAACGGAAATCCTCACACTTTTGCAGCGCTTAACAGAAATTCATGCGCTCAATTTTGGGTATGAAAAGACTTTAACAAATCGTGAGTTAAAAGAATTTGTGCAAGAAATTATTAATCGCTTAGGTGCAGAAGCTTTACTGACGCCAGGAGAAATTATCCGAGATTTTATTAGTGTGTTAAATGTTCTCTATCAAAACCCAGAAGTTAAGTTTACAGAATTAATTCACGGGTCTAATTTTAAAGCTACTGCTGCGGGTCAAGATGCTAATTCAGGTGAAGATGACACAGCAGATTTTTGTCTGTGATTAACAATTTTTTAGTCTAATATTTATTCTTTACTATAACCAGTCTAGTTCAATTTATTTTATAACTTTGCTATTTGCTCTTATACCAACCTTGCTTAAGGTAACCATAAGCATGAGTCTCAGTGTTTTTTCTGGGATACTTCTTCGATACTCTGGGCAAAACTGTAAGCTAAAATCAAAAATTTGTATGAGCAATAGTACTTTTTCAAGACTCGCACCTTTCATTCAAGAATATATTTATCATCATGAGTGGACTGAATTACGACCTGTACAAATCGCCGCTTGTGAAGTTATATTTGACACTAATGCTCATTTATTAGTTACCGCTGCCACCGCTGCGGGGAAAACGGAAGCGGCGTTTTTGCCAGTTTTAACTTTATTACACAAAAAACCTGCCACCACCATAGGCGTATTATATATTAGTCCAATTAAAGCTTTAATTAATGACCAATTTGAGCGCCTGAATAACTTGTTAAAAGCAGCAGATATCCCCGTTTATCACTGGCACGGCGATGTGGCTCAAAATCGAAAAAACAAGCTTTTGAAAAATCCCCAGGGTATTCTACAAATTACGCCAGAATCTCTGGAAAGTTTGTTAATTAACAAAAATAATGACCTAATTCGCTTATTTGGTGATTTACAGTTTATCATCATTGATGAAATTCATGCCTTTATGGGTTCGGAACGCGGATGCCAAATAATTTGCCAATTACAGCGGTTAGCAAATTTGACGCAAAAACAACCTCGTCGTATTGGTTTATCTGCGACTCTCGGTGATTACTCAATGGCTGAAGATTGGTTGCGTTCTGGAACAGTTGAGCCAGTGATTACTCCAAAAATTGATGGGATAAAACGTCAAATTAAACTGGCTGTAGAACATTTTTATAATGAAGTTGATGAATCAGAGATAACAGTTTACGAACAATATATTTTTAATCTCACTAAATCTCGTAAATGCCTCATTTTTGCAAATAATCGCACGCAAACTGAGTCTATAATTGCTTCTTTGCGCCAAATCGCGGACAAACAAGCACTCCCAGATATATATCACGTGCATCATGGCAGTATATCTGCTAGTTTGCGGCAAGCTGCGGAAGATGCGATGCGTGAACCTAACAATCTGGCTGTTACTGCTGCTACTCTGACTCTAGAATTAGGTATAGATATCGGTCATTTAGAGCGAGTTATTCAGTTAGAATCACCTCTGTCTGTAGCCAGTTTTCTACAACGTTTGGGACGTAGTGGGAGAAGAGGTGAAGCTGCGGATATGCGCTTTGTATGTGCTGAAGATAAACCATTATCAGAAGCGTCTTTACCGGAACAAATTCCCTGGCAACTTTTGCAGTGTATTGCTATTATCCAACTTTATTTAGAGGAGCGTTGGCTGGAACCGATAAGGCCGATCAAATATCCTTTGAGTTTGCTTTATCACCAAACAATGAGCATTTTAGCTGCAACGGGGGAACTTTCGCCGACTGCTCTCGCTAAACAAGTTCTAAATCTACCACCATTTGCTGCTATTTCTCAAGCAGATTTCCTGCTATTGCTACGCTATTTAATTGATATTAATCATATTGAAAAAACTGAAGAAGGTAAATTGATTATCGGGTTGTCAGGGGAAAAGGTGGTGAGCAAGTTTCAGTTTTATGCTGTGTTTGCTGATAGCCAGGAATATGTTGTGAAGCAAGGTACAGTGGAAATTGGTAGTATTATTACGCCGCCTGTTGTTGGTAACCAATTTGCTTTGGCTGGCAGAAGTTGGGAAGTTTTAGAAGTTGACTTCAAAAAAAAGTCTGTTTCTGTGAAGCAAGTTGAGGGGAAGGCTAGTATTTATTGGCGTGGTGGTAGCGGCACTATCCACACAAGGATTTTGCAACGGATGCGGCAGGTTTTACTTGAAGATACAGAGTATAGCTATTTGCAAAAAAATGCTCTACAACGTTTGCAGACGGTTCGTCAACTGGTGCGAAAGGCTGGATTAGATAAACAAAATATCCTGCTATTATCTAAGGGTAAATGTTGCATCTTTCCCTGGATGGGTACTGTTGCTTACCGCACTTTAGAAAGATTGCTCAATTGCTGCTGTCGGGAATCTTTAGAAATCATCAGCATTGGTGGTGCAAATCCATATTATTTGACCATAAAATTAGGTAAAGATAAGTTTCAATATCTTTACCCAGAAATTATTGCTTTATGTGAGCAAAGAATTACTCCTGAAGATTTAGTTAGTGATGCAGAAGCTCCAGAAATGCAAAAATATGATAAATTTATTCCCCACGCACTTTTACGGAAAGCCTATGCTAGCGATTATTTAGATTTGGCAGAAATGAAACAACAAGTTGCTTTTTGGTAGAGTGATTAAGTAGCCTGGCGCAATTAAATATAAAACCTCGCTTCCATTCCTTTCGCCACCTCTGCCTAACCCTCCCCTGCTCTCTTGAGGGAACATATGGACTCCCCCCAGGAAGGGGGAACTTGGGGCGTGGGGAGAGGCTTTGACTCCCCCGAACCTGCAACAAAAGTTTATCTGCTTCCCTCTCCTCTTAGGAGAGGGTTAGGGAGAGGTTGTTGGGGGCTGGGGGTTAGGTCTATCTTAGATTTTTTAACGCCCACCTACTTAAGCCAAACTTAAATAAATGGCATCTCAATCTCTCAATTTTACCCAATAGCGGAAATTAGCCCATTTTTATGCGCCTGCTGCTTCATAAAATTCAGTTTTACCTGGAGCAAGAGCGATTAAGAGAAAGTTAAAAGTTATTTAACGGAAACTTAAAGAATTGCGGATGTATTTTTATTTTGTAATGGTAGGAAAATAAGAAATTATCTTAAGTCTAAAATAATTAGAAAAGCCTCTAGAAAAAATCCACAGAAATGTAATAAATTTATGGGTAGCTGCATAAATACTGAACCGAGGGTTGATAAATAAGCATGAAACCCAGGTTTAGTAGATATCATTCGGCCATACCTCAATAAAATCTGAAGTATAAAATGTTAAATTTCAATCAGGGAATATATACAGAGAAAAAGGCTCTTGTGATTGGGGGAAGTATTGCTGGACTGCTAGCGGCTCAGGTACTGACCAAGCACTTTGACCATGTAACAATTGTAGAACGCGATCGCCTTTTTCAAGAACCAGAACAGCGCCAGGGTTTACCCCAAGCACATCATTTGCACGTGCTACTTCTGCGGGGTAAGCAAATTCTGGAGCAGCTATTTCCTGGGATAGAGGCTGAATTAGCAGAGTCAGGTGCACCAGCTATGGATTGGACAGCAGACGGTGCCTGGTTGGGTCTTAGCGGTTGGGCACCCCGTTTTCGTTCTGATTTGATTACCCACACCTGTAGCCGAAATCTGTTGGAGAGGACAATCCGCCGTCGCTTGGCTGCTAATAAGCGTGTTGCATTTGTCGAAGGAGGACAGGTTACTAGCTTACTGTCTAACGAAGATAAAACTAAGATGACGGGTGTGTGCGTGCGTGTGGACAAAGAAGTAGTAACAGAAATTTTTGCTGATTTAGTCGTAGATGCTAGTGGGCGAAATTCGCGATCGCCTCAATGGTTGCAAGCAATGGGCTATGAGCCGCCCCAGGAGACAATTATCAACTCTTTTTTGGGCTACGCTAGCCGCTGCTATGAACTGGCTGCTGAGAAGCAAGTTGACTGGAATAGTGTCTATGTAACAGTACAAGCACCAGGCACTCGTGGCAGTGCCATGTCTAAAATTGAAGGTAATCGCTGGATGGTGATCTTAATGGGTGTAGCTCGTGATTATCCACCAACTAACGAGGCTGAATTTCTCAACTTTGCCCGGAGTTTGCGATCGCCTATTATCTACGAAACCATCAAAGACGCCAAACCCCTTTCCCCTGTCTACGCCTATAAGCGCACAGAAAATTGTCTCCGTCATTATGAAAAGCTTTCTCGATTACCAGAAGGCTTGGCGGTATTAGGTGATGCCGTCTGTGCCTTTAATCCTGTCTATGGTCAAGGCATGACTACTGCTGCTTTAGGTGCTTTGACTCTGGATGAGTGTTTAAGCAAGCAACGATTTCAGCACCCAGACGGTAATTTAATTGGTCTATCCCGACACTTTCAAAAACAACTCCACAAGGTAATTACTGTACCTTGGTTGATCACAACATGTGAAGATTTCCGTTGGTCTACTACCGAAGGCGGAAAACCCAGTTTGATGACCAAAATTATGCAGCGATATCTGAAGCAAGTGCTGGTTCTGCAAGCCACGAGTCCTCAAATCCATCAGGTTTTCTTAGAAGTAATGCACATGATTAAGCCACCCAGCGCCTTATTCCACCCTAGTATTCTGATGCAGGTAGTCAAGCAGGTATTCAAATTCCAGCGCCCAGAGCGAGATTTTAGCAATAGACAAGGTTTTCCAAATCCGCTGTCTGTTGCTGAGTAAATTTTCAGCCGTTCTCAGTGTGCGTAATGGTGCAGCCAAGCGATCGCTATTCAACCTTTCTCCTTCAGCTTTAGCTTGGGCTGCTTCCTCTGGTAAAAACAGCAAATTTCCCTTTTCCACTGTTTTACTTTTTGGCAGATTGTCTCTTTTGTGGTGTCAGACGATATGGTGCAACTTTCCCCAAGTTTAAGATTAGTACATATATAACCCAAGTTGCGGGTAATAGAATGCAGATGAGGATAAGGGAAGCATAGGCATAGTAAATGAGGGGTTGTACTAACCACAACCGCCATGAAATGCAATAAGAAATATTCAACCAAGTTCAAGAGAAAGTTACAAATGCAACTTATTCAATAAAAGCTTGTTGCAGAGTGTAGGCAAAAATAAAAGCTTGGATTTTAAGTAAAAATCCTTGATATGTTACCGCATGAATCGATTTTGGAAAAAACCTTGTGATGCCGCTAAATACAGTTTCAATGTAATGACGAATAGACTGTTTAATGTATTGATTCCACGGTGCATCTTGGCGTTTAGAGTTCTTCTTTCGCATGACTTGTATCTCTATATGACTAGTTTTAACTAAGTCATCTTCAACAGTGTAATCAAGATAGGCAGAATCGGCGCGGCAGTCGCTTCAAGCCGGGGAACCCGTCCAACGCGCTGCCTTGTAAACTTGACTCCCAGGTAGTAAATTCAGCGGTAAAGCAGTTAATCCCCGTATATCTGTTGCACTAGCCGGCATGAACACAAATTCAACAGGAATACCAGTTTTGGTAGTTAATAACTGTACTCTTACTCCATAAAAATAGCGTTTCTTGGATGCGATATAACCTCGATATTCTTCTGATTGAATTAACTTCGCATTAAAGATGCGAATGTTATCACATATGGGTACAGGAAAGGAGTCTAAAAGATACTCTGTATTTTCACTAATTTGTTTTAGTGCTGTTCCCACTTGATGAAATAAATCGTTAATTAACATTGAGACATGATGTAATCGCCGATTAAATCGTGATTTTTCTAACATCTGCGGTATCAAGTTATGGTCTTTCATATAGCTGCAAGCCCCACTATGATTACCACTGAAGAACATAGCCGCGATGATTGCCGTTGTGATAATTTCTGCATCACTCATTTCACGGCGCATATCTTCACGATGTCCAATCGTCTTTAATAGGTCATCCACGATAGCATAGATAGTAACTATTTCATTTAACATATCTCCCTCCTAATTTTCTAGCTGGATGGATTTTCTTGTTTCTGTAGCCCTATGTCATCTCCCTTGGAGAGTAACTAGCAACTTGGGTTATATATTAACTTAGGGATGAGAACGGGGTGCAAACTAATTGACTTCAGCATCTTCTTTTTCCCTGAGAATTCCTATACCAGCTTCTGTTTCAATGTAATCAGCTAAGTTAATAAAGTCCTCTCGCGGATGGCATCTTCCACCTATGAGATTAAATGCTAATTCACTGCGCGGATTGTCAGGGCTTTCGAGGATATGCATACCCCAATAATAAAGTTGATCACTGCTACGAATACATACTTTCTGTGGATCTATACAATGAAATTTATTATCTGTTTTGCTAATTTGCTTATAAGCATCAAAAAAAGTCTTTTTAAGAAGCTCCATGCGTTTGGTAGCTTTAGGATCTTTAAAGTTGTTGACTAAGACAAACAGATGTGCACTGTTATTGATCCGACGTATCTTTTCAACAGTATCTTGGATTACTTTTCCATGCTTATTAATACCGAGTGGATTTAAAGTAGTTGGTATAATGCAGTAGTCGAATTGCTTAATTAGCTCTTTGGGATTTCTTTCTAGTGCAGGTGAGCAATCACAAATTACTATCTTACAATCACGGGCAGCATCCTCATGCCAGTCACTACCATCAAATACTTGGATAGTTGTGCCAACTCCTTTAGGATTGGGAACAAAAACACCATCGCCTACTAGCTTTTGCAGATTTTGTTCCGGATCTAGATCCACAAGCGCTACATTAAACCCTTGGAGGGCAAATGCTCCCGCCAGATGGGCAGAAACAGTTGTTTTCCCAACTCCACCTTTACAAGTAAAAACTCCAAAATAAATCTTTCCTTTCTTTGGTGGTTTAGGCGGGGGTAAATCTTCATTCTTACCTAACCAAATAATCTTATTTTCAGATGCAACTCCACAATGTATTTGAGCATCTTGTCCCCAGGATTTTATTAGGGCGCGTGCTGGTCCACCATAACCTTGTGTTGTTACAAAAAAACCACAATTAAATTGTCTACCTTCATTCGTTTCTAAAAAATCAACAAATTTTGAAATTTGGGGTTTCTGAACATTAGCTTTTAGCCATTTCACCTGGACTACTCCAAGTATCTCGCCTTTTTTAACAACTAAATCATAACCAACTTGGTTTTGTTTAGGAGTTTCAACGCCCCAACCACCCCTATGAAAAATTCTGGCTACGTGCTGCTCGAATTCCCTAAAATCCATGTACTGTGACTCCAAATACGACTGCATAAACAGCTTTAAGTTTTTTGGCTCAGAGTTATATATGAAATTTAGTATATTATATAACAGCAAATTTGTCTAAGATAGGTTAATCTTTATATGTAATTTCGACCACTGCTTAGAAAATATCAAAAGCTTGATGCCACCTAAAATCTCGGAGTCAATTCTCAGAAATTTGGCAGAATTGCATAGTAAACTTCTCGTAAATGTACTTCTTTTTGTGTTCTTATTTGCGTCTTGGCGCCTTGGCGCGAAACAAAAATTATTTATGGACAAAATATAGTAAATTTACGGTTAATGAAACCCAGTATAAATACGCTAAAATCTATAGTTCTCATGAAACTTTCAAAAAGTTATGCGGTTCCTACAGGCAAACCGAGAAATTTTCGTTAAGCTATAAATCCGATCATTAAGAATTATTGAATGCCTTATGCACAGTTTGTTATCTGGGCCGTTGAGTACACAGAGAGTAACGGTCAAGATTGCAGGATTGCCTGCATCATTACAAGGTAAAAAGCTGGTGCAGATGTCAGATTTTCACTATGATGGTTTGCGGCTAACAGAAAAAATGTTAGAAAAGGCGATCGCAATTTGCAATCAAGCCAAACCAGATTTAGTTCTATTGACAGGCGACTACGTAACCACAAGCCCAGCACCAATTCATCAACTAGTACTACGACTTAAAAAACTGCAAAGTCGCTGTGGTATCTATGCCATACTTGGCAACCACGATATATATTACAGACAATCAAAACCAGAAGTCACAGCAGCCCTGACTGGCATTGGAATTAACGTCTTGTGGAACGAAATCGCCTATCCATTAGGGCAAGAATTGCCACTGGTAGGACTTGCAGATAGTTACTCCAAGGAATTCAATCCCGCACTAGCCATGAACCAGCTAGACCCCGCCACACCCCGCATTGTTTTATCCCATAACCCAGACACTGCGGAGATATTGCAAGCATGGCGAGTAGATTTGCAATTATCTGGTCATACTCACGGTGGTCAAATCGTCATTCCTGGAATTGGCCCTGTAGGGCGTTATTACAAAAAGATATTGCGAAACATCCCTCTGCAAATCCGGCGTCGAGTGTCATTCTTGCGAAAAGATTACTCTGTAATCGACCATTGGGAATGGGCACAGGGTTTACATCAGCTAGGAAAAAATCAGCTATATGTCAATCGGGGACTGGGAACTTATCTCCCAGGACGTTTATTTTGCCCGCCAGAAGTTACATTACAGCGTTTCCGGCTATTATGAGGTACAGTAGCAGCAACTAGCAAACCAGTTTCTTAATTGTTGAGGATTTATTAAGTCGAGTGCAACTGAGATTAGTTTATCAACCATTTCCGTTGTAGTTGGAGCGAAACGGCGTAGAAAAGATTTAAGTTGTGACCACCATAATTCAATTGGATTAAAATCGGGAGAGTATGAGGATAAACAAATAACTTTCGCGCCTACAGCTTCAATCATTAGCACAATTGAATCTAGTTTATGTGCGGATAAATTATCCATGACTACTACTGCTCCTGACCATAAATTTGGCACTAAAAACTTCTCAACAAATAATTCAAATGCCCTGCCATCCATTGAATTATTCATTGTCATTAATGCAACTACTTTGTTAATACTAATTGCTCCAATTACTGTAACTTTTGAACCTCTATAGAAGGGGTTAAGAGAGTAAGCTCTTGTTCCCATTTGTGAACGGGCATGAGTCCTCGTTAACCCAAGTAGAACGCCAGTTTCGTCCAAAAATACTAAATTTTCTGGCTCTATATGTTTGACCTTTTCCCAATAATCTAATCTTAAATTTAAGACTCTAAGAGTCCCGGCTTGGGTACTCCGCTTTGTTTTTTTTACGATTTAATCCTAATTTCTGTAAGGCCCGACACATTGCACTTCGACCCACCCAATTACCAGTCTTGTCTGCCAAGAATTCACATAACTCTATCAATGTTGCATCTGGATGTGCTTCAACTAATTCCCTTAACTCTACTTCCGCATTTGTTAAATGACTAAATTGTGGTTTCCCTCGCGGCTTTGGTTGTAAATTTCCTTCAAGTTTTTGTTGCTTTACAAGCTTTTGCACTAAACTCTTTGAGACGGAAAATATGTTAGCTACTTTCCTGATTGAGATGTTTTTTTGAAGATGTGCTGCAACTATTTTTTCTCGAAACTCGACAGAGTATGACTTCATTTAAAGGTATTTATATTTTAATTTAGTGTACCTCATAACAGACGCAAGTGCTGTAATTACCCTAGAAAGTGACTAGAATGTCGTCATAAATTAAACTAATTTATTAAATTAGATTCCATGACATAAAATATTGTATTCACTCAAGATACATTTTAATTTTTGATAAGCTGTAAACGCTAGTATGAGGAGCATTTTTTAAACTATGCACTGGTTGTTTACAGGACACTTAAGAGTAGATAAATTAACGGTTAAGATTGCAGATTTACCGGCATCTTTACAAGGAATAAAGTTGGTACAGTTGTCAGATTTTCACTACGATGGCTTGCGGCTATCGGAAAAAATGTTAGAAAAGGCGATCGCACTTACTAACGAAGCTGAACCCGATTTAATTCTCTTAACTGGTGACTACGTAACCGACGATCCCACACCAATTCACCAACTGGTAATGCGACTCAAACATCTGCAAAGCTTCAGTGGAATCTATGCCGTACTTGGCAACCACGATATCCATTACAGCCACTCAAAAGCCGAAGTTACAGATGCGCTGACTAGCATTGGAGTCCATGTCCTGTGGAATGAAATCGCCTATCCACTAGGAGAAGAATTACCACTGGTAGGACTAGCTGATTATTGGTCACGGGAATTCAACCCCGCACCAATTATGAACCAACTAGATCCCAGCACACCGCGCATTGTTCTATCCCACAACCCAGATACAGCCAAAATATTGCAAAAATGGCGAGTAGACTTGCAACTATCTGGTCATACCCACGGAGGTCACATTGTTATTCCAGGGTTTGGTCCCGCAGTGCTTTATTATAAAAAGCTGTTGAAACAAATTCCCAAAAAATTACGGCGTTGGGTGTCTTTGTTGTTAGGAGACTGCTCTAAAGTGGTGCGTTATTGGGAATGGGCGCAAGGGTTTCACAAAATTGAACAAAATCAATTATATGTCAATCGCGGCTTAGGAACCTATCGCCCAGGACGCCTATTTTGCCCACCAGAAGTTACTGTAATTACCTTAATTAGTACTTAATCAAGCAGTCAATACAACTCTAGACTCTAGATTTTTGACTAACTCATAGGAGAAACCGCCCCAAGCTACGATGGATAGATATCAGTAGCTTAAAGCGGTTCCGTTATCATGCAATTTTTTAAGAAAATCAGAGAATTCGACTTAACTTAACTAAGGTGGACAACTTTCGCAATCAATTAAGGAAGAATTATGCATCATCGATTCTAAATAGGCAGGCATTTATCTGGCTGTGCGTTCAAAAACCTCCAATACAACTCGGTGGACTTTAAGCGAAAACACATTTACAGGATGCCACAACCTAACAGAGATTGCGAAAATATTAGAGCAGGAGGCACAGGCTCTAACTAGAAGGTTTTGGTTTAACTTTTAACCTTTTTGTACCTTGCTCTTAATCTAACACCAAGATTGTTAACCTGTGCCGTGTATTTACTAAAGTTTACTACCGTTAATCTCCTGTAACATTTAAACAAGTTTGCTTATAAATACTGTGTTAGGCGCTTTGTTTATGATTTATACACAATGTAGTAGTCCCCTCGAATTATGGAGAAGACTACCAAGCCATTACCCCTGATGAACGCATTCAGAGACGGCTAGGGAGTGGAACCGCTGCTACTAGGAGTACTAGGAGTACTAATGGTAGATGAATCACTATCAGATGTGCTGTTGGAGGTTTCTGCCTGTTTAGGCGCAGTAGTTTTAGAGGTGTCGTTCTTCTGCTCTAGAACAGGAGTATTACTGATTGGAGTTTTTGGGCTTGGGATCTCTTTAGGAATCGTCTGCGTAGCAGAAGGTGCTTTTTGAGCAGCCGCAGGCCGTTGGGGTGGAACAGTCACGTTAACCGCTGGTGGTGAAGGTGCAGCTGCGGGTGGGACAGTCACGTTAATCGTTGGTGGTGAAGGTGCAGCTGCGGGACGAACTTGCTGTTGTGGAACCAGAACAGGTACTTCTCTAGTTCTTTCAATAATGGTGGTTTGTGTTGGAGGAGATTGAACAGCTGCGGGAGATGGAGCAACTTTATTAGGTACAGGAATCACGATAGGTGCAGCATTTTCCACAGCTTCGTTGTTGCGCTGGTTAGAGTACCAGACTGCACCCGCAATCAAACCAATTAGAGACGTGAAGATAATACCTAACAGCAAACCACGAGAAGCATTGCTGTCATCACGTTCAGCTAAATTAGCTTGGGCATTATTTCGTCCCTGTACATAACCCTGCTGGTAAGACTGAGGATTCGTTTTGCTATTACTAACTGTTTCAGTGTTGCGCGTTAAGTTAGTGTGAGTATTACCATTAATATCTGTGGAAGATTCTTTACTAACTACGGTTTTATCGACTTCATGCTCATTTAGATTAGCCATAAATTTTGATTTCACTCCCCAATATATTGACAAACTAAATCTTTGCAAGAACAAAGAGATATGAGCAGATTTAAACAATTTTTTAGGTAGAAATTGTTTGATTAGCTACCTTTGTCTTAAACAAGTCTCAGAATAACCTCTGGATTAGCAACTATGGCTCTACCTCAGGGAAGGAGTTCATAGTCCATCAAAAGACGGAGCGTTCGATAAATTTTGCTAGCTATTAGCCGATGGATAGAAATAAAATTTAGTGTTTTGCTCAAATTATTTGATTTTTACTCACAAAATAGGCTGTTTAACCAATTATTTTGAACGAGTAAACTGTAAACATTCTCTTTACCAATATGTGATAGATAAGCCCTGGTTGAGATATTAGCGATCGCCTTTTACCCGCGCCTTTTACCCGACATCGCACCGCCAAATCTTAACTGTCATATCTCGACTACCGCTAACAACAGTTTTACCATCTGGACTAAAAGCAACAGAATTAACCCAATCGTCATGACTGCCTAGAGTGTAAAGTTGTTCTCCAGTGCTAACTTGCCACAACTTCACGGTATTGTCTGCACTACCACTGGCAAGGTGCTGACCATCAGAACTGAAAGCAACAGACCAAACATAGCTGTGATGTCCCGCAAGGGTGTTAATTAACTTCCCTGTCTCCATATCCCACAGCTTGATAGTCTGGCAAGAACTACCACTAGCTAAAATCTTGCCATCAGGGCTAATAGCGACACTGTTCACCGCACCTGAATGCCCGACGAGAGTATACAACGATTGCCTATTCTGCAAATTCCACAGTTTAATTCTATTATCTGCGCTGCCACTAACTAAAATCTGCCGCTTTGGACAAATAGCAAGGGAGTAAACCAAATCAGCATGACCCTTGAGGACATGCAGCAACTGTCCCATCTCTATATGGGAAATCTTGATAGTATTGTCTTGACCGCCACTCAAGATACTTTGACCATCTGGACTCACAATTACAGACAAAACCGGGGTTGAATGTACTTTAAGAGTGCTGAGTAATTTACCTGTAGACACCTGCCAAATTATAATTTTACTGTCATCACCACCACTCACTAGAGTTTGGCTATCTGAGCTAAATGCAAGACATCTAACCAAGTTTTGATGACCAGTGAGAGTATGTAGTAATTGCCCTGTTTCAAGTTGCCAAATCTTGATAGTCTGATCACTACTGCCACTAGCCAAAGTCTTCCCATCTGGACTAATTACAGTGCTAAAAACCAAGTTCCTATGACTCAGGGTGTGTATACATTTCCACGGCGACGGTTGAGACTGTGATTTAGGTGGTGGTGGCGATGTTGGTTTGGGCGGTGTTGATGCTTTGGGTGGTGGTGATGTTGGTTTGGGCTGTGCCTTTTTTAGTTTCAATTCCAGTTCCAGTTCTCTGGCCTTTTTCAAATCTGACTTAGCTCGATTTTCATATCCCAGTTTTGAGCAAGTCAGCCCCCGGAATTTATAGGCTTCTACATAGTTGGGGTTAAGGCGAATCGCTTGGGTAAAGTCTGCAATTGCCTCAGTATATTTCCCTTGTTTCTCGTTCTCCATTCCCTGGTTATAGAAACGTTCCGCATTGGATGGAATTGAATCAATTTTGATAGAAGTAGAAGTAGATTGATGTGCAGATTTATTGGTTGCACTTGGCTGATAAAACTTTAACTTTTCATAAGCCTGATTGATTTCTTTGATTTTTTCTTCTGCTTCTAGCTTTTTTTGAGGTTCCAGAATCCGGTCTGGATGCCAAATTTTAGCCATTTGGCGGTAAGCTTGCTTGACTTCCTCCATCGATGCACCAGGTTTCAAGCCAAGAATTATGTAAGCATTATTGATATCGAAGGGTAGCCACTCTTGCAGCTTGTCGTTAGACATCGCTCATCCTAAGAAATAGGCAATAAATCAGAATCTTTGATTATTATTCCCATAATTTGCCTATAATCAACGCAACTGTCCCATATTTAACGCATCACAGCCTCCTGACAAGGAAACAATATAATAGTTTTATCGCCACAGCCAGCAGCTAAAGTCTTACCATCTGGGCTAAAAGCAACAGAATATACCTCATCTTGGGCACTTGTAAAAGTACAGATTTCTTGACGGCTTTGCACATCCCATAACTTAACAGTCTGATCTTTACTCCCACTAGCTAAAATCTTGCCATCTTACGTAAACTACCTGCTGAGTTACCCCTGCTGTAATGGTTCCCAATATCGAGAAACCAAGCAATCCATACTCGGTAATTTCTAGCCAGTGACGTTTATTCATACTTTTTTGTCTGGTGCTGAAAGGAGAAACTGCTACTTGAGCGATAGATGTGGGTTATCGTTAGCGATCGCTATACCTCTAATCGTTAATTAACTGGACAAAGATGGACAATGAGTACATATTAGTTTATAGTTTCCCTATGGCTAAATATGTGAAACCTTGAGGATGCAGCTAACACTCTGAGAGTTTGTTTGCGAACCCTCAGACGATGGGAAGCAAAAGGTAAAATCAGCACCGTCAAAACGCCGTCAGGTCAAAGGCGATACGACGTCGAAAGGTTTATTAAACAAGAGTCAGAACCAGATGGAAGACGCGCCACTGTTGTCTATGCTCGCGTCTCTACCAGACCACTTCATGCTGACCTTGATAGACAAGTTGAACGATTATCAGCGCTCTAGAGCGGCGCTGAAGTCGTTAAGGAAGTGGGAGGAGGACTTAATCTGCGGAGGAAAGGACTCATCGCTCTTTTGGGACGAGTTCTGCGAGGTGATATCGGAGTTATTGTGGTTGCCCACAAAGACCGACTTGCAAGATTCGGATTTGACATTATCGAGTGGTTATGTGAACAGTTTGACTGCAAAATCGTGGTTCTCAACCAAATCAGCCTCTCTCCACACGCCGAACTCGTTCAAGATATCGTTGCAATTCTCCACAGCTTTTCAAGCCGACTTTACTCCATTAGAAGACTTGAAAACCAAATCAAACAAGAGTTACAAGTCGAAACCGAGGCACAAGAAAGAGAAGAAGTCGCCTAACAAAACACTCAAAATTCGGGTTTATCCTGAACTTGAGTTACACCAATTATGGAAGTCTTGGTTGTCAGCATCGCGCCACTGCTACAACAAAGCTATTGCAGCATTAAAAGCAGGTGAGAAATTAACCAGTGCTTATTCTTTGAGAGATTACGTATTAGGGCTAGACTTACCTGAGTGGGTCAAGTCTGCACCATCTCACCCAAAAGAAAATGCAATTTTTGATGCTTGGGATGCTTGGAAACAAGCTCGTGCCGTAAAGGGGGAGGCAAGTTTTAGAAGTTGCCGTCAGCCGTCACAATCAATCAAGTTTCACAAAGTTAATTTCAATGGCGAGACTTGGTTTCCGTCGTTGGTCAAAGGACTTAGCTTCAAGTCTACAGAACCAATAGAAAAGACTGAATTTGCGACTCAACTTGTCAGGGATAGAAAGCGCTGGTTCGCTTGTATTCCAGTAACAGAAGAGGTTGAGCCGAAGGAATTAGACAAAGTAATTGCACTTGACCCAGGCGTGAGAACGTTTTTGACTAGCTATGATGGTGATTCTTTTCAAGAGTTTGGCAAGGCAGACATTGGACGCATTCAAAGATTGTGTTCTCACCTTGACTCACTTATGGGCAGAGCGTCAAAAGCTAGTAGAACCCAAAAACGCCGGATGTACGAAGCAGCTCACCGCCTGAGAATCAGGATTCGTAATTTAGTTGATGAATGCCACAAACAAGTAACTAATTATTTAACAAGTCAATACAAAGTTATCTTGCTGCCAACATTTGAAACGTCTCAGATGGTGGTTAAATCCAAACGCAAGTTACACACCAAGACAGCTAGGCAGATGCTCACCTGGGGGCACTACCGATTTGAATGCCACTTAAAGCAAGCGGCTAAAAAACGGGGTGTTGTTGTCATTGATGTTAACGAGTCTTACACCAGCAAGACTTGTACCAAGTGCGGTCACAAGCACGACTTGCTAGGCGGTTCTAAGATATTTAAATGCCCCAACTGTGGCCACGAACATGACCGCGATTGGGGCGGCGCTCGAAACATTATGATTCGAGCTTTGAGGGACGGCTCCTTTGCTCTCTCTATTAGTAGTGAGAGTATTGCTATCGCGTATGATCTGTTTGTCCAGAGATGTACAGCGTAACACCGTCAGCGCATACTGGGAAATAGGTAATAAATTGGAATCTATGGTTAGTATTCCCAGAAACTTCCTGAACTCAACCCAAACACCTCATAGCGGCTACCATTGGGACGGTAGTAGCCGCCGTTTCTTTGAGGGCTGGTATTATCGCGTTACTTTGCCCGAAATTGGGCAAACCTTCGCTTTCATGTACTCCATCGAAGATCCTATCGGTGGTAAGCCCCACAGCGGCGGTGCAGCCCAAGTCCTGGGACTAGATGATGAGTATCTATGCCGCACTTTTCCCGATGTCCAGAAATTTTGGGGTAGTCGAGATGTCCTCGGTTTAGGACATTGGGGCAAAACTGACTTACAAGTTTCACCCATTTACCTTTTACCAGCAGAGTTTGAGCATCATGTTCAAGAAGGCTATCAAGCCACAGCTACCTTAAATCAGGGCATAATTACTGATCCGGCAACTGGTAATTATTGCCGTTGGCATTATCAAATTCAGCCAATTTATGCTTGGGGCAATCAAAATAGCCTTCAGCAATCAACTGCTGGTTGGCTATCTTTTTTGCAAATTTTTGAACCTGGGTGGCAAATCTTGATGGCTCACGGTTTAGCCAGCGGCTGGATTGACTGGAATGGTAAAATCTACCAATTCAGCAACGCCCCAGCCTATGGAGAAAAAAATTGGGGCGGTGCTTTTCCACAAAAATGGTTTTGGCTAAATTGCAATTCCTTTGAGGGTGAACCAGACTTGGCCTTAACCGCTGGTGGGGGAAGGCGTGGTGTGCTGTGGTGGATGGAATCTGTAGCGATGATTGGCTTGCACTCCCAAGGCAAGTTTTATGAATTCGTACCCTGGAATTCACAAGTAGAATGGCAAATTCAGCCTTGGGGTGGATGGCACATGCGAGCTAGAAACTTAGAGTATGAGGTTGAGTTGACAGGAACCACTCATCTAAAAGGTACCGAGCTGCGAGCACCCACCACCAATGGTTTAGCATTCTGTTGCCGGGACACCATGCAAGGGCAATTAGATATAGAGTTGCGAGAAATAGGTGGGGGAAAATCTAAAACAATCCTGAAGGCACATAGTTATCTGTGTGGTTTAGAGATAGGCGGCGGTACTTGGAATAATAGTTGGCAGTCTCCCTAAAACTGCTGCTATAATTATGTATGCTTCTTCTGTTGGGGCTGTAGCTCAGTTGGATAGAGCGAGCGCCTCCTAAGCGCTAGGCCGCCGGTTCGAACCTGGCCAGTCCCGTCGTCTAAAAACAATTGCATAAATTAAGTGGTCGGGCATTCTTTAAGAATTTTCCGATCCAGGTTAGTATGGTGCATCAATTACAATGAGACCGTTTTAACGCGCTTAATCGCGTTGAGACACAAGATTACCCAAATTTTTATTCGGGCAACTTTGCAGAACTTTGCTACTCCAGATAATTGTGTTTGTTGTTTTTATTCTTGTTAAAGAAAGTTTTTGTTTTAACAGACGAACCTATCGAGCCTTGAATAAGCTACTGTTTACAGGTAAATGTTTTCGGTTTATAGCTTTTGTTCTACCACTGTTAATGTGGTGGGGATATAAAGAAGTGCAAAACCAATTTTCGCACCCCCAAGCGATGTTAGTTTTGGGCGGTTCAACTAGACGTTTAGAGCGGGAGAAGTTTACAGCAGATTTTGCCCGTGAGCATCCAAATATACCCATTTGGATTACTGGGGGTAGCCCACCGAGGTTCACCCAACAGGTATTTTCTAAGGCTGGAGTTGATCCCAGACGTTTACACTTGGATTATGAAGCGGTTGATACAGTCACTAATTTTACTACGTTAGTAGATGATTTGCAAGCTCGTGGCATCAAAAGCGTTTATTTAATTACTTCCGACTTTCATATGCGCCGCGCTTGCGTTATTGGTGAGATTATTTTGGGCAGTCGGGGAATTGAGTTTAAGCCAGTACCAGTTCCTTCGGAAAAAAGTCCAGAACCAATTCAAAAATCTATCCGCGATGGAGCTAGAGCAATCATTTGGGTAGCAACTGGTTATACTGGTGCCGATGCAGCTAAAAATAAACGCTAAATTCAGTTATTTTAATTGGCACTATATTGTCCTGACACACTTTCTTTGATTCCTTAGCTTCTTAGAAATTACTTGCAAAAAACTACCCCCAATACGCCCACAATTTGATACCCTAGCTTAAACAGATTTGAGAAAAGTTAAAGCGTGGAAATTCAACTTGGGCGGGGAAAAAAAGCTCGCAGAGCATATGGAATTGATGAAATTGCTCTAGCTCCCGGTAACAGAACACTCGATCCGAGTTTGGCAGATACTAAGTGGCGTATTGGTAATGTTGAGCGAGAAATCCCGATAATTGCTAGTGCGATGGATGGCGTAGTCGATGTTCGTATGGCTGTACGTTTGTCACAGTTAGGAGCATTAGGCGTCCTCAACTTAGAAGGTATCCAAACTCGCTATGCTGACCCAGAGCCGATTTTAGATCGGATCGCCTCTGTGGGCAAAGATGAATTTGTTTCCCTAATGCAAGAACTCTATGCCGAACCAATAAAGCCGGAATTAATTGAACAACGTATTCAGGAAATTAAACAACAAGGCGGCATTGCGGCGGTGAGTTCTACACCAGCAGGTGCAAGTAAATATGGTGCGGTGGTGGCAAAAGCTGGGGCAGATTTATTTTTTGTACAAGCAACGGTGGTTTCTACGGCGCATTTGTCGCCGGAGTCCTTAGTACCACTTGATTTAGCAGAATTTTGCGCGAAGATGCCCATCCCTGTGGCGTTGGGGAATTGCGTGACTTATGAAGTCACTTTGAATTTGTTAAAAGCTGGTGCAGCAGCGGTGTTGGTAGGAATTGGACCTGGTGCCGCATGTACCTCCCGTGGGGTGTTGGGTGTGGGAGTACCCCAAGCAACTGCGATCGCCGATTGTGCCGCAGCACGAGATGATTATTACCAGGAAACTGGGATTTATATCCCCATAATCGCTGATGGCGGTTTAATCACCGGCGGCGATATTTGCAAGTGTATCGCCTGTGGTGCTGATGGCGTGATGATTGGCTCCCCCTTCGCCAGAGCCGCAGAAGCCCCAGGACGGGGTTACCATTGGGGCATGGCGACTCCCAGCCCAATATTGCCCCGTGGCACCCGCATTCGCGTTGGTACTACCGGTAGCTTAGAACAAATACTCATTGGTCCTGCTGGACTAGATGATGGCACTCATAACCTTGTGGGAGCCTTAAAAACTAGCATGGGCACATTGGGAGCCAAAAACATTAAAGAAATGCAGCAAGTTGAAGTAGTGATTGCGCCTTCCCTGTTAACAGAAGGTAAAGTCTACCAAAAAGCTCAACAATTAGGCATGGGTAAGTAAGGGGACTAGTCCCTGGGGACTGTCCAGGGGAAAAACTCTTACCTTTTTCCCCCTTATCTTTTTCGCCCTTACCCATTAAAGAAATTTTTCTAGAGCTTTAAACAATCTCTGGAAAAATCACATCTGTCGCCTACAATAGAGATAGCGGAGACGCATGTTTCCGTTCACTCCTCACACCACACTCCGCCCGGACTACTGTTCGGGCGGTTCCTTATTTGTGAATAAATTCTAGAGCTTCTTTGCAAATGTACATCCTTCACTCCCAAGCAGATGTTTTTGCTATGGTAGAATTTTCACGAAACTGAGAAATATAATAGGCAAAGGTTTTTAGGCATGTCAGCAGCCACAAGTGTAACGGATTCGAGTTTTAAGCAAGAAGTACTCGACAGCGATTGTCCTGTGTTAGTTGACTTTTGGGCCCCCTGGTGCGGCCCCTGCCGGATGGTAGCTCCTGTTGTCGAGGAAATTGCAGTGCAGTATGAAGGTCAGCTAAAGGTCGTGAAAGTAAACACTGATGAAAATCCGCAGATCGCCAGCCAGTATGGTATCCGCAGTATTCCCACATTAATGATTTTTAAGAAAGGAGAGAAAGTAGATATGGTTGTCGGTGCCGTGCCTAAAACTACACTATCTAACACTTTGGAAAAGTATCTTTGAAACCCAATCGGCAACAAAATCCTTTTGAGTTGCCCATTTGCTCTAGTTTTAGGTAAATATTTGTAAACAAGTTTGGGAGGCGCGAGCTTTGTGCCTCTGCAAAACTTTTTGCCAAGAAAAATTGGAAGTTTAAACGTCACCGAGGATATATCCTGCTAAAGGAATAGATCTGTGTTTTAGACGATTGCAGAAAAATGACAGTTGTCACCAGCGCCTTGGTAAATGGTTAACCAAAGGTGCTTTTTATTGTGACGCCGCAGTTAAAAATCAACAGATATTACTTCGGATTGTTGACTCATAAGTAATGGGAGACAATTGATAAATTGCACGCCAAATTTAGGTAAAATATAATGCCATTGTTGCGGCGGTTCTCATGACCTCATCTGCGTCGTTTGACACATTAGAGTCTCTCCAAGCGGATATCGCTGAATTGATTGATCGTTTACCAACGTTAAAAAATCGGCAATTAATCCAGCAGGCACTTGCCACGATAGTACGTTTGGCTGATAGTGAAATTGAACGTCTTGATTGGAAGATACTGTCTGCTGCTTTAGCAGATATGGAGCGGGGTTTCCAGCTCTTTTATGCTTACCGACATATCCGCAAAGTGACTATCTTTGGTTCGGCTCGTCTAGCGCCAGAGACCCCAGAGTACCACATGGCACTTCAATTTGCTCGCGCTGTTTCTCAGTTAGGATTCATGGTGATGACAGGCGGTGGTGGCGGTATCATGCAGGCAGGTCACGAAGGTGCTGGACGAGAAAATTCCTTTGGCTTAAATATTCAGCTACCCTTTGAGCAGCAGGCTAATCCCTTTATTGATGGTGATCCCAAGCTAATTCACTTCAAGTATTTCTTTACCCGCAAGCTGTTTCTTTTGAAAGAAAGTGATGCTGTTGCCTTGTTTCCGGGCGGTTTTGGCACCCAAGATGAAGCTTTTGAATGTATGACATTGAGCCAGACGGGTAAATTTGGCCCAGTCCCTCTGGTTTTGATTGACTCTCCTGGCGGTGATTACTGGCTGTCTTGGAGCCAATATATCGATCAGCAACTGGTGCAAAAAGGTCTTGTCAGTCCCGAAGACCCCAGCCTTTACACGGTGACAGACAACTTAGAAGTAGCTTGCAATGCCATTACTCGTTTTTACCAGGTTTATCACTCTAGCCGCTACGTAGGTGAGCAGTTGGTGATTCGTCTGAGCAAAGATTTATCAGCTGCTGAGGTTGAGCAACTCAATGCTAACTTCAACGATATTCTTGTGAAAGGACGAATTGAAAAAAGTATTGCTTTACCTCAAGAAGGGCAAGATGAAACAGTCGAGCTACCCCGTCTTGTTTTGTACTTCAATCAACGGGACTTAGGGCGCTTATATCAGATGATTGCAGCGATTAACCAGATGGTTACTCCTTCGACAGAAGAAGCTGTGCATCCAGAAAGGAAGTAGGCAATAGGGGTGGATTTTGCCACCCTTGATTAAATTTTCAACCCACGATTGCCAGGTCTAATTACCAGAATAATTTGCCAATATTTCTATTTATAAAATTTCATATTCTTTGAATGGGTAGTGTTCACAGTGATTAATAGTACTATGCACTGCCCACTGCACAAATCATCATTTTCAATACAAATAAATCTGCAATACCAATGATTGACTTTACAGATGTTATCAACTGAGTGAAAAACACAAAGTGAACTTCTCTCTCTAGGTAGAGACCATTGATGAATTGTCTCTACACTGTGGTAGGTTCAAATGCAAATTTTTGTTGTGCGTTCCTGCGCCTAAAATGATAAGCTTTCTGGAATTCTTTAGTGAGCAACTAAAAGCATGTGATATAGCCTACTTTTTTAATGTAAAAAACACCAGTTATGATGACTCAATGCTGATCAGCATGAAAAAGCTTGTATATTAGCACAGGAAACAATATAGGACATCCTAACAAAGACAGAGGAATAAAACATGCTGGAATTATTGGGTTCAGGTTTGGTTTCACTCTGGCTGGAAATGGCTGGGGTACAGATCAAACCTTTAGATGCGTTAGATGCATTGGCTTGGCAAAGTAGTCCTGGCTTGGTTATTGCCCCTGATCCAAATCCAGCTGGACCGACGACAGTGCAGGAATATCTCAAGGGACTGATCACCTCGAAGCTAGTGGCGCAGAATTTAATTCAGAGTCAGGGAATTTGGATGCAGTCGGGACCGATGCTCATGGCTAATCACCAAGGTACGACGCCTCTACCTGCTGCTTCTTTGACTAAGGTTGCTACCTCATTAGTTGCCTTCAAAACTTGGGGACCAGACCACCAATTTGAGACTTTGGTCAGTGCTACAGGGCCAATAGTTAATGGGGTGTTGCAAGGCGATTTGGTCATTACTGGTGGTGGTGACCCGATGTTTGTTTGGGAGGAAGCGATCGCCTTGGGGAATAGTCTAAATAAGCTGGGAATCAAGCAGGTAAAGGGAAATTTGGTGATCACTGGCAATTTTGCCATGAACTTCCAGCGTCATCCCCAACTAGCAGGTCAAATACTCAAGCAAGCGCTGAATTCAGCCGCTTGGTCCCGTCCTGCTGTTTATATATACTCGATTATGCCCAAGGGAACACCCAAGCCCCAAGTCGTCATCGCTGGTACCGTCAAAGTAGAAGCACAGCCTAACCCTCAACAAACCTTGCTGGTACGTCATCGCTCATTACCCTTGCAGCAACTGATCAAGGAGATGAATGTTTTCAGCAACAACGACATGGCAGAAATGTTGGCGGAGTCAGTGGGAGGATCAACTGTAGTCCAATCAATGGCTGCTAATTTGGCTAGAGTGCCGCACTCAGAAATTCAGTTAATCAATGGTTCGGGACTGGGCCCAGAAAATCGCATTTCCCCCAGAGCAGTATGTGCTATGTTCATGGCACTGCAACAGCAAGCCGTCGCTCATCAGCTAACTTTGGCTGACTTGTTCCCCATGTCTGGCTTTGATCACCGAGGGACAATGCACGCTAGACACCTCCCCAGCGCTACTGTGATTAAAACTGGTACTCTCCGAGATGTCAGCGCTTTAGCTGGAGTTATACCCACACGCGATCGCGGTTTGGTCTGGTTTGCTATCCTCAACCGTGGCCCAAATGTATCAGGATTTCGGACTGGACAAGACAAATTTTTGCAAAGTCTGATTCAAAAATTGCAAATACCTGCCGTTGTTCCCACTACCCTCACTCCCCATTCGGCAATCAACTCTCTACCCAAACTGGGTGCAGCCAGCCGGAATGAAATTTTGTTGAGAAGTTAGTCAGGCAAGAGGCAAGATCCATAAGTCATTAGTCTTGACCAAATTTTAGATTTTAGATATTAGATAATGGAATTGAAAATTCAAAATTCAAAATCTAAAAAGGTCTCAGAGCAACCAAATTTGTTTGTGGAACAATTCCATTATCCAAAATCTACAATTCTTTATTCAAGTCCCTGCATTGATGCATGGGGGCAATCCAAAATCCAAAATCCAAAATCATTTGACCCTTAACTCATTCTTGGGGAATAATTTCTGTCACTACCCTGCCGCCAGAATTGCCACCTTTGACAACAATATTTTCGGTTTGCAGATTACCCTCAGCCGTTGCACCAGTAAAATTTAATGGCGGGTCAACTTGGCGATAAACTACATTTCCCTGAGCTGACAGCAACTTATTGTCCAGATACCAAGTTAGTGTATTCGATTTTAAAGACTGGCGACGTTGTCCAATCGCATTGACATTGCCTGTTAAATAAACCGTTCTTTGTGGGATCTTCATTTCGCCTTGATTGGCAGTTACAGTCGTATTTTCGGCACGGTGGAACACGCGCACGGGTGAATTTGTAGCGACAGTTTCCGTGTTCATATTCCAGGTCATAGCGTTACTCGTTATTTGCATTCGTGGGTCTAGTAACTCTAGTTGGGAATTTTGTTTGATTGTGGCAATTTTAGTTTTTAAGTTGACTTCGGCAGCATTTCCACTACCACGTTCGGTTATTTGATTATTTTTATAGTGGTCAATTTGTATAGGGCGATCGCCAATTAATTTATTTTCTTTGATTCGCCAGGTCAAATGCTCGGTTCGCATTTGTAATTGTGGTTCGGCAGAATTAGCTACTACCTTTCCTGAAAATTCCATGATTTGTTCGCGGGTTTTGACTCGTGCTTCCTGGGCCACGGCCTGTAATTGTTTATGAGTTCCGTTGATCTGGTTGCGAACAATTAGCAAATCTTCTTGGGGACGCCATTCTAATTCATTGCCTTGCAACACAATGCCATTAACCGGATCGGTGGCGAGGATTTTACCCTTGAGAAACAGTTGTTTTCCATTTTGCTCGATATCTGCCTTTTCTGCTTTAATTTGGTAAACCACTTTGCCGTCTTGATATAGTTCACCAGAGGGACTTTCAGCTTGACCAATTTGCTTTTCTTTGGTATATTTTGCTTGTTTAGCTTTGACTTTCCAAATCGGTCGCCCCACTTCATCAAACTGTTCAAAATCAACACCAAAGAAAGTCAAATTGCTATCCGATTTTTGGTTAGCCGCATCTGGTTTAGAGGCTGTGGGGGATTTACCCCCGCAGGCAGCTAAACCGATTACCAAGAATAAGCTCAAAGGCAGGTAACACCAATTTACTTTCGATTGTAAATAAAAAAGAAACGGGGATGTATAAAAGTGGGGGGATTGTGTTTTACTTCCCCCTTGCATCTCTGAAGTTCTTCTCCCATTATTCCTGCCTTGTTGATGCTTCATTACTCTTGAATTTCTAGGTGTCCATCACTTAATCGTGGGTCTTCCAAAAAACTTACACCGGATAAGGGTCGATATGGATAGCTTTGACGGGGGGTTTTTTGGATATCTTCTTTGATCGCTTCTAAATCAATATAGCGATCGCTCACATTGATTAAACTATCGCTCGTCATCGAACGCAAACTTACCACCTCTACCCGCACACCGCGATAGCTTACCGAATTCACAGCATAAGCTAAATCCCCATCACCACTGACTAAGACAGCGGTATCATATGAATCTACCAACGCCATCATATCTACAGCTATTTCTACATCCAAGTTGGCTTTTTTGGAGCCATCTGGTAGCTGTACCAAATCCTTAGCAATAACTCGATAGCCATTGCGGCGCATCCACAGCAAAAACCCCTGTTGCTTCTCGTTTGTCCGGTCTACCCCAGTATAGAAGAAAGAACGCAACAGCCTAGAACCACCAGTTAAGCGACATAACAACTTCGTGTAATCAATTTCGATTCCTAGTTGCAGTGCAGCATAAAATAGATTTGAGCCATCAATAAAGATGGCCACACGACCCCGATTTTCCAAAACCTGTTCTGGCGTAAATATTGAGTCGTTTTCCAAATTATTCAACATTGTTGTTTTACCTGTAAATTTTGATACAAATTACCAACTTTTAGATGCTTGTTAGAGCGGCTTATGATAAGCTTCCGGGGCTAATAAGTTAAGCCCCGAATAAATTTTTTGAGAAAATCAAAAATTGAAAGAACTAATCGTTTTTCAGGGTTTCTATGCGTTTAAAAACTGGTTGAGGTGTGCCCAACTGTTGTTTATGGGATAGTAAGCCCCAGGTTGCATGGGTGGCAAAAGGTGCAGCAATTGAACTTTCTGTTTGATTGTTAAAGTTTATTCCAAAGCCTAGCTGCTGATAGATATCGCTACTGATATTTGGAATAATGGGGGAGAACAGATAAGCTGCTAGTCTAACCGATTCTAGAACTGCATACAGTACTGCTTCCACTTCCTGCTGCTTTTCTTGTTTATATAATGTCCAAGGAGCTTGTTCATCAATAAACTTATTACTGGCTTGCACCAGCAAAAGAATGGCTTCGCAGGCTTGATTGAAAGCTAGCGCTTCATAAGCTTGTTTCACCTGTTCCCCTAGGGGTAAACCAATCCTTTTTAAAGGATTTTCAGCCGGAATGGCTTCATTGGCGATTAACGGTACATTGCCAGCACAGTATTTCTTCACCATGTTCAAGGTGCGATTTAACAAATTACCTAAATCATTTGCCAAATCTGCATTCAGAACATTAATGAACCTAACTTCATTAAAATCTCCATCCTTGCCAAATTCAATTTCCTTAAGGAAGTAATAACGAACGGCATCACTACCATATCGCTGGATTAGGGCTATAGGATCAAGGGTATTACCCAGAGTTTTCCCCATTTTTTGACCGTCTTTGGTCAAAAAGCCATGGCCAAATACTCGTTCTGGCAAGGGTAGATCAGCTGACATCAGCATTGCTGGCCAATAAACTGCATGGAAGCGGAGAATATCTTTACCAATCAGGTGCAGGTTGATTGGCCACCATGTCTCTAAGGCATTTGCTAAAGTCGGTTCTGCATCTGGTTCTAGCAATGCGGTGACATAACCCAGCAGCGCGTCAAACCAGACATAAAGGGTATGTTTTGGGTTAACTGGTACGGGAAAACCCCAATCTAGATTTACCCGTGAAATCGAAAAGTCTTGCAAACCTTGACTCACAAAACTGAGGACTTCATTTCGCCGGCTTGCTGGCTGGATAAAATCTGGTCTAGATTGATAAAATTCTTCTAGTTTCGCTTGATACTTGGATAAGCGAAAGAAATAGTTTTGCTCGTCTCGCCACTCAACTTCTTTGGTAGTATGTATGGGGCAATGTTTTCCTGGTAGCAGTTCCCGTTCATCTTTAAATTCTTCGCAAGATACGCAGTACCAGCCTTGTTGTTGCCCTTGGTAGATATCACCACTCTCCCATACTCGCTGAAAGAATTCCTTGACGATCGCTTCATGGCGATTCGCGGTAGTCCGACTAAAGCGATCGTATTCAATACCTAGCAACTCCCACAAGCTAACAAAGCTAGGCACAATTTGATCACAAAACTCTTGTGGTGCTTTCCCTAAAGTTGCTGCTGCCCGCTGAATTTTCTGTCCATGCTCATCTGTGCCGGTAATCAGCAGTACTCGATGACCCAAAAGCCGCTGAAATCGCGCCACTACATCTGCTGCCATCGTTGTATAAGCACTGCCAATGTGGGGGACATCGTTGACATAATATAGCGGTGTTGTCAGCGCAAATGTTTTTTCTGTTTTATCCACTAGATTCATGCAGAATAAATAACAACTTATTAAAACCTTATCTATCGAAGTTATCTCGGCAAAACCACGTAATTATATAACATTCCTACCTTTTTTTCACACAACATCCTAATATTAGCAAATTTCCCAATTTTATAATGTGTATAAATCTAGCTAATTTATCCCCAAAATAGAGAAATTAGCCCCTCATAATCTTAGCAAAAGGTTTTTCTTTAATTTATTGTGACGGAGAATACATAATCCTGAACTCAGAAAAATTTACCTGGCTCTGTAGTCAAGGCATTTCTACCTTAAGATGGTCATAATTGTGGTAAAGAAATGTAAAAATTAAGTCAAGATAAACTGCGATATTTTGTGAAAAAATATATTGATCAGCTATGAGTCTAAATAGCCCACTGGAGATTTCTCGTTGTTTCCTGGCATCACTTTCAACACAAATGTTTCGCTATCATGAGGATCGGATTCCCCATGATGCTAGCGTTTTGGTAGTGAGCAATCACCGTAGCTTTATGGATGCACTGGTTTTAATGGCGGCCCTGTCGAGTCCGATTCGCTTTGCTTGTCATCACTATATGGGACAAGTTCCAGTCATGCGGGAGATTGTCACCAAACAATTGGGGTGCTTTCCCTTAGAAGAAACGAAAAACCGCCAGCAAAGCTTTTTTGTGCAGTCACAGATGCTGTTGCAGTCTAGGCAAATGGTGGGGGTGTTTCCAGAAGGAACCCAACCAATGGTGAAATTTACTCAGCCGGACATGGTGGGTGAATTTCAGCGGGGATTTGCTCATTTGGCATTGCGCGCGGCTGTACCGGATTTGGCAATTTTACCAATTGCGATCGCATCTCTAGAGGAGGTTAACACCCCTGGTTTCCCTTTGCGGCTATTGAGTTTATTTGACCCGAACGAACCTTTATTTAATCAACCTGGTTTGCATCCCTTAGTCGTCTATCGTCGGGTGGCGGTGTTAATCGGTCGTCCTTATTGGATTACACCTCAACATCAGCAAAAATATCAAGGGAAACAAGCAAAACATGTGGTTAATGAACTCACTGAACACTGTCATGGAGAAATTGCTAAATTACTGCTTCAAGGTTGTTATTAGTCTATTTTTGACCCAATTTTCCCAAATTCTCTTTCCTTACAAGAACTGCTTTCAACTTTTTGATGAGACTAATTAATTTTTACATTAAGGTACTTAATAAACTTTTTTGCTATATACTGTCCAGTATATCAGACATTTCAGTGAAATTTAAAGATGCCGAAAATTCTATTTACGCCTAACGAATCAGAAGCATATGATACCAAGCCTGTCTGTTTTAAGGTGAGACAAGGCGTCAGGGATAAACTCAGAAATGTTCCTAAATGGCAAGAACGTTTTAGAGAATTAGCAGATACATTGATTAGAGAGTATGAAGGCGGCTAAAGCAGGCAACGCGGTGCTCTGGGGTAAGTTGTCGCAACTAACGTTCGCTGGTGTGGCTTTTCCTTCCCTGCTTAAATGACGAGCTACATCAGACTGAAAAGTATAAAATCTTTACAGGATAAATTAGATAAAACCAAAAAACTTGAAATTATATTTTATATGTCTGAAGTTCAACTGAAGCCATGTTTCCTGACTCCTCAACGAATACAACTAGAGTATCCGCTGTTTGTGTATTTGCCAGGAATGGATGGAACTGGTCAATTATTGCGATCGCAAACTGCTGGATTAGAAGCTGGCTTTGATGTCCGTTGTTTGGCGATCCCCCGACAAGACCTCAACACCTGGGATGTCCTAACTAACAGCGTATTGGACTTGATCCACGCGGAATTAGAAAAAAGCTCCCAGCGTCCTGTTTACCTATGTGGTGAGTCCTTTGGGGGTTGTTTGGCGATGAAAGTTAGTACCCAAGCACCACACTTATTTAAGCGAATTATCCTGATTAACCCAGCTTCTAGCTTTCAACTCCGCCCTTGGTATAATTGGGCATCACAACTAACTGATTTTGTGCCAGCTTATTTTTATGATGTCGGCGCCCTGGGGCTATTACCGTTTCTCGCCTCTTTGGTACGGATGTGTCGCAATGTTCGCCATGAACTACTAAAAACTATGCGTTCCGTGCCGCCAGAAACCATCAACTGGCGGTTATCTTTATTGCGAGAGTTTCAGGTGGATGAAGATCAGTTACGTAGCCTGACTCAACAAGTTTTATTAATTGCCGGTGGTAGCGATCGCCTTTTACCTTCTGAGATGGAGGTGAGACGGTTAGTTGAGATTATACCCAATTCCAAAATGGTGGTATTACCTGATAGTGGACACGCTTGTTTGCTGGAGGAAGAGACTAACCTCTATGAAATTCTCAAGAGTCAAAATTTTTTAGAAAGTAATGCGCCGAAAGTTCAAGAATTAGAGGTGAGGGGATAAACAAAGTAGCGTCTAACCTCATATCCAGTTTTTTACTTCAGTATCAGTCAATATTTTTCCAATCTTCCGAGATTCACTTTCAGCGGCTA
Source organism: Cylindrospermum stagnale PCC 7417 (assembly GCF_000317535.1). Classification (NCBI taxonomy): domain Bacteria; kingdom Bacillati; phylum Cyanobacteriota; class Cyanophyceae; order Nostocales; family Nostocaceae; genus Cylindrospermum; species Cylindrospermum stagnale. Next base: position 6,538,066 of record NC_019757.1, read on the forward strand.
CCTTGAGATGTTTCATCATCACAGGCTCGTCAGCATCAGCTGCTAAAAAGGCGGCATTCAAAGCGATGTTGCGGATATTACCACCAGATACATTTAACCGCCCCAAAGTAGCGTAATTTAATTCCTGAATTGGTACATTTTTAGGAAAGATTCGCCGCTAAATTTCTGTACGCTCTTTGACATCAGGGAAGGGGTAATTGATAACAAACTGGATACGGCGCAAAAAGGCATTATCCAGGGAGTCTTTCAAGTTTGTAGTCAAAATTGACAAACCTTGATAAGTCTCCATTCGCTGCAATAGATAGCTGACCAGGGAACATTTCTTTTCTCCTAAAGGAAAGCAAGTTACTACTGTTGCTAACCGTAGTCGAGATCAACATCTCAAGTTACTGAGAAAGGGTGATCGGCGAATAGTGACGGAAGCAGAGTTTAACATTTTTATGCAAATTATGAAAGATTTATGGAATTTCTAAAGATAGAAGATAGACTTTCCAATATCTCAGCAGACCTAGTTGAGTATGAAGAAGTATTTCTCAAGCGACTTTTCCATGAACCCTCTGGTAAATGGCTAGACTTAACCTTGATATGCAGTGGTATTGCTCAAATTGAGCATCAACTTGAACAGTTAAGAGAGTCATTTACAGGAAAAATTGTAGTCACTTGGTTGGATTACCCAAGCTCTGAATCTGAGAGTTGTTACTGTCTGATTATGTTCTTTGCAGAAGACTTATTTTGGAACAATATTGCAATTTACAACAAACAACTCTTTTTGGAAAAATCTACTTAAACACCCAAGAAGAAATTCAGTTATAAACGAAGTTAGGTAAATCATCAGCAGAGAAACCTATGCAACTTGAAAACCTCTGGAGAGAAGATGAAAGTAAATTTTGGCTACCAATTTTGTCTCTGCCGACTTTACATTGGGCAAAACCTTTTCTTTCTATTTTGGAATTACCAAATGCACTAATTGAAAATTTAGATGTCTGGATAGCTATTTATGAACGGGCGGTTATTGAATATAAGACACGCTTACAGAAACGTAACTCTACAATCAATATTCATCAAGAGGAGAGTGAAATTGTACCGTTGGTAGTTACCAATGCACTATTTGATCTCGCTCAACAACTTGGACAGGATGTTGCTATTAAATTTGAGCAATGGGTAAGGTGGCAATTCTTCTCTGAAGAAGTTAGTTCAGCCCTTGAGATATGGGAATTAATTTTACGTTATGTGTGTCGCCGGGCAAATTTTCATAGTAATCGAATATCTCCCCCTGCTGCACTAGTTCCAATTCTCCCAGATATTGCCAATCTGGTGAGTTCGGAGCGGCGTCATGAAATTGAGTCTGTATTAGAGCATACTGTCTCACCTTCAAACTACGAGAACCTTCAAGATGCTGAGATGCTAGAGTTTGATGAGGTAACATTGTTTTCTAGAGCGATTGATCAAGCATGGACGCTGAGAGCTTTGCAAATTATTGCCGAAAAACTTAATGATCAAGAACGCTCAGAAGTAGTTACTTGGGCGCTCTCTCAAGCTGTAGCGATGAAACTTAAGAACGCACAGGACAAAATATGTGGCGATAAATATTTAAAAGTTGAACCACTTTGTTTTAATGTTCCCTCAGTCTTTGACTTTCCTCAACCAAACAATCCAGCCTCATCAGGTAATTGCACAAGTTACCCAAACCACTTTTGCACTTAAAATATTATCTATATAGACTCACTTAATCGAAGTTTCTTATGAGCATCAGTCTCACACCTAACCAAGAACGCTTTATTCAAACAAAGCTCGAAGCTGGGAAATACCAATCTGTAGAGGAAGTTCTAGAAATCGCCCTACGATTGCTGGATGAGTATGATCGTGCTGAAACTGAATGGGTCAGGGATGTACGGGAAAAAATTGATGCGGCGATAGTAGTTTCAGAACAGACAGCACCGATTGACGGTGAGATTTTTGTCAATCAAATTTTAGCTCGATTTAGTCCGAGGGAATAAAACATTTATCCTCTCTGGCAGATGTCTTGCCCCTGACTTTTTCGCTACAACCAAAAGACAGAGGCTTTGAGGTCAGTTTTGAACAATGGCAGACAAACCCCAAGCAGAAAACGGAGTGAATACATCAGATAATTCACCCCAAAAGCATACTCCATCACATTTAGAGACTTTTACCAATACAGTAGCCACAGTGGGAGAAGCAATTACCCAAACGGGTAAATTTATTGTTGATGCAGCTGTTGGGGTGGGGGTTGAGGCGGCTAGACAAACACATAGATTAATTGAGCAAACAACTCATACCACGGGAGAGGTTGTCAACAACCTCGGCGAAAATTGGCTAATTCGCAAATTATCTGGTGTATTAAATCTAAATTGGCTGATTCACCCTGCTGAGAATGTTGATTTAGAAAAAGCGGCGGCGTCGGTGAAAACTCTTAAGCAACAGTATCCCCAGGAGTCACCCAGCCAAATTGCTCACCGGATTATGGTGGAGAAAGCAACCAAAGCAGGGGGAATTGGGTTCGCAACGAGTATTTTACCGGGAGCAGCGGTGGCGTTGTTGGCGATTGATTTAGTAGCAACGACAGAATTACAGTCAGAAATGCTTTATCAGATTGCTGCTGACTATGGACTAGATTTAAAAGATCCTAGCCGTAAGGGGGAGATTTTAGCAATTTTTGGTTTAGGCTTAGGCGGTGGTCGTTTGCTGAAAGCGGCAGGATTGGGTTTGTTGAGAAATATGCCTTTTGCTGGTGCAGCGATCGCAGCGAGTTCCAATGCAACGATGATCTATTCATTGGGATATGCTGCTTGTCGATTTTATGAAGCCAAGCTAGATACAGCAACTTCGTTGACGGATGAAGAGACACTGGCAACTTTAAAAGCAGAGAGTGAAAAATATCTAGAAATAGCGATCGCGCAACAAGCAATCATGGATCAAATCTTAGTTCACATGATCCTTGCCAGTCATCCAGAAAAGTCCTGGGAAGACATTTTGCCACAGTTGCAGGCTATCAACCTTAGTTCTAACTCATTGGCGGCGATCGCCCAAAACATCAAGTCACCTCAGCCTTTAGATACACTACTCAATCAGCTAAATCGTGATTTTGCTATACCTTTGTTAGCTCAGTGTGAAAAAATTGCCCAATCAGATGGAGAAACTACACCAGTTGAGCAAGAAATCATCACCAAAATAGCTAGCAAATTAGTCATTAGTCATTAGTCATTGGTCATTGGGAAGAGATTAGGAAAAATTGCCCCCTTATCTTGTCCCCCGCCCCAGTTGCTTACTCCCCATGAAAAAAGATTTTTAAGCAATACTGGTACAAGAAGGTTGGTTTACAGAAGATACAAAAATGACGATTCGACTTAGTGATACGCCTTTATTAGAGTGGGCGGGTGATACTTTAGCAGTTGGCTTATTTGAAGATGCAGTAGAGTTAACAGGCGATTTAGCGGCTTTGGATCAGAAGTTCGCCGGAATTTTCAAAGAACTGATTGCTGAAGAGGAATTTACAGCTAAAGCCAATAGCACCATTTTTACGCGGGTGGGTGCGGTCAACCAAGTTAAGAAAGTGATTTTGGTTGGTTTAGGAAAACCAGAAGCGCTGAAACTAGATACCTTGCGCCGCGTCGCTGCTGCGGTGGCGAAGGTTGCCAAAAAGCAAAAAACTAAAACCTTAGGAATTAGTTTACCACTATGGAATAACGATCCCGCAGCTACGGCTCAAGCGATCGCTGAAGGTGCACAACTGGCACTTTATCAAGATAATCGCTTTAAGTCAGAACCTGAAGATAAAGGGCCACAAATCGAAACCATAGATTTACTGGGATTAAGTGGACAAGAAGCAGCCGTCACCCGTGCCAATCAGATTGTTTCTGGGGTAAATTTGGCCCGGCAGTTGGTAGCCGCCCCAGCAAACGCGGTAACACCGATTACCTTGGCAGAAACAGCCCAAGCGATCGCCACTGAACACGGTTTGCAAGTAGAAATTCTGGAACGGGAAGACTGTGAAAAGCTAGGCATGGGTGCGTTTTTGGGAGTCGCCCAGGCATCTGATTTGCCACCAAAATTTATTCACCTGACTTATAAGCCAGAAACAACAGCCAAACGGAAATTAGCAATTATCGGTAAAGGTCTCACCTTTGACTCTGGTGGACTGAACATTAAAGGTGCTGGTAGCGGCATCGAAACCATGAAAATAGACATGGGTGGGGCTGCTGCTACCTTGGGTGCGGCTAAAGCGATCGCCCAAATCAAGCCAGATGTCGAAGTACACTTTATTTCAGCAGCGACCGAGAACATGATTAGCGGTCATGCCATGCACCCTGGCGATGTTCTCACAGCCTCTAATGGCAAAACAATTGAAGTGAATAACACCGACGCTGAAGGACGTTTAACCCTGGCAGATGCCTTGGTGTATGCCGACAAATTGGGATTAGATGCGATCGTTGATTTAGCCACCCTGACTGGTGCTTGCGTCGTTGCCTTGGGTAACGATATTGCTGGTTTATTTACACCCGACGATGCTGTAGCTTCGCAGTTAGAAAAAGCAGCTGAAAGTGCCGGGGAAAAAATTTGGCGTCTACCAATGGAAGACAAATATTTTGAAGGGCTAAAGTCTGGCATCGCCGACATGAAAAACACAGGTCCCCGTCCTGGTGGCTCGATTACAGCTGCCCTTTTCCTCAAGCAGTTCGTCAAAGAAACCCCATGGGCACACTTAGACATTGCTGGCCCAGTTTGGGAAGATAAAGAAAATGGCTACAACGGGCCAGGTGCGACAGGCTTCGGGGTACGAACATTGGTCAACTGGGTGCTGAGTTAATTGGCTCTCGGCGTTATCCAGCCGAAAAATCAACTTCAACAGACCGCCCTACAGGGCGGTTTGACTGTACAAAAATTATCTTTCATCACAATAACCCACAAGATTCGCCTGTCTTATTTGACACTAACACAGATGCAATTTCTAGGATTATTGGGGGATACTTATGCTATCTTGGACTAGTAGCCAAAACCTGTACTTAATAAAAGACAGGCAAAATTTGGGATTGAGAAAGTTAAGCTTTTTCGGCAAAGCCATCTGGTAAAATTTGTAAGGTTTCTTTGAGCTAGGAGCAATGGGATCTACTGGCGTACGGATCGCAATTGACGCAATGGGAGGGGATCACGCACCCGGTGAAATCGTAGCTGGCGCACTGCGGGCACGGGAAGAATTGGGTGTGAAAGTCTTGTTGGTAGGTGATTCCCAACAAATTGAAGCTGCCCTGCCGCCAAAAATTAACCTGGCGCAGGTGGAGATAGTTTCGGCTGAGGAAGCGATCGCGATGGATGAAGAGCCTTTAAGCGCCGTTAGACGCAAACCCAAGGCTTCTATCAACGTAGCGATGGATTTGGTGAAGAAACAGCAGGCAGATGCTGTATTTTCCGCCGGTCACTCTGGGGCAGCTATGGCAGCGGCTTTACTTCGCTTAGGACGCTTGCCGGGAATTGACCGCCCAGCAATTGGGACAGTTTTTCCGACAATTTTAGCTGGCAAGCCTGTGCTGATACTTGATGTCGGCGCAAATGTAGACTGCCGTCCTAAGTTTTTAGAGCAATTTGCCGTCATGGGATCGGCTTACAGTCAGTGTGTCTTGGGTACAAACGAACCCAAGGTAGGTTTATTGAATATTGGGGAAGAAGACTCGAAAGGCAACGATGCCGCTGTTCGTGCCCACCAATTGCTACGCGAAAATTCCCAAATTAATTTTATTGGCAATGCCGAAGGGCGTGACGTGCTTTCCGGTAACTTTGATGTGATAGTCTGTGATGGTTTTACAGGTAATGTGTTATTGAAATTTGCCGAAGCAGTCGGAGGAGTGATTCTGCAAATTTTGCGGGAAGAATTACCCCAAGGCTTGCACGGTCAAATTGGCACAGCACTGTTAAAACCAAACCTCAAGCGGGTTAAGCAACGGATGGATCATGCAGAACATGGCGGTGCCCTGCTTTTAGGTGTTGCCGGAGTTTGTTTTATTGGTCACGGTAGTTCGCAAGCACCTTCAGTTTTTAATGCCATTCGGATGGCAAAAGAAGCTGTTGACAACAAGGTGCTACAACGAATTCAGTCTCAATATCAAATCCTACAAAGTGAGAGTGGTTAGCATTCATCTAGAAGACGAGCAATCAACAGCTAAATTATAGTCATTGGTCAGCGGTCAATGACCAACGACTAATGACAAATAACCAACGACCAAAAGCTGATAACTGATAGCGAGTGAGATTAGGAGTGCAAAATTTAGGCGTAGCAATTATCGGAAGTGGCTCGGCCCTACCTGCGACTTCCGTGGACAACCAGGCACTGAGCGAAGTAGTTGAAACCTCAGATGAGTGGATCATCACGAGAACAGGAATTAGTCAAAGACAGTTAGCACTACCAACAGAATCCTTAAGCGGGCTTGCAACCATTGCCGGCAATCAAGCGCTCGCCGCAGCAGGACTTGAAGCATCAGACATCGATCTGATTCTACTGGCAACATCCACCCCTGATGATCTGTTTGGCAGTGCTTGTCAAGTTCAGGCTAAATTGGGAGCGACCAAAGCAGTAGCCTTTGACTTAACAGCTGCCTGCTCTGGTTTTCTGTTTGGACTGGTAACGGCAGCCCAATACATTAGAACAGGTGTTTATCAAAATGTACTTTTGATCGGGGCAGATATCCTCTCTCGTTGGGTAGATTGGGAAGATAGGCGGACTTGTGTACTATTTGGCGATGGTGCCGGGGCAGTAGTGTTGCAGGCGAATAAGAGCGATCGCTTACTAGGTTTTTCACTTAAAAGCGATGGCACTCAAAACCACTATCTCAACCTAGCCTACAATCCTTCTGCCCAAGAACTGATTCCCGGCGTCAGTGTTGCCAAAGGTACATATATGCCCATTACGATGAACGGCAAAGAAGTCTACCGGTTCGCCGTCCAACGAGTGCCAGAAGTCATCGACAAAGCCCTATTTCAAGCTAACCTCAGTGTTGACCAAATAGATTGGCTACTATTACATCAAGCCAATCAGCGGATTCTCAATGCTGTGGCCCAACGCCTAAATATTCCAGAGCATAAAGTTATCAGCAACGTCGCCCATTACGGCAACACCTCTGCCGCCTCCATCCCTTTAGCTTTAGATGAAGTAGTGCGGCAAGGCAAAATTAAACCCAATGACATCATTGCTACATCCGGTTTTGGTGCTGGTCTGACTTGGGGCGCAGCAATTTTTCAATGGGGAAGATAGGAATTGGGTAATGGGTAATGGGTAATGGGTAATAGAAATAGACCAATCACCAATCGCCAATTACCAATTAGCAATTACCAATTAGCAGTCAACCACCCATCACTAATCGGAGTACCGATATAGTGAAGGCTTGAAAGAGCCTAGTTGACCAGCTTAAGTACTTCGAGTACTACGTTTTGAGCTAGAGTTAAAGACCTACCAGGGGATACGTAGCCAGTTTCCTGCACTAGAACCGAACTATTAAACATCTTTACAAGGGTTAAGGAAGTGTAGTTTGGATAGTTACCGACTCAAAACATTAGCGTTCGCGCAGCGTGCCGGAGGCTTTGGCTAACATTACCCGTTCGCGGAGTATGGCACCAGCCATAAACAGGGACAAGATGTCCAAAATTTTTGTAATTGATACAGACAGGCAACCATTAAATCCAATCCACCCAGCACAAGCAAGGCAGTTATTACGAAACAAAAAAGCAGCAATTTTTAGACGGTTTCCATTCACTTTAATCCTGAAAGAATCTCGGACTAATTCGCCTTCATCCCCGCTGAGATTAAAAATTGACCCCGGAGCCAAACATACAGGAATTGCATTAGTTAACGATTCTACTGGCGAGGTGGTTTTTGCAGCCGACCTTGAGCATAGAGGTTTTGCCATCAGAGACTCTTTAACCACTAGAAGGCAGTTAAGACGGAGTAGAAGAAACCGGAAAACTAGATACCGTCAACCAAGATTTATGAATAGAAATCGTCCACAAGGATGGTTAGCACCAAGCTTACAAAGTCGAGTTGAAAATATTAAAACCTGGGTAAATAAGTTAGTCAAATTTGCACCAATAGAAGCGATTAGTCAAGAATTAGTCCGCTTTGATATGCAGTTAATAAGTAACCCAGATATCCAGGGTAAAGAGTATCAACAAGGTACTCTTGCGGGTTATGAAACTAGGGAATTTCTATTAGAAAAGTGGAATAGGCAATGTGCATACTGCGGAGTGAAAGACGTTCCTCTTCAAATAGAACATATTCATCCCAGAGCAAGAGGAGGTTCTAATTCAATCACTAATCTCACCTTGAGTTGTGAGAAATGCAATAGAAAAAAAGGGACTAAAGATATTAAAGAATTTCTCCAGAAAGACCCATCTAGATTGGAAAAACCCATCAAACAAGTAAAACGACCATTGTCTGATGCCGCAGCAGTAAACACAACTAGATTGGCATTACTATTCGTCTTAAAATCAACTGGATTACCAGTAGAAATAGGTTCAGGAGGTTTAACAAAATTCAATCGGAGCCAGCTAAAACTAGAAAAAAGCCATTGGTTAGATGCGGCTTGTGTTGGCAAATCAACACCTGTTCTCAAGGTTAAAGGTATCAAAGATTTGTTAATTAAAGCTAATGGTCACGGGACACGCCAATCATGCCGGACAGACAAATTTGGCTTTCCATCTCGCTATGTACCGAGATTCAAGTATGTTTTAGGTTTTCAAACTGGAGATATTGTTAAAGCCATTGTCACTAGGGGCAAAAAAATCGGTGAATACATTGGACGAATAGCAGTCAGGACTAGTGGCAGTTTCAATATCTCAACCCAGAGTTGTCTAGTTCAAGGAATTAGTTACAAGGCTTGTAAACACATTCACAAAAAAGATGGCTACGAATATGGAAAATCAAGGATTTAGAAATTACTCAACTGTTTCTCTCACGGTTTCTGCTATGCAGAAAAATTGTCAGGAAACGTTGAGTAATTTCTCTCCCATTTCTCCCGACACTAATCGGAGTACCGATATAGTGTGGGTTTCCTGGGAGGTTTAGATGACTAAAACTGCATGGGTGTTTCCCGGACAAGGTTCGCAAACACTGTTCATGGGAATGGACTTATTGGATATACCATCTGCTAAAGAAAAATTTGCCCAAGCTGAGGCAATTTTGGGCTGGTCTGTAACAGAAATCTGTCAAAGCGATGCCGAAAACTTATCACGTACCCTCTATACTCAGCCAATTCTTTATGTGGTAGAAAGCATTCTCGCTGATTTAGTTCGGGAACGAGGAAACCAACCAGATTTAGTTGCTGGTCACAGTTTGGGTGAATACATCGCCCTTTACGTCGCGGGTGTCTTTGAATGGTCTACTGGGTTGCACTTGGTCAAGCGTCGGGCTGAACTCATGGATAATGCCGCAGGTGGGATGATGGCGGCTTTAATGAACTTTGACCGCGAACAGTTGTTCATGGCCATTGCCCAAACCCCTGATGTTGTGCTTGCAAATGACAACAGTCCCGCTCAAGTGGTAATTTCTGGCACTCCTGACGGTGTACACGCGGTAATGACCCAAGTTAAGACCAAGCGGGCAATTGTCTTAAAAACTTCGGGAGCATTTCACTCACCCTTAATGGCAGCTGCGGCGACAGAATTCCAAGAAGTGCTTGAATCTGTGGTATTTCAGCCAGCTACTGTACCAGTTTTATCTAATGTTGAGCCAGTTTCCTCAGTTGATGCCGAAATTTTAAAACAGCGCCTCAGTAATCAAATGACGGGTTCAGTACGTTGGCGAGAAATTTGTCTACAATTACCAGCAAATGGCATTGAGCGAGTAGTGGAAATTGGCCCTGGTAACGTGCTAACTGGGTTGATTAAGCGCACTAGCCCCGGCTTAATATTAGAAAATGTTCGCAATGCTGCTGAGTTGCCTGCTTAGTCCAAATTAATTTAAAGGAATTAACATTTGAAAGCGTGGCTATCAGGAAAGATCTGCCACGTTGTTTTTTGAGATTTTGTTGGCGCTGGAAAACTATATGAGCGCAGGACGAATATTTATTCGGTCGTAATTTTGGTGTGGATTTTGCAAGCGTATTGGTATAAGTTGCGATCGCACTAATTGTATTCTGCGGTAAAAACCCAGAAATCAGCAGCGAAGAAATTGCCCAATACGGCAAAGATATTGATAACAATCATTAATTTGAACGGAAATAATCAGCTTTAATGCTGATTATGAGCTTGGCGGTACATTGCTTAACTCGACTTTATCCAAAATTAAGAAATCGATTTTCCTTACCCGGCAAAAACCCTGGCTTTTTGGCAAGGTTGAACGCCGGAATTTACGCACAGAGGCTTTAGCAGAATTGTCGGAAAATCCAGCGGAAAAACTACAGGCGGAAATCGAAAATATGACATTAGACGATGAAGTTGCCCATCGTTTGCAGCGGTTAGAAGATTCCAGCCCTAAACAACTACTAGAATAAAGTACGTAAATATGAGTCAGAAAAGCGGCCCGCCCCCTATTGTTTTTATCCTTTTGTTTCTGGCGCTTTTGGGTGGTGGTTATTGGTGGTTTTTTATGCGTCCAGCACCTCCAGTATCCAGTACAGCAAACTCCCCAAGCAACGCCAACTCTGTGATTAATCCGGCTTTCCCATTGCCAGCTTCAGTAGCCAGCGGTACTAGAGTGAAAATTGATGGTTCTACTAGCATGGTGACAATTAACCAAAATCTCAAAATAGGTTTTGAGGGAAAGTTTCCCGGTACAACGGTGCAAGCAATTGGAAATGGAACTAACCAGGGGATTGAGAATCTCTTGGCAGGTAAAGTTAATATTGCCGCAATATCTCGTCCTTTGACTGCACAAGAGCAAGGTCAGGGATTGACAGCGGTTTCTGTGAGTACAGATGCGATCGCTCTCATCATTGGTAAAGCCAATCCTTTCAGCCAAGGATTAACTAGCAGTCAGGTAGCAGATATCTTTCAGGGAAAAATTAATAATTGGTCAGCGGTAGGTGGTTCACCGAAAACTATCCGCGTGATTAATCGACCCGTAATTAGTGGCACTCATCAAACTTTTAAGGAATTGGTGCTGAAGGGGGCTAATTTTGGGACTCAGCCCAACATTACCACTCTGCCACGGGATGCCACAACTCCCTTAATTCAAGCTTTGGCAACCGATGGCATCGGCTATGCTACCTTTGCTCAGGCTGCCAATCAGCAAACAGTGCGAGTTGTGCCCATCGATGGATTAACCCCAGAAGCAGGTAGTTATCCCTATCAACGGCCACTGTATTACGTTTATAAAAACCCTGCTAGCCCTGAGGTTCAAGCATTTCTAGGTTATGCAACTTCGCCTCAAGGACAGCAAGCGATCGCATTGGGAAATTAAGGCTGATCGGTCGTAAAACTCGGCGTTTCCTCAAGCTTTTTGTCCTTTGCCGAAAAATGGTGGCGATCGCTTATGCTAAATTCAGCCTGATTTAAATTATCTTTTGTGGACAGGAGTCGCGAACCGTTTATTAGTCTGGCACTTTACCACGCTTTCAAGTGGTCAATAGTCAGCCCAGTGTTACACGCTTACTTTCGAGTTCAAATCAATGGTGCCCAAAATGTCCCTCACACTGGGCCCTTGGTGGTAGTCAGCAATCATGCTAGTTACTTTGACCCGCTGATTATTTCCAATTGTGTACGTCGTCCGGTAGCGTATATGGCTAAAGAAGAGTTATTTCGTGTCCCGGTTTTAGCACAAGCGATTAAATTGTATGGTGCTTATCCGGTGAGTCGGGGAACTGCCGATCGCGCCGCTATCCGTTCTGCCCTAGAATGTCTCAATAATGGCTGGGCGGTTGGTGTTTTCTTGGAAGGAACGCGCACCCCAGACGGTCGAATTACCGATCCCAAAAAAGGCGCCGCATTGCTAGCAGCAAAAGCAAAAGTCCCTCTATTGCCTGTGTGTTTGTGGGGTACTGAGAATATTTTACAATCAAGTTCGGCAATTCCCCGTGCAGTTCCCATCACTGTCAGGATTGGCAATTTGATTGATGCTCCTAGTTCCACTAATAAGCAAGAATTGGAGGCATTGACACAAAAGTGTGCAGCAGTGATTAATGAAATGCATGATTTGGCGCGCTGAGAGAGGCTTTGCTAGGAAATATGCTTTAGGGAAGTGGCGATCGCATATCAATACTCTGTATTCTGTAAATCTCAGATCAACGCCCTATGCTACCCAATAGCAATCCGTCTTACTGTTTAAAATCAATAAAACATCCTCACCACCACTATGACCAATCCAAAATCTAAAATCCAAAATCTAAAATTGGTATGAGTGGCTCTGAAGCCAATAATTTCTGGCGACGCTTAAATAATTTAGCGTTAGTTCGCTTTTTGCTTTTAGTTGCTTCCGGTTGGGCGGTTGTTCAGCTTTTGGCTTATTTTGAAGCAGTCATAGTTATTTTTACATTCGCCGCAATTTTGGCTTTTTTACTCAGCTACCCAGTAAAGTGGCTACGGCGCTTTTTGCCCCACGGTGCAGCAGTCATTGTAGTTTTCTTACTCAGCATTGTGATTCTTGGGGGGCTGATTATTACCGTGGGTTTAACAGTTTTATCCCAAGGACAACAATTAATTGATAGTATTAGTGGATTTTTAAACTCTTTAGTACCTTTAACAGAGCGACTAGAAGCACTTCTGAAAAGCCGTAATCTTCAGATAGATTTAAGTCTGATTGAAACACAATTACGGGAGCAAGCTGTATCAACTATTGTGACTAGCTTGGCTATTTTACAAGGATTTTTAACTAATTTTGTCACTTTTATATTAATTGCAGTTGTCGCTTTCTTCATGTTACTAGATGGAGAAAAGCTATGGAATTTTATCATTAAAATAGTGCCAGAGTCACGACGTAGTAGATTTACTAATGTCATCAGACGTAGCTTTTTAGGCTTTTTGCGAGGTCAGTTGTTATTAACTTTGTTTTTGTCATCTTCCACTTTTATAGTTTTCTTGTTATTAAAAGTACCATTTGCTTTATTGCTGTCAGTGCTAATCGGAATAATAGATATAATTCCCGGTATTGGAGCCACCTTAGGAGTTAGCACAGTTACTTTAATTGTTTTATCTCAAAATGTTTGGTTAGCATTAAGAGTTCTCATAGCTTGTATTATCCTGCAACAAATTCAAGACAACTTGATTGCGCCGCGAATTATGCAAGGTGCCCTAAATCTAAATCCTGTAGTGGTATTTTTTGCTTTGTTAATAGGGGCTAGAGTCGCCGGGTTATTAGGTATTTTCATCTCAATTCCTGTGGCTGGAGTTATTGTGTCTTTATTTGAAATTGATGAAATGAAATCAGAGGTAATTGGTAATGGGTAATGGGTAATAGGTAATAGGTAATTGGGAAAAAGGTAATTGGGAAAAAGGTAATGGGTAATTGGGAAAAAGGTAATTGGGAAAAAGGTAATTGGAGGAGGCCAGAAAGAGACTTATTCAATAATTCACAATTGCATGAGTGCCACTTGCAGCCTTTTCGGTGATTTGTTATGAGCTAGAGAGTGGAGGATCAGGTAAAATCAGGCGTACAAGCTTAAAAATGAGGAATTATGGCGGATTTAAGAGCAGAATTAACAGAAATTCTAGATGAGGCAGAGTGGGAGTGGTTAATTCCCCATGTACAGCGAGATGCGGTGATTGTGGTGGCATTAGAGCTAGACTTGCTGGATGTGGGGGTGGCGATCGCTAGCGATAACATTCCTTCGGTGCAACAGTGGATTGAACAGCAATTGATTAGCAAACCCACAGTAGATCAGGTGGGAAAATGGAATGGCGATCGCACCAAGCGGTTTACTACCCTGATTGTCCAACCCTACGTTTTGGTAAAAGAACTAATTACCACCTAAGTTAGAGTTGAGTATGTTTCATAGCACAGCGAGAATTGCTACTATAATTTCAGATTCGACGTTGAAGCCTTGATCCAATCTGAAACCTTAGAACTACTAGAATGGCCTCGCCTCTGCCAGCACCTTTCCACATTTGCGGCCACTAAATTGGGGGCGATAGCCGCACGTCAATTAAAAATACCTGAGTCTCAGGCAGAAAGCGAACAGTTGTTAGCACAAACAAAAGAAGTCTACCAACTGGAATCTCGCCTCACTCCAGGACTTTCCTTTGAGGGAATTCAAGATATCGGTGATTCCCTAGAACGGGCAGAACGCAGCGGAATTTTGACAGGGGATGAACTGTTAGCGATCGCCACTACCCTCGCGGGTGCGAGAAATTTGCGGCGTGTGATTGACAATCAGGAAGATTTACCAATCCTGAATGAGTTAGTTGCCGATTTGCGGACTTATCCAGAACTAGAGCAAGAAATTCACCGCTGTATCGATGAACGCGCCCAAGTAACGGATCGCGCTAGCCAAAAACTCGGAGAAATTCGCCTTGATTTACGGCGATTACGCAGCCAAATTACCCAAAAGCTGCAAAATATTATCCAGGCAAAATCTGGGGCGGTTCAGGAACAACTGATTACGCAACGAGGCGATCGCTTTGTGATCCCCGTCAAAGCACCCCAAAAAGACGCGATTCCCGGCATTGTCCACGATACCTCTACCAGTGGAGCGACGCTGTATGTGGAACCTCACAGCGTTGTGCCCATAGGGAACCAACTGCGGCAGGTAATTAGAAAAGAACAAACCGAAGAAGAAGCAATTCGCCGCGCTTTAACAGAACAAGTAGCAGCAGTTAAACCTGATTTAGAAAGGTTGTTAGCGATCGCTACCAGCTTGGATTTGGCAACGGCTAAATCACGTTACAGCTTCTGGATTGGCGCCAATCCCCCCCGATTTATTCAGCGCCAAGATCAGGAAATCATTAACTTGCGGCATCTGCGTCACCCTTTATTAGTGTGGCAGCAACAACACGAACAAGGACAGCCAGTGGTGCCGGTAGACTTGTTCATCAGTCCCCAAATTCGGGTAGTGACGATTACCGGGCCCAATACTGGGGGGAAAACTGTAACTCTCAAAACCTTGGGGTTAGCTGCCTTAATGGCTAAGGTAGGTTTATTTGTCCCCGCCCGTGAACCAGTAGAAATCCCTTGGTTTGACAAGGTACTAGCAGATATTGGCGATGAACAATCCCTACAGCAGAGTTTATCGACATTTTCTGGTCACATTCGCCGCATTAGTCGAATTTTAGAAGCATTGGGGGATAATTCATCGGTCACAGGTAATGAGGAAGACTCTGAACAATTACCCATTACCCATTACCCATTACCCATTACCAAATCCCTCGTTTTACTTGATGAAGTCGGCGCAGGCACAGATCCGGTAGAGGGTAGTGCATTAGCGATCGCCTTATTGCAATATCTCGCTAATCATGCCCAGCTAACAATCGCTACTACCCACTTCGGCGAACTGAAAGCGCTGAAATATGAAAATGAGCGGTTTGAAAACGCTTCTGTAGAATTTGATGAAAGTACTTTATCACCCACTTATCGCCTGCTGTGGGGCATTCCAGGACGTTCTAACGCCTTGACAATTGCCCTGCGCTTGGGGTTAAAACCAGAAGTGATAGAACAGGCAAAAACCCAAGTGGGAGAAGCAACTGATGAAGTTAATTTGGTGATAGCGGGGTTAGAAGCACAACGCCGCCGCCAAGAAACTAAAGCTGCTGAAGCCCAAGATTTGTTACGACAAGCGGAAATCTTATATAAAGAAGTATCCGCCAAAGCCGCAGACTTGCAGGAACGGGAAAAAGCGCTACGGGTTTCTCAAGAAGTAGCAGTACAACAAGCGATCGCCAGTGCCAAAAGTGAAATCGCCCAAGTGATTCGCCGTTTGCAGCAAGGAACACCCACAGCCCAAGAAGCCCAGCAAGCAACCAACGCTTTAAATCAAATTGCCCAAAAGTCTCAACCTGCACCGCCACCCAAAGCAAAAATTGCGTTTATGCCCAAAGTAGGCGATCGCATCCGCATTCCTAAATTAGGACAAACAGCAGAAGTGTTAACCGCCCCCGATGAAGATGGGGAATTAACCGTCCGCTTTGGAATCATGAAAATGATGGTGCAATTGGCAGACGTAGAGTCTCTAGATGGTCAAAAAGCCGAACCAGTCGTCAAACCCAAACCAGCCCCAGCAGCAGTAATTGCACCACCGCCACCAGCCCCAGCCATTCGCACCTCCCAAAATACCATCGATTTGCGCGGAAAACGGGTAGCTGATGCCGAATATATGTTAGACAAAGCCATTTCGGAAGCTGCCGGCCCCGTATGGATTATTCATGGGTATGGTACTGGTAAACTGCGGCAAGGTGTTCACGCCTTTTTGCAACAGCACCCCAGAGTTAATCATTACGAAGCAGCAGAACGAACAGATGGCGGCAGTGGAGTTACTATCGCCTATGTTCAATAAAGCGGAAATAAATGTAACAAATGAAGGCTGTTGATTGTTAATTACTAATTACTAATTGCCTGATCATAATTAGCAATTAGTAATTACAGGACTTACGCAAATGCTTTCTTGTCATCCTCAGTGAAATGCAGTGTAGCTTAGAAAACACGGTTCTTATGCCTGGGATAAAGCTACATTTAAAATGACAAAATTACGTTGAGATGCGATTTCTAAATGAGCAATTAGCAATCTGATTTATGTTTATTTATACGACTGTACTTAGCTGGTAACTAACACTAGCTATAACTCTGATGCAGTGATGAAATTTCTGCTTTGTGGAAGATAATTTTTCATTTAGAGTAAAACAAAGACAACTGCTGTTAATCAAATTGATTCCCCACAAAATCCGAGGAAACTAACCTATCTGCTGGAGAGTCTGGTTTCAAAATGGGTAACAGCAACAGCCTCTATCAGCCTGATCACCTATGCTAAAAGTTATGCACTCGGCCGCCAATTCAGCCACGCCAAATTCCCAGTGGGAGGACTTAAACAAGCTTCCAGACCCAAACTCAGTTCATTGGGACAACATCAAAACCCAGTTAGACTTGGTGCTATTGGCGCTAGAAACTTTAACTGGCATTGGTTCTGAGGCGATGCTCACAGCGGCAACTAATCTGAATTTAGAGTCGAAAGTGCCAGATCGCGTAGCTTTATGGCGACTGCGTCAGTCAAATCCCCTACGCAAAGGTCAAGGAGGGCGAAAAAAGCTCGATGTAGAAGAAGCGCGATCGCTAGTTCTCATCACCTGCTACCTCGCCAAACAGCACCAGGAATTGATTCGCCGTGCTGTTGGTCTATTAGAACAAACGGCCCAGAACAACCGGGAACCTCATCAGACCGCTTTACTTGGAGACTATATGGATGCATTCTGCAACACCTACCAAGAGCGGATGGAAGAGGACGAGAAAATCTCGACTGATTTACTCGGTCACCTGGCACTAAAACTGCTGGTAGATTTACTCTTTTATAGTGCTTCTGGTGGACACCGCCGTCTGTGGCTAGCACTAATAGACCGTTCCACAAAATTTGAGATTTGAGATTTGAGATTTAAGATTTCTCATCCAAAATCCACAATCCAAAATCCACAATTCCAAATCGTCTCCATCGCTATTCCTGTCATGCCACGATCAAATTCTGTTATACGTCGCTACACGCCCCCCACTTGCACGCTAGAAGTATCAGCCCAAAGCTCACCTTTGTCCCGTTGGATGGGGAAAACTGTCCTCAAACAGCTAAGTTTTGAACTACGCTTTGATGATCCGCGACTACCAGAAGAACAGAGGGTTACAATTCGGGGCGATCGCGACCAACTTGAAGCTTTGTGTGATGCGGTAACAAGTTACGTACAGGAATTACTCCAACAGTCCCCCGAAAACTTTTGGGTCAGCTTCTCAGGAATCCAAGAGTCAAGCCAAGTATCTGATCAGCCAGAGTCACCAGAAGATTCTTCCCCGACTTTACTGTCGGCTAAGAGATTAGATCCTCTTTCCTCACAAAAAACCGGGGCATATATTTATTTAGAACCGAGCAGTTATTTCACACATAACCTATTTTTTGCTTCCCTCGCTTCGAGACGCCTGGCGATCGCTAACCAGACATCTGTCCCTCTAATTGAACTTACTCTGCTGCAACTTTTTGATTTGGCTACCGCCTTAGATGAATACTCAACTGACGTCATGGCCCTACCAAATCTCAATACCCGTAGTTACAGTCAAAGCTTACCTACTTGGGCACCTGTTGCCGCAGTGCTGGTATTATCTGTGGGTTTAACACCATTAACCTGGCAATATGCTAATCAGATCCGGCAAAATCAGCAGCAGACAGCCAAAACAGCAGAACCAGAAGCGGCAAAAATTGCTTCCCAACCAACAAATGCAAACAGCTTCCCCACACCTCAACCAGGAATCACCCCCACAGATAATTTGCGATCGCTGCCACTTTTAGGTTCCACTCCGCCACCTCCCACTACCAGTTTGCCGGCAGCACCCCTAACATTTCCAAATTCCACCTTCCCCGCTAAAGTATCTCCTCAAGATTCACTGACTATCCCTCAGGCTGAAAATCCCACCAATCCAAAGTTGGCAGCACCCGCCACAAAATCAAATTCGCCAATCGCCTTTCAACAAAATTCCCAGCAGAACCGCACAGCATTAAACCCCCAAACAGAAATTGCTCTCTCTGCACCTCCAAATTTGCGGAATAGCAAAGGCAACAGCGCGCCCCCAATACCCACAATCCCTGCTTCTATTGCCACCATACCTAATGCTCCTCGTGGTAATATCCCCAGCACAAACTACTCCCCACTAGACCCACAACAGCAAGAGGGAGGAATCAATTCCCCCACAACTGCCTCTTCAGTGGCAGGTGATGATAATTTATTAGCCCAAAGATTGAGAACAGTCAGCAAAAAGCCGATATCAACAGAAGTTGCCACTGATAGCACATTGTTTGACACCCCTCAGCTGGTAGAAGCTAGAGAATACTTGAAAAAGCGTTGGCAGCCACCAGCTGGATTATCGCAAACACTAGAGTATAGTTTGATGCTGGATATTGATGGCTCAGTTGAACGAATTTTGCCTTTGAATCAGGCAGCAAGACAATATGTAGACAGCGCCGGCATACCTGATATTGGTCAACCCTTCGTTTCCACCAATAAATACGGGCAAAATGTCAGAATTCGAGTTGTTCTCAGTCCCGATGGCAAGGTACAGATTTTTTCAGAGTCCCAATAGTTAAAAACATCCCTTTGAGACCACTTGCAAAACTGGTACAGAGTGTGTACCAGTAGTTGCTTGATCTAATTGCTTTTGAGCCGGTCTTTTTGAGTCCAGTTGCCGAAGTGGAAATATTACCGTTTCCATGCAGTGTATTTATCAATACAATTAGATTTAAATCGAGGAAGCGTCAAGGTCGGTAATATGCAAACGATTGGGACTCAAAAAGATAGCCCGGCTTGGATTATTCAAACATGGGCAGCTTTTATCTTGTCTATTTCAATGACTACCTTCGGCATTGTTAACTTGCCTGTAGATAACTGGATAAAAGGCTTTATGGGTATGGGTTTGGCTTTTTCTACTGGCTCAACCTTTACTTTGGCAAAAGCGACTAGAGACTTGCATGAAACTAGAAGATTAACGAATAGAATCGACGAGGCAAAAGTAGAGAAGTTACTTTCACAGCAAGATCCTTTAAATTTAAAATAAAGGCATTTATTGCCATCCTAGCTGAGTTGTGGAAATTAATTTTTTGAACTAACCGCAAACAGAGAAAAGAAAAAATTTCAAGAATGAGTCAGCAGCCAGGATACTTGCCAATTTTGCATTTAAAACAAAAGCGCTGGTTCTTCCAGCGCTTGATTATCTAAATTGAAATTTTTGTTATTTAATAACGAGATTTTTTGGTTTTTAACTTTTGTTTTTTACGTCGTCGTTCGCTAGCAGCTACCGCGTGTTCCACGGGATAACCCACCACAGGAATTACCTGATATTCTCGCTCTTCTTCTAAGTTTTTCAGTTCGGTGTAATCCAGCCAGTGGATGCAATCAACTGGACAAGTGTCAATTGCTTCTTGAATTATCTCTTCGGAATCCCCATCTTGGCGAACCACACGCGATCGCCCATAATCTGGTTCAATGTAAAAGGTGTTACGAGCAACATGGGCGCAGTGTTTACAGCCAATACAGGTGATTTCATCAACATAAACACCTTTTTGCCGTTGCACACCGCCCAATTCCGGCTCAAAACCCGAACGTTCTGGCGCATCTCTTAAAAAACCGCCTAACTCTGGTTCTAAACCGGAACGATTGTCTTCTTGTTCTTCCGATGACGGCAGAAAATCGGACATTAAGCACTCCAACGTTGTACTACTAGGCGAATTGAACCATCTTCCTGTTGCTTCTGTTCAGCGACTTGAAAGCCCACACGAGCAGTTTCTTTCACAACTGTTTGGTAAGCATAGCGCTGAGTTACCTGGCGCAAAAATCCATCTACAGATAGGTTTTGCTGCCAATATTGTAAATCAGCCACTAGTTCATATTCCTTTCCATTCCATCTAAAGCCGATGTCGTAGCCATTTTCCTGCTCAATGGTAACTTCAGCAGGATGGGTTTGGCCACGATAGCCGCGTACTTCGCGTGTTCCCGGTTTCCAGTCTACGCCCAATTCGGTGAGCGCATCTTTTAAGGAGTCAAGGTTACGGATTTGAGTTTTGATTTGGCTAAAGTGTGACATGGTGGTTTTGGATCAATGACGATAAAGTATTTTGAAAACTTACCAATCGCTGTAAGTGCTTTGCGTATTCGCCAAGCCAGATTGCTGCACCTCGGTGGCAAAGAATTCTGATGTTGGTTCATGATTCAGTACAACTCCTAGCTGTGCCTCAATTGCTGCTGTAACTTCAGCGCAAGAATTGCCCACAATGCCAGTAACTGTTTCTTGTACCCGACCATCTGGATAAATTATGAATTCTAATGTCTCCATGCTCTTCGCCCACCCCGATAGTACGTCTGAACTGCACTGTCCTAGCAGAAGGCTAAAAATATAGCCGTCGGAACATTTTTACTTAGATACAAACTTGCCATTTGTTAACTAATGTTCCATCTCTCAAAATATATATTTCAGAATCTTTACAAAGCTTATTAATTTTATTAGCTGGCACTTCTATCTTTAGTTAGTTTCTCTTAACCTAATCGATTAGTCAAGCTGAAACTGGTTTAGGGCACTCAGTTGTAAAAACTCTTAAAAATTAGGCTTGCTGGCAGCGGAGTGAGGGATAAAAGATTAAAAAATCCTAAAGTTTATTGAAAATATTTATCATTATGATTGGTTTCACCCGATGGTTGCAAGGGTTCCCCACAGAGAAAAGGCTTTAGGTTCCGGGGCTAAAATATAGACTTACTCAGCTAAATCAGAGATCACCTTTGCCAAACCAGTCACGACTCGTGCCAACTTCTGGAAATCAATTTTATCAAGAGTATCTTGTTCGGTGTGGTAATACGGAAAGCGAAAAGGGGCTGTATCTGTAACCATAATTGCTTTGTAGCCCTGTTGCCAAAAAGACCATTGATCTGACCAACCGACGCCAGGAATCCAGCTAGGTAAAGATGATCCTTCAGAAGGAAACTGGACATGACGCCGAAAAGAAGCGATCGCATTTCGCACCAAGTCGCCAGAGTTAATATTCCCCACAAAACCGATGAAATTACCCTGATTAGGATAAAATAATCCGACAGGAAAAGGATATTTTTGACTATCTACCCCATCAGAAAAATATCCCATCGTTTCCAGACTCAACATTGCCACAACCTTCTCATTGCGCTGGTGCAACTGTTTGGCATATACCAAACTGCCCATTTCGTCTGTCCAGAAGAAAGGCGGCTCTTCATTGGTAAACTCAACAAAGCGAATCGTGCGAGTAGTTTTCTTATTTGCAAACATCCGTGCAAGTTCCAGCGTCGCCACTGCACCTGTAGCATTATCGTTGGCACCGGGGCTGAAAAATGCCGAATCATAATGACCACCAACCACAACTATTTCGTCGGGTTTGCCGATTCCCCTGTGTTCAGCTTCTATGTTGTAGTAAAGCTTGTCATCTATTTTGTAATCTTGCTGTTTCACTTCATAACCTGCTTGAGTCAAGGCAGTTGCCAAAAAGTTTTTTGCACTATTCAGTTGTTCATATTGACTATAGTTGCGGATACCAATATCAACCGCCAGCTTTTTCACATCTAGTTGTAGCGATTTCTGACGCGCAATTTCTTCTGGTTGCAGCGGTGGAAGTTGCCCTTTGTAACTTTGTTCAGGCATCCAAAACATCATCAACCACGCCCAGATACCCAAAACCAGCAAAATAGCAAAAAGCCCAGCCAAGCGAGTCAAGGCAGATTTATTGATGATTTGGATTTTGGATCTACTCTTGCTAGAAGATTTCCGCATTAACTATTACCTCTCCTGCTGATAGTCTTAAAGTATGCCAACAATTTTAAGCCCGCCTCAGATAAATTCTGAGTCTAATAGCGAAAGTCGTCTTTAGACAACTAAAATAAATTTCTAGTTCGTTAAAACGGAATGAAAGTTATTAGCCCTAAACTATGGCTAACGCCACGCTTCGCTATCAGTTCTGGGCGGGTTATCAAAAGCAGGTATCCTTTATCGTAACCAATCTGATCGCACTTACTCCCACTTATAGCTAAACTATGAATATAACCTGAAAATATCAAACGCTATGTCTAGCTATTCCTCAGTTATAAGTGTGTCTCCTGAAATCATGAGTGGTACTCCTATTTTTACTGGAACAAGAGTTCCTGCACAAACACTTTTAGATTATTTGAAAGCGGGAGATTCAATAGATGATTTTTTAGATGGTTTTCCCACTGTCAGTAGAGAGCAAGTAATTACATTTCTAGAGGAAGCGGGAAAACAGCTAATTAGTCAGGTAGCCTAGCATGAAGCTGCTTCTATAGCGATCCTAAATAAGATGTGAACATCTCTTTTTTATCTTCCTCTGCGCTCTCTGCGTCTCTGCGGTTCGTTAAAAACAATACCGTGATGCCTACGGCTCCCGTCAGGGATACACAACTCAAATAGGATTGCTATAGATGAGTGTATTGACCGCAAGTTAGCTAGAGAATTTACTGACTACGAAATCAAAACTGTTCCTCAGATGGGATGGGCTGGAACTAAAAATGGTCAGTTACTGGCTTTAGTAGAAAAAGAATTTGATGTTTTTATTAGGGTTGACCGGAATTTATCTTTTCAGCAAAATTTGTCTCAGTTCAATATTGCTGTAGTTGTTTTGCGAGCACCCTCTAATAGATTAATGGATCTTAAACCTTTAGTTCCCAAGATTTTAGACATATTATCTACAGTAGTGAAAGGTCAAGCTGTAGTTGTTAGTTTTTAATGGGCATTAGAAGAACAAGAGCCAGAACGACAGCTTTTTCTATAGAAAATCAGAAGGGTTACAGAAACGCAAAACAACATTAATATCCAGTAAATATCTCGTCATTCTTCATAAATGCTATCCCGGCTAAAAGCTTCATCAGGTAAAGTCAAACCACTTTCAGGAAGTTGAAAAACCCAGTTGCGGAACTCCTTAGCTCTTTCCTCTGGTGTCGCTTTTTGCCAAAATGGAGTAGAAGATGAAACCTGTTTAGCCTGAAACTCAATAAAGGCAATAAAATCAGCTATTTTTTCGAGTTGTTCCTCGTTTAGCTTATCTAGTTCTTGCTTGAGCTTTTCTCGCAACATAATTTAAGGTTATACAAAAGCAGGTATTCTTTATCGTAACCAATCTGATCGCTCTCAGGATTATGATAGGCGATCGCATTGGTTCAAAATTGGTTTAATATTGATAGTTAGAAGTATACCGAATCATTATGGATGCTTTAATTGAAGAACTCAGCGAAAAGTTAAACTACTGGCAGCCTGCGATCGCAGATCAAGTCCGCCATTGTATTCTAGAAATAATCGAAATGGCAGATCAGGATGTTTTAGACATTCTCAGAACCCGTACAGTAGAGCAGGAAGTTTTGGATTTGTTGGATGAACCCTAAGCTTGGTGAAGTTTGGCTTGCGGATTTGGGTGTAGCTGCAAAAACACGCCCAATTGTCATTGTATCCCGTGATGACCCAGACCCACCACGAGCCTTAGTAATTTATGTACCACTAACTACCCAAAATCGGGGAAGTCTTTATGAGGTTTCACTACCTCGACTGCAATTTCTTGAGCGAGATTCTACAGCTAATGTTCAAGGTATTGCATCTATTCCAACGGTAAGACTAGAGCGAAAACTGGGAAAGTTACCAGAAGAAGTTATGCTGGAAATTAAGCAAGCGATTAAATTCGCACTTGATTTACAAGATGATCCTGAATAATCGCTCTCTACTCTATATCAATAATGCGATCAGAGTCTTGAACAATATAAAAGTTGCAATCAAACAATATCTTAGATAAAAAAGCAACTTGTAGCAAGGAATTAGGAAAACGCTCTTGTAATTGCTCAATACTTGGTATATTCATTAACAAGTTTCTTCTATAAGAAGAGTACATCTCAACTAATGGAGGTACTAGTCTTTGGACAGAACTAATCAAAGTCAGATCATTTGAGAAAGAAAGCCTAGTTAACAATCTATCAGAAAAAATCTCAAAACTTAAAGGTGAGGGTATTTCTTGAGGTTCTGAAAGGCGGAAAGCTTTACCCGGAACTTGAAAGGCAACATGGTGTTCTTTATCATCAGGTAATGAGCCAATATCGCTGGGAGGAATATAAATTGATCTTTGTAATATTTGGTGATTCAGATAGGCTTTATTGAAATCATCCAATTCATGAAACACAGGCGCGACATAATAAACTTCATTACCTTTAGATTCCCAATCCATAAGAAGTTGATGCTGATCTGATCCGTGTCGTCCTCCTGAGCTTTTTTTTGGTCGAAGATGCATTCTATAGAATGCTCCCGTGAACAAGCTTTTCTGAATTTCAGTGGTATTGCTTCGTCCTCTCATATAATCAGAAAGCTTAAATTGCAGAAATAAAGGTTGACCAGGACGATCTAGACGTAAATCATAACCCTTCTTTCCTTCGTCAATTAAAGAGGGAAAAAAGGGTGCTGCTGTAAGGGATGTTCTGTTATCATAAATCAGAGCTTCCGTAACAGCATAACCATAAGAGAATTCGGAGATACCGGAGCGCATAAATTATTTAATTTATCTATATTACACTAATGATACATGAAAGCTTTGGGTTATGCCTCCGGCACACTACGAGAACGCGTTGCTCAACCCAACCTACACAAATAGATTTTATTATAAGTATTCATGCGAACACGAGATTATGCCTTATAAGTCATTATCATAAGCTTTAGCTAAATCAGCATCAATGCTTTCATTATCTGTACCTGTAGCGTAACCTAGACTAATTGCACCAGCATAACCAAGCAGACGCTGACGTGCTTCTTCAGTAGAGGATTTAGGGCTAACTGACAAGCTATATTGACGATTTAGGGACGCACCAACTAATTCTGCTACTGAAAGTCCAACAGCATTAGCTTGTTGGTGCAAAGCTGTATAAACTTCATCGCTCAGTTCCAATGTTAATACTTTGATCACAGAAGTAAGTTACCTTAAATAACATTAAAGCAATTATAGCTTTTTTCTAATTTTGAACCTTTCAAAACCTTAACCAATCACAGAAAATCTTTGAAAATATTTGTATTGCTCATTTTCTATCAACTTCCGTAACTGTTGCAATATATTCAGTCTATAAATGGCATCTTGATAATCATTTTTAGATGAATTACCGCTTAATTTATTTAGCATTTCATCGCTTTCTTGCACAATTGCATCACGGAAGAAATTACTAAACTTTCTGCGGTTGTTTCCCTCCAACTGAACTACAGGCACTCTTTCCGGTTCACCATCTATCTTCATTTCTTGTAATTCAGATTTACCAATCTTAGAAAATTCTGATTGAGTTAACCATTCGTACAATTCTTGGGAAACTTCAATAATTTCAGATTCTTCTTTATCTTGTGAGTAGAATTTAATATCTAACATTTAACCCTCCTCATTATCTACCAGTTCCATAAATTCTGTTTCTGGGACATTTTCTGCATAAGCTATATCATACTGTTCAAAGAGCTTTTTGGCTGGATTTGTAATTACTCCAGTAGTTAAAACAGCAGATACAGTTCCCTTAGCAACAATTTTTCTAGCTACAGTTGAACCTGTTTTGTGTCCAGTTTTTATTTCAATATATGGCATTCTTATAAACCTAATATTAGCTATTATAATTGATTGTACTTAGCATTGATATCTCTAACTATTTGCTTTACCCTTGCTTCATCCTCTGCTCGGTAGTAAATAATATCACCATTAGCATCACGTCCTTTAGTTCTATCACAGGTAATTTTCTCTGCTCTTAGTTTGTCAATTACCCAGCCTATAAAATTTCTATGTGATTCTAAATGATGAATCATTTCATCTTCATCAGTTTCCCATTTCCTTTCTGTCATTTATCTCCTCATCCCGTAATAAGATTTTCATTGCAAAGATGCACGCAGTTTCTTAAAAACTTCTTCGGCTGAAACGCCAATAATTTTACTATTACTTATATCTTCATCCCGTAATTCTGCCTCTTGTAACCATTCATCTGCAATTTGTTGGTCAATTTCACCAACTTGTCCTAAATGTTCAAGCAGACGCGCGACCAATGATGCTAGAGAATTATTTGGTAAGGCAAGGACTTGAGCTTCAAGTTGTTCAAGTGTCATAAATTGTCCAATTTTCCTACATTACACTAATTATAATATCTTACCAAAGCATATTTACACTAACCTTATGCGCTTCTGAATCTTGACCAAATTTAAGAAACAGCAAATTCTGTATATTGCCGAATTTCAGGAGATTTAAAAGCTAAAATGATATGTGCTTTTGGTATTCCCGCAGCGACCAACTCATTTGCAATTCCCTCTTCTGTGCCATCATGTTGAATCCAAAGTTTATGGTCAATTAAATCAATATGTAATAAAGTTCCATAGATACGATAACCATTTTGCCAGCCTGACTCAACTAATAAATAACGATCATTTTTTTCATCTAACACCAGTTCAATTTTAACTTGTTCATCATTGCCAAGAAAATCAGCGTATTCTTCGAGAATATTTTTAATGATTTGACGATATTGATTAGTTAAGGAATCCATCTCACAATTACCTCCTGTTCAATATCAAAGCTAAATAAACGAATAACGCCATCTTCAATTAAGGTTTGACCAGCTTCTTCTTCAAAAACTGTTTTGCAAGTGCTTTCACTCACAGCCAGAAATAATTTATATTCAGGATAATAACGCGCTAATAAATGAGCATACAAAACAAATTGACCAACAGCTTCTTCCAGGTCTTTCATATCCGAGGGACGTGTAAAACTTTTCACCTCAACAGCTATTTTTTCTGTTTCTCGCTCTGCTGCTAGTAATCTTTCTGCTCCTAAATCAACAAATAGGTTTTTACCTCTCGCTAAACGAATCCGCAAAGGGTCATGGAGAATTTTCCAGCCATCTTTGATGAGTGCGTTTTTTACGGTACTGTGATAGATGTCTCTAGCTGGCATACTGCAAAATCAGGTTTGAACGCCTGAGCCTTATACCCATATTTAGTATTTTCTGTCAAGGCGTAAGTTCCATAATAATTGTAATCGAAACATTACCGTCTTTGCAGTTAAGCCCAAATCAGCAAAACATTCTGGTAAAAAAACCCATCCTTCAGCCAACGAACCCAGGATAATGGAGCATAATTAACCTTTATAGCTGTTAACACAACTCTAGAAATTCACTATGAATACACAACCAACAAATCAACCTATTCGCGTCGGTGTCCTCGGTTTTGGTGGACTGGGACAAGCAGCCGCTAAAGTCTTGGCTGGAAAACGGGAAATGATTTTAGTCGCAGTCGCAGACCAAAAAGGCTACGCATACTCTGCTGAAGGTTTAAAAATTGAAGAATGCATTAAAACCTACCAAAGTCAAGGTTCTGTAGGTTATTTAGAACCAGTTGGGACATTATCAAATCAGAGTATTGAAGATTTAATCGCCAGTACCCAAGTAGATGGGTATTTCCTGGCTTTACCCAACTTACCAAATGACTTTATCCCCACTGTCGCTAAAGCGTTTATCAAAGCCGGTTGGCGGGGTGTGCTGGTGGATGCGATTAAACGCACCAGTGCAGTAGAACAACTCTTGGCGATGAAAGAAGAACTAGCAGCAGCGGGAATTACTTACATGACAGGCTGTGGTGCAACGCCTGGATTGTTAACCGCTGCTGCTGCTTTAGCCGCCCAAAGTTACGCCGAAATTCACAAGGTAGAAATTACCTTTGGGGTGGGAATTGCTAATTGGGAAGCTTACCGCGCCACTGTCCGCGAAGATATTGGACATATGCCTGGTTATACTGTAGAAGTTGCTAGGGCGATGACTGACGCCGAAGTTGAAGCCCTATTAGATAAAACTAATGGTGTGCTGACCTTAGAGAATATGGAACACGCCGATGATGTGATGTTAGAAGTGGCGGGAATATGCGATCGCGATCGCGTTACAGTCGGCGGCGTAGTCGATACCCGCAATCCCAAAAAGCCCCTCAGCACCAACGTTAAAGTCATAGGGCGCACCTTTGAAGGTAGAATTTCCACCCATACCTTTACCCTCGGAGATGAAACCAGCATGGCAGCTAATGTCTGCGGCCCCGCCTTTGGTTATCTCAAAGCTGGTAAGCAATTGCACCAGCGGGGTATTTATGGCATATTCACCGCTGCCGAAATCATGCCCCAGTTTGTTAAATAATCCCAAGTCTGTTTAAAACAGTACTTCTCCCATGTGTCTGGAGTCTGTCACCCTTTTGCCTTACAGCAGTTTTTGATTGATTAGATCAGTAGAGACGTTGCATGCAACGTCTCTACAAAATTATGTATTCCATTCACATGAAAACAGCCTTCAGTATCAAATTAGGCGTTGTAAGACTTTATCGTCTCCTCTTCAATTAAAGATGAGGGTGTTTGCATGATAAATGGGAGATTAGCACCCACAAGACCCCGTTGGATACGTTCTGATGTTTCACTGAAAACCACAAACAGAGGATAGATAGTATCAGCCCCCTCACTCAAAATATGGCTGTGGCGGGGGTGCATCAACCACTCATAGTCCTTATCTAGCCAAACCTGGGTTTGTCGCCAGCGTCCCAACAACTCAGAAAAATCTTCATGGGGACGATGAATAAATAGCAAAATT
The DNA here is from genome assembly GCF_000317535.1 of Cylindrospermum stagnale PCC 7417. Classification (NCBI taxonomy): domain Bacteria; kingdom Bacillati; phylum Cyanobacteriota; class Cyanophyceae; order Nostocales; family Nostocaceae; genus Cylindrospermum; species Cylindrospermum stagnale. Next base: position 6,567,304 of record NC_019757.1, read on the forward strand.
TCGACGCCGGTTTTGATTTTCCACTCCGGATCGCACATCAAAATGGCGACATCACAAGGTAGACAGAGGGTTTGTGAGGTTTTTGTCAGATTGTCGCGAACTCGGACAATCGGTAAAGGAATAGTGATCACACTTTCATCTGGACGGCGGAGACTGGGAATCATCTCCCAGTATGGGCGATGCTGCTTTAATAATGCGATCGCCGCCAGATGATGGCTATACTCAGCCAAGCTATCTTCGTATAGGGATTTTTGCACAGGCATAATTCTGTGAAGTATGAATTAACCAAAATAATCAATCTAGGGGATGGAAATAAGGATGAAATACTAACTGTTGGCTGAATATATACAGTTAGGAAAATAGAATTTTCATCCTTTGAAAGATTATTATCTAGCCCAGGGTTTCAAATACCTTGAACATAGGCAGATACATCGCCAGCAAAATTGTCCCCACCATACCCCCCAAAACTACGATCATAATTGGCTCCAAAATGCTGGTGAGTGCCTTGACAGCCTGTTCGACTTCATCTTCATAGAAATCGGCGACTTTCATCAACATTGCATCTAATTCCCCAGTTTCCTCACCAATACTAATCATCTGAATTGCCATCACCGGGAAAACTTCTGCTTTTTGTAAAGCGATGCTAATCATACCCCCTTGCTGAATTTCTAAACGTGCTGCATCTATGGCATTAGCTACCACCTGGTTTCCTGATGTATCTCGCACAATTTCCAAAGAAGTCAAAATTGGCACACCAGAACGAGTTAAAGCACCAAAGGTGCGGCTAAAACGGGCAATTGAAGATTTTTGAATCAAGTCACCAAACAAAGGCATCTTTAAGGAAAGACGGTCGATGGTTTCGCGACCAACACGGGTTTTGTAATACTGCGTATAGGCAATTCTGAATGCTACAACAATACCGATAACAAGCGCTAACCGCCAACTTCTCAGTATCTCACTACAAGTCATCAAAAATTGGGTGAGAGGAGGCAATTCTACTTTCAAATCTTGGAAAATTTTGGCGAAAATGGGAATTAAGAAAATTGTCATGGCGAGAAAAATAGCAGTTGCCAAAAAACCTACAACCGTTGGATAAGCCAGGGCAGATTTAATTTGGTTTTGTAATCGGGCAACATCTTCTAATAATTTCGCTAAACGATTGAGTACTTCATCGAGAACACCACCAACTTCGCCAGCCTGAATCATACTGACATACAAACCATCAAAACATTCAGGATGCTTACGCATTGAATCTGAAAGATTACCTCCACTTTGAACCTCGGTGCTAATGTTAATCAGCGCTCGTTTCAATTTAGGATTAGTACACTGATCAGACAGCACTCCCAGACTTCTAACTATTGCTACGCCCGCATTCACCAAAGCAGCAAGTTGACGGGAAAAAACAGCTTTATCTCTAATAGAAACCTTGACAAAGGAAGTCTGGAATTTTTTAAAGTCAAAGCTTGTCTGAAAGCCTTGAGATTGTTTAATATCTTGGACTAAAAAACCCTGATCTCTGAGATTAGTACGAGCTTGTATTAAAGATGCGGCAACAACTTTTTCAGTTCTGGATTTTCCTTGGGAGTCCCGAAAACGGGCAAGATAGGTTGGCATAGATTAAGTAATTCAATAATTGGGAAAAAGGTAATTGGGAAAAAGGTAATTGGGAAAAAGGAGAAACTACTACCTATTACCCATTCCCCATTTAAAAGTTTAATGTGCTCTAGCATTTCCTGCGCCGGGTCTTGCCCCTGCTGGTGGCGGTGCAGCAGCACCGATGAGCCGCTGAATTTCATCTGGCTTGGAAGTCTTAGACATTGCTGCTTCAAAGGAGATTGTTCCGGCTTTATATAAATCGGCTAAAACCCTTTCTAGAGTTTGCATCCCCAATTTGCCACCAGTCTGGATAGCTGAGTAAATTTGAGATGTTTTACCTTCTCGAATCAAGTTAGAAATAGCGGGAGTAACGATCAAAATTTCTTGCGCCATTATCCGACCATATTCGCCTTGTTTGGGATTTTTCTTGGGCACTAAGGTTTGGCTAAACACTGCGACTAGGGAGTTAGACAACTGTACCCGCACTTGAGTTTGTCTTTCATGTGGAAAAACGTCAATGATCCGGTCAACAGTCTGGGCGGCTGAACTAGTGTGCAGCGTGCCAAATACCAAGTGTCCTGTTTCCGCGGCCGAAATCGCCAAAGAAATCGTTTCCAAATCGCGCATTTCCCCCACGAGAATAATATCTGGATCTTCCCGTAGGGCTGCTTTCAAAGCATTAGCAAAAGATTTGGTATCTTCGTTGAGTTGTCGTTGGTGAACCAAGCTTTTAATTGGTTCGTAGACAAATTCAATCGGGTCTTCCACAGTCAAGATATGCTCTGCCCTAGTGCGGTTAATCAAGTCAATCATTGCTGCTAGGGTAGTTGTCTTACCAGAACCTGTAGGGCCTGTTACTAGAATTAGTCCTCTGGGCTTTTCGGACATTTCTCGCACTACATCTGGCAGTCCTAATTTTTCAAAGTTAGGAATCTTAGAACTTAATGCCCGCAAGCAAGCGGCATAAGCACCACGCTCTTTATAGACATTCACCCGAAAGCGTGCTAAACCTTTAACTCCATAGGAACAATCCAACTCCCATGTTTGCTCTAAGGTTTTACGTTGGGTGTTATTGAGCATGCTAAAAATCAGCCTTTGGCATTGGTCGGCGGTTAGTGCTTGGTCGCCAATGGGGGTGAGTTTGCCACTCAGACGAAAGTAGGGAGGTAAACCTGCGGATAAATGCAGATCCGAGCCACCCATTTCAATCAACTGCTCCATCAGGTCTTCAATCATCATTTCCATAGTTCTGCTTCCTTTTTGTGAGTTGTAAGTTGTTTTTTCTTTGCTACTGAACTAATGATTAATGACAACTGAATCTAATCTACAAACCGAGGTGTCATACAGTAGGGACAATCTAGCCATTCTGGTTGTAATTCAGCACTACAAGTCAGACAGGTAAGACCACTTTTACGTTTAGCTTTCAACTCAGCTTCCACACCAGTATCAGTAAATGTCACCCGATCCACCTCTTCCAGAGTGGTAGCACCTTGACGCACTAAGTCCAGACTGTAAGCGAGCAATGTTTTCATGCCCTCTTCTACCGCCACTTCCTTAATTCGGTCTGTGGATGCTTCTTTGTTGATCAGGGTTTGTAGGTTTTCGGTGACGCGCATAACTTCATAAACGCCACAACGTCCTTTGTAACCAATGCCATTACACCTTTGGCAAACCTGATTTTTATCTTTAGCTTCTGTAAGGGTTTCTGGTGGGATGACATTAGCTTTGTAGAAAGTTATTCCCACATCTGCGGCAGCTGTTAGACCATAGCGAGCTAGTTCCGCTGTTGTAGGATTATAGGCAATCCGACAATCGCTACAGACGCGGCGCACCAAACGCTGGGCCAACACACCGATTAGAGAACTGGAAACCATGAAAGGCTCAATACCCATTTCTCCCAAACGAGCGATCGCACCAGGGGCATCATTGGTGTGTAAAGTTGTTAATACCAAGTGACCTGTCAAGGCAGCTTCAATCGCTGTTTTCGCCGTTTCCTTGTCCCGTGTTTCACCCACCAGCAACACGTCTGGATCTTGGCGCAAGAAAGCCCGCAAAGCGGTAGAAAAATCTAGCCCTTTCTCTCGAATCACCTGTACTTGAGTAATCCCTGGAAGACTGTACTCAATTGGGTCTTCTACAGTACTGATGTTAATTCCTGGATCATTCTTTTCTGCTAATGCCGAATACAGCGAGGTTGTTTTCCCCGAACCAGTTGGCCCTGTCACCAAAATCAAGCCGAAGGGGCGGCTGACCATCTCCTGGACAATATGCAAAGTCTCAGGATCGGTAATTAACTTATCCAATCCCAATTGGGTCGAGGAGTTATCTAAAATCCGTAGTACCACCTTTTCGCCGTAGCGACTGGGTAAGGTATTTACCCGGAAGTCTACTTTCCGTCCTTCAAACATCCGGCGGATGCGTCCATCTTGGGGTAAACGCCGCTCGGCAATATCTAGATTAGAGATAATTTTAAACCGGGCTGTGACTGCGGGGATGATTTTTTTCGGCATCAGCGGGAAAGCCTCACGCAGCACTCCATCTTTCCGAAAGCGAATGCGTAAGTTTTCTTCTTGTGGTTCGACGTGAATATCGGAAACACCCTCATGCAAGGCTTTGGCCAGGATTCTGTTAACGAGGTTGATGACTGGTGCATCTTCCGCGTCTTTCATCGCTGCCCCCAAATCAGCCTCCATATCATCGGGGGCATCGTCGATGTCTAGGCTATCGAGATTTTCTAAATCCTTACTAATATCTGTTGAGCTTTCTTGTTCCAGGTGCTTTTGCCGCACAGCTAAGTCATCCAAGTATTGGTTGATTAGCTGTTGGTAGTCTTCCTGAGTAATGACCATGCGCTGCAATGCCAAGCCTTGGGGGCGCAAGATGCGGTTCAGGTCATCGGAAGCTTCTAGATTATCCGGATCGACCATTGCCACTAGGACACTGGGCGGGGTTTGGTCTTCGTGTTTCGACAGTGGTATTAAACGATGGCGACGACAGATATCCACTGTGATCAGGCTTTCGATCAAGCTGCCCACCATCGTGTTGCCAACTTGGTTGATTTCCAGATCGAGGGATTCAACACCGTATAGTATTTTTAGTTCAAATAATTGCTGTTTCTTGTATTGCCGGAGTAATTCAGGTGACAGTTGTTGCCCAGTGATTGACTCTAGTACGTCTGTCAATGGTCTGCCAGACTTGCGACTTTCAATCAGCGCCTGTCTCATCTGTTCGCTATTGACATAGCCAGATTGCACCAGCTTGTTGCCGAAGGGCGAAAACTCGGTTCTTGTAGTTAGAGCGGTACTGCGCCGTTGTGGTGACGAGTAAGTCATAAGCAATGAGTAGGGAAACCTCTTGTTAAATTATTCCCAGACTGTGGTGCAGAATGCTCATTTATACTGAATTAAATTTGAATCCAAATTTTTTCGGCTCAAAGACTTTTTCAGTCAGTCCATGACTCACGCTGATCATTGATGGAATATGACTCATGGTCTAATGATGAGATTTTAAGTAGTAATTAGTTAAAAAACTGACTTATGATGGGGGCGACGGGAATTGAGCGCCCCCTCGTCCTCAAGACGTACTATTGGCCCTACCCTACCCGTTCGGGTTACCGCCCTTGGGGCGTCTACGCTAATGGGTTCACCATTTGTCACAATAAGATGATAGTGCCATCACTTCCAGAAAAATGTTGGCAATAAGATCAGCCTCATCTGCCAACCATCAATGGTAACGGTAACAAGATGTGGCTACGCAATGCCATCAACAGCATCTGGAATAAGTAGACAATGATGGACGAAAATAAACAGGTAAACAATACAAGCCAGCAATTGGGTGAACCAACAGAGGTAAAGCAAGTAATGATGAGCGACTCCCCAGCCCAAATTAACTCTAACGAATCTGGCAGCGAGGTTACTGAGCAAGTGGCAGCCCAAACCAATATACCGGGAGATACGGCACTTACACTAGAAGATGGCGTCGCTGCGGCACAGAAGACTGAAGTGGATACGGCAGCAATGGCCGAATTGACTCAACAAATTGAGTCCCTCAAGACACAACTAGAAGAGCGTAGTACTCAATATATGCGGATTGCCGCAGATTTTGAGAACTACCGCAAACGCACCCAAAAAGAAAAAGATGACCTAGAGGTGCTCTCAAAGCGGAACACGATTACGGACTTGCTGCCTGTAGTCGATAACTTTGAGCGGGCGCGAGCGCATCTCAAACCGCAAACCGAAGGCGAGATGACTATTCACAAAAGTTATCAAGGGGTTTACAAACAATTAGTAGATAGCCTCAAGCGCCTCGGTGTATCACCAATGCGCCCTGAAGGTCTAGAATTTGATCCCAACCTCCATGAAGCGGTAATGCGGGAACCTACGGATGAACAACCAGAAGGAACAGTGTTAGAAGAGTTAGTACGCGGATACTTCTTGGGCGATCGCGTGCTACGCCATGCAATGGTGAAAGTGGCTGCTCCCAAGGAAGATGCACCACCTGCACAGGAAAATCAGTCGAATCAAGCTAACAGTTAAGCTGTAGTCGTTGCTTCACTGACTAAAAGTGCCTAGGTTCTAGCGTGAGCATCTGACACCGCCAGCAGAATTGATGCTGTTGACTGCCGGTTTGCCGCATTGTAGCCCGCCCTTTGATTGTTATCTCACACGGGGCGCGGCTCTTTGAGTGAAAACCGCTTTTTGTTGGTCAGACTTGGTGTTGCCAAACGTCAGAGTTGAATTATGCATCTGTGGTATCTGCGGGACACCGGTCAGCAATCAAATATCAAATAACCCTTTGGGCGGAAACTTCTTGCAAGACCCCAGCTATCAGAGTGACAAAGATATTTACGTTAACTCGCGTTGGTAGCAAAATAAGGATAGTCCACAAATATTACTTACAGTTAACAACTTAGTAGAAATACTTAGATATGGGAAAAGTTATTGGGATCGACTTAGGCACTACTAACAGTTGCGTCGCAGTTTTGGAAGGTGGTCAACCGATTGTAATTGCCAATTCCGAAGGTGGGCGAACTACTCCTAGTATTGTGGGTTTTGGCAAGGGTGGCGATCGCTTGGTTGGTCAGTTGGCGAAGCGTCAAGCCGTAACTAATGCAGAAAACACAATCTACAGTATCAAGCGATTTATCGGTCGGCGTTGGGAAGATACCGAAACAGAACGCGATCGCGTACCCTATAGCTGTGTCAAAGGTCGAGACGAGACTGTGGATGTCCAAATTCGCGGACGTAACTACACCCCACAAGAACTATCCGCCATGATCCTTCAGAAGCTAAAACAGGATGCGGAAAATTTCTTGGGTGAAACAGTCACTCAAGCAGTAATTACCGTACCTGCATATTTCACAGATGCCCAACGACAAGCAACTAAAGATGCTGGCACTATTGCTGGACTAGAAGTTCTGCGGATTATCAACGAACCTACCGCTGCTGCTTTAGCCTTCGGTTTGGAAAAGCAAGACCAAGAGCAGCTGATATTAGTATTCGACTTGGGAGGCGGCACCTTCGACGTATCCATTCTGCAACTAGGGGATGGAGTTTTTGAAGTCAAGGCGACTTGTGGTAACAACCACTTGGGTGGAGACGACTTTGATAACTGTGTCGTGCGCTGGATGATGCAGCGCTTTAAGGAAATAGAGAAAGTAGACATCTCCCCAGACAAAATGGCAATACAACGCCTGCGAGAAGCTGCGGAAAAGGCAAAAATTGAACTTTCTAGTATGGTGAATACCTCAATTAACTTGCCGTTTATCACCGCCGACGAAACAGGCCCTAAACATTTGGAGATCGAAATGGGGCGCTCCAAATTTGAAGAACTCACAGGGCATTTAATTGAAGGCGTCATTGAACCAATGAGCCAAGCACTCAAAGACGCAGACCTCAAACCACAAGACATCGATCGGATTATTTTAGTAGGTGGTTCTACTCGCATTCCCGCCGTCCAGAACGCCCTAATCAAGTTTTTCAATGGCAAAGCGCCTGATCGTTCTATCAACCCTGACGAAGCAGTAGCGCTAGGAGCCGCTATCCAAGCTGGAGTTTTGGGGGGAGAAGTCGATAATCTTCTACTTTTGGATGTCACCCCCCTATCTTTGGGAATTGAAACTTTAGGAGAAGTATTCACCAAAATCATTGAACGCAACACCACAATTCCTACCAGCAAATCGCAGGTTTTTTCCACAGCAGTTGATGGGCAAACCTCTGTGGAAATTCACGTCCTCCAAGGTGAACGGGCCATGGCGCGGGATAACAAAAGTCTCGGTAAATTTCTCCTAGCCGGAATCCCCCCATCTCCCCGTGGTGTACCGCAAATTGAAGTATCTTTTGAAATAGATGTCAACGGCATCCTCAAGGTTAGTGCCCAAGATAAAGGCACAGGTAGAGAGCAGAGTATCCGGATCACAAATACGGGTGGTTTGAGTAACAGCGAAGTTGAACGGATGCGGCAAGAAGCCGAATTATTTGCCGAAGAAGACAGAAAACGTAAAGAACTTGTTGAACTCAAAAATCAAGCAGATAATTTGTTGTTTAGTTACGAAACTACCTTAAAGGATAATAGTGACTTTATTGGCGAGCAAATCAAAGACTTGGCGAATGAAAAAGTTTTACAACTCCGAGCCGCAATGATTGATCAGAGCAAGTCCATAGCAGAGTTGCAGCAACTCCTTGAAGAATTCCAACAAACTCTATTTTCCATTGGTGCAGAAGTATATAACCGAGCTAACGGCCAAACTGACGAAGACAATGATGAGGTTAAAGATTCAACAGATAGTTCTATTTCCTTTACCCCAGACTCAGACGCTCCGATGAGTGGGACGCTAATACCACAATTCAACTTTGATTTTGACGAAGAAAGTACCGCTCAGGCTGATTATGAGGCGATAGATTAGATAATGGGTAATCTGAGGAGACAAGAAACAGACGAATTCAAAAATTTCTCCTTGTCCTCCTTGCCCCTCAGTCAAGAGTCCCCACAATTTCGACGACCTGCCAAACCTGGTTTTATCCCCCAAAGGTTTGCTAGATTGTAGAAGCGAATTGCCGTAGGCTAGATGATTTATTAGTACAGATGTGATCAAATGTATATAGGGAGTTTTCCACACCTGATAGTGCGGATAGCCCCTCTGGTTGAAGAGGGAGATTTACCCACCTAGGTAGCACAATTGTAAAAGAGACAGCTTCAGCCAGCAAGAAGTTCGTAGGTGCGGAGCGACTGCCCGCAAGGTGAGTCTGATTCCTTTGTTTATGACTTCTGTATTTTTTGTCGTCTCCCAAGCGAAAAAGACTTGTTGCTCAGGACTTGCTGGTGATTTTTGTAAAAGGTAACAAGGTAAAATGAATGATTAACAAAAAATAAGTATTGCCTTTTGCCTTCTGCTAATTGTCCTTCTGCTTTCTTCCTTCTAACTTTTACCTTTGCTATATGGCCCGCGACTATTATGAAATTCTGGGTGTCTCTCGTGACGCCGACAAAGAAGAAATTAAACAAGCCTATCGCCGCTTGGCCCGGAAGCTTCACCCAGATGTGAACAAAGAACCGGGAGCGGAGGAGCGCTTTAAAGAAATTAACCGCGCTTATGAAGTGCTTTCTGAACCAGAAATCCGAGAGCGCTACAACCGTTTTGGTGAAGCTGGTGTTTCCAGTGGCGCTGGCGCTGGCGCTGGCTTCCAAGATATGGGCGATATGGGCGGTTTTGCCGATATCTTTGAAAGCATTTTCAGTGGCTTTGCTGGTGGAATGGGTGGCCCAACGCAACAAAGACGGCGTAGCGGGCCTGTGCGGGGCGATGACCTACGGCTAGACCTGAAGTTAGATTTTCGGGAAGCGGTATTTGGTGGTGAAAAAGAAATTCGCATTTCCCATCTAGAAACCTGTGAAGTTTGTAGCGGTTCCGGTGCTAAACCAGGAACGCGCCCCCGGACTTGTGCGACTTGTACTGGATCAGGTCAAGTCCGCCGTGTCACGAGAACGCCTTTTGGCAGCTTCACTCAAGTTTCTACTTGTCCCACCTGTAATGGCACTGGGATGGTCGTTGAAGACAAATGTGATGCTTGTGACGGTAAGGGCGCAAATCAAATCACGAAGAAACTGAAAATTACTATCCCCGCTGGGGTGGATAATGGCACTCGCTTGCGGATTTCCCAAGAAGGGGATGCCGGTCAACGCGGTGGACCACCTGGAGATTTGTACGTCTACTTGCTAGTAAATGAGGATGAAGAATTCCAACGGGATGGAATTAACGTTATCTCAGAAATCAAAGTCAGTTACCTGCAAGCGATTTTAGGCTGCCGTTTGGAGGTAGAGACGGTTGATGGCCCAGTGGAACTGATAATTCCGGCGGGAACTCAGCCTAATACGGTGATGAAGCTAGAAAATCGTGGTGTACCCCGGTTGGGTAATCCCGTCAGTCGGGGCGATCATATGCTGACGGTGTTGATTGATATTCCTACTAAGGTGACTCCAGATGAGCGGGAACTCCTAGAGAAGCTGGCTAAAATTAAGGGAGACCGCACTGGTAAAGGTGGTCTAGAAGGATTCTTGGGAAATTTGTTTAAGTAATGAAGCCCTATCCCCTTTTAACTCCCGATGCTCAACTCGATTTACGCGGCACTCCTTGCCCGATGAATTTCGTACGGACAAAACTTCGTCTGGAGAAAATGTCACCTTCCGCTTTGCTGGAAGTCTGGCTAGATGCCGGGGAACCAATTGAGCAGGTTCCCGACAGCCTGACAATGGCAGGCTATCATGTGGAAAAAATTACAGATTGTACGGGCTATTTTTCCTTGTTAGTCCGCTGTCCCTCGACTGCCCAATGAAAGGCGAAGCTATTTCTACTACTGGACAGTTACTGGGTACAGTGCTGGCTGTACAGGCCAATTTCTATCGAGTACATGTGGATGTAGAAGTGGGTATACAGGATAATTCTCGCCTAATACTTCTGTGTACCCGCAGAACGCGCCTGAAAAAAATCGGGCAACAGGTGATGGTAGGCGATCGCGTAATTATCGAAGAACCAGATTGGGCTGGAGGACGGGGCGCTGTTGCTGATGTTCTCCCCCGTCACAGCGAGTTAGATCGTCCGGCGATCGCGAATGTGAATCAAATTCTCCTGGTATTTGCAGTAGCTGACCCGCCTTTAGAACCTTACCAGTTAAGCCGATTCCTCGTTAAGGCGGAAACTACAGGCGTAGATGTGCTCTTATGCCTAAATAAAAGTGATTTAATTACCCCAGAGGCGCAGCAGCAAATTAGCGATCGCCTTTCTGCTTGGGGTTACCAACCGTTATTTATCAGCGTCCAAAATCAACTGAATCTTGATCAAGTATCCCAGCATCTGAGCAATAAAATTACTGTAGTTGCTGGCCCTTCCGGTGTGGGCAAATCGAGCCTGATTAATCAATTGATTCCCGATACTAACCTGCGAGTGGGAGAAGTATCTGGCAAATTAGCCCGTGGGCGTCACACTACCCGCCATATCGAATTATTTGACTTACCAAACGGGGGCTTACTGGCGGATACACCGGGCTTTAATCAACCTGATTTGGATTGTACCCCAGAAGAATTATTATATTATTTCCCAGAAGCCAGAGCGCGGTTAGCGGTTGCTAGCTGTCGGTTTAGTGATTGTTCCCATCGAGATGAGCCTGATTGTGTGGTGCGGGGGGAATGGGAACGTTATCCTCATTATCTGCAATTTTTAGAAGAAGCGATCGCACAACAAACTCACCTCCACCACCAAGCTGATCCCGAATCTAGCATGAAGCTAAAAAGCAAAGGTAAGGGACAGAGTCAATACGAACCTAAGCTAGAAAGTAAAAAATATCGCCGCATTGCCCGTAAGACTCAATTGCAAGCGTTGCAAGATATGTATAAGGAAAGCGACGAATAGCGGCAGAAACCTCACCCTGGTTTTGCGTAGCAAAACCTGTCCCTCTCCAACGCATAGAGAGGGATGTCCGTCAGGACAGGGTGAGGTTTTTCGAGATTTTTGGGTCTGCGCGTAGTTTATTAATTTAACCTTGACGGTGTTTCTTACGTTACAGAAATATTTTTCTTCCTGTGAAGAAAATAATTTCGGCGAATAGTATTGCTAGCGTTTAAGTATTGCCAGGGTGTTATCTGCCGCTATTATTACATTGAGAAAATGAATGCGCGATGATCGCCCACCTGGTAAAAAAGGTAAGTTTGCTCTCAACTCGGCTGCCAAAATAGTTCTGTTTACGACTTTTTCAGGAATGTTCCTAACTTCTAGTTTCTATCTTGCGTCTTTAATAATCTCTGGTGTGAATACAAGTTTAAGCAATATTCACCCTACGTTTATTCCCTGGATTAGCGATGAAGATAGATGTGAGAGTAGTGGTAGAAGTTGGCGTGATAACAAGTGTTGGGATTATGAGCATAGTCCTTCTTTTTGATGCGTTTTTCCTGTTTGAAAGAGATTTTTGGAAATTATGAGGAACGTAGACCGAAGGGCGTGCCGCAGGCTACCGCAAAGGACGCGAAGGACGCGAAGGAAGAAGGGTTTGAGAGGGTTTTTGCGTAATCGCTGACACGGTAGGGGCAGCCAGGGCGAATAGAATTCGCAGCTACACAAACAAAGTCCACCTGCGTGGACTAAGGGAAAATTGAGGGTTTGAAACCCACAGAGGTGGGTTTTGCCTGTGTAGACGCGGTTTCTAACCGCCCTTTTTGGTAAGCCAGGGCGAATGGAATTCGCGGCTATACAAACAAAGTCCACCTCCGTGGACTAAGGGAAAATTGAGGGTTTGAAACCCACGGAGGTGGGTTTTGCCTGTGTAGACGCGGTTTCTAACCGCCCTTTTAACGGTGAGATGGCGTTTTAAATCGCTGGCAAATTATGGGTTTGATGACAATTTGATATTAATAAAAATGTCTAATTACTCAGATTTAGTCCAATGTTTTGGTCTAGTAATATCATCAGGCAGAATAGTATTTTCATCGCCTTCTGCGGATTCAATCTGCTGTGATGTTAGATTTTTAGCAGATGTAAATTTTGCTCCTTGCAGTTTAGCTTGATAGAGATTTGCCCCTTGCAGGTTAGCTTCAGAAAGGACTGCCTCTTGCAGGTTAGCTTGATAGAGGAATGCCCTTTGCAGGTTAGCTTGATAGAGGAATGCCCTTTGCAGGTTAGCTTTAGAGAGGGATGCCCTTTGCAGGTTAGCTTGACAGAGATTTGCCCCTTGCAGGTTAGCTTCAGAGAGGACTGCCTCTTGCAGGTTAGCTTGATAGAGGGATGCCTCTTGCAGGTTAGCTTCAGAGAGGACTGCCTCTTGCAGGTTAGCTTGATAGAGGGATGCCTTTTCTAGGTGGGCTTTATCAAGATTTGCATCCCTAATATCAATATTACTTAAATCAATCCTCTGATTTTCCTTCTCTTTTTCATAATTGCGTCGTCCAATTACGGTAAGGGCTGCTTGAATATCCGTGCGAAGTTTTGGTCTTTTACCCTCATCTTCTTCCGCATTGCGTCGTCCAATTACGGTAAGGGCTGCTTGAATATCCGTGCGAAGTTTTGGTATTTCACCCTCATCTTCTTCCGCTACCTTTTTCACAGGTGCATTTTCTCGCACAAAAGCTGTGAGGACTTCCATGATTGTCCAATGGTATTTTTCTGGGGAATCTTTAGCAATTTGTTCTAAAGCATAAATTCCGCCTAATTTTACTTCAAGCCGTTCATTACCAATCAGTTCGATTGCTTTGGCAAAGCGTTCTGTAATTTGCTTGTCTCGTGCAATTTCAGCATTTTCATTGGCAGCTTTAGCATTATCATTGGCAGCTTTGGCCGTTCTTGATGCATAGTAAGCATTAGTTAATAACGCAATTCCACCGAAACTTGCTCCAATGGTTGTTAAGGCTTTAATTCCCGAATCTATCCTTTTTTCTGGTTCCAAAAAATGCACAAATGCAAAATCTGAAAATAAAAATACCCAAATAACAAAGCCTGAGACAATAAAAAATACAACGGCTAAAAGGGTTAATATAATCCCAAAATTATCTTTATTATCAGACATAAAATTAATATTCCTCATCTCCCAAGATATTACGGAGATTAAGGTAATAAATATAGCATATAAATAAAAAAAGCCAGATGCACCCAATTACCCCATCGAAGCTATGGTAAATTACCCTGATTGCCGCCAATGGGTGGGGGCTTCGATATAATCAGGGAGGCGAGTAGTGCGATCGCCAAATGCCATTCTAATTTGTTGGTAGTCTAAGTTTTTCACCCCTGTGAGAATAGTCCCTGTAAGTTTGACATCACTGAGAATTGCCCCACAAAGGTTAGCTCCCATCAAGTTAGCTCCCTCAAGGTTAGCTTCTTGGAGAATTGCCCGATGCAGGTTAGCCCCCATCAAGTTAGCCCCTTGCAGGTTAGCTTCCGTCAAACTAGCTTCGCTGAGGTCGGCAAAATAGATATCTGTTTGCTGTAGTTTGGCAGCATTTAAGTTTGCTCCTTGCAAGTTAGCACCATTCAAGTTTGCCCCTTGCAAGTTAGCACCAATCAAACCCGCTAAATGCAAGTTAGCTTTACCTAGTTTTGCACCTTGCAAGTTAGCCAAAAACAGCTTCGCCCCAGCCAGGCTAGCAGCTTTGAGGGTGGCTTGTTGCAAGTTAGCTTTATAGAGGTTTGCACCTTGTAAGCTGGCTGAACGCAAACTTGCGCCAAAGAAATTGGCAGCACGCAGATTGGCACCGCACAGGTTAGCGCGATTCAGGTTAGCCCAACTCAGATTTGCGCCCCGCAAGCTGGCTTTAAATAAGTTAGCTTCAAAGAGAATCGAGCCAGTGAGTTTAGCGCCATCAAGATCAGCTTCCCGCAGGTCAGATTCCCGCAAGTCGACCCCACACAAATCAGATCCCCGGAGGTCTACCCGTTGGAGGTTAGCGCCACGGAGGTTTGCCTGTCTGATGTCGGTATTACGTAAATCAAGTTTCTGATCTTTCCGGTCTTTCTCAAAATTCCGCCGACCGATAACAGTCAGGGCTATTTGAATATCGGTGCGAAGCTTTGGCAATTCTGGTTGCAGATTTAAATCCGACTGCTGTTGACGACTTACTCTTTGCCGATGTTTGTCCAAGTCAATCGCCGCTAAATCTTTCTGTTTTTGGTGTGGTTTTCCTTCTCTGCTAACCGGCGCATTTTCTCGGACAAAAGCCGTGAGGATTTCCATAATTGTCCAATGTTCTTGCGGAAAATCCTGGGCGACTCTTTCTAAGGCATAAATTGCACCCGTGCGGGTTTCAACTTTTTCATGGCCGATTTGGGCAATTGCACCAATAAAGCGTTCAGCAATTAGTCTGTCTTGAGAGAGTTTGGTATTTTGCAAGCCAATTTCCAGGTTTCTCTCAGAAGCGATCGCATTTTTCTGCATAGCTTGGACTCGCTTCGCTGCGTAGTAAGCATTAGCCATCACTCCTAAACCTAGAAAAATTATCGCAGTAGTGGTTAATGCTTGATTCCGATATTGTAGTTGTTGCTGAATTGGCAACTTCTCAATATTGGACACCGAGAAAACGATTAAAGTCAAAGCGATAGAAAGTATAACTGTTATAGTTATCAACCAACTCAAGGGTGCGTATGTCTTACCAAGAGACATAGCAGAGATATTCTTCACAATCATGAATTATTACTTAGATGATTGGGAAGTTCAGTATAGCATTTAGCTTTTGATTTGGATATGTGCCGCCAGAACTAATTAATTAAGGAATTTACTATGGGTTATGTATTATTTGTTATGCAGCTAGGCGAACATCGCCCAGCTAGTCATCTGTTGTATCTTAGCTAGAAAATTTGGCTTCTCTGAGGTTTGCTTCATTGAGTATGCTGTCATTGAGGATGGCCCCATGCAGCCTAGCTAAATATAAATTTGCCCGATGCAAGTTAGCACCAGAGAGATTAGCACCAGAGAGATTGGCTGCACTGAGAATTGCCCCAGAGAAGTTAACTAAATTGAGGTTAGCACCAGAGAGATTAGCTGCACTGAGAATTGCCCCTTCTAAATTGGCACCAGCAAGATTTGCCCCTGAGAGATTAGCTTGATAAAGATTTATCTGCTTGAGGTTAGCCCCGTTCAGATTTAGACCCTGCATATTTGTGTGACTTAAATCAATTTGCTCATTTTTCGGATCTTTATTTGTGTCTCTCCTAGCAATTACAGTAACGGCTGCTTGAATCTCAGCACGGTTTTTTGCCGATGGCTCACTTGATACTTGTTCTTGGGATGGTAATAAGGCATTATTTCGCACAAAGCTAGTCAGAACCTCCATGATTACCCAGTGGTATTCTGGATGATCAACGGCAATTTGTTCTAGATCGTTAATTGCCATCAAAATGGTTTCTATGCTGTTATTTTCCAGCAGGGCAATGGCTATTTTTAAGCGCTGTTTGGCTAACTTATTTTGTGGAGTGGATGTTAATTTATCTGGAAAAGTTAGTATCTTACGGATAATTTTTAATACCATAATCTTCCGCTTTGATATACTACTTTTGGTGACATAATAGGCATTAAATATAACTGTAATCATACACAAAAGTAGTACAGTAGTTTTGATCAATTCGGTAGAGGTTAATACTAATTCATACATTAATAAACCGAAAATCTGAGTAAATACAACCATTGTTGCCGTTCAAAAAATATACAATATAACTATTGACTAGATAAATATAAATAAGCATGTATTCTCCTTATGAGCATCATTCCTTAGTTGTATTCATCGCTCTTTATTATTCAGAGGTAATTGGTACCGATCATGATTAATTTTTTTTATCTCTGATAATTAAATATATCCACCAATTACCTAGTCTGCTTGCCTTCTAATCAGGCTCTAGACAAGTATTTTAAATAAAATAAGTTATTGGACTATCTGAAGTTAGACATAATATTTTTTAATGTATCTTTGAATATTATGAGATTAGCTAACTTTTAGACCGATATAGTCGTCTCAATACAGTTCAGATAAGTTCCCCTACATCTTTTGACCCCTGTTTAAAAGGGTAAAGAGAGAAACTAGGTTTTTGAAAAAAGGGGGGTGGGGATGATCACCAGAAGATTGAATATCGCCAATTGAAATAGATTGTGATTTGTCCTGGTAGCTGACTCAGTAAAACTATTTGCTTTAGTCTTAAAATGCAGCAGAATTTACACCCAAAAATCCAAAACCTGGTACTGATTGGTGGCGGTCACAGCCATGCCATTGTCCTGAAAATGTTTGGTGCAAAAGCATTATCTGGAGTACGTTTGACGTTAATTACCGCAGATGCACATACACCCTACTCTGGGATGCTACCAGGACACATTGCCGGATTTTATAGCTACGATGAATGCCATATTGACTTGCAAAACTTAGCTAAATTTGCTCAAGCACAGTTACATATTGACCAAGTGGTTGGTCTTGACTTGGAAAATAATCAAGTGCTTTGTGCTAACGGACTGGCGGTAGATTTTGATCTTCTGTCCATTGATATTGGCAGCATACCCGCCAAAATTTCTGTATCAGGTGCAGCAGAATATGCGATCGCTGCTAAACCAATTTCACAACTACTACAACACTGGTATCAATTAGTAGAGGATGTGACGAAAAATCCCCAAGAATCAATTAGCATTGCAATTGTGGGTGGAGGTGCTGGCGGTGTAGAGTTGTCTTTAGCAATGATGGCTAAATTGCAGCAAATTTTACATCAACATCAACAACCAAGCACAAATCTAGAAATTCATTTATGCCAGCGGACTGGGGAGTTGATGCCTAGTTATGATCAATCGGTACGGCGTCTAATGCAGCAAGTTTTAACTCGCAAAGGCATCAAGCTGCATTTGGGGGAAGCTGTTTGTCAAATTGCACCAAAGATAGCCAGAGGCCCTAGAGAATTATTTGCGCTTAAATGTGAATCTGGGTTGACGGTAGATTGTCATCAAATTTTTTGGGTAACGCAAGCTTCAGCACCGGAGTGGTTAAAAGCAGCGGGACTAGGAACTGATGCCCAAGGCTTTATTTTGGTAGATGACAGATTGCGATCGCTAACTCACCCCAATATCTTTGCTGCCGGCGACATTGCGACAATGGTTAATCATCCCCTGCCAAAAGCTGGAGTGTTTGCTGTCAGGCAAGGTAAGCCATTGTTTGAGAACTTGCAGCGGTATTTATTGGGTAAGTCGCTAAAACCCTATAAACCGCAGAAAGAATACCTGAGTTTAATCGGTACAGGAGATAAAAAAGCGATCTGCGCTTCGCAGCAGCGCTTCGCTATCGCCACCAGAGGTGCTTTGACAATACCACCCCACAAACTATTGTGGCACTGGAAAGATTGGATCGACCGCTCCTTCATGGAACGCTTCCAGAAAATCTTGTGACACTATTAGTCCCCTCTCCTTAAAGACGAGGGGTGAACTACTCTGCCGTAAGACGGACAGAGCTTCCCAATTCATCGGGAATAGCCTCAAGGACTCCGTAGTTCTATTGGTCTAACATTCCCTCCAAGGGCAGAAGTCCTGGTTCCCAAGACCCAAACCTTTTACTTGCGACACTTACCTATCAGCTTGGTTTTCGCTTACGGCATTGGTGGTCAAGACATGAATATCTTACCAGAAAACCTGGGGATTCGTCATCCATCTGATATTTGTTTTTGCTGTGCAAAAAATCAATTCCAGATGCAATCCTCATCAAGAGCTCACAATCCCCACCTTATGAGTACATTGAAGGTGGGGACTTCCGCGTTCCATTAATTAACTGTAGGCAGTACGAAACCATATCTAGTTTAGGAAATTTTCATCCACTAATAGATAGATGAAATAACTAATGGGACTTAGACAAAATAGAAAAGGAAAAAAGTATAATGCTTTCTCAGCATAGCTTTCACGTGAAAGTGACCTCTCATGAAAGAGACAACTCCCGCCGCCATGCCTCCAAAATGAGAAAAAATGGTGTAAAAGGTTTGATGATGTGTTTACTCATAAAGCCCAAAAAAGAGAGTTTAGACATTTCAGAGATAAAAAGAGTCTACTCAGGCATTTTATTTTGGTGTTCTGTGCCTATAGTTTTATTTTTTGGCATCAACTGGCCGGGGGATCAGCAAGTCAAAAAATCGACGCATACATAGCTGTTTGGAAGGCTTCTAAAGCTTCAAGAAAACTGTTCAAAGGTTTGTTTGCCCATCTTCGTCTTAACCTTTGGCAAAATATATGGGTACTTGGTACAGTTACCATAGCGATCGCTAGTAGTGCTACTAAATCTGTTGCTAGTTCCACAGCGAACTGGCAAGTAGAGGAAGAACCCAACTCTGTATTAACTCAAATTCCCTCCCCAGTTAGGCCGACAGTTCCCGAACCGCCGATAAAACCAACCACGCCACCATCTGACGAAGATTTACTGCAAACGCCGCCCCCCAGTCCGCCTACAGCGCCACAAACCCCCGAAATTCCCCAGACAATCATCATTAATCAGTTTGAATTTATCGGCAATACTGCCTTTAGTAATGACGAATTGGCGAAAGCAACTCAGGAATTTATCGGCAAGTCGATTACCTTTACAGAACTACTGCAAGTAGAGGCAATTATCAGCCGATTGTATACCGACGCTGGTTATATTAATTCTGGTGCAGTGATTCCAGCCCAGCAAAGTTTTCCTAAAGTTCAGGCTGTTGTCAAAGTTCAAATTGTGGAAGGCGGCTTAGAAGATATTCAGGTGACAGGCACAAGTCGCTTGAGTCCAGAATATATCAAAAGTCGATTAGCGATCGCCACCCGCAGACCTTTAAATCGCGATCGCTTGCTGCAAGCCATACAACTATTACAGGAATATCCGGTAAGCGTAAAGCTCAGTGGCTGTCTTCCCTGAGAGTGTCAAATCTGACTCCCTTTGTTGATTTTGGTGTTGGCTGGAACAGTTCCGCAAACTCTAAACTAAATTCTAATACTTTGCTGTCAACGGGTTTAGGCTTGCAGTGGCAAATGTCAGACTGGTTAAATATGCGCGTTGATTGGGGAGTACCATTGATTGGTGTTGATGGCGGTAACAATTCATTGCAAGAAAATGGACTGTCATTTTCTGTTAATGTTAAGTCGTTTTAATCAAGTTTTTTCTTTATTACCAAAGTACAGACAGGACTTACGCTTTTATCATGAAAAAACGTAGACCGGAGGGCGTGCCGCAGGCTACCACAGAGGTGAGCCAGCGCGGTCTTGGGGGTTTCCACGCCACATGCTTCAAGTCGGCGGAGCCGCCCAACGCAGTGGCTCCCCATGAGCGACTGGTGAACCCGAAGGGCGCAGAGGACACAGAGAAATGAGAGTTTGAGAGATATTTTGCGTAAGTCCTAACAGAAAAAAAAGATTTAAAGCAAGATGAGACTAAAGAATGATGGAGGAGATATGCACATTAATTACTCTACATATGTACGATGCTTGACACTCTCAGGTCTAAAGACACTGAGATTCTTTAATCAAAGACATGACTTGCTCATGCAGGATTACTCCAGCATGAGTAGAGGACTCATCTCCTAAAGCGTTGCTTGCATCAAGTGCAAAGGTTCCGATATGCCCTACCGTACCCAATCCCCGACTAAGGATATTTCTAGCTGCGTTTTCGTCCCTATCCATCACGCAACCACACTTACAAGAGTGTGTTCTGGTAGATAGAGTTTTTTTAACAACTTCACCACAGCTAGAGCATTCTTGGGTTGTGTATTGCGGATTAACCGCAACCGTGACACGTTTAAATACGAGTCCAAAATATTCAATCCAGACACGAAACTGATACCAAGATGCATCGTTAATAGACTTGGCTAAACAGTGATTTTTCACCAGATTTTTCATCCTCAAATCTTCATAGGCTATCAAGTCGTTAGACTGAACTACGCACCGTGCTAATTTCACAGCATGATCTTTACGTTGCCTACTTATTTTGAGGTGGCGTTTACCTAAATAAAGCCGTGCCTTACCCCGATTTTTTGAACCTTTTACCCTTCTCGAAACTCGACGTTGTGAACGCTTAAGAACCTTTTCTCCACTACGCAAAAACTTAGGGTTCTCAACCATCAAGCCGTCAGAGTCAGTGTAGTATTCCTTTAGCCCAACATCTAACCCGACAGTCTTGCCAGTTGGTTTAATATTTTCAGACCGATTAACATCAACACAAAATTGGACATACACCCCATCAGCACGCTTAACCAACCGAACCCGCTTAATTTGATTCATTTGGTAAAAGTGCAAATCACGAGTGCCTTTTAATTTAAGTCGTCCAATGCCTTTTTTGTCAGTAAAAGTTATAGACTTTCGGTCATCTGCAAGCTTCCATCCTGAAGTCTTGTACTCGACCGAGCGACAATCTTTTTGGAATTGAGGATACCCCTTTAAACCCGGAATACCCTTCTTGCAGTTGTCATAAAACCTAGAGATAGAAGACCATGCTCGTTCAGCAGAAGCTTGTCTAGCCATTGAATTAAGTTCGTTTGCAAAAGGAAAGTTAGACGCAAGTACAGCACAATATTTCTGCAAATCATTTTTACCCGTATCTTTAACATCCATCCATAGCCGAATACAGCTATTGCGAATGAACTTAGCAGTCCGAATTGCATCATCTATTGCGACTAGTTGCGCTGATTTCCCATAAGCTTTGAACTCAAAAACAAGCATTAGTTATACCTCCTAATCTTATACTACCATAGTTGGTATAAAAATTTGGCATTTCAGACAGATTGAATGCGGTTAAAACCGCACGAGTCGCTTATATCTCAGGGCTGAAGCCACTGAGCTTTACGCTTACCGGCTAATTTGTAAGTTCTCAATCTTTTGATTTGAGTTGGGGGAGAAAAAATTCTCTTTGGCAGTAAATATCTAACTTGGCTATAGGTTTTTGCCAGATAACTCAACTTTCAATCTCAGTATTAATCAACCTTCTGTGAAATAGTTGAAATTTACCATCGCCCTTCTAACTAATATTCTAGAGGTTGGAGAGTATGCAAGGATTGAGGCGATCGCTCTTTTTTATCACCTTACCCATAGTCACACTGGGGTGTCTTGCATCTATAGACACCGCCGAAGGGCAGATAACTCCTGATAATAGTCTCGGTGCTGAAAAGTCAGTAGTCAACTCAAATACCAACATTGACCGAATTAATGGCGGTGCGCGTCGGGGGGCGAACCTATTTCATAGTTTTCAGGAATTCAATGTACGTGAAGGACGAGCAGCATTATTTTCCAATCCGGCGGGAATAGAAAATGCTCAAAATCTAGATATCTTAGGAAAGAGTGCTGTCTGTGCGGGAATTGGAGCAACCAAAACTTGTGGTAAACGAACATCAAATTTCGGATCTGTTGAGAGCAAAGCAGGTGACGTTACGCTCAATGCTCTGGGAATATTAACTATACAGGGTAGCCAAGTTGAAAATAATGTCAATCCTGATGCGATCGGCCAGGGTGGTGATATTAACATTCAAGCTGGCTCTATCTTTTTAACCAATGGCGCTCAACTATCCACCAATACTTATGGAAAGGGAAATGCTGGCAATATAGTGATTAAAGCTTCTGACAGTGTAACAGCAGCTACTAATAGTTTGATATTGAGCAATATAGGAAACTCTCAGAGACGACCAGCAGAAGGCAAGGTTGGTAGTATTGTGATTGAAGCGGGAACAGTTTCTTTAACCGATAATGCCCAATTGCAAGCTGGGATATGGTCTGGCGGTCGAGGAAAACCTGGAATTGTCTCTGTGAAGGCGGTAAAATCCATCTCGTTTACTGGCATAGATACTGGCATATTCAGCGATGTAGAATTTGGGGCAGTAGGTGATGGTAGTCCGATTCATCTTTCCGCAGATTCAGTTTCTTTCACTGATGGTGCTGTTCTCAAGGCTATTAATGCTGGTCAAGGAAATGCTGGCAGTATAGTAGTCAAAGCAACTGATAGTTTTTCCGCAGCTAAGAGTTTGATCTGGACGCGGTGGCTTACCACCTAGCCCAAATGAAGCTACTAGCGGTGATGCTGTGCGAGTTGATTTAGTCGAGCCTGCACCTGGGGAAAGTAGGGGAGCAGGGGAGCAGAGGGGCCGGGGGGCAGAGGAGAAAACTAAATCTTCAGTTTCTAAACCAATTGTGCCTGCCCAAGGATGGATATTTGACAAAAATGGTGAAGTGATGCTCACAGCTTACAACCCCACAGGCACAGGTTCGCAACGTCCCCTCAATTCAGAGGCCTGTCCAGTACCTTGAAGGGGAGCAGGGGAGAGTGACAGAAAAATCAGCTTTTTAAGCATCTCTGTTGGAGGAAGAGGTTTGAAGAGGTATCAAGATAATATAAGTATTCTTATAGAAAATATTGACAAGGAAGACAGAGTATGTATGTCAAACTGTCTAACTTAGTTCAGAGATTGCAGAATTTAGTTAAAAAACTATACACCAAGCGATCGCCTAAATTAGGCAAATGGCGATCGCTCTTTCTATTAATACTTTTATTTGTCCTCTCCTTAAGCATTCCCCTGGTTGCTCAACAAGTCTGGGCATCAACCCCCATCATTCAAACTCAACAAAATCCCTTACAGCTGGTAGAACAAGGTAAAAAACTTTACGCCGCTGGACAGTTTCAAGAAGCCGCTTTAGTTTGGCAACAAACGGCTGAAGCTTTTGCTGCTCAAGGGAATAAGCTCAATCAGGCAATGGCTTTGAGTCATCTTTCCCTCACCCAGCAGCGACTAGGCAAGTGGGATGAAGCAAAATTGGCGATCGCTACTAGCCTCAAACTCCTAGAAACCCAGGAAAAAACACCAGCACAACGCCGCATCCAGGCGCAAACATTCGACATTCAAGGACAGCTACAACTAGCGATGGGGCGATCGCAAACAGCCCTAAAAACTTGGCAACAGGCATCTGATATATATAAAAATATCGGCAATAAACAGGGAATCATCCAGAGTCAGATTAACCAAGCCCAGGCAATGGAAGAATTAGGGCTTTACCCAAGAGCTTGTGAGACATTACTAGAAGCTTTAGAACTTAAGCTGCTATCACCAAGCTGAATTATCCACCGAAGCCAACACCAGCACCAAGGCACAACTGAATTTACTCAGTCTCTTCATCCAGACTCAACAATGGTCTAATATCCCCACCCTACTGCCTAAAATTCAGTCCCAGCTTAATAAACTGCCAATGAGTCATGGAGCCATCTATGCTCAACTCAACTTGGCGCAAAATATGATGTGTCTCCAATCAGCACTGAATCCACAACCATCAAAACTGCCATCTCCCCTACTTCAACAGTGTCGTGCAACCCAAAGAACAGTAACTAGCGCTGGGGGTAATAGTTTGCGATCGGCACTGATTCCTACTTGGGAAGATCTTGCCAAAATTGTCACCACCGCACGTAACCAAGCTCAAGTTTTGCAAGACAACCAAGCGCAAGCCTACGCTTTGGGTTGTTTAGGAGCAGTTTATCAACAAATTGGAGACATCCCAAATGCTCAAAGGTTGACCGAACAGGCTTTGCAGCTAGCTTCATCCTTCGATGCACCACACATTGCCTATCGTTGGCAATGGCAATTAGGACGACTGCGACGAATTCAGGAAAACCAACAAGGAGCCATCAGCGCTTACACAACCGCCTTTGAAACTGAAATTGCCGAAACAAGAAAACTTAGAACACTACACTACAAAAGTTACCCAAGAGCAATTAGAAAGCAACGTAAAACAACTAATAGCTCTTCTCAACGATAAAACACGCTTTCCCAATGAAATTCAAGAGTCATCCCAACAAATATACGAATGGTTAATGCGACCAGTACAAACAAAGCTAGTTGATAGTCAAATCAAAACCTTAGTATTTGTATTGGATGGAGTATTACGAAATATTCCTATGGCAGTCCTCTATGATCGCCCCAGTCGGGAATATTTAGTACAAAAATATGCCCTAGTTATCACCCCTGGTCTTCAACTGATCAGTCCTCGCCCTTTAGCAGATGTCCGCCTAAATGCTATGATTGCTGGCATAAGTGAACAGCGGACTTTTCCGGAAGAAAATCAGTTATTTTCTAGACTTAACTTTGTAGCTGATGAATTAGGAAAAATTGAGAAGCAATTACCGAACAGTGAAAAATTACTGGATCAGGCTTTTCTCAAAGCTACGCTGCAAGAGCATCTAGCAAATGCCAAATACACTATTGTTCACTTAGCAACTCATGGAGAGTTTAAGAGGATGTCTGAGAAGTTGTTAGTGATAAATCAAACACTGGTAGATCCCCCTAAATCCCCCTTAAAAAGGGGGACTTTGACTCTTGTTCCCCCCTTTTTAAGGGGGGATAGGGGGGATCTCGATCAATTTTGATACTTTTCAGACATCCTCTTAGAAATGCTCGCTTTTCTTCAAGAAAAGCTGAATACTCCCGAAAAGGAGCGAATTGACAAACCTATAAAGTGTAATAATTGCTTAAATTCAGGGCAAGATTTTTGATTAATCTCAGCACAATGCTTGATACCTACCAAAAGGTTATCGTTTGTAGAAAAATTAAAAGTTAAAAATTTAATATATTATATTGATTACTATTAC
The DNA here is from genome assembly GCF_000317535.1 of Cylindrospermum stagnale PCC 7417. Lineage (NCBI taxonomy): Bacteria > Bacillati > Cyanobacteriota > Cyanophyceae > Nostocales > Nostocaceae > Cylindrospermum > Cylindrospermum stagnale. The sequence continues at coordinate 6,592,465 of NC_019757.1, forward strand.
AGGAAAAGCCTGCCGACTGGAATATTTTTAGAAAATAAATGATCTGACTTAGGATTTACCCGCTAAGATTACTGTTTGAGACATTCGTTTTGGAAATGGGTAGTGCTCCCCCCAGAAATCCCCATTATTCTGTAAAACGGATAAATTTGGAAGCAAGCTAATCCTTGTAGATAGAATGTTTCCCAGTTATCAGACTCATTCTAATACAAATTTTATCTGAGGCTGCACAGAATGATGAAATCAATTTGATTATCCATCTTTATCTGCGTTTATCTGCGTTTATCTGCGGTTAATTCTTTTTCATATCTTATTCTATGCAACTTCATATCAATTTAGTATAACTGTACTAATCATCGTCATCAGATGCCGTTAAAAAACCGCGTCTATATCTGTCCCAAATCTGGTCATATAGAAGACAGAGACTTAAACGCGGCGAAAAATATACAACGATGGTTTGATGGAACTTTATTCCTATTCGTTCAGAAACGGTGAGTTCCACCGTGTCAACCTGTGAAGTAGACAAACCTCTCAAGAGTCATCTTGAGACTACAATGAAACAGGAAGTAAACACCGAAGAAAATGTTTTACAGAACGGTAGAAGAAAATTTAGTTTGTATTACATACAATTGCAAACTGCTGTATTATTCAGCCGTTCACCAACAGAGATACAACATTACCAATTTTCCCTATCTCCGTCTTTGCCTACGCAGGAATCAACACTGTATCAATGACGTGAATAACACCGTTATCAGCAGTAATATCAGGCTGGGTAACATTGGCGTCATTTACCTTCACGCCTTGAGAAGCGTCAATGCTCACATCTGAACCTTCAATGGTGTGAGCAGAATTCAGCTTAACAACGTCAGATGACAGCACCCTACCGGCAACAACATGATAAGTCAGGATTCTCTGAAGTCTGGGAATATCTTGAAGCAATGCATCTACTGTACCTTGTGGTAGTTTAGAAAAGGCCTCATCAGTAGGCGCAAAAACGGTGAATGGACCTTCACCTTTAAGAGTATCTTCCAAATTAGCCGCTTGGATTGCAGCAATTAGAGTGTTGAAAGAGCCAGCATTAGCAGCGGTATCAATTATGTCAGCCATGTTTTTAACCTAGTGGGTAGATGGGATTTCCCAATGAGCACCGAAACAAGCTTATCCACTAAGTTGCTGCCAAAAAAGCACCCATAGATAGAGGAATCGGCTGAGAAAAAGCTTCATGATTTCCTCCCCTAGACAGCAGCAGAGACAATTCAATTATTTAACTATCTTGAAATCTACTAGGAAGCTTTACCTTTGCATGGTCAAATTAAAATAATTCCCTAGATAGATGATTATTGATCCATGAAAAGACCTGCGGCGCTGACAACTACATTCTTAGCTACTTGTACTATGCTGCTTACAGCTTGCGGTGGCGCTAACAACGGCACAAATTCTGTAAATAATAGCCCAAACATCACTACAACTAAAACCCCAGGAACAACGGGTGTATCTGCTGCTATCCCCATCGGTATCGCTTTCGCCCAGACTAGCAATGTAGCATTACTCGGTCAAGAGCAAGTTGCCGGGGCCAAAATAGCCGAGAAGTATTTTAATGATCAAGGTGGAATCAACGGCACTCCCATTAAATTGGTATTTCAAGACACCAGCGGTGATGAGGCAGGAGCGATTAATGCTTTTCAAACCTTAATCAATAAAGATAAAGTTATTGGTATTGTCGGCCCAACTTTATCACAGCAAGCTTTTAGCGCTGACCCCGTTGCTGAACGTGCCAAAGTACCAGTTCTTGGCGCATCTAATACTGCTAATAAAATTCCCGAAATTGGTGATTATGTGGCTCGTGTATCTGCGCCAGTTTCCATCGTCGCTCCTAATTCAGTCAAAGCCGCACTCAAGCAAAATCCCCAGATTAAAAAAGTTGTAGTTCTCTACGCCCAAAATGATGCCTTTAGTAAGTCAGAAACAGAGATTTTCCAGAAAACAGTTAAGGATCAAGGGCTGGAATTGCTAACAGTGCAAAAGTTCCAAACCAGCGACACAGACTTTCAAAGCCAAGCCACTAATACAATTAACCTCAAACCAGATTTAATCATTATTTCTGGTTTAGCTGCGGATGGCGGTAACTTGGTGCGACAACTGCGGGAACTAGGTTATAAAGGCTTAATTGTTGGCGGTAATGGCATGAACACCTCAAATATATTCCCAGTATGTAAAGCGCTTTGCGATGGTGTATTGATTGCTCAAGCTTACAGTCCAGAGCATCCTGGTGAGATTAACAAAGTATTTCGCAAAGCTTATGTTGAGCAATACAAAAAAGAACCACCCCAATTTAGTGCCCAAGCTTTTGCAGCAGTACAGGTGTATGTAGATGCTCTCCAGACTTTAGATAAAAAGAGCAAAGTAAATAAATTACCATTGCCGCAATTACGCACAGAATTGAATAAGCAGATCCTCGCCGGAAAATATAATACACCCTTGGGTGAAATTGCCTTTACACCCATAGGTGAAGTAATTCAAAAAGATTTCTATGTTGCCCAAATTAAGATTGATAAAGACGGAAATAAAGGAAAATTCTCATTCGTAAAATAGGTTGTACATGGATATAAATTTGTTTGTGCAACAATTGTTAAATGGGTTATCTATTGGTAGCGTCTATGCAATTTTTGCCTTGGGATATACCCTGGTTTATTCCATTTTGGGTATCATTAATTTAGCTCATGGGGCAATTTTTACTCTGGGTGCATATTTTACATATACACTCATGGGTGGTACTTTTGGATTTAACGGCTTGTTGGCTAATGCAGCTTTGCCAATACAATTACCATTTGCCGTAGCCTTGATTTTAGGAAGTAGCTTGGCGGGATTAGTAGGGGTGGGGATGGAACGCATCGCCTTTCAACCTCTGCGTCGTCAAGGATCTGACCCCTTGCTGACAGTTGTTTCTAGCTTGGGTGTGGCGGTGGTAATTGTCAACTTAATCCAGTATTTAGTAGGCGCAGAAAGTTACACTTTTCCCGCCAATACTTACGGAAATTTACCCCCAGCGATTAACTTTGGCAGCATCGATCATCCAATTCCTATTCGTAGCGTCCAGGTAGTAATTTTTGCTGTTTCGGTGGTGATTGTCTCTATCCTCACCTATTTTATTAATCGTACTAAATATGGTAAGGCGATGCAAGCGATCGCAGAAGATCCAGTGACTGCGAGTTTGTTAGGAATTAATACAGATCGTTTTATTATCTTGACATTCTTTATCAGCAGTTTCTTAGCAGGAATGGCAGGAACTTTGGTTGCTTCTAGTGTCAGCATTGCTGGGCCATATTTCGGTATTGCTTTCGGATTACGGGGTTTAGCAGTAATTGTTTTAGGTGGTTTAGGTAGTATTCCCGGTGCAGTATTGGGAGGTTTACTTATTGGATTGGTAGAGGCGTTTGTTCCTGCTGATTACTCTGGCTATAAAGATGCTGTAGCCTTTGGCATACTGTTTATTATGCTGTTAGTTAGACCCCAAGGTTTGCTAGGACGTCGGTTTATACAGAAGGTGTAGTTAATTTAGGGTTTTGGATTAATCCAGAATCCTAAATCTTAAGTTGTAAATATCTCCATGACTGAATTTTTCTCTACTTACGGTTCTCTAATTGTCTCTATGGTGTTGGGGGCATTGCTGGGATTATCATTGTACTTACCTTTGATGACAGGGCAATTGTCTTTAGCCAGCCCTGGATTTTATGCTTTAGGTGGGTATATTGCGGCAATTCTCTCCACAAAAGTTTTTACATCTAGCAGTAGTTCATTCCCGATTTACCTACTGTTATTAGAGATGGTAATTGCTGGGTTAGTCACTGGTTTATTGGGCGTTGTCGTGGGAATTCCGGCATTAAGATTGCGGGGAATTTATTTGGCAATTGCTACTATCGCTTTTGTCGAAGTTTTGCGCGTCCTTTCCCTTAACCTGGATATTACTGGCGGTGCTGTCGGGATTTTTGGCATTCCCCAACCATTTCAAACACCAATTGAATATTTGTGGATTGCCTTGCCATTATTAATAATTAGTATGGTGCTACTTTACCGCTTAGAACGGATTCGTGTAGGCAGGGCATTTACAGCCATTCGTGAAGATGAACTAGCAGCGGGGGCGATGGGAATTGACCCTACCTACTACAAAGTTTTAGCTTTCAGTTTAGGGGCAATTTTAGCCGGGATTGTCGGTGCTATTAGCGCCCATTTTCTTAATACCTGGAATGCGCGTCAAGGTACTTTTGACGCTAGTATTATTTACCTAACTTTTGTGTTAATTGGTGGTTCAAGAACTTTTTTGGGTTCGGTATTAGGGGGGATGGTATTTACAGCTTTGCCAGAAGTTTTAAGAAATTTAGCTGACACAGGGGGGTTACCCAATTGGTTAGCACAATTCTTGCGAGATGGGAGATTAATTATTTTTGGTTCACTAATCGTCATCGGCACAATCTTTTTTCCCCAAGGACTGGTAACTCCCGATATCTTTAAAAGACGACACAAAATAAAAGATAGGCAAAGATGAAGAAACGCAAAAGAATTCGCTCTTTATTTATAGCTTTGATTGCTGTGCTTTTTTTATGCACTACAACCCAAGCCCAACCAGTTACACCGTTATCAAGTACTTCAATTAATGCTGATTACGTCAGGGCATTATTTACGGCTGATAAATTCTTATCCGCATGGAAAAATAGAAATGTAGAAGCAGGACTTGCGCTTTTGTCGCCAGAAATTAAAAATAAAGTACCTAACGACCAATTGGCTAGTTATATTTCAGGAACATCTAGCCCCAGTCATGCAGCTTTTGAGATTAAGTCTGGGAGAAAGATAGCAAATAATAGATATACTTTTGAAGTGAAACTTTATGAATATCTTTACTCAGCAATACCTGAATCTCAAACTTGGAATTGTCCCCAGTTAGCAAAAATTATTCTCGTTAAAATGGGGGTTGATAACCCAAAGTTCCGGGTTGGAAATTGGTTGGTTAATGAACTACCTGCACCTTGTGAATTAATAGTGCGCTAAACAATGTCTTACAGTATTCCAGTAGCTAATAACAGTATTGTCTTAGAAGCAAGAGATTTAACTCGCCGCTTTGGGGGTTTAGTGGCGGTGAATAATGTCTCTTTTGCAGTCAATAAAGATGAGATTTTTGGTTTGATTGGCCCGAATGGTGCTGGCAAAACCACACTGTTTAATTTGATTACAGCTTTAATTGCCCCTTCTAGGGGAAAATTGCTGTATCAAGGTGCAGAAATTTCGCAATTACGCCCCCATCAAATTGCCGGGTTAGGTATCGCCCGCACCTTTCAAAATATTCGTCTGTTTGGGGAATTATCGGCGTTAGAAAATGTAATTATTGCCCAACATTTGCATATAAAAAGTGGTATAATAGCTGGAGTTTTGGGATTGCCGCAAGCTTCCAGAGAAGAACAAAAAAGTAGGTGGAAGGCTTTAGAGTTATTGGAGTTGATTGGCTTAAGCGATCGCACTGACGAAAAAGCGAGAAACCTGGCCTATGGTGATCAACGTCGCTTGGAAATCGCTCGTGCACTGGCTTTACAGCCGCAAGTCTTACTTCTCGATGAACCCGCAGCGGGGATGAACCCCAGCGAAAAGCAGCAACTGAGTGAGTTTATCCGCGAATTGCGCGATCGCTTCAATCTGACGATTATCCTGATTGAGCATCATGTACCCTTGGTAATGGGATTGTGCGATCGCATCGCTGTTCTAGATTTTGGACAATTGATTGCTTTGGGTGAACCCTCTGTTGTCAGAAATAATCCGGCTGTAATTGAAGCTTATTTGGGAAATGAATGATGAACACCGATGAAAGCCGATATTTAGATAATGGCAAAGATTTTACTATTTTAGATATTCAAGACTTGGATGTTAATTATGGTGGCATTCGAGCGCTGAAAAAGATTAATTTAAAGATTCAAAAAGGCGAAGTTGTCACGCTCCTCGGTGCCAACGGTGCAGGCAAAAGTACCACACTCCGCGCTATCTCAAAATTAGTTAATCCTCAAAGTGGGGCAATTATTTATAATGGACGGAATATCACCCGTCGTCAACCTCATGAAGTGGTAGAGATTGGTATCGCTCATTCTCCTGAAGGACGTAGAGTTTTAGCACGGCAAACAATTTTAGATAATTTACTATTGGGTGCTTACATTCGCTCGAATCAAGCAGAGATTAAAGCAGATATTCAACATCAATTTGAACTATTTCCCCGTTTAGCACAAAGACGCCATCAACTAGTAGGAACCCTCAGCGGTGGTGAACAACAAATGTTAGCGATCGCTCGTGCTTTAATGAGTAGACCAAAATTGTTACTTTTAGATGAGCCTAGCTTAGGTTTAGCGCCGGCGATTGTCCTAGAAATTTTCTCAATTATTGAAAATCTGCGGGCTACTGGCGTGACAATTTTGTTAGTTGAACAAAACGCCAATCTGGCTTTACAAATTGCTGATCGCGGTTATGTTTTAGAAGCTGGATCTATGACTTTAACTGGTGCAGCATCAGAATTAATTAATGATGAACGCATTAAAAAGGCTTATTTGGGTTAGGTAACAGAACAAGCTTTAGTAGATGTATAGAAGCTTTACCTAATAAATTAAAAAATTATCAATTTTGGCGAGATTTAACTGAGATATTAGAAAATTTAGATACTAATATTCTTGTTAAACAACACCTTGAAGAGTGTGATTATAAAGTGTCTGGCTATTGGGATGAACAGGATAAATATTATGAAACAATTACTTTACCTCGCAGCCTAAAATCAGAATTAGTCAGTAGTTCTATTGGTGTTACTCATAAAGAACGCTTTCTAGAATTATTTTTTTTTCTCATAGCTGCCGACAATGCAACTTTTCAGCTAAATAATAATTTTCAAAAAATGGGTGAATTAATTCTTATTTATGATAAAAATCTGCAATTTATTGATGAAAATTGGCTTTTAGATATCGATTCTCCTATGCTGGATATCCAGCAGCCTCATACCTAAGGAAATAGTTGGGTTTCGTCCCTCAACCCAACCTACAACCACTAAAAAGTTCAGGATATCTCACTCTTCTTTCTTACTCTGCGCCCTCTGCGCCTCTGCGGTTCGTTAAAAACAAAATTCGGTAAATTATTACGAAATATTACAAATATATCTTATATTTAGATTTACACCCGTTTTTTGGGTGTTTATCTTCATCTAGCGGCGAAATCCAATTCGCCTAAATATTTAAACCCATGAGTCAAACAGTCTGGATTGCAAGACACGCCAACCGCCTCGATTTCGTCAACCCTGACTGGTTCCTCACCGCCGAAAGACGCTATGATCCGCCTTTATCTGATGATGGCATGGTGCAGGCGCAGCAGTTAGCTAAACGGTTGCAAGGAGAAAAAATCGCCCATATTTTTGCTTCTCCCTTTCTGCGAACAGTACAAACTGCAAACGCAGTCGCAGAAATGCTAAATTTGCCTATTCAACTAGAGACTGGCTTGAGTGAATGGCTAAATCCAGCTTGGATGACAGAAGAACCAGAAAGACTTTCAACTCCAGCTTTAGCCGAATTATTTCCGAGAATTGATACTAGCTACACTCCGCGTATTGCGGCTAAATATCCAGAAACTCAGGACAAAGTACGGGAACGTTCTGGACAAACGGCTAGATGCTTGGCTGCGGAATTCTTCTCCGAGGATATTCTATTGGTAGGACATGGCGCATCTGTCCTGGGGGCGGCGATGGGGCTAGTTGGGGAAATTGCGAAAACGGAAGTTAAAGCTTCTCTATGTTCTTTAGTAAAAGTCGTGCGTCTAGAATCAGAATGGTTGTTAGAACTAAAGGGCGATACTTCCCATTTGATGCAGATAGAGGAAGTAATTCGATTTGTTTAAATTTTGGTAGCAATTGTTGCTCAGGATTTTGAATAATCGCATCCTTGATTCTAGATACACTTTACTAGAGAAAAAGTAACTAATTAGCTGATAAGTTTTATGACATTGTTACTAGCTGGAGACATCGGCGGCACGAAAACTATTTTGCGATTGGTTGAGACATCAGAGACACTGGGGTTACAGACTCTTTGTGAGAAAAATTTCCACAGTGGGGATTATCCTGATTTGGTGCCAATGGTACGGAAGTTTTTGGTGAAAGCTAACGCAGCGACACCAGAAAAAGCTTGTTTTGCGATCGCAGGGCCAGTGGTTAACAATACTGCCAAACTGACTAATTTGGCGTGGTTTTTGGATACAGCACGTCTATCACAAGAACTCAGTATTCCCTCGATCTCTCTAATTAATGACTTTGCTGCTGTTGGCTATGGCATTTTCGGTTTAAGCAAACAAGATTTGCTGACTTTGCAAGATGGTAAACACCAACCAGAAGCCCCAATAGCAATTATTGGTGCCGGAACTGGCTTAGGACAAGGATTTTTAATTAAACAGGGCAACCATTATCAAGTTTTTCCCTCAGAAGGTGGACACGCTGATTTTGCCCCCCGGAACGAGTTAGAGTTTCAACTGATGAGATATCTGCTAGATAAACATGATATCCAGCGTGTCTCTGTGGAACGGGTGGTTTCTGGGTTGGGGATTGTGGCAATTTACCAATTTTTGCGCGATAGACAATTAGCCGCCGAATCACCAGATATTGCCCAAATCGTCAGAAGTTGGGAACAAGAAGCCGGAAAGGCAGAGAAAAGCGTTGATCCGGGTGCGATTATTGGTAGCGCTGCACTCCAAGGACGCGATCGCCTTTGTGAACAAACCTTACAAATCTTTATCGAGGCTTACGGCGCAGAAGCCGGAAACCTCGCCCTCAAACTTCTACCTCATGGCGGCTTATACATTGCTGGTGGTATTGGCCCCAAAATCCTCCCCTTAATGCAAAAAAGCAGTTTTCTGCTAAATTTCACCCAAAAAGGCAGAATGCGTTCCATCCTCGAAGAGATACCAGTGCATATTATCCTCAATCAACAAGTAGGGCTAATTGGTGCTGCTTTGTGTGCAGCTAGGTTATAACTGATACTTTTAACCGAGACATTCTACGACATTTGAGATATCGTGAACATCCAGTACAACATCACCAACTGAGTCAGTGAAGGTGGTATCCCACATTGCCTTGAGGAAAATCCCCACGGCTCCATTAAAATCTCGTGGTATTTTATAACCACAGCTAGGGCAAATAAAGTTCTTAGAACTACCAAGTTTTCTATGAACGTGACCGCATTTAGTACAGGTCTTTGATGTATATTCTTCAGTTATTCTTACCAATTTGGAACCGTAGCGGTTGCACAAATGTTCAAGAGTTTGAGAAAACTGATAGAATGCCCAGGTCATCATTGCTCTGGCTGTCTTATTCTTTAACTTCCGTTTCTTTTTGACAATCATCTGGGAAGTTTCAAAGGTGGGAAGTACAATCACGTCGTACTTTTTAGCCAGATATGACCCCACTTGTTTATGGCACTCATAACGCAGGTTCTTAATTCTGATTCTGAGTCTTTCCATGCTTTGTCTAATCTTATATCTAAGGCGCTTGAACTTATGTCCAACACTCAGATCATGTCTTGATTTTAGTTTGTCCAGATGTGAGCAAAGTTTAGCTATTTTATTGAAATCTCCATTCCCAAATTCCAAGAAATCGCTACCATTAAAACCAGTCATAAAAGTTCTAACGCCAGGGTCAAGTGCGATTACTTTATTTGTCACACTTACTGTTTGTTCCAATTCTACAGGGAAATGAGCAAACCAGCGACCTTTGTTATAGGTTAGTTCTGAAGCTCCATCAGTTAGAATGCAAAAGTTTTGCCCTCTAAATTCAGGATGTGGTAGATGTTTGGTAGTTGATACCATCCATCTACCATTTTTATAGGCTGATGGGTCAAACTGAATGGTTAGTTTTTGGTCACGGATACTACGAAATTTAGCAATTTTTAACCCTGCGTGAGGATGTGGCTTTTTGTCTTTACCCGTACCTTTGATTTTGGGATTCTTAGCTGTTTCTGCCCATGCTTTATACGCCTCCATTGAAGCATTATCTAGTATTTTAGAAACGTTTAAATCCCAACACCATTGAGGTATTAATCCAGAACCTTTAAGCATGGTTCTGAATCCCATCTTCCCACCTTTTTTGCTTACCTTACTAAAACCTTGATTTTCGTTTAGATAGGCAATGGAAATGTTATAAACCTTGCGAACAGCAGCAACCCATTTCTTCCAAATAAATTCAAGTTCCTTTGTTGGATATACTCGGTAACTCACTGTCTTCAGCAACTTGTTTTTTGTACTTTCTGAGTCCGTACAATCGGCAACTGAAGACATGGATAATGGCAAGGATATCTTCGACCATTTCCCGTTCTGGGCTGAGGTTCTTCTGGTCGAGAACCAATATCTCAGTTTGCTGCCTAGCACAGAGCCATGAGATAAGATCGAACCCAAAGCGACAAAGCCGATCTTTGTGGGCAATGACAACAAGTTTACAAGTGTTTGTGAGAACTCTGTCCAGTAAGGTTTGAAGACCTTTTCTTCTGAAGTTGAGTCCACTTCCGATGTCAGCAATGATTTCTGCGTCGGGGTAACGAGACTGAAGAAACTCAATCTGTTGAGAGAGGTCGTTTTTCTGACTGCGGCTTGAAACTCTGGCATATATAAGTACGGCTCGTTCATCTGCGGGATTACCGCGTCGAACAGGGATAACTGAATCGAGGTTATATCTTCGTTGTCCCCCTTGGGTGAAGATGCCTTCGATTTTCCCGTCTTGAAGCCACCTTTCGAGTGTTTTGGTGCTGACTCCCAATCTGGTAGCAGCGACTCTTGGAGGTACATAGTTTACTGGCATGGACTAAGCTTGTTACTTGTCCTACTTATACCACAAAATGTCCGGCTATGTCTGGGTATGTCTGGGTATGTCTGGCTATGTTAGAGTAAATTACGTCCTATTTTTAACTCCATACCGCTACCTTAGCCACCAGAAAAACTAATTTTAGGGGATTTTTGCTAACTGAAGATCACTAACTGAACTGTATTGGGTTATAACTAGCAGCATCAGTGAGATCAGCATCTTCAAATGCAAAAACTATGACCATCAGAGTTTTGTTACCTTTTATCGCTGCCACTTTTGTATGCAGTGGATCTGTGATAGCCGAGGCACTTCAACCCAAAACTACGGTTTCTGTGACTCAAAAGAAACCAGGCGTTGCTGCCAAAAAACCAACTGTTGTTAAAGTAGTGCAGCCAAAATGGAAAACATTCACAGCCCCAGATGGGCGCTTTAGTGTTTTGATGCCAGGAAGGCCCAAAAGGGAAACTCAAACCCAAAAAACCTATATGGGGGAAATCAATTTACAAGTATTTGCGGCTCAACCTCCTAAACAGGATGTAGCCTATATAGTTACTTACAATGACTTTCCTTATAACTATGCTCAAATGGCAACTCCTCAAGAAATCTTGAATAAAGCACAGTATACGGCAGTAACAACTACGAAAAGTAATTTAGTAAGTGAGCGCAATATTCGGAGTTCAAATGGTCATCCTGGCAAAGAAATTGAGTATGTCAACGCTGGAGGTAAAATTACTAGAAGCCGGATGTATTTTGCCGATGGCTACTTATATCAGGTAACAGCCATAACTTCCAAAAAGCAGGACAAGACTCTAGCTAAAACCATTACCGGGTATTTAAATTCATTCCAGATAGTTTTGAAAAGGTGAGATTATCTAACAGCATTAGATCAGATCATCCGTAGAGGCACAGCATTGCTGTGCCCCCATAGCGCGTGTTGCATCCAAAAAGTCCCGCAGGATTTACCATGACAATTCCAAAACCGCCACTGGCAAGCCATCGACTGGCAAACAATTAATCGCGGGCAAATTATCGGTATTGAACCAGAGATATTTTTATCTATATAGGTGCAATGGACACCGAAGCACCCAGCCGCGACTATACCCAAGCCAGTCGGCAATATTTGACCTGTTTCATCCCTACTGAATCTTAAGAAATTGAGAAAATTTTGGAATTAACCACTATCAAAATGAATACTAAGGGTGACAAGCAGGTTGTAGTTTTGGTTACTGCTCATAACCCTAAATTCTGCCTACGCGGGCTTAATGAAAATTTTATAATCAATATTTCCATTCCCTAGGGCATCTGTGATCGTTTGTTTCCCTGAAAAGCGCATATTCATTTTGATGTGAGGTTTACCGTGAAGCGTTTGGTTGAATTTTCCTTAGATGGTGATGAATCAATCTTGGTTGAAGTGGAAGAACCAGAAGTAAATGACGATACAGATTTAGTTGCTCGTCCTGGGGAATTGGTAGACAGAACTAGATAATCTTTTGCAGACGCAGTTGACAAAATCAAACCAGTCGCGACGACAATTATTACCAAACTACGTAGCATCAACGATCCCCCCGATGAAGTAGAAGTCAAATTTGGCTTGAAGATGAGCGTCACAGCGGGGGCAATTATCGCTGCTACTGGCGTAGAAGCTAACTATGAAATCACCTTGAAGTGGAAAAAATCGCCCTAGATGAATGCCCAACTAGATTCTGCTATTGTGCGAATTTCTAAAGCCAATGGTCAAGTCGTTGGTGCAGGCTTTCTAGTTAGCGAAAAATACCTAATCACCTGCGCCCATGTCGTTAACGCCGCACTCTCCCAACCCCTAGAAGCAACTGAACAGCCTACTGGCGAAATCAGTCTAGATTTCCCCTTAATTCAGCCTCCTGAGAAACTGAAAGCGCGGGTAATTCACTGGTATCCAGTCAAAGACAGCACATCCACCTCAGAGATATCAGATATTGCCGTCTTGGAGTTGTCAACTAAGCCAAGCGTTCAAGCTAAAAAGGTGCGATTAGTTACAGCAGACAATCTATGGGGGCATCCCTTCCAAGTTTTTGGTTTCCCTGTGAGGCGCGATGCTGGTGTGTGGACATCTGGTGAACTGCGTCGCCCTATCAGTGGTGGTCGGGTACAGATGCAGGTAGTGCAACAAACAGCCTATCGCATTGAGTCTGGTTTCAGTGGTTCACCTGTCTGGGATGAAAACCTGGATGGCATTGTGGGTATGACTGTGACAGCTGAGAAGTCACGAGAAAGGCTTTAGTCCTGACTTTGCGGGCTGACTTTTTAGAATATGCCCTGGCTAATAGGGATTTTTTTGGTGCGTTGGCGGGAGAATTTCCAGATCCCAAGGGAGAAAAGGGAGCAATTTGTCTACTCGGACCAATGAACCGTCAAGAACTGCAAGATGTGATTGAGAAACCAGCTGCTAATTTAGTTCAATTACAGGAGGGATTGTGCGATCGCATTTTGCAAGCTGTAGAGAAGCAACCAGGAAATCTGCCCTTACTAGAATTTGCTCTCACTCAGTTGTGGAAACAGCAAAGTCAGGGACAACTCACTCATCAGGCTTATGATCACATTGGCGGTGTCGAAAAAGCTCTAGCTAGGTATGCCCAAGAACAGTATCAACAGCTTTCTCCAACCGACCAAGAAAGAACAAAGCGGGTTTTTATCCAGTTAGTGCGTCCAGGGGAAGGAACCGAGGACACGCGACGCTTGGCTACCCGTGCAGAGGTGGGAGAAAACAACTGGGATTTGGTGACAAAGTTAGCGAATTTCCGGTTGGTAGTTACAGGACGCGATGAAACAGCTAAAGAAGAAACAGTGGAAGTGATCCACGAAGCACTAATTCGCGAGTGGCAACAACTACGTGATTGGATGGAAGATCAGCGCCGTTTCCGCACCTGGCAAGAACGCTTACGGATGACGATGCGGCAATGGGATGCTGCTGGAAAAGACGAGAAGGCTTTGTTGCAAGGTGTCCTACTGGTAGAAGCGGAAGATTGGCAGCAGCAACGCTTAGAGGAACTGAGTTTAGACGAGCGAGCTTTTATACAGTTGAGTTTGGCACTGCGCGATCGCCAGAAGCAGGAACAAGAACAGATTCAACAGCGTGAACTAGCACTAATGCGACAGTCACGAACACGGTTGCGATCGCCAGTTGTTGTACTTGGTGCGATCGCATTCGGCACTTCAACTGTACTTGTCTATCCTCGCATCCTGGGGTGGTGGACAGCTTCCCAAAGTCCTATGGTACGTATGCCAGCAGGTGATGCCGTTATTGGCACAAATCCGATCAAAGCGAATCCTCAAGAAATGCCTGAACGTACAGTTTATGTTCGAGAGTTTCAACTTGAACAATACGAAGTTTCTAATCAGCAATATCAATTATGTGTAAAGGCTGGGGTTTGCACTGAACCAATAACGCAATTGCCTCTCTATTCTAATAATCAAAATTTACAACATCCAGTTATAGGAATTACAGCAATTCAAGCAGCAAAATACTGTCACTGGTTAGGAAGACGTCTACCTACTGAGGTAGAATGGGAACGTTCTGCAAGAGGACTCAAACTACCAGAAAAACCAAAAGGAAGGCTTTGGCCTTGGGGCGATTTAGATCCATTTCCCCAACTCGCAAATCTTCTTTTCAGTCAAGCTGAAAACGATCTTCAACCTGTAAAAAATTATGATGACGGAGCCAGCCCTGAAAAGGTTTACAACTTAGTAGGAAATGCCTGGGAGTAGACCGCATCTTATTTTGATGAATATCCAAATGTTGAAAAGCAGCAAGTTTGGGATGGTGATTCTAAAAATTTACTTGCTGATAAAACACTGGCTTTAAGAGGAGGTGGTTATAACGCTCAAATTTCACGCATTACAAAACGAATAGAATATTCAGGTTCCGAATCTTCTCCTAACTATCCATTTGGTATGCGTTGTGCTAAATAAAAATGGTTCTTCCGTAGGTGTTATGCTGAACTTTTAATTAAAGTCCATAACTGGGCTTTAAAATCAAGGCTTACAGGCATTTGTAGCCTAAATTTCAGAACCAAGCCTAAAACGTTAAGAATAACGACTGTTAATATTTTGCAGTAAGGGTTTCAACCTTATTTGCAGACGTATTTAGCATAACAAGTACCGAAGAGCCATAAAAATAAAATTTACGCTTGATCAAACTAGTAATTCACCAGGGAAAAAGACAAAATGACGAAATTAACAAAACTAGAATTTTGTACTCCTAAACCTCATTACAAAAGCACCGCCAGCTTTAAGAATGACAAAGGACAAGAGTTTATTATTAGTGTCAGTGGTGATGAACTAGCAGCAGTTGAGGAACATATTCAAAATTTAAACGCTCACTTTGAGATACTTCCAGATGAATCAGAAAACACATTACAAGAAACAAATCTTAAACCTGATGAAGAGACATCACAAACAGATTCTTCAGAAGAAAACCCTGTCATAGAAGAGACTATTGAGTCACAGTCTACTAGCATCGTTGAAGTTGCCTTTAAAGTCGCTAACATAGAGAATATCACTAAGCCATCTATGCTCAAGTTTCGGTTAAATAGTGTTGAAAGAGTTCCTATTAATGAAGGTGAATCACAACGCACGATCAAGACAAATTATAAACTAGAGATTGGTGATAAAATATCGGTTGCAGTTAGCAGGGGCAAAGTAAAATTTGTTCTTTTTCAAAAAACAGATTCTGGGACTTCAGCGTTAGACACTCAAGAAGTAAAAGCGAAGAAAAAAGCTAATTTTGATACTATTAAAGTCATACCTGGTAGTAATTTCTATATTGAAGCTACAGGAATAGATACCATCAATGAATATGAAGTTCTTGGGGAAATATCAATTCTAAATAAGAAGATATCTTGATAACTTCACAAGTATCTAAATCTCCTATTTTCTCTGCAATGAATCAATAATTAACAGTAGCAATACAAGCGAGGGCGGGGAAACCCCGCCCCTACAGACTTTTTGATGAAAAATGTACTTCATAACAGCAGGAAGTGCTGTAATATAGCGGTTCTCACTCAAATGCGGTACGAAATTATATCGCAAGTAGGGGCAATTCATGAATTGCCCCTACGGATGTACCTCACGTGAATGATAACCGCTATATCAATAGTAAAACTCTTGTGGGGTGGGCATCTTGCCCGCCATTATATACTTCTCTATGATCAAATGTGCTGTAAAAGAGTTAATTACTTGAAAATCAAATCCAAGCGCTGCTGAGATGCTTTGAGGGCTTGTGCCGGTGAACTTTTGCCCAACAATACTGTTTCAACTGTCCTGCCTAAAGTGTCGGAAATGCGATTATAACCAGGAAAAATTGGACGCGAACGCCCATACTTGGCTTGATCTAAAAAAACCTTTAACTGTGGTTGTTTTTGCAGAAATTCCTGATATTTTGCACTTTGGCGAGACTTGACATTGATGGGTAAATAGCCAGTTCCTAGGGCTAATTCTGTCTGGAATTCTGCACTCAAAGTATATTCAGCAAATTTAAATGCGGCTGTTTCTCGTTCTGGTGTGGTTTTGAATAAAAAGAGATTTTCGCCACCAATCACCGTTGCAGGTATTTGATCAACAGGAATCGGAAAAACATTAAAATCTACGCCACTCTGTTTAAATTCCCCTAGACTCCAGGGGCCAGTTACCTGCATGGCAATCTTACCGGCTAACAAGTCTGCAATCTCATAACCCCGTTCTGGTTCCGATAGTACTGCCGTACCATCCAAAATCAAATTTCGCCAAAATTGCAAAGCGGCGATCGCACCACTATTATCTTGCAAAACTACTCCCGCCGCTTGTTGTGAATCACCAATCACCAATTCGCCGCCAGCACTCCACATAAACGGTAACCAGGTAAACACCGTAAATTCACCCTTTCCCAAAGGCAGAATTATTCCATGTTGATCTATTTTGCGATCGCCATTGGTATCACGAGTTAATTTCTTGGCAACTTGCCGCAACTCTTCCCAAGTGCGCGGTACATCACTAATTCCCGCCGCTGCAAACAAACTCGGACGGTAAAAAACACCCACATTATTTGTCGCAAACGGCACCGACCAAATTTGCCCCTTGTATTCCATCGAGGTATACAAAGCGGGGTCAATTTCCTCTTTGACTGGTGAAAATTCTAACTTCTCGTCCAAAGGCAAAATAGCATCTAATTCCACCAACTGTCCGCTAATTGTCGGGTTAAACCACAACAAATCAGGAGGTGCATTTCCTACCACCGCTGCCAAAATCTTAGGCATTTGCTGATCTTGTTGCCCGACATAAAGAGACTCTACCTGAATATCTGGGTGGGTTTGATTAAACTTATCTACCAGCTTTTGCAATACATCCCGATTTGGTGGCGGATTTACACCATGCCACAGAGTTAGATGAATCACTTTACTTGCTTTACCAGGCATGATAGTCTGACACCCACCCAAAGCTAATATGCCTACAAGCAGTATCCCCAGTAAACTGCTAAGGTAGTTTCGAGCTGTCTTGCTTTTTCGCCAAGAATTGTCAGGGGCGAAAAAACCTAGCCCATAATGTTGATGTAGATGATTGTTCAATTTACCCATTTGGTGCTGAGGTTGAGAAACAGTATCTAACCTTTGCATCAAGGCAAAAGCTAGATATATCCTAAGTTTTAAATAGAGTTTTGATATTTTTCAGATTATGGCAGGACATAGTAAATGGGCCAATATTAAGCGCCAGAAGGCAGTGGTGGATGCCAAAAGGGGTAAAACCTTCACTCAACTGTCACGGGCGATTATTGTAGCTGCCAGAAGCGGCGTTCCTGATCCAGCGCTTAATTTTCAACTCCGCACAGCTATTGACAAGGCAAAAGCGGCGAGTATTCCTAACGATAATATCGAAAGAGCGATCGCTAAAGGTGCTGGTACTTTTGGTAGCGATCACATCGGTTTAGAAGCGATTCGCTATGAAGGCTATGGCCCTGGTGGTGTAGCAATTTTGATTGAAGCCCTCACAGATAACCGTAATCGCACGGCTGCGGACTTGCGAATGGCTTTTAGTCGAAATGGCGGCAATCTCGGCGAAACAGGTTGTGTTAGCTGGATGTTCGCCCAAAAAGGTGTTTGTGTGGTGTCGGGTGTAGTTGATGAAGAACAGCTTTTAGAAGCTTCTCTAGAAGGCGATGCTGAGTCTTATGAGATGACGGAACATGAGACGGCTGAGGTATTTACCGACATCGGCAAATTAGAAATTCTGAGTCAGACACTAAAACACAAAGGCTTTAAGGTGACAGATGCCGAATTGCGCTGGATTCCTGGTAATCAGGTGGAAGTTACCGAAGTTGATCAGGCGCGATCGCTTTTTAAATTAATCGATAGTCTCGAAGGATTAGATGATGTGCAAAATGTGACAGCTAATTTTGAAATGGCAGAGGATCTAATGACTTTAACTTTTGCTTAGAGAAATTACCTTGCCCTAAAAGGCGCGATCGCGTCACAATAGTAGTTAAAGCGCTGTAATTTATCTTAACAATGTCCCTGACGCAGCTTACTCAAACTTTTTCCCCTCCCCACACACCCACAGACAAGCGGGGATATGATTACGATTTGGTAATTGTCGGCGGTGGGATTGTTGGCTTAACCCTAGCCGCTGCTTTAAAAGACTCTGGCTTAACTGTGTTGCTGATTGAGGCAAAAGTGGCCTCAGCCGCAGTAGCTAAAGGACAAGCTTACGCTGTACATATGCTGTCGGCGCAAATTTTCCAGGGAATTGGCATTTGGGAGAAAATACTGCCCGAAATCGCCAAATATTGTCAGGTTAAACTTTCTGACGCCGATTATCCTGATGTGGTGGCCTTTCAAACCTCTGATTTAGGAACATCAGAGTTAGGATATGTGGCAGAACACCAAGCGCTGTTGCAGCCTTTACAAGAATTTGTCCAAAATTGTCCGAATGTGACTTATCTTTGTCCGGCGTTGGTGGTAAATACCCAGAACGAACAAGATCTAGTTAACATCAATATCACAGTTGAGGGTGAGCCGCGGACAATTCGCAGTAAATTACTAGTAGGTGCTGATGGATCGCGATCGCCGATTCGGCAAGCTGCGGGGATTAAAACCAAAGGCTGGAAGTATTGGCAGTCTTGCATTGTGGCCTTTGTCAAACCAGAAAAATCACACAATAATACCGCCTACGAGAAATTTTGGTCTAGTGGTCCCTTTGCGATTTTACCTTTGCCTGGAAACCGCTGCCGGATTGTTTGGACAGCACCCCATGAAGAAGCAAAGGCTTTGTGCGCTTTAGATGATCAGCAATTTTTGGCTGAACTCAGCCGCCGCTATGGTGATCAGATGGGTAAATTGGAATTATTAGGCGATCGCTTTATTTTCCAGGTACAACTAATGCAGAGCGATCGCTATGTCCTCCCCCGTTTAGCTTTAGTTGGCGATGCAGCACACAACTGTCATCCCGTCGGTGGACAAGGTTTAAACTTGGGTATTCGTGATGCAGCAGCCTTGGCGCAAATCATCCAAACAGCACATCAAGCCGGTGAAGATATTGGTAAAATCCAAATCCTCAAAAAATATGAACGCTGGCGAAAACAGGAAAATCTAGCAATTTTAGGTTTCACCGATTTGTTAGATCGGGTTTTTTCTAATAACTTTTTACCATTAGTCGTAATTCGTCGCCTGGGTTTAGGCATTATGCAGCGAGTCCCGATGGTAAAAATCTTTGCCCTGAAGTTGATGATTGGTTTGAAAGGGCGAACTCCCGAATTAGCAAAACGGTGAAATAAGTAGTCGATGCTACGGCTTCCGTAACGCCCTGAAAAGCGAAAAAGATGCCGTAATTTCGGCAATAACAAGAAGTACAGCGGTTTTATCTTTAATTCAACCTACCTAAATTGGATTCAGGTTACTTAAAAAATCAAGGGCAGATTTTACATTAAATTAAGTATTTTCTTGTAAGCCGCTAACCTAAAATTTTCGTACCATACACTGACGATAGATGTAATAGAATAGAATGAGCGCTAGACGCTCAGTCTAAGGTACTGGTAACCGAGCATCAATCTTTAAAAAGATTGATATTTTGCGTTTTTACCCAAAAAAATTCCAAATATCTGCCTAAAAAGTGATAACACTGACCGCAAGTAGTGCTAGAGTTTCAAGAAATTTATCGGAAATTTTCAGCGGGTATCGATGCTGAAGAAACTACAGAAAAAACAAATTTCGCTGATTGCCGGTGTAGGACTGTGTGCCTTTCTCGCCGGGGCAATGGTGTCAGCGCCTCAGTTAGGAAAAAACCTAGGGCAATGGCTCAAACTCAGTAAGAGTGAGCCTGAGCAAGTCTCTGAAGCCAACAAAGCCACATCAGCCGTGTTTCCACTGGTCTCACAGTCTCTGCCAGAAAGAGCGGCAAAACTAGCCACAATTGCCCAAGGTTCGCGATCGCTAGATCGGGAACGTGCCCGTTATCTTTTGGCTAGTGATTACGTTGAAAGAACCCAAGCGAAAAAAGCGCTGAGTTTACTCGAAGGACTAGATAAAGACTATCCGGCGCTAGCGCCCTACGTGTTGCTGAAACAGGCCCAGGCTCAGGATATGCTGTCTGAAGGCGGCAAAGCCTCGGATCTGCGGCGAGAAGTGCTGAGAAAGTATCCCAAAGAAGCGGCCGCAGTTAAAGCTATATATCTGATCGCCCAACCAAAACTACAAGATCAAGCGATCGCTCAATTTCCTTCTCATCCCCTGACTTGGGAAATTATCCGCAAACGGTTAAAAGAAAATCCCAATCAGCCAAAATTACAATTAATTCTGGCAAAATATGCCTTTAACCAACCAGGAATAGTAGGTGTATTGGATCAGCTGGTGAAACAGCCCAATCTCAAACCCGAAGACTGGGACATCATTGGTACAGCTTATTGGGAAAATAGTCAATTTACGAAAGCGGCAGCGGCTTGTGCCAAAGCACCCAAGACAGCGCGCAATCTTTACCGCACTGGCAGGGGTTTACAAGTAGGGGGCAAAGAACGGGAAAATGCGATCGCCACCTATAAACAACTAGTACAGCAATTCCCCACAGCACCAGAAACTGGAACTGCCGGACTGCGGTTAGCAGAAATGGCTTCAACCAAAGACGCCATACCCTACCTTAACCAAGTCATCAGTAAATCTCCAGACCAAGCCAGTACAGCACTGGTACAAAAAGCCAAAGCCTTAGAAGCCCTGAAGGATAGCAAATCAGCCGGCGCAGCTAGAGAATTACTCCTAGGCAAGTACGCCAATTCTGATGAAGCAGCAGAATATCGCTGGAAAATAGCCAAAGAGAAAGCCAAAGCCAAAGATTACATCGGGGCATGGCAATGGGCAGAACCAATTGTTACCAACAACCCCAACAGTATTTTGGCTCCTAGAGCCGGCTTTTGGGTGGGTAAATGGGCAACTATCTTAGGCAAACAGCAAGAGGCTAAAACGGCTTATGAATACGTACTGAGCCAATTTCCCCAATCTTATTACGCATGGCGAGCCGCAAACATTTTGGGGCTGAATGTTGGTAGCTTTAATAATGTTCGCCTCATGAGTCCGGAAGTTGTTTCACCCCAGCGTCCAGTACCTCCGGCAGGTTCTGAGACTTTTAAAGAATTATATCTGCTAGGTCAAGACCGTGATGCTTGGTTGCAATGGGAAACAGAATTTCTCAATAAAGCCCAGCCCACTGTACCAGAGCAATTTACCGAAGGGTTGATGCAGTTGACAAGGGGAGAAAATTTATTAGGAATTAACACAATTTCTAAATTAGAAGACCGGGAAACACCCGAAGACAAAGCACAGTATGAAGCTCTTAGCAAACAAATCACCTACTGGCAAGCCCGTTATCCGTTTCCCTATCTCAAGGAGATTTCAAAATGGTCTGCGGAACGGAAAGTTAATCCCCTGTTAGTTACTGCCCTGATGCGGCAAGAATCTCGGTTTGAGGCTAAAGTTAAATCCCCTGTTGGTGCTACCGGCTTAATGCAGATCATGCCAGACACAGCTAAATGGATAGCTCCACAAATCAAGTTAGACATTAAAACAATTAACTTAGAAAAGCCCGACGATAACATCATGCTGGGGACGTGGTATATGGAGCATACCCATAAGATATATAACAATAACTCCTTATTAGCGATCGCTAGTTATAATGCTGGCCCCGGCAACGTTGACAAGTGGTTGAGAACTTTGCCGAGAGAAGATCCAGATGAATTTGTTGAAGATATTCCCTTTGACGAAACCAAAAATTACGTCCGGCAAGTATTTGGTAATTACTGGAATTATCAGCGACTATACAACCCAGAAGTATCCGCCCTAGTGAGTAAATACTCGGCTGAACATCCAAAATTACCAACGCCGTAAGCAATTCAAAATGTCAACTCAGCAAGTCTATTTACCTGAAAATCGCTGTCAGAGTTTCTAGTAAGCTAAATTACATCTAGTTTGGATAATGTTAAATTATGCATTTCTGCTAGGGTAGGCGGATCGAGATCTCAAAATATACAAGTTATCTCATCTCCAGTTAATTAGAAGTGAATTGTCTGAATAAACTTAATGTTGGTGATAGAGATATACCAGTTTGTCAAGGATGTAGGAATTTTTCCTAAATTAATTGAATTGAGAAAACTGTTATGTTTCATCCTCCCATTGAAAAACTAGTTGAGAACAAACGATTTGTTGAAGCTCTGTATTTCGGTGTAATTGATTTAGCATCAAACCCGACAAGTGAACTACATTTATATCTAGGAATAGCTTGTTGTGCTACAATCAAGCCAATTGCAGAAATAGAACGTTATTTAGCTATTTAACAGGTCAAGATGATCAATCATCTATACTTCAAAGAAATAAACATTTTAAAATGGATATTCATTCTTTGATGCAAAAATTTACCGAACTTGGTTATGTGACAGTCGGAAGAGGCCCAAAACATCCTGAATCACCTAGCCTAGAATTACAAAAAGAAATTGATAGTTTCCTCGAACAATATTCTTTTCTACGAAAAGATCCGGGATATATTGATTTTCTGGAATATTATTCTGGAGCAATGGTTGATTGGCCTAAAGGAGAATTAGTCATAGCAATATTTGGCTTTTTAGAAGAAATAAGCTTTCATCTGATTAAAGATGGGGGTGAAGTGATTGATGATGATGGATTTTATGCGTTTTGTACTTCGGTGGTTCGAGTTGGAGAAGGTCAAGATATGGAAAACGAATCTATAGGTTTAGGCTACACGTTCGATGCTACCGGAACTCGGCGTTGGGGTGTTTACCGTTCCATTGAAGGTGGAGAATGCGAATGGTATTGCGATAGCTTCCTGGAATGGCTGGAAAAACTTATCGATAAAAATGGGTTACTGGTGTAGAGAGGAGCAAGTTGCAATTGTTGTGACTTGGAGAATGCACTAATACTTTTTACTTTGATTGGTAACTATAATAATTTCCTTTGAAATTACAGATTTAGAGGCTAGAGAATATCTCCAATCTGATATGAACCAAGCTTTGGAAACAGCTAAAAATGCCTTTAGTGATTTTATGTTGTTTGCAACCCAGACTTTAGAGTCTACTTCAGAGTCAAACCTAATTTCTTCAGTCTTAGGGGTTAATTCTCAAGAATTGCAAAATAAACCTGAAATTGCTCAAGCTGCTGTTGATAATTTATACACAAACTTAAAAGACTTATTAAGTGAAGGCACATTACAAAACCCTGAGCAAATAGTTATTGCAAATTCTCGTATCAATTCCTTACAAGAGACGCTGCAATCTCAAGGAATCAATATCAGTGAAGAAATGGAGGAATTAACTAATAAATTAGAATAAATTTCGGGTTCACCTAGTATTCAGCAGAATTTACCATTAATTTTTGCTAATTTACAAAATTTTATTAACGACATTGACAAGTCTCCTGAAAAATTGGGAGAGACATTTGATGCAATAATTCAGTCTGTAAGTGACGAATTATTAACTGCTCAAAAACAGCAACTAGAACAAAAGCAACAATAGCAGTATAAACAATCAGCGCAAGAAGCGATCGCCGAATCTTTCAGATCGTTGGGTATCCCCTCATTTGCTGGTGATGAAGCAAATTCACCAGTAAAAATAGCCCTACTAGATTTAGATAAATTATTTTGGCGTATTGATCAGCGGTTACAGGAACTACCAGCAGGTAAATTTGAGGGGAGAAAAGAGGTTGAATTGTTAATTGAAATTGAAGAATTCAGAGAGCAGTTAGGTGTTTATGAGAGACTTATCATAAAAATAGATGAAAATCCAGATATAGGGTTGGCTTCTACTTCTTTATGAACTTGTATATTAAGATCTCCCAACCCACGTCAGTCCGCACAACTTTAGTCATATGAGCAAGGTTGGGTTGTAGCTTGCTTCTGCGGAGCAGTAAGAAGTGAAACCCAACACAACCTCGGAAATGTTGGGTTTCGTTCCTCAAGCCAACCTATGCAGTTTAGGGTTTTTGGCTCTAACTGAACCGTATTAACCTAACCTATTAACTAGTAACGAATCTAGCCGATTGACTTCAAGTAGTTCCTGAGAGTGGCGATGTTTTCATCATAGGCAGATTCCTGACCTATGGAAACTTTGCTTCTCACAAAAGGCTTAAATGTTAATTCCCTAGCAGCAAAGAAATTATTAAATCCATCCGGTTGAAGAGTATCTCCGTTGAGACCAATTGCCCAGAAATTAGATTTGTAATACTCTAGCTCTTTGATTGTAGATTCGACCGATGCTTGTTCCTCGGCACGGATGTTTGCTATGTATCTCTCTAGTGTTGTAATATTCTCACCGTAAGCAGAGGGTGAACCTACTGAAACACCTTGATTGTTAATGTAGTACTTGAATGATAATCCTCGTTGACTAAAGAACCCCAGGAATCCATCTGGTTGAAAAGTATCTCCGTTGAGACCGATTGCCCAGTTATTATTCTGGTAATTCTGAAGTTCTTTGAGCTTATCTTGAGTAGCTCTAATCTCTTGTGCAGGAATTAATGAAACCTGTCTGGCAGCAACCAAGGTAACTGTAGCCATAGTTGAAATCTTTTTCCATGATTTACTGTACTCAGAATATTAGAGATGCCAACAAAAATAAATCATCCCCTAGAGTAGTAGAGGAGTTGCTGAATAGCAGTATATTTGTGTATTTTAGTCAGTTTTGGGGTGATGTTTCATAGGAGGGAAAAACAACAGTTGCTACAATTCTTCTTAACTGAACCGTATTGGTTAATAGGTAGTCGAGAGGGCGCAAAGAGCGGGCACTTTGCACCATCACACATAGCAGAACAGAGACGCTTGCTGTAAAAAATTTGTAACTTTAATACAGCAATGGTTGATTAATTTATTGCGTAATTAGCAGTAATTTTTCTAGATCACTTATTAGGACACAAAGTGCGATCGCTTTTCGTCACCTTCGGATTATGCAACAGATAGTCATTTATTAAACCACAACCATTATCCAGTAAGCTTTCCAGCTTAATATCTGCCAGATTTCGCCAAATCACCGTACCATTACCACTACCCGCAGCCAGAGTTTTACCATCAGGGCTAAAACTGACACTGGTTAACTCATCCTTATCACCCTTCAAAGCAATCAGCAGCGTCCCTTCCCGGTTCCACAGCCTCACCTTATCATCACTGCTGACAGCCAGAGTTTTACCATCGGGACTAAAACTAACACTGATGAAACCATCACCATCCCCTGAGAGAGTTTTGAGAAAAGTCCCTTCCCGGCTCCAAAGTTTCACTGTACTATCAATACTGGCTGAGGCTATAGTTTTTCCATCAGGTGACCAGGCTACACCATTTACCCGCCGGCTATGACCAGTTAAGTTGTGCAGCAGTTTACCATCACGTCCCCAAACCTTCACCGTAGCGTCATCACTGGCTGATGCTAACAACTGACTATCAGGGCTAAAGCTGACCCAATTCACGGCGTTGGTATGTCCCTGCAAAGTATTCAGCAGTTGACCATCGCGACTCCAGAGTTTCACTGTTTTATCTTTGCTAGCTGAAGCGATAGTTTCTCCATCAGCTGACCAAGCTACACCTAAAACCGCATCTTTGTGACCCTTCAAAGTATTCAGCAGTTGACCATCGCGACTCCAGAGTTTCACTGTTTTATCTTTGCTAGCTGAAGCGATAGTTTCTCCATCAGCTGACCAAGCTACACCCCAGACTTGATCCTCATCACCTGGTAAAGTATTCAGCAGTTGACCATCGCGACTCCAGAGTTTCACTGTTTTATCTCGACTCGCCGCCGCCAACGTTTTACCATCAGGACTAAAACTGATGCTAGTAATCCAATCATTATTAGCTTTGGGGTTTCGCAGCAACACATCATCCCATCGCCAAAGTCTAATAGTTTTATCCCGACCGGCAGAAATCAAAGTCTTGCTATCTGGACTAAAGCTGACACTATTTACCCAATTATTATGTCCCTTCAAGGTTCCTAACAGTGCACCAGACCGACTCCAGAGTTTAATTGTCTCGTCGGTACTAGCTGAAGAGATTGTTTGACCATTAGGACTAAAACTCACACTAGTCACACCAGCACTATGTCCCGACAGAGTTCTCAAAAACTTACCGTCTCGACTCCAGAGTTTCACCGTCTTATCTAAACTGGCGGTAGCAATTGTTTGACCATCCGGTGACCAAGCTACACTTTTAACGGCATCTTCATGTCCCTGTAAAACCTTCAGCAATTTACCTTCTCGACTCCATAGCTTGGTTATATTGTCAGCACTCACCGCCGCAATTATTTGACCATCAGGCGACCAAGCTACACCCAAAACCGCATTACCAAACCCTGTTAAAGTGTTGAGCAGTTGACCGTCACGACTCCACAATTTCACCGTTTTATCTAAAGAAGCAGAAGCAATAATTTGACTATCGGGACTAAAACTGACACCATTTACCACAGCCTGATGCCCTGATAAAGTAGCCAGCAGCTTACCCTCCCGACTCCACAGTTTTATCGTCTTATCCTGACTAGCGGAAGCAATAATTTGACTATCAGGGCTGAATGTAGCGCTATTCACCACATCATCATGCCCCGCCAAGGTGTGTAACAAGCTACCATCAGGACGCCAAAGGTCGATAGTTGCGTCTGCACTGGCTGAGGCAATCAAAGAACCATCAGGGCTGAATGTAGCGCTATTGACCCCAGACAAATGTCCCTCCAAGCGATTGCGCTCTTTTACCCCGTAAACTGCCTGGTATAGGGACGTTAGCACCAGTTGCCGCGTATAGGAATCTACCCAGATATTCTGTTGTAATTTTCTGCCAGCCTTCAAACCTTCTTTGACAGCATCGATGCCTTTTTGTGAGGCAAAAAGTGCTTCACTGGATGCACTGAGGGTTTTAATTTCGCTATCTACTGCGGTGATTATAGAAATAGTTAACCCGAATATGGCAAAAATAGAAGCACCAAGGGCAATTTTCAGGGAACGATTTAAGCGAACTTCACTCAGCCGTTGTTTTTCTTGACTTTCGACTAATTGAGTAGTTAACTCTTTTTCTTTAAGTTCGGCTCGCAGGTGTTCAATTTCTAACTGAGTCAGTTCTTCTCGCTTGCGTAGCTCCCGCAGTTCTGTAACTAAATCTAATCCCTGTTGGGGTTGAGTATCTACCAATTTAGCTTGCTGCTTTTTTTGCCGCAGTTCGCTTTTAAGTCGCTCAATTTCCGTTTGACTTTGGTCTACTTTGTCACGTAATTGATTCAGTTGTGCCTGTAAGCTAGATTCTTGTTGTTGGAGGTAGCGAATCAAGTCTACTAAATAATCATGAATTAGTTGATAGCGTTCGGGAACATCGGGGAATAACACTACTAACCCAGAGCGCACTAAAATATCTAAAACTAACTCTAATTTGGCAGCATCTTCTAATTCTGCTAGTTCTGCTGCTAACTCAGCACGGGTTTTAAATGGACGTTTGTTACTTTCATCTGTTAATAAATACAAGACGAGTAAAGCTGCGCGTTCATTTTCGGTTCCGCAGTCTTTAATCAGTTCTTTGATGTAGCGCTCGATCAGTTTATTTGGTCGATAGGGCTGATATTGCTCTAATTTGGTAATGCGCTCATCTTGCAGTTGTGCTCCCACTACCTGCAACTCAATCGGGCGGACTTCTCCTAGTTCTGCTGATAAATCTTCGACTAAGGCATCAATCAAAGTAGGTTCTAAATTAAATTGCGATCGCTCGGTTAACTTTTGGATAATAGCTCTGGCATATTCTGGGGAAAAATTATTTAACTGATAGCGGATATTTTTGTCAAGAATATTATTATTAATTGCTTCCAGTGCCGAGAGATGTTTAAATTCTAATAATCGATGTAAATAATCTTCTCGCAAAGATAAGATAACTTTGACAAAGGATATATTCAGACAGTCGCTAATAAATCTATCAAATTCTTGCTTTTGATTGCGGTCAGTATAACCAAAGAAATATTCTTCAAATTGGTCAAAAATTAAAACCGTAATTAAATGGTTATCAGCATTTTCGCGTAATTGCTGCCAAATCTCGTCAATGGTGGTGGGTGTAGCCAGTTCAATGGCTGGACTTCCCTTAATCAGAGAGACTGCCGCTGTTAAAGATTTCCCTAATTCCCGCACCCAATCGGTATAAACTTGTAGTACCACAGGTACGGCAATTTGATCACCAATAGCGCGATTTTGCAATGCTGGGACTAAGCCTGCGCTGACGGTTGAACTCTTACCCACTCCTGATTGACCGTGAATCACCGTTAACTTTTGATCAGCGCGGCTAATTCTGCCAATTAAGTTATTAATATCACCTTCCCGACCAGAGGCAGCAATTTCTAAAGCGACGCTGCGATTGCCGGTAGATGACATCAAAGCTGGGTTGGTGGCTTGTCTTTGGGGTTGGAGACGACCGGCACCGATGAAAGCGCGAAAGCCGTACTGCTGCTCAACAGAACGGCGTTTTTGGCGAATAATGTATGCTTCCAGATAGCGACCTGCTTCAAAATAAAGCGATCGCATATTCCGCAATAAGCGAATATAACGATGGGCATCATATTGATGCTCGCTATTTTCTAAAGCTGCTGACAGTTCTAAAGTTGCTTTTTCTAGATATTCATCAGCTATGTCTTGCTCACCTATATGACGCTGTGCCTTCGCTAAAATCAAATAATAAATTTGTCCCAGCAGCAAGGGAAACAAGCTGTGATGTGGTTCATGATGTTTTTGTGCTTCCCCTAATTTCAGTAGCGCTACATGAGCTAAAATACTCGCTTGCACCCACCTGAATTGCTGCACAGCTACTTGAGCCAGAAAACCGTAGTCGCAGGCCAGTTGAATTTGGCTACCATAATTTTGATGCAACTCCAGAGACTCTTGAGCAATAAGTTGCAATTCTGACCATTCTTGGAGATGTTGCAAAACTTCAGCGAGTTTAGCAATAAACTCAGCAACTAAATCTACACGTTTAGCTACATGAAAAACATTCAAACATTGCTGAAAATAATATTTAGCGTCATACCAATGACGGCGATTTTCTGTTTGATTTTGTTCTGCCAAACGGGAATAACATAAACCAATGTAAAAAAATAAAACTCCCTGGCGTAGCAGATGAAGCGACGGAGAGACAGGAATAGGAGATTTCGATGAATTTTCCCATTCTACAATACCTCTTCTTCTCTCTCTTCGCTGCCTCTGTCCTTCTTTTATCGTTTCTTCTTGCCAAAATTGCCAGCTTTGGAGAAAGTGGGTTAAAGCTAACTTTATCCGGTCACTGACATAATCATCTAGACCAAAAACAAATTGCAGACTAGCATTTAATTCTGGCTCTAAGCTAATACCGCGATGTTCTAACTCTTTAATCGCAAACTGGAGTTCATAACTGCGCTGCCAGACTTGCTCTAAAGTGAAATTATCAACATTTATTTGATTATTTTGATCAGTGTTAGCGTGTAACACTGTGGCGAACAAAGAGTCAGTTTCTTGTTGCAGAAATAGCAACAAATCTGGAGAGGTCATTTCAAACCGAATCGGTGTTGCTGCCCAACTAGCGAAATCTGGTGCCAAGCGCACTAGCTTTTGCAATACTTCTTCATTTACCCACAAAACCATTGGGAAGGTGTGGCGTTTGCGAAATTCGTCGCGAATGTGATTGATCGAAGTTAGTAAGTCATCAAGTCCATCTACTGACTCTAAACCCAAGATCATTAATGCTAAGGGTTGATCAACCGTTAGCTGGAAATGGATAGTTGTATAAAGACTTCTGGCATTGCGGGGCAAAACTACCTTTTGAATTTGGTAAGCTCCCATCGTCAGTTCTGTAAGTCTTTGCAGGAGTAGCTCCTGCAAGACTTGATAGTTACAGCACACCAAAACCACCGAGAATTGACCACTAGAGAGGGAAATTGCCCTCCCCAAACTCCGCAGAGCACGCTCGTTAGCCGCTGTTATATCTACTGGTGGGTGTCGTTCAACCATGATTTAAATTTTTGCGTTTCGGCTAACACTGGGTTGACGGCAAACCAAGCACCCTGGCGATCGCGATATTCAAAGACAAATAAACTCCGCAACAGAGTGTGGTACTCAATTTCACCGCCAACTCGTTGCTTTTGCACCACCTGAAAAATTAAATCCCACTCATGGGGGTCGATGGCTTTGGCTCGGTAATCTCGCTGTCTTTGAATCACCAATTCGACACAGTCACGGTCAAAGGGTGGATCTTGGTCACGGAGACAGTCAAACAGCAACCCTAGCAAGTCGCGCACATGACCACCACTGATCAGACACAACCGATCTAAAGTTTCCAGACTATCAAATACCTCCGTAATCAAGCCTAACCGATCGCCTACCAAAATGTCGGGGAAGGCTCTAGCCAAAACCATTTGCCGCATCAGTTCTAGCCCTTCGGGAAAAATTTCCCCAGAACGTAGACGCACGGGTATCATTGGCAATACTTTTGGTGCTACCCCACCCCCCAAGCGGTGTTGGAGTTCGGCGCTATCGTTAGAGAAAGTGATAGCTAGGGGAATTGTGTAAACTACGTGGCAATGCAGTTTGCGTAATTGTTCACCCCGCTCGATGAATAAATATTCAGGAAGCGATCGCCCCGATGGTAAAGGACGAATTGCTACTCTGTCTAGGTTATCGACAATTACCACCAGTCCTTTTTTGCCTTTAGCTTTGAGTACAGCGTTAGCAGGTTCTAGCAGTTCTTTGTTAATTGAGAACAGAATATTTTCTGTCCGTGGTTCCAGATAGTCTCTTAAGCGTCGCCGTAATTGGGGGCTTTCTTTCGTTTTAGCGGTAATTTTGGCAATTCCAACAGACAATTCAGCTTCAACCCCAAGTTCAATCGGGGTTTGCAGAAAATCCACCACCTCAGCAAACAACTTGGTAAAGTAGCTAGGTTTGAGGCGAATTTGCATCGCTTCTAGGCTTTCACTCACCTGACCTGCGATCGCCAACAGAATATCAGTCACATCCACATCCGCCATTTCCAGCACACGGGTGGACTCAAAATAAACTACCTGAAATTTCTGTTCCTCCAACTCAGCTTTCAGGCGCAACAACTCCGTGGATTTACCACAACCAAGGTGTCCTGTAAATAGCTGACAGGTTGGTGCATCCGGCGAGATGCGGGTGATAGTGCGCTGCAAAGCCTCAATAATTTTGCCCCCCCGCACCGAGGCAAAATCGATATAGTACCGGCGATCGGCAGCATTTCCTATCATTAGTGGTCTGCTGGGATTGCAAGCCTGATAAAATCTTTCTAAATCTAGGAGCATAACTAATCGAATTCACTCAGGAATAGGGACGACAAAAACACAATAAATATATTTACTTTTGGGAATTAATACTTGACTGTAGTACATCTTACTCAAATTACATTCCAAAATAGCAGCACTCCGGATAGTTTTACATATATATGTACTACAGGGGAATGCCTCATTTAAAAATAAAGGCAGCAGAAATACCCTTACAAGTAAAACACTCATAAACTACTTGCACAACACAAAAGCAAATATTTTTCTGCCCCGTGCCTTCTGCTTTATTTTCTAGTCAAAGCTGCCAAAACTGCCGACTATTAAAAATCTATTGCTATAAATTGTAAAAATATCTGAAACAGAAAAAGGTACTATTAAGTACAATTAAAAATTTAGCTCCTGCTAATTTAACCCCACAAAATTTTCATAGCTGGGTTAATTTATGTAGATAAAATTAGTGTTATTTAAATATAAATTCGCCGTCAAAGCAAGTGCTGTTAACATCCAACTGCAAGTAATTCCCGATCAATCCTTACAAATTCCTAAACGCAGGCAATCTTCTGGTTGGTCATCTCTAGCAGCTATTGCCCACGGTACTAGGTGTAACTGAGTATTTGTGCTGAAGACCCTCTGAACAACTGTGATGGGAAACATCTGCTGAAAGAATGGCACGCCACTACTAGCAAAGCCGGCACTGGAATTGTACAGATAAACTGGCAAGGCCATTAATCCCGCGCAAATTGTCCTATTCATACAAAACCTCAGTTCAAGAGTTCCGATTGCGTTATAGGAGACACCATCTTGATGAACCGGAGTTTAAAAACTGAGCATTGTATGCTGATATTGTGGCAATTTACTAAATATTGCTGACCATAGAGACTTGATTTATCAATTAAATTTCCGATTCTAACCTTTTTTTAAGGTAGGCATTGCCTACAAGATGGCTTCCTACTCACTTATGCAGACGCAACCCCAAAGAACCGGACAAAAATCTCACAGCAGCCAAAAACCTCTTTTGGTAGCGGCTTCGCCAGATAAAATAGTTAACGGAGACTGGGTAATTGGTAATTGGTAATTGGT
The DNA here is from genome assembly GCF_000317535.1 of Cylindrospermum stagnale PCC 7417. Taxonomy (NCBI): domain Bacteria; kingdom Bacillati; phylum Cyanobacteriota; class Cyanophyceae; order Nostocales; family Nostocaceae; genus Cylindrospermum; species Cylindrospermum stagnale. The sequence goes on from NC_019757.1 coordinate 6,625,149, forward strand.
AATTGGTAAGAGTTTTTCCCAATCCCCAATCCTCAGTCCCCAATCCCCAATTCCCAATCATCAGTACCGCGTGCAGCGCTTTGACTTATGACGCCTTCACCAGACATAGATACTATTAATTCTCCCGATATTGACCTAGAAGGATACGGCAACTCAGAAGTTGATCCGCTTGATGACTTACCCGATGAGGTGGAAATGTCGCTTTTCGACCACCTTGAAGAATTGCGCTACCGGATTTTTTATTCTCTAATTGCCGTAGCAGTCAGCATTATCGGCTGTTTTCTCGCCGTCAAGCCCCTAGTGCAATTACTGCAAGTCCCGGCTCAAGGCGTTAAATTTCTCCAACTAGCTCCCGGAGAATATTTCTTTGTCTCCTTCAAAGTCGCAGGTTATAGCGGCTTGGTGCTTGCTAGTCCGTTTATTCTTTACCAAATTATCCAGTTTGTGCTGCCAGGACTGACTATCCGCGAACGCCGTTTGTTAGCGCCTGTAGTTTTGGGGTCGAGTGTGCTATTTCTGGGGGGGTTAGTATTTGCTTACTTGCTACTTATCCCCGCCGCTTTAAAATTCTTTATCAGCTACGGCGCGGATGTAGTGGAGCAATTGTGGTCGATTGATAAATATTTTGAATTTGTGCTGTTGCTGTTGTTCAGCACTGGGTTAGCTTTTCAAATTCCGATTATCCAATTGTTGCTCGGTAATTTAGGAATTGTCTCTTCACAAAAAATGGTGGCTGGTTGGCGTTTCGTAATTATGGGCGCAGTGATTTTGGGTGCTGTGCTGACACCGTCTACTGATCCTCTAACCCAAAGTCTCTTAGCAGGAGCAGTTTTAGGTCTTTACTTTGGTGGTGTTGGTTTAGTTAAGCTCATAGGTAAATGACGATCAGGTGGCTCTAATTGAAAATTCACGCATTCAAAATGTCAATTTACAAGTAAATGAAACAAATAACTGATTATTGCCTTGTTTTGGACTATTTTTACGCTCTGTAAATTTATCAGATAGGGGCGATAACAGGTCATAACATCCATTCTGAAGCGCGTTCACCCAACTCTAGAGGAATGCTAACAGCTTTACCGAGTCGAGGGCGATCGCGTGTTTGGGTAATGAATTTTTGCACTTGTGTTGTCCCACCCAAGGCAGAAAGATAATTAGCAATCCCATCGAGATGTTCTTGGTACTCTGCCTCGCTTAAGGGAAAAGACGCTTGCTCAAGGTATTTCCACATCACTTGCAGAAATATCTTCCCCTGTGTCCGCCGAAACTGGACATCGTAAGAGTAGCCCCACTTGTCAATCAACATTTGGCGTAATTCCTGTCCTGTCATACCAATTTTGGATTTTGGCTCATAGATTTTCGATTGGGAAGACTCATGATTGGGCTGTTCCATCGATTTGAAACAATATGGACTATCCCAATTTGGGGTCATGGCTTTTCTCAATTAGATTTTACATTTAGTTATGATATTAAGTTCCGTAACTCCAGTATGATAGGGATATAAAGAAATGTAATGCTAACAGAAAAGATGCTAAATATATCTTGCAACAAAGAAGTATGGCATCGTTGTGAGCGTTAGCATTTCGACTCAGACGAGAGTTGCTCAAGTACTGGTACTCTGGTCACTAATGCTTATCAAAATACACAAAGAGCGCGTAGATTATGGCTCAATTTTCTGAATCCGTGGACGTGCCCGATATGGGGCGTCGTCAATTCATGAATCTGCTCACTTTTGGGACTGTCACAGGGGTGGCACTAGGTGCATTGTATCCCGTTGTTAATTACTTTATTCCACCTGCTAGCGGTGGTGCTGGTGGCGGGGTGACGGCAAAAGACGAATTGGGCAACGAAGTTAGCGTCAGTAAATTTCTAGAAAGCCGTAACGTAGGCGATCGCACTTTAGTTCAAGGACTCAAAGGCGACCCCACCTATATTGTGGTCGAAAGCAAAGAAGCGATCGCTGATTACGGCATTAACGCCATCTGCACCCACCTAGGTTGTGTTGTTCCCTGGAATGTAGCCGAAAACAAGTTTAAATGCCCTTGTCACGGTTCCCAATACGATGCAACTGGTAAGGTTGTGCGCGGACCAGCACCGCTGTCTTTGGCTTTATCCCATGCCAACGTAAACGAAGACAAAATCGTCTTGACCCCTTGGACAGAAACCGACTTCCGCACCGACGAAGCACCTTGGTGGTCTTAAGCAGTGCTTCCTTGTTGAGTTATTAGTCCCAAGTCTCAGATAAAATCCTGACCAATGACTAATGACCAATGACTAATGACTAATAACCAATGACTAATGACTAAATTGAGATGAGAAATGCTTTCTTAACGGCGAGGATTACTCGCAGTGCTAGAGCAATGGTAAAAACATTGCTAATAGCGATCGCTACCGTGACGTTTTTCTTCACCAGCGATCTCGCCCTTCCCCAATCTGCCGCAGCCTATCCATTTTGGGCACAAGCAGCCTATCCCGAAACCCCCCGCGAAGCAACTGGGCGAATTGTTTGCGCCAACTGTCACCTAGCAGCCAAACCCACAGAAGTGGAAATTCCCCAATCGGTGCTACCTGACACCGTATTTAAAGCTGTGGTGAAAATTCCCTACGACACCAGCGCGCAGCAAGTGGGAGCCGATGGTTCTAAAGTTGGCTTAAACGTCGGCGCTGTGTTGATGTTACCCGAAGGTTTCAAAATTGCTCCTGAAGAACGCATTCCTGAGGAGATGAAAGAAGAAATCGAGGGTCTATTCTATCAACCCTACAGTGAAGAGAAAGAAAACATCGTCATCATTGGCCCCCTACCAGGCGAACAATACCAGGAAATCGTCTTCCCTGTTCTTTCTCCCAACCCCGCAACTGACAAAAATATCAATTTTGGTAAATATTCAGTACACGCAGGCGGTAACCGGGGACGTGGACAAGTTTACCCCACCGGTGAAAAGAGCAACAACAACATTTACAACGCTTCCGCCACTGGCACAATTAGCAAAATTGCCAAAGAAGAAGATGAAGACGGTAACGTCAAATTTGTAGTTAGCACCAAAACCGCAACTGGTGATATTGTCACTGATACAGTTCCCGCAGGCCCAGACCTGATTGTTTCTGAAGGCCAAGCAGTTACATCTGGTGATGCTTTGACCAACAACCCCAACGTCGGTGGTTTCGGTCAAGATGATGCAGAAATCGTCCTCCAAGACGCGAACAGAGTCAAATGGTTGGTTGCATTCATCTCACTCGTGATGTTAGCGCAAGTCATGTTAGTGCTGAAGAAGAAACAAATCGAAAAAGTCCAAGCAGCCGAAATGAATTTCTAAATTCTCTGCTAAATAATTAACTCGTAGGACAGGCATCTTGCCTGTCTTTTTTTTATTTCATATCTGAGACCAAACGTTGCAAGATTCTAAATAATTAACTTGTAGGACAGGCATCTTGCCTGTCTTTTTTTTATTTCACTATTTTCGTAGGTTGGGTAGAGCGAAGCGAAACCCAACAATTTCAACCATGATGTTGGGTTTCGTCCCTCAACCCAACCTACAACTTGTGTAAGTAAAATTGACAAAAATAGTAACACGTGTTACTATTTTATACGTTGAGTTGGAATTAATCGACGCATCTCGTCCGAACCTTGAAAACCGCATAATGAAAGTTGAGATGCGTCGATGCCTTGTACTGTAAGGCTTTCAGGCTGCCAAATTGGGATATTTTTGAAAATCTTTTGCTCTTTTTAAGAGATACGTCGATTTAGGGGTCTGAAACCCGCTCCTAGCAAGCGTTCCAAAGGTGAACTCTTTACATAACCACTTCCCCTAACGGGGATGGAAACTTGCAGTGGTATTTCCCAGTGCACCCGAACTCGCACCAAACTTTACATAACCAGTTCCCCTAACGGGGATGGAAACAAATACGAAAGAGGATCGTTTCTAAATTTCTCTCTTCTTTACATAACCACTTCCCCTAACGGGGATGGAAACTTCTTCACTAACCCCTGGGAGGCGACTACATTTTGGGTTGCCTTTACATAACCAGTTCCCCTAACGGGGATGGAAAAACCTTTCCCTCTCCTTACGAAGGAGAGGGATGTCCGTTAGGACAGGGTGAGGTTCTTCGGGAAATTTAGGGTTAAGGTGTACACACAAGTTATCCGATTACTGAAAAGCCCTCTAAAACCTCACCCTGGTTCTGCTACGCAAAACCGTCCCTCTCCTTCGCAAGGAGAGGGATGTCCGGTAGGACAGGGTGAGGTTTTTCGGGAGATTTAGAGGTTTTGGGTGGAATCTGGACTAATTAACTTTTCTAAGGCGGTTTGCAATTCTTGCGTTAAATTGCTCATACCTTGCCTAGTTGTCTGTCTGTCACCTTGAGATTTTTGCCAGCGTTCAGTAACAGAAATTGGCTCACCGATGGTGATTTGTGATGCTTTCCAACCTAAGCGGGGACGTCCTGGAAGAGTTGAATCTTTAATGCGAGAAAGCACATCGAAGATAAGTAAAAGTGTTTCCGCAAATCTTTCTGCTGTCGGCTGTTCTTTAATATAAGTAGCCGTAACTGCCACAAAACTTTCTGCTAATCTCATGTGCTGCATTCGCAAATCTGCTTCTTCAGCTATCCAATCTGCAAGTCCGCGTTTGAGGGGTGATAAAGTTTGCATATCTGGCAAATCTTCGCGGTAAATATAACTCCAGCCGGTTTCTTCTAAGCGACGACAACGGTCAATATAATTACCTTGTGACTGAATTCCAAAATATTCTTCGGCGACGTGTAAAGCTTTATCCATTAAGCGGTGTAGTCGGGCAATCAATATCTCGTTGGGACTGGCTGATTCTTCAGTGGAAATAGTTTCTGGGATGTCTTGATGGTAGAAGCGACGATAAAATTCTTCCATCTCAGAAATTAGATGTTCAGCCAAGCGACAGAGGCGTTGATAAAGAATTTCTTCGCGGTTTTGGTCGGCAGATTTATTGATTTCTTGGGCTGGTAAACCGCTATCAGCTTCTAATTTACTCAATAACCAATCTAGTTTTTGCCAAGGTGGTTGAGGATAGCGATATTGGATGGCGACGGGTATAATAAAAACTTCTTCGGAACGGTTAGCTTTTTGTAAGTCTTCTACACACCAAAACCCTAACTGGGCTACACCTGGTTCTAAGGGGCTAACTATACCACTATGTCCATTTGTACCGCCTTCGGGTGCAACGGCGATCGCCATTTTGCCATTAGCGAACAATTCCCGCGCTGTTTGGATAGCTTGCCGGTCTATGCGTTTCCCACGGCGAATTGGTATACCCCCAGCGCGAGAAAACAACCAACCTAGCCAATTACCAGCCCATAAGGTCATTCCTCGATCATAAAGGAAGTAGCTGTGCAGCGGATATTCCAGGGGAATATTTTTTTGTCGCGCTACCCGTGGCACAATGCGCGAAAGCAGATACATCATCGATAAAGGGTCTTCTACCTCTGGGTGACGAAATGCTATCAAAAAGCGAATTTTCCCAGATTGGAATTTTTGGTAGAGTTCGGCTAATACTTCGGCATTCTTAGCTTCTATCTGGATAATACCCGCCGGCAGCCAAGGACGAGTGCGAAACCGGAGGAAAAATGGCAGCAACCAATGGAGAGTTTTAAGTATAAGTGGGTTAAAACGCTGAGGAATAAATTTTAGTGGTGGTTGCGTGGAATGAATCGATTTTGGCAAGTTACTCTCCAGATGTTGTGGCGAAACAGGGCGAACCCGACTGCAAGGGGATCATCCCATTAATTCTGCCATTTTTAAAACTGTGCGATCGCTTTTATCGCAGTTTTCACTTTGGTGGAATACAACCCTACCTAACCCCCCAACCCCTTCCCGACACTCTCAGGGGGTGTAGAGACGTTGCATGCAACGTCTCTACATTTGCAGGAGACAATTAAATGTAAAATGACATTTTGTTCGTAGTGAGGGATTTATCCCTCTGTGTTTTAAGGACTGAAGTCCTGACTACGAACGGTTTTCTTTCTATGTATTCAAGCAAAGCCGAGAAGATGAACTCACCAGCAGACGCGCGACATAATGCACCAGCAACACAGCGAAATCGTGAACCTATCCTAGAGGTACTATTACAAGTACTACCCGCAACTGGCACTATTTTGGAAGTTGCAAGTGGAACTGGCGAACACGCCGTATTTTTTGCCCCGCACTTGGCACCTCGCAAATGGCTGCCTTCTGACCCAAATCCGGAATTAAGGGCTAGTATCACCGCCTGGGCGGAACAGTTTCCCTCTGATAACCTTTATCCACCCCTTGAGCTTGATGCTAGCACGCCAGTTTGGCCTGTGGAGAAAGAGCCATTACCTGACTCGCCAATTGTCGCCATTGTCAATATTAATATGATTCACATTTCGCCTTGGTCAGCTTGTCTGGGACTAATGGCGGGTGCTGGTCGTATTCTGCCGCCAAGTGGTATCCTCTATTTATATGGCCCGTTTAAAGAATGGGGAGAACATACTGCACCGAGTAATGCAGCTTTTGACGAGTCATTACAGGCACAAAACCCAAATTGGGGTGTGCGGAACTTAGAGGATGTTGTGGCAGCGGCTAAAGCACAAAACCTCAGATTAAAAGAAACTTACGAAATGCCAGCAAATAATCTTTCAGTTATATTTCAACGTGCTGAAAATTTGTGATGGAGATTAGCGGACTCGAACCGCTGACATCCTGCTTGCAAAGCAGGCGCTCTACCAACTGAGCTAAACCCCCTTAAACAATTCAAAATTCAAAATTCAAAAAGGCAGGTGATAATAGCTGCTGTTGTTATATTAACTTAGGATTGTGATTTTGCGAAAGGGATGAAGTCAGAAAATACTCAAATTGTGGCAACACTATATAAATTTGTCAGTCTGCCGGATTTTGCCGAGAAACGCGATCGCCTATTATCTTACTGCATAGACCAAGGTGCTAGGGGGACAATTTTATTAGCACCAGAAGGCATTAACGGCACCATTGCGGGTTCTCGTCGGGCAGTTGAAGCTGTTTTGTCATTTTTACGTGCCGACCCCAGGCTAGCAGACATAGAAGCCAAAGAATCTGTCGCCGAGACACCGCCCTTTGAGCGGATGAAGGTGCGGTTAAAGTCAGAAATTGTCACTTTGGGATTGCCCGAAGTTGACCCAAATCAGCAAGTTGGCACTTATGTCAACCCCCAGGAATGGAATGACTTGATTGCCGATCCTGAAGTGACTGTGATAGACACCCGCAACGATTATGAGGTGAATATCGGCACTTTCCAAAAAGCGCAAAATCCCCAAACAGCTTCATTTCGGGAGTTTCCCGAATATGTACGCCAGGAACTAGACCCGACCAAAAACAAAAAAGTTGCCCTGTTTTGTACAGGCGGTATTCGCTGTGAGAAAGCCTCATCCTTTATGCTTTCCCAAGGCTTTACCGAAGTTTATCACCTCAAAGGCGGCATTCTCAAGTACTTAGAAGAAGTCCCCCCAGAAGAAAGTTTGTGGGAAGGTGAATGCTTTGTTTTTGATGAGCGAGTTGCTGTCCGTCACGGTTTAGAAGCAGGAAATTACGACTTGTGCCTGAGTTGCGGACGCCCAATTTCTGAAGACGATAAAACTTTACCACAGTACGAAGAAGGTATTTCTTGCCACTACTGCTTTGATAGCCTCACTGAAGAAAAAAGAGCGCGTCAACAAGAAAAATGGCGACAGCAGCAATTAAAAATCCAGCGAGAAAAATGATTCCTGGTCTTTTCTCAGCGACCTTCTGCGTTAAAACTCCTCAATCTTCCGCAACAAAGTCAGACCATCGGCAATTGGCACCAAACTGAGACTCACCCGCTGGTCTTGATGTAGTTTTTGATTCAAGGCGCGAATTTTGTTAGTTTGATTATCTTGGACTTGGGGATCTGCTACCTTGCCTGACCAGAGGACATTATCGATCGCAATTAGTCCTCCTGGACGCACTAATTTTAGCGATCGCTCATAATAGTCGTCATAGCCGCTTTTATCAGCATCAATAAACGCAAAATCAAAGGTTTTAGCCTCACCATTTGCCAGTAACCGATCCAAAGTCTCTATCGCCGGGGCGATGTGCAGGTCAATTTTATCCGCCACCCCAGCTTGTTGCCAATAGCGTTTAGCGATCGCTGTAAACTCTTCACTAATATCACAAGCTACCACCTTACCCTCTGGCGGTAAAGCTAATGCCACCACCAGAGAACTGTAACCCGTAAATACCCCAACTTCTAAAGTCTTCTTTGCTCCCAACAATTGCACCAGCAACGCCATAAACTGCCCTTGTTCAGGAGAAATTTGCATCATACTCCTCGGATGTTGGGCGGTTTCCTGCCGCAGTTGGGTGAGGATTTCCGGTTCTCGCAAAGACACTGAGAGCAAATAATCATAAACATTTTGTTCTAGTCCGAGTGTTTTTTTTGACATAAATTGTTTCTCTTGACGATCTTAATCTCTCTCAGGTTGTAGGAAAAATTGGCTCTTTTCCACAAGAATCGGATTACCAATATCAATTTTTCAGCCAATGCTTCAGTTCTAGCTGTATTGGGTGCAGTCATAAAACTAGCCTAGTAGAGCTAATTTTACAAATAGGTGAGGTATTCATGACTGATCCAACTTCAATTGCTGAGTCTCTGGCAATAGCCGGGACTTTGGTTTACCTAGGGGTAGGGATTGCACCCTAGCGTTTTCTCGAATGTTGGATGATCACGAGATTTTGATTGCCTACAATCCCTCTACCCCTCTACCACTGAGCGACGGAGTGATTTTGTAATTGTAGACAGTTCCATTCACAATAGTGGCGACACAATGAAATTTTTTTCCGGTAAAGAGGGAAGCGTTACCATCCAAAGACACCCAGATGCTGGAAATACAGCATTATTTATACAGTTGGATCTAGAACCAATGCAGTTTGTAATTTTGGAATAAACGAGCGTAGAGACGTTGTATGTGTAGAGATGTTGCATCCAACGTCTTTCTTTGAATTACTTACCTACTTCCCGAATAAAATTAAAGCTATTGTGTGAAAACTACAGCAATAAACTTGCTCTTGTCAGAGGGGGTATGATGAGCCGTCCAATAATTCTAGGTATCGTCGGTGACAGCGCCGCTGGAAAAACAACGCTGACTAGGGGGATTGCTCAGGTACTTGGGCCGGAAAACGTCACCCTCATCTGTACAGACGACTACCACCGTTACGATCGCCAACAACGTGCAGAAATTGGCATCACCGCCCTTCATCCCGATTGTAACCATCTAGATATCATGCAGCAACATCTCTCGCTGCTACGCACGGGACAGCCAATACTCAAACCAGTTTACAGCCACAAAACCGGGACATTCGAGCCACCGCAATACATTAAGCCGAGTAAATTCGTGATTATTGAGGGGTTACTCGGTTATTCTACCCGTGCCGCCCGCGATTCTTACGATGTCAAAGTTTACCTAGCACCACCTGAACCACTCCGGGCCAAGTGGAAAGTTAAGCGGGATACACAAAAGCGCGGCTACACCCCAGAACAGGTGATGGCAGAATTAGAAAAACGCGAACCAGATTCAGATATGTATATCCGTCCCCAGCGACAATGGTCGGATATAGTCGTGAGTTTCTATCCCCCCAACGAAGCAGAAGACGAAAGCAATGGACATCTAAATGTGCGGTTGGTACTTCGTCCCTCAATTCCCCACCCAGATTTTACCGAGATTATCAACTCTACCAGCGATAATGATCAGTCAGCAATTCGCCTCGGACTAGACAGGGATATGAGTAAACCGGTAGATGTTTTAGAAGTAGATGGTCATGCCACCTTGGAACAGGTGAATAAGTTAGAGCATATTATGTGTTCCGATATGCCTTATTTGCGGAATATCTGCGATCGCGAAAGTAACCCCGAACTCGGCAAAATTGCTGGTACAACCGGAGAAACATTGCAAAGTTACCCCCTCGCTCTAACTCAGTTAATTATTACCTACCATATGCTCAAAGCTACGCAAATTTACCAGTAAGCAATTTAGTGGCTGGTTTCTACTCTTAATCCTTCTTATGTTGCTGCGAGTTGCTGTCGTAAAAACTGCCACTCGTGCCAACAATTTTCTGGGTCAACATCTTGGTAGCCACGGTTCTGCTCCATAGCTAATACACTATCACTTGGAAGCATAACCACAACGGAGCGATCGCGAATAGAATTAACCTCATCTTCAGTCAAGGGTGAGCCTTTTTCCAACTCATGACGGTGCAAAATCGAGGACAGGCTGGGAACAAAACAAGGGATGAGAGGGCTGTTACTCATGTGGCGTAGCCTAACTTAGTTATTTATTAGATAGCATAATGGCGGGATAATACTGAATGTTGGACACGTTAAGCCAGCCCTCAATTGCATCCTTCAGATTAGCCAGCACTTCCTCCATCGTGTCCCCTTCAGTAATACAACCGGGGAGTGCAGGAACTTCTGCCCAGTAGCCTCCCTCTTCTGCTGGATGAATAATGGCTTTAATTTTCATGGGTTTTGTTAAGCTTAACGTTCATCATTTTATCCAAAACCTCACCATTGCAAATGCGATAACTTTCATCAAAGGCAAAAAACATGAAATATTTTGCCAAATAGGCATAATTTGTAGAGTAAACAAGGGATAAATAAAGATAGCCCCCACTATGGCGTCTAATCTCTGCGTTTTGCTATGACTTATTGCCTCAGAATTGCCGACATACCAGAAAATGAACGTCCGCGTGAGCGATTAATCACCCACGGCCCAAAGATTTTAGCCACAGCAGAATTAATCGCCATTCTTCTAGGCACCGGTCAAGGACCCGGAAAACTCTCCGCCGTAGGTTTGGGACAATATATATTGCAAGAATTAGGCAAACACCAACGCGACCCCTTAGCAGTAATGCGGGAAGTTACCCCAGCCGAGTTAATGCTAATTCCCGGTATTGGCCCAGCAAAAGCGACAACCATCTTAGCCGCGATTGAATTGGGTAAACGCGCCTTTCTCTCCCGTCCCTCAGATGGTACAGCAATTGATAGCCCAGTTGTTGCCGCTGCTGCACTCAGCCAAGATTTAATGTGGCAAAACCAAGAACGGTTTGCAGTACTGCTGTTAGATGTGAAAAATCGCCTGCTGGGCACAAAAGTGATCACCATTGGCACCGCCACCGAAACCCTAGCCTCTCCCCGTGACATTTTCCGCGAAATCATTCGCCAGGGCGCAACAAGGGTAATAGTCGCACACAACCACCCCTCAGGCAACTTGGAACCTAGCGATGCAGATATAGAATTAACCCGTCAATTGTTATCAGGGGCGCAGCTTTTAGGTATTCCACTGTTAGATCATTTAATCTTAGGTAATGGCACTCACCAGAGTTTGCGCGAAATTACAACCTTGTGGAATGATTGCCCTCAAGGAGATTGAGGAAGATGGCGATTCTTGTTTGTAATTCATATCTGTCTATGCTAATATGATTGTTTGCGGGCGATTAGCACAGGGGTAGCGCGTTCCCTTCACACGGGAGAGGCCACTGGTTCAAATCCAGTATCGCCCATAGGTAATAAACAGCTAAAATGAAGGAAAGATAGGATGTAGTTAAAATCTATCCGCGGTTTTGATGCCCATGACTGAGCAACGTAACGCTGATTTACCTTCAGCCGATTCTCCCCAATTGAGTACACCGACTGACGTTGTTACAACTGAGTCGGTTGATGAGTCTTGGAAAAATCGGATTGCTGGTATTTGGAATAAAGCTACAGCCAGTTTAACGCAACTTTTACCTGTAGACCAAGTAGCCCAAACGGTGGTGCAGTGGTTTAGTGTCAGTGAAGCACAAGTTGCCGAAATTTTAGAGACTGTTCGCGCCCAATTACCAACTACAGAAGCCTTGCTGATTGGTAAACCCCAAGCTGGTAAAAGTTCCATTGTCCGGGGGCTGACGGGGGTTTCTGCGGAGATTGTCGGACAAGGTTTTCGCCCTCATACCCAAAATACAGAACGTTACGCTTATCCTTCTAATGATTTGCCGTTACTGATTTTTACTGATACGGTGGGATTGGGTGATGTTAACCAAAATACTGAAGCAATTATTCAGGAGTTGGTTGGCGATTTGCAAAAGGAAACTCGCCGCGCTAGAGTCTTGATTCTGACTGTCAAAATTAACGATTTCGCAACTGAGACGCTGCGACAAATTGCTCAACAGTTGCGCCAAAAATTTCCAGAGATTCCCTGTTTACTGGTGGTAACTTGCTTGCATGAGGCTTATCCGCCGAGAACTGCCGATCATCCTGATTATCCCCCAAATTATGAGGAAGTGAATCGGGCTTTTGAAGCGATGCAGCTAGCTTTTGCTGGAATATGCGATCGCACTGTTATGATCGACTTTACCCTAGAAGAAGATGGCTACAACCCAGTATTTTACGGCTTGGAAGCGTTGCGAGATAACTTAGCAGAACTCCTCCCAGAGGCGGAAGCTAAGACAATTTATCAGTTGTTAGATCAGCAAGCGGGTGAGCAACTGGGCAATCTCTACCGGGATGCTGGAAGGCGTTACATTTTGCCTTTTGCGATTATGGCAGCAACTCTGGCGGCAGTGCCTCTACCTTTCGCTACAATGCCTGTGCTGACTGCTTTGCAAGTTTCGATGGTGGGTTTGTTGGGGCAATTATATGGGCAAACGTTGACACCATCTCAAGCTGGGGGTATTGTGAGTGCGATCGCAGGTGGTTTTCTCGCCCAAGCTGTTGCAAGGGAGTTAATCAAATTCATCCCTGGTTTCGGTAGTGTAATTGCCGCATCCTGGGCAGCTGCTTACACTTGGTCTTTAGGTGAAGGTGCCTGTGTCTACTTTGGTGATTTAATGGGTGGGAAAAAACCAGATCCGCAGAAGATTCAGGCGGTGATGCAAGAAGCATTTGCAGAAGCGAAAGAACGTTTTAAGGGGATGAAGCGTTAGGGGTAGTTATTGGGTTTTTCAACTGAAGAAACAGCAAAACGTATCATGCTAAACGACGGTACAATTCAGCATTTTTATTGAGTACATAACTAGCTGCTTGTACAAAATCGCTGTTGGAATGATTGAGCCAATTTTCTATGGTAGCGCGTAGTAAATCTTCAGGAGAAACTCCGCTCTCTTGTGCCATTGCTTGAAGTTTTTGCAATTGATCATCTGGAATATTGATAGTGATAGCAGCCACAGAAATTCCTTGTTGTATAGATAATACGAATAAATGTGGAAAACTCAACCATTAACAACTTCATTTAACGCTTCATGAATTACATCATCACTCACACCATGCCGTTTTAAACTAGCAATTAAAGCATTAATTGTATTATTTTCTACCTTTTCTAAATCTACCCGGAGTCCCTGTCCAATATATGCACGAATTAATGGCTGATAACCAGAGAACCCAAGTATTGGTGCAATTCGCTTCAAGTCTTCTATCACGTCTTCTGGCATCCGCAGAGTAACGGTAGTCATGGGACGATTTTTGTCTAAGCGTTGTTTCAATGTTTCAACTTTCATAGTATTCTCGCTCCTTGCGTGTAGCTTTTCGGGCGGAAATGATTCGGATTAGATCATCTTGAAATTCGATGTGAACAACAAATAAAAGATTCCAACGTGTATCTAAACCAATGATGGCATCTCTTGCTTCATCATTGCGACTAGCATCTACTACTTTGAGAAATGGATCAAAAAAGGCTTCTGCTGCTTGTTGAAATGTTATTCCATTGTGGTTGCTAGGATTATTTCGAGCTTTTTCATCGTTCCAGACGAAGGTGATACCATTCAAAACAAAGTAGACATCCATAACTTAAAGGATAGACTACTGTATTTACAGTGTCAATACGTTATGTTATTTTTATGTTATCACATTTCTTAAAATTTTAATCTCGTCTGTCTTGTCATGGAAAATACAGCTAAATCACTTGCAACAGACGGACGCGAAGATATATCGCAATTTATTGTTCACCTCACTAGAAATGACCAAAAAACATTTCCAGATGGTGGTAATACAGCGAAGAAAAATTTTCAAGCAATTTTGGAATCTAGAACAATCCTTGCTACTCGACCACATTGTTTATTCAATCAGCAGCTAGATGATTTATCAGATCAAGAAAAAGAAAAATTCAATGTGGCTTGCTTTACTGAAGTACCATTGAACCAATTACACCTTCTAATAAAAGAAATTCCAGGTAGACAAATTAAACTTGAATCTTACGGCTTTGTTTTCACTAAAGACTTTATTATCAAATCAGGTGGGCAGCCAGCAATTTATATTAATAGTTATAATAATAATTTATGGTTACGTGACGCAGTAAAAGAATTATTTAAAGTTGCCCAGAAAAATGGAGAGTTTGTTGGTAATTTATGGCGGTTGTTACCGTTTATAAATTCTATGGATGAAAAACATGATTTTTCATGGGAGCGAGAATGGCGTATAAATAAGGATCTAGAATTTGAGTTGAACGATCTTGTCTGTCTTATCTTGCCTGTTCAGGGAGAATACTTGTTAAAACGGAATTTGACTAAAGAAGGAATAACATTTATTTCTCCAGGATGGACTTATGAACAAATAGTGACACAATTAGCACGTCAACAAAAAGCTACAAAGAAATTTTTGTTGAATAAAATAAAACAGTTGCAAACAAAATCTGAGAAATGAGCGAAATTTTAACAAACTTATAGCGATTATTCCTAAACCTTCTCTCTCGCTGGCGGGACAATACCAAACTTATTTAAACCGGCATCAATATCTCTCAATGTTTTAAAATCATCCTCCGGTAAAGGATAACTATTACTACTAAATAAACCCGCAGTAAAAGCCGGCTGCTTTTCTAAGAAAGAAAATGCTTGGCGAAACTGCCGAGGTTCTGCTTTAATTGGGGCATCAAAATGACAGGGAATAATCCATTTAAAATCCCAACTCGCAACTTTATCAGCCCAATTTATAGTTTCCCTTGGTGCGCGATTGAGGATTAAAGTTTGTAAAATTGGGGCAACAAATAAACGCCCATCTCCTCGCAAAGCAGCAAACGATCGCATCCAGTCCCCTTCCCATTTAAAAGGAAATAACCCGAAATAAGCCTGCCGTGAGCGTTCTGGCGCTTTCCAAGCATCGCCAAACACCTCACCAAACCCCGGTATTTTCAACACACTGGGCTGGAAATACAAAGCAAATAGAGTTATCCGCTGCCATCCCTTACGGCGGTTTGCCTGATTGTCTGCAACGCTGTCAGAGGCTTGATCCTTGGCATGGAACAGCAAGGGGTAGGGGTCGAATTGGGCGATCGCCGGGGGATCTTCTGGAACCGCAATTATGGTATCTGTTAGAAGTAGAGTATGCGATCGCCTATGGAAAAAAGCCACCTCTGCAAATCGACCAGGGCCAAGTTCAATCGGCCCCAACAGCGCATAATCAAAATCCTCAGCAAAAGGCGCTTGATGACTATCTTCTGGCAATATCTGAGTTCGTTTACCAGGTAAACCCAACCAACTCAAAGGCAGATTTAACGGGAAACTCCACTGATGAGGTGCAACAAACACCTGTGCAGTGGGAAAGCATCTAGCAAAAGGGCCAACAAAAACTTTGTGCTCTATACCAGAAATAGTTGGCAGAATGATATATTTAACATCCCCATGTTCTGCCACCAACTCATTTACCAGTCGGATACATTCGGCTGTTGGTGCTACCGGTGCATAAACCAGCAAACCACCTTTTTCCAGCTTAACTACAGTCATGCGAATCGGCACGACAACGTAAAAAATGCCCTGCAACTGGTCAAAAGTCCAGATACTATCCTTAATTACTTCTTTACGGATTGTCCGGCGTCTGCCATAGGGGTAAATTGGCACAACAGGCCAGAACGGCCATAAAAAGTCTTTGGGATGAATTTCTTCAATGTTGACTGCACCTTCACCATCAGCCACGCTATAGTCCCCTCTGCATTCCCGATGCTCAAAATGTGGTTAATTGCTCTCCAGAAGTTGGAGTTTAGCAAATTACAGCAGAAATCATTTATTTAGACCACAGTGTAGAGACGTTGCATGCAACGTCTCTACAGGGTTTTAATTTTCGCTGTGTGGTTCATTTACCTGAAAAAAGCTGTAATCACTTCGTCTCTTAATTATTACCAAATAATAATGACATCTAAGAAAATTTTTAGCAAAGCAGCCGCAGACAGCGGTAATCCCTTGTCAGGCAACAGTTTCATAACTTGGGGATAGTTCTATAATGCGATCGTCTAAATAAGTAGAAGCATAAATTAGGGCTTGCTGGATATCTTCGTCTTCCAGTTCAGGAAATTCTTGACGCAATTCTTCACGTTCAGGATAGATTGCTAGTAACTCTATTACCCGACGAACTGTAAGCCGCAGATTCCCTATACACGGCTGTCCATTCATCCGAGCAGGATTGCTGGTAATCCGGTCTAGTTTCATGCTCATTATATAGAAGGGATATTACTATTCTCTCAAATTTTAATTTTCATGAACAGTTTATAATATTGTGGCTTTGATTCTGCTGATAGATGTAGGTTGGGTTGAGGAACGAAACCCAACATTTTCATTAACTTAGTGGGTAACGCTTACGCTCTACCCATTTTACAAATAATTTCGACGCCCTATTTATTGGAGATGTTGAGGAACCAGTTATAAATCATCTCATCACTCAAAGCCATTTTACAAAGCTCATCCCAAGATTTTTTTATTTCAAGACAATTGGTTCATAAATAAAATTGTCTATCCAGCTTCAGACTGATTAATAAATTACTTTATCTTTCCAAAATTATACATTCTTTTCTAGGGAATTCACTATGCCCTATAATAAAAAGTAATTGTATTTACACAATGAATTTACTTGGTCTGAAAAATATTTTGCACCATCTTCTTATCCACACTTGCAGCAGCTTGATCTAAATCTGCAACCTCACCATCACTCAACAACCAACCCAAAGCACCAATATTATCTTCTGCTTGCTTTAAACTCTTTGCTCCAGGAATAGGAATTGTACCTTTACAAATACACCAATTAATTGCCACCTGAGACATAGTTTTATTTCGGAAATTTGCCACCTCACGCAAACAGCCTAAAAGCGGTTTCATTCCTGGTAATAACTGCCGACACAATAAGCCCCGAATACCTTTAGGAAAAGTGCCTTTTTCCGAAAACTTGCCTGTCAACAAACCCAAAGCAAGCGGACTGTAAGCTATCAGTTTAATTCCCAAATCATCGCAAACATCTTTTAACCCTAATTCGGTGACAGGATAGGTAGACAGCAAAGAGTATTGAACTTGCAAAGAAGTAATTGGTACACCTCTCTCAGCAAACTTTTTCTGCACATATTGCAGCCGTTTTGGCCCGTAATTAGATAATCCCACCCCCTTAACTAACCCTTGTTCATAAAGATCCGCTAAACCATCTAACAGTCCTGACTCTTGCCAAGGTGCGTAATTGGCTGTAGACCAGTGCATCTGCACTAAATCGACATTTTTGCCCAAACGTTGAGCAGAAGCCTTGCAAGCGGACACCATCGCTTGTCTCGTCCATCTCCAAGGGTAAGCAGCTAGCTTGGTAGCAATGCAAATATTATCTTTACCTAAACCCTGATATTCCCCAAAAAATCGTCCCAAAAGTTGCTCACTCCGTCCGTTTAATCTTCCAGTCCCGTAGGAGTCACCAGTATCAAATAAGGTGACACCGTTGCTTACACACAAGTTAAAGACGGCTTGCAACTGGTCATCCATGCCTTCATTGTATCCCCAGAGCAGTTGGTTACCCCATGCCCAAGTTCCACAACCCATGCTGGGGAGGGTGAGTTTTTGGTTCATCTGCATATTCACCTGCTATGGATTTCTATATAGAAAGTTTGTATATTAGCAGTTTAGCTAAAATCACATTATACAATTTTTCTAAATATTCTCTAAATTTAACAAACTACTAATTAGGTTAGGCAAGCCGCTACAGCAGGGGTTAGAATGTGCATCTAATTCATTACGTTCTATCTGCTTGGCAATTTTATCAGCATATTGAATTGCGCGTTTTGTCAACGATTTCAAAGGTTTTGGATAAAGACACATTGATTTATCGTAGTCGGGTATATGCTTTTCTAGTAATTTAGCTAACTTGTCACGGTTAATTTGTCCTAAATGCTCTTGAAAGTGAATTAAATACCAAAGTTCAAAACAGGGGTTTGTAATTGCTAGCTGGATATTTTGGCTTTTAGCTCTATTAATTGCATTATCCCAAATTGCTCGACTTTTTTCTATATGTTCATCTCCGTCAAACACAGCCCAAGCAACATCTTTATTACTCCATCTCTTCTCATCTTTCATCTGCTGTCGTTCTTCGATGAGTCTTTCAATAATGTTACCTGGGTCAGTTTTGCCTTGATGACGTAATACGATAATTTCTAAAGTCGGTGAACGTAATTCATTGCGAATGCTGTTGAAATAAATTGGTTCTGTTTTACTTCCTTCACAAGCAATTATTATTTTCTGACCAATCTTTTTGCTAGGTTGACGACGATTTAACGGTCTTGACACTGCTAATCACCCTGTAAAATCATTTCCTCATCAGATGGTAAAAACGGAACTGCTCCAAAGCGTCCATCTAAATAAGCTTTATCAATTGCTAAATCGTTTCGCACATGAAAATCAGTTAAAGGATATAATTCTGTGCTGTGATCAGGGCGTTTTTGAGTAAACCATATTTGGTCACGTCGTAATAAGTTATTTCTTTGTAGTGTATTGTCATGACTGGTTAAAATTAGTTGAGCATTTTCTGGATTTGTTTTAGGATTCTGAAACATTTTAATAATGGCTCTTACGATATTTGGATGAATATTTGTGCCTAATTCATCTACAATCGTTAATTCCCCTGAGTCCAGAACTCGTACTATCCGAACTGCTAGATTAAATATGCGTTGAGTTCCAAGGGATTCTTCATCTAAAAGCCATTGTATTTCATTACCTTCATGGGTATTATGTACAGCATATATATTATACTCAAATTCTTCTTCTGATTTCTTTTTTACGTCAATTCTAGAAATCCCTGTATCAAATTTTCTGACAATTTTAAATACCTCATTAATAAACTCATTGAATAGGTCATTGTCAATATTTTGAATCGGAATTATTTCAAACAAATCAAATTCTTCATTTCCTAAGTGTAGTCCCTTACAGCGTTCCTGTATCCATTCTATAAAAGATGTAATTTTATCAACTTCCAGTTTTACCAATGTACTAATAAATAACTCATTTTTTTTGATGCTCTGCTGGAGTTGATTATGCGGTCCAGCAAAATCAACTCCAGTTTTCCATATAAATTTTTCGCTACTTTCGTCCCATTGACGACGAAATAAACAACGGGTTCGCTTAGTTGTGTTTAAAGCATAATCCAAGTTTTCTGAAATTACATAATTTTGATAAATTTCTAGAGAATAGGTGTAAATAGCATTATCAAATATAGTTCTTAATTCAAATCTTGTAGGTTGTTGAACAGAGATACTATCTAACTTAAAAGGATCTAGTTTTGCAGATTTAAAGATTCTCTGGATGTTTACAGCTTCCTGTATACCACGCTCCATCATCAGCAATAAATAATCGAGAGCTTGGATAACATTGCTTTTACCTGATGCGTTAGCTCCAAAAATTGCTAGAACAGGCAAAATATCAATATCCCAACCTTCAATATGGTATCCAGATGCAATTTCATGATCTGATTTTACCCCTTTGCGTTTGCTGCTTTCGCTTGTCTTGCGAGTACTTTGTTTTTGAGCAACTGCACTGAGGGTTACAGGTTCTTTAATTGAGCGGTAGTTTTCAACAGTGAAGTCTACAAGCATATTTCAGCACACATGAGGCAGGTTTTTGTGATTTCTTCACGTAAATGCTATCGTAAAGCTGAAAAATTTTCTACTTTCACCATAACTTGTCATATTATCCCGCAGTTCGCAGTCTAGTACTCATTAATCGACAATAGCAATATGAGAACTTTAACTAAAACAGGTATGGGGTAATGGTACGTTTAAAAATATGGCAATGGGTTGTATTAGCAACACCGATCGCTACAATCGTCATTTTCTTACTTATATCCGCAGGTTTGCAAATCCACACTTGGGGGATTAGTTGGATTTGGGCTGTATTCACTCTCATTTTTGTGGGTTGGCGATCGCTACTGGTAAAATGGACTAAACCGGCGGTAAACCAGATAGAGACTGTATTAGCAGAAGTTCGCCAAGAACTGGAATCAGCCGCAGAAGATACTACAGCGCCATCAGCAGGAAAAGACGCCACAAGCCAAGCTGAGACTGCACTACAAGAGATTTTGAAAGCCTCCCTAAGCGATCGCCCCATTTGGGAAGACTGGCAAACCTTTTGGACAAGGTGCCAAGATGTAGTGATCGCGATCGCCAAAATTTACTATCCTGAAGTTAAATATCCCCTACTCAACATTTACGTTCCCCAAGCTTACGGTTTGATTCGGGGAACAGTAGATGACCTAGATCAGTGGATCCAAAAATTATCACCTGTCCTCAATCAAGTCACAGTTGGGCAAGCATACCAAGGTTATGAAGTCTACCGCCGGTTAGAGCCATCCGCTCGCAAATTCTGGCAAGCTTGGAATTGGGCGCAGTGGCTTTTAAATCCAGTAGCAGCAGTGGCAAAGCAAGCCAGCAAGGGTTACAGCAACCAAGCAACTCAAGAATTACTGATGAATTTAAGCCAGTTGCTGCGAGAAGCTGCCCTGCGGAATTTATGTCGGCAGGCGATCGCACTTTACAGCGGTAGAACCCCAAAAGCGATGATCGCATCCCCCACAGCCACACCAACCCTACCCAAAGCAAAAACCCAAACCCTGCGAGAAATCCTCGCCCAAGCAGAACCCACCGCAGTCGTTGAGCAAAAACCCGTAAATATACTATTGGCAGGGCGCACAGGTTCCGGAAAAAGTAGCCTGATTAACACGTTATTTCAGGCAGACTTAGCAACCGTCGATGTATTGCCCAGTACCGACCAGATTCAAAGTTACCACTGGCAGACCCAAAGCAGAGAAACCCTGACTCTATGGGATACACCAGGCTACGAACAAGTAAACCGTGGGAATCTGCGAGACTTAGTACTGGACTATGCCAGCAACGCCGATTTACTACTGTTAGTTACTCCAGCCCTCGATCCTGCCTTGCAAATGGATGTGGACTTTCTGCAAGATATCAAAGCAGAAGTTGCAGACTTACCCGTAATTACCGTTGTCACTCAAGTCGATCGCCTGCGTCCTCTGCGTGAGTGGGAAGCAAACTATGATTGGCAAAAAGGCGATCGCCCAAAAGAAATTGCCATCCGGGAAGCTACAGAGTATCGCACCCAGCGGCTGAGTGAATATTCTCATCTGGTTTTACCCATCGTCACCGCTGATATCAACACAGATCGTAGCGCTTGGGGAGTAGAAGCATTATCTTGGGGACTAGTCGATGCGATCGCCCCAGCCAAGCAACTGCGTCTCACCCGCTTTTTGCGTAACCTAGAAACCCGAACCATCACCGCCGCCAAAATCATTGACCATTACACCTTCCAAATGGCAACCACCCAAGGACTAGCTGCACTACTCAAAAGTCCCGTCCTCCATTTCATTTCCACCCTATCAACCGGATCACCCACCCTTGCCTATCTGCTAGCAGAAAAAATTCCTGTCGAACAGTTGCCTATCGTCATTGGCAAGCTCCAGATGGCTTATGAACTGTTTCCACTTTTGAATACAGGCACTTTTAACCCGCTCAACTTTGACCTACTATCCCTCTGGCCGTTGTTACTAGAAAACTCCGCCTCACCTGACCGCAACGCTTGGGCATTTGGTCACGCCTTGGTGGAATACTGGACTCAGAATCTGACAGTTGAGCAACTCCGGGAGCGATTTGATTACTATCTCCAGCAGGCTTGAGTCAAACCTACACATCTAGAGAAGTATTTCTGGGACTGGGATTTAGGTCTGTTTCGCTGTACTTGATTCCATGAAAAATAGCCATAGTTCTTCTCAAGTGCTATGGTGATTCTGTACCAATAGCTGCCGTAGTTATTCTCACCGCGCTGTGTTCAACAGTGTTAGTTTGACCCACCATGCAGCTTTCCACCTACTGTGCTTTCTAATGTGTTTTGCTAGTTGACGTTGTCAAATCGATTCTTTATCGTAGATGTTGATAATTTTCTGCCGCAAATCCCATGAATATGCCTTTATTTTCACCAGTTTGCTATGAGAGCTATCTCTTCTGTTACTGTTCTTTTACTCAACGAAAGCAAAGCTATAGTTCCTGATGACTTCCCGGCTGGTACACAACGGTATTTTTGTTTGGACAAGAGATATGACTATGCTAAAGTACAGCAGATTGTAAATTGGGGATACATGAGAATATTCCCGACTATCGTAGACGACACTGCATTGCCGAACGCACTCATGGATAAATCCCTTTCGGTAAAACAAGGTAGAAAATTATTTAGCACAACTATTCAGTTTGCTTGTGCTTTAATTATATTTCGCTCAGAGGATGTCTGAAAAGTTGTTTGTGATAAATAAAACACTCGTAGATTCCCCCAACCCCCCGAACGGGGGGCAAAAACTTCTCAAAGTCCCCCAAGGATTGGGGGATTTAGGGGGATCTCGATCAATTTTGATCCAAATCAGACATCCTCTCAACCCGATTTTTTCCATCGGCTCTAAGTGGATATAAATACAAATTTACTATCAGACTATAATTGTAGCCAATGGCTAAAGTAGTCTCAGCGAAGCTAAGAATCATCACAGCCATAATAAAATTATGTTACAGTTATTTAAGATTAATTTATACATAAAAAATACCAGGAACTTTTCACTCCTCCAGCCCAGACATAATGCAAAAATAAGTTGGATAAATTTGGAGCAGAATAATTTTCAATGAATAGTTTTATATGAAAAAAATAATTTATTTTTTCAATCATCCTCACAATCCACTCGACTTCAGTTAAAGCCTCAATCAGATTTTTCAATCAGTATTTCAAGTCCTGTCTAGCTTATTAGCAAATAAAATATTAATAAATGATGGAGAATAATTCTTCTCAATCTTCAAGTTATCCCCAGAATAAGAACTCTGTAAATCCATACCTTCAGCCTCAACCTTTACCTTGGTCTGAAGAGCAAGGCGATGATTCGAGTTTATCAGAATTTCTAGGAGTCCTCAGGCGACGATGGTTGGTCATTACAGGGGTAGCTATGACTGCGATGACAACCGTAATTATCGGCTGGAGTTTGAGCCAAAAGCAACCAGAATATGAAGGCAATTTTCAGCTGTTAGTGGAATCTGTGAATAATGACACCAAAGCAGTGGAGCTTGTCAAAGATCCTAATTTAGATAAGTCTAATCTAGACTACGAAAGTCAAATTCAGGTTCTCAAAAGTTCACAACTGATGGCAGGAACTATAAAGCATTTGCAAGCCTTCTATCCAGACATCAACTATAATTCTCTACTCAAGTTTCTGACTATTACTCGGTTAGGTCAAACTAAGATTATAGAAGTTCGATATCGTAGTAACGACCCCGATAAAATTAAAGTAGTTCTAGACCGGATTGCTCAGGATTACTTAAACTACAGTTTGGAAAAACGCCAAACCAGGTTACGTCAAGGAATGAGATTTGTTGAAAGACAACTTATGCCCTTACAGAATCGGGTTGACCAGATCCAAAAAGAACTGCAAATTTTTCGACAAAAGTATAACTTCAACGATCCAGAAACTCAGGTAGGGCAAATCGCTAAACTATCTGGTAGCTTGTCTGATCAACGACAAATAGTGGATTTACAATTGGTCGAAGCTAGGGCTAATATAGCTTTCCTACAGGGAAAAAATGGCTCACTGGCAGCGCTAAACAACGCGGCTGTCTATCAGCAGTTAATTGCCTATCAACGGCAATTAGATATTCAGATTGCTATGGAGTCAACTCGCTTGCAGGAGGACAACCCAACCATGCAAGTATTGAAGGAAAAACGGGAAAGTATGTTGTCCTTGCTACGCCAAGAGTCACAGCGCTTCTTGGGTATAAAGCTCGCAGAAATAAGTACTAAAATTCAAAGTCTAGAGGTGCAAAGGCAAGAGCTTGATAAAATTGAAACGCAACTTGAACAACAACGCAAGCAATTACCAATTTTAGTCCGACAATACAGCGAAATACAGCGGAAATTGCAGATAGCTAATGAAAGCCTAAATCGCTTTTTATCTACCCGAGAAACCCTCCAAATTCAAATATCCCAAACAGAACTTGATTGGCAATTACTTCAGCCACCTAATAAACCAGAAAAGCCCATAATGTCTGCGGATATTACACGTACCCTGATCCCAGGATTGAGCGCGAGTATCATCTTAGGAATTGGTGTTGCTTTACTCAAAGAAAAAATCGACAACACTTACCACAGCGTCGATATCCTGAAGGAGAAGACCAAACTGCCGTTGTTAGGAAATATTCCATTTGAAAAGCAGCTCCAAAATCATCAAAACAAGACTTCTACAAAGGAAAATACGATAGTAAGAATAGCCAATTCCCTTGCTGAAGATCTTCCCAAATTGGCTGTATTACCTGAGCAAGACTCCACTAAATATTCAGCACAATTTTTAGAAGCTTTACGGGTACTTTATACCAATATTCAACTGCTCTCTACTGATCGCCAAATTCGCTCGATCATCATCAGTTCAGCTATGCCTGGTGACGGTAAGTCTACGGTTGCTTTCCATCTAGCTCAAATAGCTACAGGAATGGGGCAAAGAGTACTACTTGTGGATGCGGATTTACGCCAACCCAAGATTCACACCCTATCAGATTTAAATAACCTCTGGGGATTGAGTAATTTAATTACTACAAACTTGCCAGTAGGGGAAGTGATTCGGCAGTTACCTTCTATGAACCAATTATCTGTGATCACTGCTGGGCCCATACCCCCAGATCCCACAAAATTGCTATCGTCGGAAAAGATGAAGCGACTGATAGCAGACTTCCAAAACACCTTTGACTTAGTAATTTATGACGCTCCCCCCTTGGTGGGACTAGCTGACGCTAGCCTTCTGGCACCCCTAACTGACGGCATGTTGATGTTAGTAAGAATTGACAAAACAGACTCTTCGGTACTTAAGCGAGCTTTAGAGCACCTGAAAATCTCCCGAATGAATGTTTTAGGTATGGTTAGCAATGGTCAGAAGAAGAACTTCAGCGATTATTAGGACTATGAGATTGTGTACCAAGCAAATATAGGTTAGTAGACTTCAGTTATTGTCAACTTAAGTCCATGCACTAAACTAAGCCACGGACGAAACCATAGTATAAGGCGATACCGTTTTTAGTGCGGCGCGCCATCTCGAACGCGCAAAGCGTGTGCTTTGCACTCAGCGCTGCTGCTTTGGTGCCGATCGCGTTTGGCCATTGCACATCAGCCTACAGTCACCACACCACAAGTTCATGACCCACGCTTATTCCAGTGTCTAGCCTTATGGTAGTTTAAAGCTACACTCATGTATTGCAATAGATAACTTTTACCTCATGACTGGAGAGCAAAAACTTGGGAATAGAACTACGCAGTTTCGTATTTCTCGACAACCTGCAACCTCAACATGCAGCATATATGGGAACAGTAGCCCAAGGGTTCTTGCCATTACCGGGAGATACATCGCTGTGGATTGAAATCTCTCCTGGTATCGAAATTAATAAAATTACAGATGTAGCCCTGAAAGCTGCCTCTGTCCGTCCGGGAGTACAGGTAGTTGAACGACTATACGGTCTATTAGAAGTTCATTCTAGCTCCCAAGGCGAAACGCGAGCCGCTGGTCAAGCCATTTTGGCGTTGCTAGGAGTCGAAAAAGAGGAATGTCTCAAACCCCGTGTCGTTTCTAGTCAGATCATCCGCAACATTGATGCTTACCAAACACAACTTATCAATCGCACGCGACGCGGACAGCTACTACTAGCAGGGCAAACACTGTATGTGTTAGAAGTTGAGCCTGCTGCTTACGCCGCACTGGCTGCAAATGAAGCCGAGAAATCAGCCGCAATTAACATCCTTGAGGTTCAAGCTGTAGGCAGCTTTGGACGGCTTTACTTAGGTGGACAAGAACAGGATATTCTTGCAGGTGCGGCAGGAGCTTTAACAGCGATTGATAGAGTTGCAGGGCGGGTAAATCCTCAGAGTAGGCGTCAGGAGTAAAGGAGAAAAAATGGCAAATCGAGAGCATCTAGCTTTACTCAAAGCAGGTGCAGTCACATGGATTGAGTGGAGAAAGAAAAATCCCCAGATTGCACCAGACCTCAGAGGCGCGAATCTACAAGGGGATAACCTCAGAGGCGCTAACCTCCAAGGGGTTAACTTGAGCAAGGTAGATCTAAGTAATGCTTTACTCGTACGAGCAAACCTCGGTGGTGCTGACCTCACTGGCGCTAATCTCTACAATGCCAAGCTTATAGAAGCTAACCTGAGTGCAGCTAATCTCAGTGCCGCTAACTTGAGGGGCGCCACACTTACACAAGCAGATATGAATTGTGCCAATCTGATTGGATCTGACTTGAGTGAGGCGAATCTCAAAGGCGCTGTGATCACTGACGCTAATCTGATTGGGGCTGACTTAAGGGGCGCTAACTTGAGAGATGCCGATTTGGGTACATCGAAGCTTCACCGAACTAACCTCTGTTTTGCAAACCTAATCGCGGTAAACTTGATTGCGGCTGACCTAAGTGAGGCAACCCTGCACGAGGCGGAAGTGATGGGGGCTTACCTTTATAAAACAGACCTTTACAAGGCTAATTTAACTGAGGCTCACCTGAGTGGTGCATACCTGTTACGGGCTAACCTAACAGAAGCTGACTTGAGCAACGCTGACTTGAGTTGGACTAACCTCAGAGGAGCTAACTTGACAGGTGCTAATCTCAGAGGAGCTAACCTTAGAGGAGCTAACTTGACAGGGGCTAACCTTAGCAGTGTGAACCTCCATGAGACAATTATGCCTGACTCGTCAATGCACAATTAGTTCACAAGATATATTGGCCCTCTCCCCAGTGCGAAAACGTGGGGATTCTTTGACTTTAGTCTAGATATCTAGACAGCTAGCTGCTTACTTCATCTCTAAAGATCAGGGTTTGCACAGCATTAATTATCAGCTACACCATAAAATGTGACTTAAATATTGCTCTTTACATAATCAACATAAAATAGATATATTCAACCTTCTGGTGTTATTTTCCTACCAAATAAGCCTGAACTGCTTGACTGGAGAGAATTTAGGTAATTACATCAAGAATGAGGTTCATTTTTCCAGAAAATCCAAAACCCAAATTAGAAAAGGCTTTGAAACAGTTATTAATTTTTTTGTGCCTGAAGCGAATATATCAAAATCTAGACAATAATATTAAAGATTTGGTAAAGTTACCAAAAATTATTTAAATTTTGATTGCAAAAGTGATAACTTCGAGTTGTATAAGTAATTACCGATGTGTAATTAGCAAGCTGCGTCCGCAGTTACATACCCATTGGGGTTAAGACAAAACCCAAAATACTTCCGTCTGACAACTGTTGAGTATGTAGATCTTGACGTAGTTGATAAGAGTGTGCAACTCTTTGCCTGTGAACTGTTGAATAGTAGAGGAGATTGGCAGTCGTATGCAGAGATGATCTGTTAGAACTTATGCATTGACGGGAACAATCAAGTGTGAGGTGTAGATTTTTAGGGATTCGAGTTTTATTCTTCCACTATTTAGCAAGCGATCGCAACGGTGTTGCATAACAAAAAAATAATTTATGTAGGGATAGGAACACAGTAGTCAAGTAGTACACCAACTAATCCGATTGGGATTTTTATCCTATCGGTAGGCTTGAAGTCGCCAATTTTTTAATAATTGCGTCACAACCAAGCAAAATTTGTATTGCTAGTGGCTTTTCAACCATAAACTTGAGTTATGGCAGCCTTGCTGACTCAGATAGTCAAGGTCATCAATAAAGCACTCATTGGTTGACAGAATAACTATTAAGTGCCGCAATATTGGCAGAGGTGGTCTTGCTTGCCTTCATGCCAACTGTTTTTATAAATTTGATTGGAACTATATCTCGCGAAATTGCATCATATTTGATATTGTGCAACACTCATACAGTAGGTGCGTCCTAGGTTGTGGTTTGCATCTACAGCACTGTGTCAAGTGGCGTGATTATAGATTTGTTAAAATATGTGCTTATCTCCGGTTACTAATAACAATATCAGCGATTTTTTTGGCTGTCGGACTGCTACTCTTGGGGCAAATTCACCGTTTGTATTGCCCCATCTATCTAGTCTATGAGCTATTTGGTGAGATTGTTTTCATCTCTTTCGCAAAAAGGCATAGTTTTGATGTGGCTTAAATTCATTAAGAATATAGAACCAAAGTTCAGCTGCTTTAACTGCTATTTAGGGAATAAAGTAGGCGTTAACGCAGAACATCAAACTTATTGGGGTGTGTAAATCCTTCCCTCTTCTTGAGTAGTTCAGCAGCACCTTCAACAAGATTTCTACTGTAGGATACAGCCAATGAGACTTAATGAATGGATTAACCAAAAATTGTCGCCATCCATTTCGACCAGACTAGAAGATCAGAATCATGGTTCTACAAAAATTCAGCAATCCATCAAACTATCTGTAATTACCCAGTTTTTTCCTCCAGACTATGCTGCTACGGGACAGTTGATTGAGGAACTCGTGAAACAGTTAGGGCAGCAAGGAATAGAGATTGAGGTATTTACAAGCCAGCCAGGATATGCATTTAGCTCTGATACAGCTCCCTCTGTTGAACAAGCGGGTAGAATCCGAATTCAGCGATCGCGCACAGCTCAATTATGGCCAGGGCGGATTCGTGGCAAAGCCGTCAATGGTGTCCTCTACACTTTGCGTGCTGCACTGCATCTGTTCAAAAATTGGCGTCGTAGCAACATATTGTTACTAACTACAGCTCCCCCATTTTTGCCGGTTATCGGATATCTGATCTATCTTTTGTTCCGACTTCCTTATATCTGCATACTCTATGACCTTTATCCCGATATTGCGATCGCACTAGGAGTAGTTTCAAAGGATCACTGGATCACACGAGTTTGGCAGGCAATCAACAGACAGATTTGGCTAAACGCTAAGGGGATTGTGGTACTGAGTCCGGGAATGAAACAGCAGATAACTGCCATTTGCCCACAGATAGCCGATAAAATTTCTGTGATTCACAGTTGGTCAGACCCAGAAGTGATCGTGCCAATTGCCAAGCAAGAAAACTGGTTTGCCTGGAAGTATGACCTAGTTAAAAAATTTACCGTATTATACTCTGGGAATATGGGTCGCTGTCACGATATAGAAACTATCCTGGAAGCAGCAAAGCATCTGCAAGATGAGCCGGTTCAGTTTGTCTTCATCGGCAGTGGCGCCAAACGTGATGATGCGATCCAGCAGGTGAAGCAATTCGGCTTGAAAAATTTCTTATTTCTCCCGTATCAAGACAAGCAGGTACTGCCCTATTCCCTCACAGCTTGCGATCTGTCACTGGTGAGTGTGGATGCATCTACAGAAAATTTGGTCGTCCCTAGTAAGCTCTACTCAGCCTTAGCCTCTGGACGTCCAGTAGCAGTGATTTGTTCACAGTATTCTTATCTGAAACAACTGATCGCCGAAGCTCAATGTGGTTCCACATTTGATAATGGAGACAGTCATAGTCTGGCTCAATTTATTCGCTTGCTGATTCATGATCAGCAAATAGGGCAGCGTATGGGTAGAGCCGGTCGTCAGTATTTGCGATCGCACTTCACACCGAGGATCATATCCCAACAATATCTTGAGGTTTTACAACAAGTGATACTGGCTGATGAAATGATAGCTATGTCTCCCAGTCGGACAAAATAAGTTTGACAGTATAAGAGCAGACTGCTACCCTTTACAAGGGTATAACCAGGCTTGCAGCTTAGGCTGCATTAAATAGTTAGTTTCTAATTAAAAAGATGGGCTTCGATGGTCTTTATAGATCTCAGTCCTTCTAACGTAACCTTCCTGACTTTGTTGTCTATTCACTGATGTGGGAGGTCGAATTGCAGAGAAGGTGTGACCGAAATCGGAAACGTTCAAAACGCCGAGCTATCTACTGTCCAGTTCATGGATGCTATCTCGATAGCAGAAGTCAGAAATATCATATGTTTGCCGATCAACCAGGGCAATTACAGCAACGAGGCATGAGTCGCCGGAATGCATTGATCCTAGTTGCAAACCAAACTACAGTTCTGATACAGAAAGAATGGTTAGAATCCTTCTGGTGTGATCAGTGCCAACAAACAACTTGGTATCACGTCTGCAAGTGCGATGAGCGCACCTACGAACTTTCGTTAGCACCACAAGAACTGTGGCAGCAAGTAACAGGAGTGATCGATCCTCAAGGGAACCCTTCTGTGGGCGAATTTACTCGCAGGCAAGCAGGGCAAGTTGGCTATTATGGCATCAAGGATTTCCAGTTTGTGCGTTAAGCGATTAATACCATGAGTAGTCAAGAGATTGCCTCCAAGCAAGAATTGGTGATTGAAGCCGGACGAACAGAACGCCAGTATTGGCGCGATCTGTGGAAATACAGAGAACTATTCTACTTTCTAGCTTGGCGTGACATTCTAGTGCGGTACAAGCAAACAGCAATTGGCATGGTTTGGGCACTAATCCGACCATTCTTGACAATGGTGGTGTTCACCGTGATCTTTGGAAAATTGGCAAATTTACCCTCAGAGGGTGTGCCATATCCAATACTGGTATTTGCAGGTATGTTACCCTGGCAGTTTTTTGCCAATGCCCTGGGTGAGTGTAGCAATAGTCTAATTAGCAATGCCAACTTGATCTCTAAAGTCTACTTCCCACGTCTGATTGTGCCCACCAGTGCCGTGATTGTCAGCTTTGTAGACTTTATGATTTCTGGCATAATTTTGTTGGGGCTAATGGCTTGGTATAACTATGTGCCTAGTTGGCGAATAATCACACTGCCATTATTCATTGCCATTGCCTTCGCTGCTTCGATGGGAGTAGGGCTATGGCTGGCAGCGTTAAATGTGGAATATCGAGATTTTCGCTATATAGTGCCGTTTATAATGCAGTTTGGTCTCTATGTATCCCCTGTAGGCTTTAGTAGTAATATTGTGCCAGAACAATGGCGGTTGCTTTACTCCTTAAACCCAATGGTAGGAGTAATTGATGGCTTCCGTTGGGCGATTTTAGGGGGAGAGTCGAAGCTTTACTGGCCTGGTTTTAGCCTGTCTATGGCGCTGGTAGTTTTGTTACTGTGGAGTGGAATTTGGTACTTTCGCAAGATGGAACGGACATTTGCTGATGTGATCTAAGAAAAAAATAGGAGGAAAATTAAAACCTGACTAGATATCTAGATTAATAAAACCGCTATTATGACAGGGTAAAATGCCAATGTCTGATACAGTAATCCAAATAGAAAATCTGAGTAAAAAGTACGTTCTCAGCCATCAACAAGAAGGGCAAAGCAGATACAAATCTTTACGGGAATCAATCAGCAATGGCGCGAAGTCACTGGGTAAAAAAATCTTCACCCCTGTTGGTAAGGAAATATATAGTTCTACTCATGAAGAATTTTGGGCGTTGAATGATGTTTCTTTTGAGATTAAGCAAGGTGACAGAGTTGGCATTGTTGGGCGCAATGGTGCCGGGAAATCTACCCTTCTAAAAATTCTCAGCCGAATTACAGAACCCACAAAAGGGAAGATTCGCATTAAAGGGCGAGTTGCCAGTTTATTAGAAGTAGGAACAGGCTTTCATCCAGAGTTAACAGGAAGGGAAAATATTTTCCTCAATGGGGCAATACTGGGGATGAGTAAGGCAGAAATTCAAAGCAAATTTGATGAGATTGTAGAATTTGCAGAGGTAGAAAAGTTTTTAGACACACCAGTCAAGCGTTATTCCTCTGGAATGTACGTGCGTCTTGCTTTTGCTGTTGCATCTCATATAGAGCCAGAAATATTGATTGTAGACGAGGTGCTGGCAGTAGGAGATTCACAGTTTCAAAAGAAATGTTTAGGGAAGATGGAGGATGTAGGTAAAGAAGGACGAACGGTTATTTTTGTTAGCCACAACATGGGCATTGTTACACAACTATGCACTAAGGGAGTATTGCTTAACTCCGGTCAGATTGATAGCATTGGAAATGTTAATTCAGTAGTTTATAAATATTTAGCATCACATAGTAATACTAATAGTAGTGCCCTTAAAAAGCTAAATCCTAGTACTAATAAACCCATATTTTTTAGAGAACTTTCAATTGTTGATCATCATAGTAAAATTTCCTCGGAAATAGATATTCGTTATCCATTTTATATCAAAATCATTTATGAAGTTACAAGTTTGATCAAAGATATAGAGCTATCTGTTCGGTTTGAAACTCATGATGGTAAAGTAGTCTTTACTACTCACCAATCAGACTGCCAACCTGAAAAAATCAATGAAAGAAATGTGGGGATTTATCAGGTTTCGATAAAAATTCCCTCTATGTTTTTAATGCCAGATCATTACTTCATTAGCATTGGCGCTCACCAGCCAATGATCCAAACTTTTGACGATCACCAACATATACTTAGTTTTACAATTAACGAAACTGGAACTAAGTTAGCAAAGTATCAAGAATATAATAATATTGGTGTTGTAATGATTGATTTACCTTGGGAAGAACAAAATCCCGTTTTAGCTAACAACTAATTAATCCTCAGTGAGGTCACTATGACTGTATTGAGTCCTATTAATAAATCTAGCGATGTCACTAGACTAAGTGTTTTTAATACCAGTCAGATAATTGAAGCTTGGCAGCAGCAATTTCAAATAGATATTACAAAAGAAATTGGTGGACAAGAAGAAATTTATCTGTATCGCTGTAATCAGACAAATCTGATGTTTTTTGTACCTTTTGATATTGCTGGTTCTGATCAGCTATACGAGCAACTTGAAAAGTATGACTGGTATTATATGCCTGACAAATGGGAGCATAATGTTGCAGAGCAAGATTTAGAAAATTGTCAGAAAGTAGTAGAAGTGGGTTGCGGAAGAGGTGCTTTTGTAGAACGTCTCTGTACAAAACTAAAATTAGAAGCCCAGGGTATTGAACTAAATTCAAATGCAGTTAAATATGCCCAAGCAAAGGGAATTTCTGTTTCAAAATTAGATGTACATGATTTTTCAATTGATATGGCAAACTACTTTGATGCCGTTTGTTCATTTCAAGTTTTAGAGCATATTTCAGATCCTTATATTTTTTTAGAATCGTTAATTAGGCTAGTTAAGCCAGGCGGAAATTTAATCATATCTGTACCGAATGCTGAATCTTTCTTGAAAAGAATAGAAAATCATCTCTTAGATCAGCCACCTCATCACGTGACTCGATGGAGTCGAAAAAGTTTCGATAGCCTTACCTCTATTTTTCCTCTTAGAGTTAAGAAATTCAGGATAGAACCTTTGGCTGAGTACCACGTTGATTCTTATTTGTTACATCAATTATTTCCGATGCCAAAGATAATCTTGTTGGAAAAAATAGCCCGTCGAGTTTCCCATCATATTGTAAAACCTATTCTAAAACCCATACTAAAGAATTACTCTTTTGTGCGAAATTTGATTCCAGGGCATACGCTATATGTTTGTTTTGAGAAACTTGGCTAAATAGTATTGGTTATGAAAATTATCGGCGCTGTCTATAGAATATGTTGACTTCTGATAAAACGTTTAATTATTTGAATCTTGGCTGTGGTCGTCGCTTTCATAATGCTTGGACTAATATAGACTTTACTTCAACAGATGAAAGTATAATTGGCCATAACTTAGTCCAAGGAATTCCGTTTCTAGATGCATCATTTGATGTTGTTTATCACTCTCATGTTCTAGAACATTTTACTAAATCATCCGCTGATTTTTTTTTGAAGGAATGCTATCGGGTCTTATCCCCTCAAGGGGTAATAAGAGTAGTCGTTCCAGATTTAGAACAAATAGCCATAACCTATCTATTAGCTCTAGAGAAAGCTAGATCTGGTTCCCCGGAATGGGTTGATAACTATGAATGGATATTATTAGAAATGTATGATCAAACCATTAGAAATAAATCTGGTGGGGAAATGGGAAAATATTTGTCTAAAGAGTTGATCTCTAATAGAGAATTTGTTATCCAGAGGATTGGTGCTGAAGGTAAAAATTTTATTTTATCTGCTGAACAGCGTCGAAATAATAAACAAGATAAACCGCTTTTAGAAAGCGAAATAAAGCAATTTTTAAAAAAAATTTATCGGTTTCTCCGCTATCCGACCTACCGATGGGAAACATTACTCAAATTACTGTTGGGTGAAGAATATATCGCTTTAGAAATTGGGCGCTTTCGCCAAGGAGGTGAGGTTCACCAATGGATGTATGACAACTATTCACTAAAAATGCTTTTGGAGAAATGCGGTTTTCAGAATATTATTCAGCAAACAGCTACTGCCAGTTATATTCCGAACTGGACTAGCTTTAATCTTGATACAGAAGCCGACGGAAGTGTTTACAAACCTGACTCTATTTTTCTGGAGGCGATTAAGCTGTAGTATGAATATACTACATATAAATCAGTCAGATATTGGTGGTGGTGCTGGGATTGCCGGCTACCGACTACACCAAGGTTTGCTAGCACAGGGTGTTAATTCGCGATTACTCGTGGGATCAGCTAAAAGTAGTCACGATCGCGTGGCGACAGTTCCTACCACTAAACGCCGCATGGAAAACCAGCTTTATCGCTTTACCGGGCGTTTTGGGCTAAATTATATCCACCTATTCAGCAGCTTTGATATTCCCCAGCATAGCTTCTACAAACAGGCTGATGTCCTCAATTTTCACAACCTCCATACAGGTTTTTTTAACTACCTAGCGATTCCCGCATTAACTGAAAGTAAACCTGCTGTGTTTACGCTCCATGATATGTGGAGCTTTACGGGGCATTGCGCCTATAGTTATGATTGCGATCGCTGGAAAAGTGGTTGTGGCAAATGTCCTTATCCAGATACCTATCCAGCCATTGCCAGAGATAATACCAGCCTAGAGTGGAAGCTAAAAAACTGGGTTTATAGTCGCTCTAATCTCAGCATTGTTACTCTAAGTCATTGGCTAACTGAGCAAGTGCAGCAGAGTATGCTCAACCAATTGCCAATTCATTATATTCCCAACGGTATCGATACAGAAGCCTATCAGCCTCTCGATCCAGAAAAATGCCGTTCGCTTCTGGGTATACTGCCGAGTCAAAAAGTTTTGATGTTTGCCTCTCAATCCCTTAAAGATACTCGTAAGGGTAGCGACTTGCTTCTTTTAGCTCTACAAAGCTTACCAGAATCTCTGAAAGCCGAAACTGTACTGATCACTATTGGTGATGGCGGTGAAGCGATATCTGAAGGTGTGGGCATGAGCAACCTAAATTTTGGCTACGTCAATGGCGATCGCCTCAAATCTATTGTCTATTCTGCTGCTGACTTGTTCATTTTTCCCACCCGTGCTGATAATCTACCCTTGGTGCTGCAAGAGAGCATGGCCTGTGGAACGCCGATAGTCTCATTCAATATTGGCGGCGTTCCCGATCTAGTGCGTCCAGGTATCACAGGTTACTTGGCGCTACCAGAAGATGCTCAAGATTTCTGTAACGGTATTGTCCAGCTTTTAGAAGATCGGCAACAGCGCGATCGCATGAGTGAAAACTGTAGAGCAATCGTCCTAGAAGAATACCCATTAGAGCTACAAGCTCAACGATATATTGAACTATACCATCAGCTATCTCAAACTTAAATAATAGTGCTTAGTTAATTATTAAGTTTTTAAAAGTGTCTAGTTTTATTTTTAATAATGGTACGATATTTCCCTGTAGCAGCATACAAACAACTTTCATCAGCACTTTAAATAATTATAGGATAGCAGAATAATGAGTTGCCAAAACTTAAGTACACTGCCCCCATCGCCTTCAGGAAAAATTGACTGGCCTTGGACAGCAGAAACTCAGCAACTACCCGAAAAAATGCCAGATGGGTCAGAATGGCCCAAGATTACCATAGTCACACCAAATTACAACTATGGTCATTTTCTTGAAGAAACTATCCGCTCAGTATTACTTCAGGGCTATCCCAATTTAGAATATATTATCATTGATGGCGGGAGTACTGATAATTCAGTTGAAATTATTAAAAAGTATGAGCCTTGGCTGACACATTGGGTGAGTGAAAAAGACAAAGGGCAAGCAAGCGCAATTAATAAAGGCATCGAATTAGCAACAGGTAAGTGGTTCAATTGGCTAAATAGTGATGACATTTTACTGCAAAATTCTTTAAAAACACTTGCAGAGATATCTAAACTCGTTGACAATCCTCAATGGATTAGTGGCATGAGAATTGAAATTAATGAGTCAGGTTCATTTGGAGAAATATGTGCCGCTTGGAGATATGATCCAAGTGTAATAGGTCTAGGAATTGTTGACTTTCCACAAGATGCTACTTTTGTTAATTTAGAATTTCTCAAAAAAATGAATATTAGATTATCTGAGAATTATCAGAATGTATTTGATACAGTTTTTCATTTTCAGTTAATGCAATATCAAAAGCCTCTATTAACTACTGCTATTTTTTCAGCTATGCGTTGGCACAAAATGCAAAAAACAGCTAATAGTGCCAATATTCACTCAGAATCAGCAGTAATACATGGTTATATTGAAAAACTACCTTTAAGTCATCGTTTTATTCATCGATTACTGAGAACCAGATTATCTAAATTCTTTAGCGCCATATTATTATTAGCTGTATTTTATGGTGCATTACCATTCTCACGAGATTGGACTGCTGCTCTATTTGATCGAATATCAGGTAATTTTAAATTAGTTCCAGCTCGCTCTTGTTTGCTTTTCCGTTAATGTTTTTGACTCAAAGATTAATAATATATTATATTCACTCATCC
The DNA here is from genome assembly GCF_000317535.1 of Cylindrospermum stagnale PCC 7417. Classification (NCBI taxonomy): domain Bacteria; kingdom Bacillati; phylum Cyanobacteriota; class Cyanophyceae; order Nostocales; family Nostocaceae; genus Cylindrospermum; species Cylindrospermum stagnale. The sequence goes on from NC_019757.1 coordinate 6,662,123, forward strand.
TTAATCAAATTAAGTTTAGGATTCTCTAAATGCCCTTAGTTTCGGTAATCATCCCCTGCTACAATGCAGCAAAATTTTTATCAGCTACCCTAGAAAGTGTCTTTAATCAAACCCTAAAAAATTATGAAATTATACTAATTGATGACGGTTCAACTGACAACACCGCAACTTTGATTCGCTCTTTTGGAGCAAGTATCAGAGCAGAGTTCACTTCTAATCAAGGTGCTAGTGCGGCACGTAACCGAGGGACAAACCTGGCTCAAGGTCAGTTCATTCAGTATTTAGATGCAGATGACCTGTTGCGGGTAGATGCATTAGAAAAACGAGTAAATGCTCTTGTTAAAAGTGGTGCAGATGTAGCCTATTCAGATTGGCAACGACTAGAAGAAGGGGAAGATGACAACTTTGAACTAGGGGAAGTTGTAGCCAGGCGGATTGAAGATATTAATCCTAACCCAGAGATTGCCCTGTTTACAGATTTTTGGGCACCACCTGCTGCTTTACTTTACCACCGCCGGATTGTTGAGGCAATTGGAGCTTGGAATGAATCTCTGCCGATCATTCAGGACGCTCGCTTTTTTTTAGATGCGGCTTTAGTGGGAGGTAAGTTTGTTTATGTACCTGGTGTGCAAGCAGATTATCGAATTCAAAAAACTACTAATAGCTTATCTCGCCGTAACCCTGCTAGCTTTGTTCAGGATTGCTTTCTGAATGCTTGCCAAGTAGAGGAGATATGGAAAGCTAATGGCGGTATAACTCCAGAGCGTTGCGTTGCACTAGAAAAAGTTTACGGACAATTAGCACGATTTTACTTTGAACATGACCGCTTAAGGTTCTACGAAGTGCTTTCTAAAATTCATAAACTGAATCCCAATTATCTTCCTTCCAGTCCAAAAAGTTTGCGACAGTTGTCAAAATGGCTAGGATATGAACAGGCAGAGGCAATCGCCTTGGCTTACCGACAAACTAAAAAAAAATTAGCAAGATGAACTACCAGTCTGTCCGATTTAGGGAATTTTATATGCCTAATTAATTATTTAATGTCATTTTATTTGTAAGATTATGACAAAATTGTCTCAGAAAATACGTAGTTCACAGCCCAACCCAGAAGTTTCTCATCACTTCAACCTAAAGTGAAAGTTATCCAAGTCCCTTTCTGTTTCTATCCCGATCCTGTAGGTGGTACTGAGGTCTACGTTGAAGCTCTGTCGCGCTACTTGCAGCAACAGGGAGTGGAGGTTCTGGTTGCCGCTCCAGGGTTCGTCAGTGAGTCCTACCTACATCATCAGCTGAGAGTACACCGCTTTGCAGTATCGCCAAGAGTCCAAAATATCCGAGAAATCTATGGCGAAGGCGATCGCCTTGCTGCCTCAGAATTCAGCCGCATTCTCGAAGTAGAAAAACCTGATTTAGTGCATCTTCATGCCTTCACAAGTAGCGTTTCTCTGCGGTTAGTTCAAGCTGCTAAACAACGGCAAATCCCCGTTGTCTTTACCTACCATACTCCCACTGTGAGCTGCCAACGGGGAACGCTGATGCAATGGGGTACTGAAATCTGTGATGGTAAGGTGGATTTACAAAAGTGCAGCCAGTGTACTTTACAAGGGTTGGGACTGAATCAAACCATCGCTAAGGCGATCGGCAGTTTCCCGCCCCAAATAGGATATTTGCTAGGCAGCTTGAATTTACAGGGAGGCGTTTGGACAGCTTTGCGAATGACAGAATTAGTTAATCTTCGCCATGCAAATCTAAATTCTCTACTGTCTGAGGTTAATCATATTGTGGCAGTGTGCAACTGGATCAAGGATGTTTTGTTACTCAACGACGTTCCCTTGTCCAAAATTACCGTTATCCCCCAAGGGCTTTGTCATGACCTAACAAAAAAAGCTAACTATAGCCCTCAATGTTATACACCAACCTTAAAAATTGCTTTCTTGGGTCGGCTTAACCCCACTAAGGGTATCCATATTTTAATCGCAGCTTTGCGAGCAGTCCCTGATTTACCAATCAGTTTAGACATTTATGGCGTTTCCCAGGGAATAGCCAGTGATACCTACCAACAGGAATTGCAGGCTCTAGCAGCCAACGACCCACGCATCCGTTTTAAACCTCCAGTTCCTGCTGAACAAGTGACAGTAACACTGGTAGACTATGACCTGTTGGCGGTTCCATCCCAGTGGTTAGAAACTGGACCAATGGTGGTTCTTGAAGCCTTTGCAGCTAGAGTTCCAGTCATAGGTTCTAATCTAGGCGGTATCGCCGAGCTAGTTCAGTCCGAAGTCAACGGCATATTGGTAGAACCTAGTTCTGTTACTGCCTGGAGCCAAGCTCTACAGCGACTATGCCAGGATAGAGATCTGCTGATGCGCCTCGGATCTGGCATCCAGCCTCCCCAAAGAATGGAGACAGTAGCAACCCAAATGCTATCAATCTATCGTGCGGCATTACAAAATCAGACGACTTCGACATAGTCGGGAAAATTCCGAGTTTTATTTTTCAATGGTCAATCATTGACGTAAGTGAAACTATATGGTATGTTTTCAACGACAAAAAGTTTGGTTAAGATGTTTAATAGATAAAATTTCCTTAAAAATGCTTACAGGACAAAAAATTCTCTACGTCCAATACACCAACCCTGGAGGTTATCCACCCTTAGAGCACAGTTCCCGCATTTTGGCACAAGAGGGTTGGGACGTAGTGTTTCTAGGTACTGGAGCTTATGGTGCATCCGATTTGTGTTTTCCACCTCATTCCAACATCAATGTACAACTGATGCCCTTTTGTCCTGCTGGTTGGCGGCAGAAGTTGCATTACTTGCAATTTTGTCTCTGGGTACTGATTTGGACATTACGCTGGCAACCTCGATGCATATATGCCTCAGATCTATTATCATGCCCGGTTGCTGTAGTGTTGAGTTTTCTGCCGAATGTGAGTGTTATATATCACGAACACGATTCACCTAACAATACATCTGAGAGCTTTTTTATTCGCTTCTGTTTGACAACTCGAAAATGGTTGGCTCTAAGAGCTAAAATATGCATCTTGCCGAATCAAAAACGGGTAGAGCAGTTTTCCTTAGATACAGGCACCCATCACCAGATTTTCTGCGTATGGAATTGTCCCACTCAAGTGGAGGCTACCACTAAGCCTCTGTCTCCTCAAAGAGACGGTTTACAGATTTTGTATCATGGCTCCATCGTGCCATCTCGACTACCTGCGGAGGTATTAAAAGCCCTGGTTATGTTTCCTACTATCAAATTGCGTGTCATTGGCTATGACACAGTGGGGTATCAGAGCTATACGCAACAATTGCGAGAGATTGCCGATCAACTAGGGGTTGCCAACCAGGTAGAATTTATTGCCGCCATGCCAAGATATGAACTTTTAAAATGGTGTCATGACTGTGATATTGGGCTAGCATTCATGCCTCTAAATGGTGACGATATCAACCAGCAATCTATGGTTGGTGCTTCCAACAAACCTTTTGACTACCTCGCCTGTGGGCTGCCACTCTTGGTTTCCAATCTGCCCGACTGGAAACAAATGTATGTGGAGCCTGGTTACGGTTTAGCTTGTGATCCAGATGATACAGAAAGTATAGCTGCTTCCTTAAAATGGTATTTAGATCATCCAGTTAAAATGCGAGAAATGGGTGATATTGGCAGACAGCGTATCCTGGATGAGTGGAATTATGAGATGCAGTTTGCACCAGTTATAGAGTTCATAAAAACTTTGGTTTAGATAATTTTTTTTGCATAAAAGATGACTAAAACTATGTTTCCATTAATGAATACTTTGTATAATTTTATACTTACAACTTTAAAGAATCCAAATCAAGTAATACCTAAGCTTAAAGGAAAATACAACCGCTTTGTAATGCAAGTAAATGAAAGCAGTATCATAGGCGATACTAATGACGTATTTACAGCTTCAAATCTTCCCTCCGAACTCATAGATAAGGCAATAGAGATATTTAATCCAACCTCAGTTCTTGATCTAGGTTGTGGCACTGGTCAAGCAGTCAGTTATTTTATCGAAAAAGGTGTTCCAACAGTTCTAGGGGTTGAAGGCTCGGCAGTTGTAATTGCACAGGCAAAATGTTCAAAGTTTATAACTCAATTTGATCTGAACAAAGAACTAAATCTGAATCGTAAATTTGACATGATTTTCTCTTATGAATTTGTAGAACATATTCATTCCAAACACGTTGATATTTTGCTAAAAAATTTTTCAAATCACTCAAATTTAATTGTATTGAGTGCTGCTAGACCAGGTCAAGGCGGGCTTGGGCATTTTAACGAGCAGTATTCAGAGTATTGGATAGAAAAATTCGAGAATGAGGGATACAACTATGATGTTGAATTGACACAAATACTCAAGGCAGCAGAAAAAATGTACCCAGAAAACATTTTAGTATTTAAGCGCTTCTAATCTAATAAGCAATGAAGGGTAAAATTTGTGCAGAATATTGCTCTGGTTATTCCTACTTATAATAGTGTAAAAACCATAGAAGAAACCCTAGATTCTGTTCTTCAGACACAAGGTCAATTTCTAGGCAAAATTTCTGCTGTATATATCGCTGATGACTGCTCTAACGATGGGACTATTACCTTAGTAAAAACAAAATGCAACGCTTCAATACCAATGTATATATTGCAGGGAGAACAAAACCTAGGTGAAAGAAAAAATGTCAATAATGTAATAAACTTAATTAAAGGAACTACAGATTGGTTTCTGATTTTACATTCTGATGATATTGCCAAGCCAAATTGGCTAGAAATGATGATATCAAGGATAGAAGCTTGTTCAGAAAATGTAGGAAGTATTTGCTCAAGTTGGGACAATTTAATGCTTGACGGTTCTATAAACCCGGGAGAAGACGACGCTAGTAAACAAGTTGGAGTCATTGAGGGTAATGATGAAGCTGTCAGAGGTACTTTATTGAAAGGGTGCTGGTGGCATATATCGGGCTGTGCCATTCGAGTTAAAGCTTTTGAGGATTGTGGAGTCTTTAATCCAAAACTCCCACAGTTAGGTGATTGGGAGTGGTTATTACGCTGTCTCCATAGTGGATGGTCTGTAGAATACATTCCGAGAACATTAATTTTGTATAGACAAAATCCTACAAGTGTTTCCTCTAAATCATTTCAGACCCATCGGGATATTAGGGAATTCATGGAAATTTTGCCTAACTATATTAATTTATTAGAATCAACAGAGCTACTTCATCTCTATATGAAGCAAATTAAATTTATGTCTAGGAGATTAATAAAATCTTTAATAACGCTAAATACAAAAAGATTTTTGCTATCTTTCCAAGTCTTATTTATGTTGTTAAACAGTCTGAGGAAATCTCAACAAAGCTTAAAGTCGTGAGACTCTTGAAAGTTAAATAAAATTTAACTTGATATTTATTTATAGATTCCGCTATTTTAGGCTTAAGATATTATGTATTTACATTTAGCTTATGTAAAAAATATATCTAGTAGTATCCTCTGGCAGGATAATTATCTCTCTAATATCAAGGAATATCATTTGTTAATTTGTAATAAACTTATTTATATTAAATATTTATCCACACCTTCTATCTATGTGATATCGTCTATAAGACTTAATAATTAAATTTTAATATAATTTATAATTAATGTTCCTAAGATTAATAAAATAAGTTTATTAATAGTTGGTTGAGCTAATCTAAATAAAAATATAATTTTAAAGCTAATGCTGGCAGTTATAGAAACACATCCAATTCAGTATCGTGCCCCTGTATATCGAACCCTAAGCAACCAGTTTGGTATCCCAATAATAGTAATTTATGGTTCAGACTTTAGTATTATAGGGTACGAAGATAAAGAATTCGGGACAAAATTTGCTTGGGATATTGATTTGATATCGGGATATGCATCACAATTTCTTTCTCAAGTAAAAACGGGTGGGGCGCAGTCTTTTGAAACAGTCTCTTCTCAAGGATTGACAGCCGTCTTACAAAAAATACAACCAAAAGCATTGCTGATTACAGGCTACAACCATAGTCTCTACCAGGCAGCTTTCTATCATGCATTGATAGGCAAGTATCCTATTCTGTTTCGTGGAGAAACAACTGATCATGCTCAACAAAGAAGTCCATTCAAAGCGGCGCTACGGAATTCATTTCTACACTGGATTTACCGTAGATGTTCTAAATTACTCTACATTGGTCAATACTCTAAAGCTCATTTCCAACGATTAGGCTGTTCAGATAAAAAACTAATTTTTTCACCTTATTGTATCAGTACTAGTCCCTTTCAATGCAATGAACTTGATCGAGGTCAATTCCGTCAGTTCACTCGCCAAAGTTTAGGTATTACAGATACACAAATTGTGCTACTTTTTAGTGGAAAACTAAGTACCAGAAAAAGACCAGATTTGTTGCTGCAAGCAGTTAAGCTATTATCTCCAGAAATTCGCAGTCAAGTTGTGGTTCTCTTTCTCGGTGATGGAGAGTTGAAAACGGTCTTAAAAGATTTGGCGTATAGCTCACCGGCAATAACGGCTCATTTTCTGGGCTTTCAGAACCAGACTCAGCTAAGTCGCTACTACCACACAGCTGATTTCCTTGTATTACCAAGTCAAAATTCTGAAACTTGGGGTCTTGTTGTGAATGAGGCTTTACATCACGGATTACCTGCTATTGTTTCCCAAGCTGTTGGTTGTGCACCAGACTTGATTAATCCTGGTGTTACTGGAGATATTTTCGAGACAGGCTCCGCTCAAAGTCTGGCTCAAGCAATTGAGCGATGTCTGGGAAAAAGTAGATCCGCGTCTACGCTGTCACTTATTGGCAGACCAGACATTCAGAGAGAATGTCGCCAGAAGGTAAGTGCTTATTCTGTAGAAAAAGCTGCTGAGGGTATTGCAATAGCATATAAAGAAATAACAGCATGAGACTCCTAATAGCTGGCTTGTTAGATGGAACTCATATAGGTGGTGCCTTTTTTAAGGCTGCTCAGTGTCTTGATTTAAACCCTAAATTATTTGATATTAAATTAGCTTACGCAGGTCCAAAATGGCTACAGCGAATTAATTGGCATTTCCGAGGAAAATACCCATCACAACTACGAGGCTTGAGCCAGAAAATTGTATGGGAATGTGAAAATTCAAAACCTGAATTATTTATTTCTACTGGCATTGCGCCTATCAATCAACAAGCATTAGTTCAGATGGAAAGTATGGGCATCAAGAGAATCAACTTTCTCACTGATGATCCCTGGAATTCAGCCCACTATGCTCCTTGGTTTTTTGAAGCATTGCCTCACTACGACATTGTTTTTTCTCCTCGCCGTGCCAATATTGATGAACTTGTGCAGGCAGGTTGCCCCAATGTTCAGTATTTACCGTTTGGGTTTGATCATGAGTGCTTTTATCCTGAAGTGTTCATAAATCCAGAAGTACAACTTCAGTATGGTTGTGATGTAGTTTTTGCAGGTGGTGCTGATCGCGATCGAGTAGAGTATATTTCTGCACTAATTGAGTCAGGGATAGATGTAAACCTCTATGGAGGATATTGGGAACGTTACCTGGAAACAAGAGCTTATACTCATGGGATAGCTAACGTCGCAACATTGCGGCTTGCTTTAACAGGTGCAAAAATTGCTCTTTGCCTGGTTCGTAAGGCAAATCGAGACGGAAACTGTATGCGGACATTTGAGGTTCCGGCGGTAGGAGCCTGTATGCTCACTGAAGATACCCAGGAACATCGAGAAATCTTTGGTGACGAGGGAAAAGCAGTAGTTTATTTCAAAACTATTTCAGAAATGGTGGAGAAAGCGCAGTGGTTGCTTAATCACGAAGTTGAACGGCAACGCCTGGCTCTGAATGCCCATTTATTGATTTTTCATGGTAAACACACCTATAAAGATCGGCTAGAGATAATGCTTTCTCAGACAGCAAACCTGTTGTTTAAACAATGAAACTTAAGATTGCAATTGTAGTTCATGGCCGCTTTCATGCCTTTGACTTGGCACGGGAGCTAATTAACCAGGGGCATGATGTTACTTTGTTGACTAATTACCCAAAGAAATTCGTAGAAAAATTTGATATCCCCCAGGAATTTGTTAAAACATTTTTGTTACATGGAATTTTCACTCGTGTTATTCAGAAACTTCATGCAGTTTTAGGAATTTCTAATTTTGAATATATTGTTCATTCTGAATTTTCCAAGTGGGCTGCTCGGAATCTCATAAATGATAAATATGATGTTATCCACGTTTTTAGTGGAGTTGCTGAAGAGATTTTTCAGGCAATGTCAGATAAGCGTGGACTGAAATGTCTCGTGAGAGGTTCCGCCCATATTCGCACCCAATTTAAGATTCTGTCAGAGGAGGAGAAGCGGGCTGGTGTAACGGTTGATAAACCGAGTAAATGGATGATTTCTAGGGAAGAGCGAGAATATCAGCTTGCTGATTTAGTTATCGTACTCTCAAATTTTGCTAAACAATCTTTTATTGATCAAGATATTACTCCAGCGAAAATCAAGGTTTTACCCTTAGGCACTCAATTAGTAAAATTTCGGCCAATTCAGCAAGTTATTGCGGAGCGGTGTCACAGAATTATTTCTCAACTACCGCTTCATGTGTTGATGGTTGGTACCTTTTCATATCGAAAGGGTGCTATCGATTTTGTTAATATATCGGAATTAGGCTCTACAAATTTCCGATTTAAGTTTGTGGGTACTGTTACCAGTGAAGCCAGTCACCTTGCCAAAGCTAGTGAAAACATTGAGTTTATTCCTAAGCAAGAACAATTTGAATTACCCAAATTCTATGCTTGGGCAGATATATTTATTTTTACAACAATTGAAGATGGTTATGCAGTAGTTTTATCCCAAGCTCAAGCTAACGGTCTACCGATTATAACAACAACAAATTGCTCAGGTTCAGACATAGTTATTGAAGGAAAAACTGGCTGGGTGCTGCCAATTCGTAGCCCAGAAATATTTGTGGAACGCTTGAATTGGTGTCATGAAAATCGGCAAGAATTAGCACAAATGGTGCGGGAACTTTATCAAGAATTTCAACCTAGAGATTGGGCAGAGGTAGCTACTGATTTTGTTCACATTAGCACAGGTATCCTGAAGGAATAAGTTAGGCAACTATGCTTACAACAGAGCAGCAACAGCAGTGGTTAATTTTTTGGTTATTTGTTTGGGTTGTAGTTGTAATTTTAGTATGCCGCAGTCTGTGGAATAAAAAGTTACCAAGTACAGGTTTGCCACTGATTTATTTGCTCAATTTATCCATACTCCACTTTATTGGAGGACTGATTTACGCCCTACCCTGGTATAAACCCCAGTCTGCTTACTTACTCAATTCCGATTTCTCTTTGACTAATACGTATCTTGGTTTTAACCAAACCGTTTATGGTGTTATCGGATTTGGATTGGGTAGCACTATCCTGGCGCCTTGGTTGCTAAAAGTGCTTAAACCTAGCTGTTTGTCTGAGTTTCATCGCCAACCGAATTTAAAACTTGCCAAAACCTATATTGAACTAGGGCTATTCTTCACTTTTGTCTTGTACCCTATTCTGGCTAAAATTCCTAGCTTCTCTGCTCTATCAACTTCAGGCATCTCACTCTTTATTGTGGGGTTATGCTTGGCTTTCTGGAAAGCTTGGTACATGAGCGATAAGCAAGCCTTTCGACTTTGGCTAGCGATTACCTGCAGTCTGCCCTTATTTACGGTGTTGATTTTAGGCTTTATCGGTTTTGGAGCCGCCGCCGCGTTGGTTGTGCTGATTTTCGTGTTCAATTTTTATCGCCCGCGATGGAAAGTCATAGTCATCGCATTACTGGCTCTAGTGTTTGGTTTATCCGTCTTTGTTACCTATTTCCGCGATCGCAATGAAATTCGGGCGAAAGTTTGGGGTGGACAAAGTGCCTCTTCACGCCTTGAACAGTTTTGGCAAACAGCGAGTACTTTTGAGTTAATTAATCTGTCCAAGCAAGAACATTTAGAAGTAATTGATATTCGGCTAAATCAAAATGTACTGGTGGGGCAGGCTGTCAGTTACATCACCAGTAGTAAGGTTGATTATGCTGGTGGCGCAACGCTTGTGCAGGCAGCAATATCAGTAGTTCCTCGTCTCCTTTGGCCAGATAAGCCAGTAGTAGGAGGTAGTGGAGATTTGGTGAGCATATACACAGGTATAAAGTTTGCTGATGGAACCAGTGTAGGAGTTGGTTCGGTTTTAGAGTTTTATATCAACTTTGGTTCATGGGGAGTAGTTTTAGGATTCGTCGTCTTGGGCACGGTGATACGTATCATCGATATCGTAGCTGGGAAAAAATTAATCTATGGTAATTGGGTAGGCTTTACGTCCTGGTTTTTACCAGGACTAGGCATGATTCAGCCTGGTGGTTCATTGTCCGAAGTTGTGGCTACCACATCTGCATCTATAGTCTTGGTTTCTATCATCAACCAGGTTTACATCAAGAAAGCTAGTCGAGGAGAGAGAATTTCACCTCAGCCGTTTACCTACTATGACTAAAAGCAAGCTCAACTTGACTAGAAATATATAAACAACAAGCTGGAGTTATGCACCAACCTGAATATAGATGCCGCTGCCACCTCTGGCTACCCGACTTATTTAACACTACTGGAGGAATTCAACGTTACTCCACCTTCTGTTTAAAGGCATTCCAAGCTCTCTACCCCAATTTTGCCTACGACATTTCGATTAAGCACGATACTGAGGTACCAGCAAAGTCACCTAATCTATGCTTTTATCCGACTGGCAACTGGCCCTTATCCCTACGCACATTAGCTTTCGCTAGCCAAATAATTAGTCTTGGTTTTTGGCAGCGTCCAAACCTGATCCTTTCCACCCATCTCAACTTTAGCCTGACTGCGTACCTATTGAAACAGCTAATCGGCATCCCCTACTGGGTTGTAGCTCACGGAATCGAAGCCTGGAATATTCAAAACTCGACTCTACAGACAGCTCTCAAGCACGCTGATTTAATTCTAGCCGTGAGTCACTATACTCGCGATCGCCTCCTCCAAGAACAAAACCTAGATCCTGACAAAGTTGTAGTTCTACCCAATACTTTCGAGGTGGATAATTTTAGGATTGCACCTAAACCGACTATCCTCCTAAAACGATATGGATTGAACCCTAAACAGCCTACTATCCTCACTGTTGCTAGGCTTTCCAAAAGAGAGCAGTACAAAGGCTACGACAAAATTCTGACTGCCTTACCCCAAATTCGTCAAGCTATCCCCAATGTTCATTATGTTTTGGTAGGTGAGGGAGATGACCGCTCCAGAGTTGAACAGTTAATTTCCCAATTTCAACTCCAAGATTGTGTAACTTTAACTGGCTACGTTTCTAACGAAGAACTAGGTGACCATTATAATCTCTGTGACGTATTTGCGATGCCTAGCAAAGGTGAAGGGTTTGGTATTGTTTATCTAGAAGCACTTGCCTGTGGTAAGCCTACCCTTGGAGGTAATAAAGATGGGGCGTTGGATGCCCTCTGTCAGGGAGAATTAGGAGTACTTATTGATCCAGATGATACAGAAGCGATCGCCAAGACTCTAATTCAAATAATACAGGGTACTTATCCTAATCCCCTACTCTATCAACCAGAGGCATTGAGAAACAAGGTAATTCACCAATTTGGTTTTGAAACGTTTCAACACACACTTGGCAATTACCTAGAAAATCACCTTCGGTTTATCTAATCTAAAGTATAGAAAAAAGTTTTCTGGAATCAGAAAATTCAAACATCCACCCGCTCCAGGTAGGGCAGATAAATATCGACCTGTATCAAAATGTAATATGAATCTATGTTCGATTTATCTTTTATAAATTACAATACCAATCAAATAGTTAATGAGCTAAAAACAAAGGGATACTTCGTTTTTGAGCAGGCATTGACTACACAGCATGTCGAGGAACTACTTCAAGAAATAGATTTCAATCAGATTCTGCTTAATACCAATGATGTAGGTGTAGTTACGGCTCAAAACATTAAATTCTTAACTCATTGCCTAGCTAAATCTAAAAAAACCTACGATATCATTACATCTAGAAAAATTTTAGATATTTGCCGAGAATATTTTAATGATACTTACAGGATAACTAATCATAGAGTTTATCAAACCTCTAAAAGCTCACATATGCCCTGGCATACAGATAATAATCTACAGGTTGGTAAGCAATTAGTCAAAAAACATAATATGCCTGGCCTATTATTTTTGTTCTATTTATCTGATGTTAGCAGTAATGCCTTTCAATACATTAAGGATTCTCATACTTGGTCTCATAAATATAATAACGAGATTTACCTAAGCGATAGCTTTATTGACGCTAATTATAGCCAAGATATTCTGACATTACCCATGCCTAAAGGAAGTCTGATCTTGTGCGATATTCACGGAATACATAGAGCAGAACCTTTTGAGGATAAAAGTTATAAGCGAACTACCTTGCTATTTCAAGTAGACCAAATTGGTAGTGAAAATTTAGGTCACGGTGAGAAAAATATCGTGAATACTGAGTACCTTGATAATCTTACTCCAGAGGTGATGGATTACCTGGGATTTGGTTTTAAGAGAGATTATCCAGCTTTCCCTAGCACTTCAGGTGCCACTATGAAACCTCAAGATATTTTAAAGTTACAAAAGCAATTATTTCCTCAAACATTAGAAGCCCTTAGTAAAAGTCTCGTTAAATCCGTATTACCTACTGAATTAATAATTAATTTCAAGCGGATTTTATGGAATTTAAAATTGAACCTACAAAAAAAACTAACTGATAGTTTTTAAATAGCTTGTAATTATGTTCAATTCGTAAATTAATCTCAAACTAAATATATCACAATAAATGAAAATTTTACTGGTAGGTAATTACCAAATAGATGCAATCCAAAGTATGGATATATTTGCTTCCATGTTGGAAAAATACTTAATCCAGTCTGGGCATCAAGTGCGTATTATCCGTCCAAAAAGCTGGATGGGAAGGCTTATTTTATTACCAAATCTATTAAAAAAATGGTTAGGCTATATTGATAAATTGATTTTGTTTCCAGCGCAACTGCGTCAAGCATTATCTTGGGCGGATGTAGTTCATATATGCGATCATGGTAATGCAGTTTATACAAAATATTTGCAAAATATACCTCATATCGTCACTTGCCACGATTTATTATCAGTTCGTTCTGGTTTGGGAGAATTTCCAGAATATCGAACTGGATGGACTGGAAAAATATTGCAGCAAATGATGATGAATGGACTTAAAAAAGCGCAAAAAATTGCTTGTGTTTCAGAGCAAACTAGACGTGACTTATTACGTCTCTCTTCTCTACCTGAAAGCGCTATATCTTTAATTTATATGGGTTTAAACTATCCTTATACCCCTATGACGTCTAGAGAATATAAACAACATTTAGAAGCTTTGAAAGTTCCCCATGATTGCCCATTCATTCTTCATGTAGGTGCAAATCATTGGTACAAAAATCGTCTGGGAGTTTTATCAATTTTTTATCATCTGCTGCAACTGAGACCACCAGATTTTTACTTGGTCATGGTTGGTAAACCCCTAACTGATGAAATGCATAAGTTCATTAATATGCATAACCTGACTCACAAGGTAATAGAGTTAGTAGGAGTTGATAACGAAAATTTACGAGCTCTCTATTCTGCTGCTACAGCCTTAATGTTTCCTTCGTTTTATGAAGGCTTTGGCTGGCCAATTATAGAAGCTCAAGCTTGCGGTTGTCCTGTGTTTACCTCAAACCGTGCTCCAATGAATGATGTGGGAGGAGAAGCAGCTATATATATAGAGCCGGATAAACCTAAAGAAACTGCAAAAAAAATTCTTGATGAAGTTCCTAAACTAGAAACAATTAAATCAAAAGGATTTGTTAATTATCAAAGATTCCCCGCAGTACAAATGATCTCTGAATATATTAATCTGTATTGTCAAGCGATTGAGGAAAAATATCCCCAGTAAAGCAAAATCTAGAGCAGAAAATCCATGATAAAAATCAACTCATAATTCAATACGATAAAAACATAATAAATTCAGGCTAAAAATATTGGATTAATAAATAAATTTTGAGGTTATACTTATAAAAGTAAATTCTGCTATATAATACATAGACCACATCTTAGGTTTAAGCGGTTATACAAGCGATTGCCTGCTGAAAAAACAGAAAATTGATCCAGGAGAAAGTGGAATTCTAGCCAACATATTGGATCTCAGTTATGAGAGTTCTCCACGTCATTCCTTCTATTTCTCCGCTGAGGGGTGGCCCTAGCCAAGTTGTTTTGGATATAGTCAAGGCATTACGGGCGAACAATCTCGATATCGAGATTGCCACAACTAACGACAACGGTGATAGCTTGCTTAATGTTCCTTTACATAGGTGTGTTGAGTATCAGCAAGTCCCAGTTTGGTTTTTCTCTCGGTTTTCTCCAACTATTAAAGCTGTAAGAGAATATGCCTTTTCTTGGGAGCTAATGGTATGGCTTTGGCATAACATTTGCCAGTACGACCTTCTACACATACACGCTATTTTCTCTTATGCATCTACAATTGCAATGGCAATTGCCCGCTGCAAAAAAGTTCCCTATATTCTTATTCCACATGGTTTATTAAGTGAATGGTCTTTACAGCAAAATGCCTGCAAAAAGCAAATTTACCTGAGGCTGATAGAGAAAGAAAACCTCAACTGTAGTCAAGCTATCCACCTTACCTCTCAACTGGAACAGCAGGAAGTTGCTCTATTAGGACTCAGCGCACCCAGTTTTGTATTGCCCCTAGGCATTTTCCAGCCAAGTTTGATTTCTAATGCTCGTTATCTACTTCGACAACACCTCAACCTGCCAACAGACGAACCTGTTATTTTATTTTTGTCCCGTCTCCATCCTAAGAAAGGTTTAGAGTATCTCATTCCCGCTTTAGGCAAACTCACTCATCACCGCTTTACCTTCGTTTTAGCAGGTAGTGGTTCAAAAGAATACGTTGCGGAAATTGAATCGCTTTTGATTTCAACTGGTATTCGCTCACGCACTCATTTTGCTGGATTTGTTGCCGGAGAGACAAAAAACCTCTTCCTGCAAGGATCAGATTTATTTGCCCTCACATCCCATGCGGAAAACTTCGGACTCTCAGTCCTAGAGGCTTTGGCTGTAGGTGTTCCCGTCCTGCTTACCTCTGGTGTGGCTTTAGCTTCAATTGTGCAACAACATCAATTGGGTTACATTGCAGAACTGGATGTATTAGCGATCGCATCTGCCCTAGAACACTATCTCAGCCATCCTCAAGCAGCTAAAGAAATGGGGCTACGTGCTCATCAAATGATCATAGAACAATACACTTGGGACAGAATAGCAGCAAGATTAATAGAAATTTACCGAGTTATGCTTTTAAAACTTCATTGAGATCATACCTTTTTAGAAATATTTTGCTGATAGTGTTTACCTGATAATCTGTGAAAATTTCTTAAACAATACTTTTATGTGTGGCATTGCCGGAATTTTAACTAAAACTAAAATAAAAAACAACTTGGAACCCTTGATACTCAGGATGCAAAATGCTCTACAGCATCGTGGACCTGATGACCAAGGAATTTATATTTCCCCAAACAAACAAGTTGCTTTTGCTCATACTCGGCTTTCTATTATTGACCTCAGTACAGCAGGACATCAACCGATGTCTACATCTGATGGACGCTACTGGATTACTTTTAATGGGGAAATCTACAACTTTCAACAATTACGACATTCCTTAGAATCCCAAGGAGAACAGTTTTATTCCAATACTGATACTGAAGTAATTCTCAAACTTTACCAGCGTCAAGGAGCAGAATGTGTAAATAATTTGCGGGGTATGTTTGCCTTTGCTATTTGGGATAACCAAGAACAAACCTGCTTTATTGCCCGCGATCCTTTAGGAATTAAACCACTATACTATTGGCAATCTGGATCAACTTTAGTATTCGCTTCAGAGATCAGAGCGATTCTAGCTTCTAAGCTACTTACTATTGCCTTAAGTCCACAGGGTTTATATGGTTATCTTATCAGTGGGACAGTACCAGAACCTTACACCTTAATTGAAGGTATTCGCTGTTTAGAAGCTGGTCATTGGTTACATTGGCAGACAGATAAACTAACTCAGCAGCAGTATTGGCAAATTAACTTTACGAATGCAACAATCTCTCTAACTGAGGCTAAAGAAAAAGTTCGTAATGCTCTTGTTGACTCTATTAAAAATCACTTTATAAGTGATGTGCCCGTAGGGATATTTCTCAGTGGTGGTATTGATTCAAGCTCAGTTGTTGCTTTAGCACGCCAAACTCAAAAAGGTAATTTACGTACTTATTCAATTGCCTTTGAAGAAAATGAATGGAATGAAGGGGCGCTAGCTCAAAGAATTGCTAAAGAATTTGATACTGCTCATACAGAATATAAAGTTACAGCATCTTTAGGGCGAGAATTATTACCTCAATTTTTAGCTAGTATTGACCAACCTAGTATTGACGGCTTCAATACTTTTTGTGTTTCCCAAGTTGCCCATAAAGATGGGACGAAAGTAGTATTATCTGGATTAGGGGGAGATGAGATATTTGGTGGTTATAAAACATTTCAACAAGTACCAAATATGCTCCGTTGGGGTCAGCAATTACAGAAGATTCAACCAATCAGCACTGGACTAGGTAGGGGATTAGCTTCTTGGGGGAAATCACCACGGCTGAAGCGTTTAGGAGATTTTTTACAGCAAAAGCCGACAACTTCAGCAGCTTATCGCAGTTTTAGGGGTATTTTTTCTCAAAGAGAAGCCTGGAAAATTACTCAGCATTATTGCGAAGATTCCTGGACTAAATTCCCAATTTGGGAAGAGGGTATTTTTCAGGATATGAACCTAACCACAAATCTGCCTTCTTTAGAAGATGAAGTCAGCTTTTTAGAACTGACTTGTTATATGCGTAATCAGTTGTTGCGAGACAGCGATGTTATGAGTATGGCATGGAGCTTAGAGTTGCGAGTGCCTTTAGTTGATCGCGTTTTACTCGAAACAATCGCCTCTATTCCCAGTGCAATGCGCCTTGCACCAAGTAAACAGTTATTAATCCAAGCCGTTCCTGAGTTACCAAATTGGTTACTTGATCGCCCGAAGCGAGGATTCTTTTTTCCTTTTCAGCAATGGATAGATCAAGAGTGGAGTGATTATTTTCCAGCCCATGAACTGAGCAAAAATATAGACCTAAAACTATGGTATCGTCGTTGGAGTCTGGCAATTCTTGACTATTGGTTGCAGCAAATAACTGGCTAGAATCCCTTAATCAGTCAATAAGAATGACAATAAATTTGATGCTTATAGCAATAGATTATTTTTAACCTGTCGCTAATTTCATCACATTAGTTATATTAAAGCATCTCGTGCTGTACATAATTAATGTAATTGCATCTAACGTCAAGGTTTCGGGTAATTATGAAAATCCTACATATCATTCCTTCAGTAGCATCAGTGCGAGGTGGGCCCAGTCAAGCCATAGTGGAAACAGTTAAAGCACTGCGAAATCAAGGAGTTGATACAGAAATTGCTACTACTAATGATAATGGCAATGATTTACTTGATGTCCCTCTTGGCAAACTTATAGATTACAAGCAAGTACCAGTTCGGTTCTTTCCTCGTTTTTCTCCTAAAGTTAACTCCATCAGAGAATTTGCTTTTTCTAGCCAATTAACGAGATGGTTATGGCAAAATATCTCTAATTACGACTTGCTACACGTCCACGCTATTTTTTCCTATGCTTCTACGGCAGCAATGGCGATCGCACGTTTTCAGGGTATTCCCTATATTGTGCGCCCTCTAGGACAACTCAGCGAATGGTCACTTCAACAAAGTGCCCGCAAAAAACAGATTTATCTCAATTTGATAGAACGGACTAACCTCAGCCATAGTCGGGCCCTTCACCTGACATCGCAACAAGAACAGCAAGAAGTTTACCATTTAGGTCTGGATGCCCCTAGCTTTGTATTACCCCACGGTGTCTCTATTCCTCCTCCCATCCTCAACGTCCGCTATCTACTTCGACAACACCTCAACCTGCCAACAGACGAACCTGTCATTTTATTTTTGTCCCGTCTTCATCCTAAGAAAGGTTTAGAGTATCTCATTCCCGCTTTAGGCAAACTCACTCATCACCGCTTTACCTTCGTTTTAGCAGGTAGTGGTTCAAAAGAATACGTTGCGGAAATTGAATCGCTTTTGATTTCAACTGGTATTCGCTCACGCACTCATTTTGCTGGATTTGTTGCCGGAGAGACAAAAAACCTCTTCCTGCAAGGATCAGATTTATTTGCCCTCACATCCCACGCGGAAAACTTCGGACTCTCAGTCCTAGAGGCTTTGGCTGTAGGTGTTCCCGTCCTGCTTACCTCTGGTGTGGCTTTAGCTTCAATTGTGCAACAACATCAATTGGGTTACATTGCAGAACTGGATGTATTAGCGATCGCATCTGCCCTAGAACACTATCTCAGCCATCCCCAAGAAACAAAGGAAATGTGCGATCGCGCCCGTCAAGTAGTTATGGAAAACTATACATGGGAGCGTGTAGCTCAGGAAATGATTGTAGTTTATGAAAAAATTATCAATAGCAACTAATTTTAGTATTTTTTATGATATCTCGGTTATTTTCTAGGAAATCATAGATTACCTCTAAAATCCACCAAGTCTACATCAATATCCTCGAAAAAAGTCTTTTACTCAAGATTAAATAACAAACTAGTCAAATTCACTATGCAAAACCCTGCCAACCAATACGAATATTCCTACATCAATGGTAGTTCTTTTGAACATCACCTTTATATGCTTCCTCAACTATTAGAGCTAATCTCACAGCAAAAGACAAATTCCATTGAAAAACTTCGGGTCTTAGATTTGGGATGTGGTAACGGTAGCCTCAGCGACAAGATTGCTCAACAGGGATATGAAGTAGTCGGGGTTGAAGACTCAGTTTCAGGAGTTCTATTCGCTCGTGAAACTTTTCCTGAGACTACTTTTATTCAAAGCAGTATTTATGATTTGCCATTTAGTGACTTAGAAGGCAAATTTGATATTGTTTTATCAGCTGACGTAATTGAACACTTGCTATACCCCAGAGAACTGATTCAGTCTGCCAAAAAATGCCTTAAACCCGGTGGAAGAATAATTATTACAACTCCCTACCACAGTTATTGGAAAAATATCGTTTTAGCTATTTTGGGCAAAATAGATCAGCACTATAATCCTCTCTGGGACGGAGGTCATGTCAAGTTTTTCTCAGTCAAGACACTCACTCAGTTATTAGAAGAGGAAGGATGTGGGCAAATTCAATTTAGGTTTGCAGGCAGATTTCCCTATTTCTGGAAAGCCATGCTGTCTTCGAGTACTGTAACAGTGAGTTGAGATAATTTTGATGAATTTATGATATCCATACAAGAAAAAATTACGCCACTGATTCTCACCTACAATGAAGCCCCAAATATTGATCGCACCCTTCAAACCCTCCAATGGGCAAAAACAATTGTTGTAATTGATAGTTTCAGCACAGATGAAACTTTAGAAATTATTTACGCATATCCTCAAGTACAAGTCTTCCAAAAAAGATTTGATTCCTTTGCTACTCAATGTAACTATGGCTTAGAAAAAATCACATCTGAATGGGTACTTTCCCTGGATGCAGATTATGTTGTCACTGATGAGTTAATTAACGAAATTAAAGCACTTTCAGCTACGCCCGGTATAGAAAGTTATAGCATCAGATTCAAGTACTGTATCTTTGGCAAGCCCTTGCGTGGGACTTTACTTCCACCTCGAAAAGTACTCTACAAACGAGAAAAAGCAATTTACAAACCCGATGGACATGCCCATCGGGTTTGTGTGCAGGGTGAGTCGAGAATGCTTAGTGCTTATATTCATCATGATGATCGCAAACCCCTAAGCCGCTGGCTGTGGGCACAAGATCGTTACATGGTGATTGAAGCTAAAAAAATCCTCGAAACACCAGTGAGTGAACTTAGCTTGAGCGATCGCATCCGCAAACAAAAAATTCTGGCTCCCTTGATCATCTTAGTCTACTGCCTGATCATCAAAGGCGGTATTTTTGATGGTTGGCAAGGTTGGTACTACGCATTTCAGCGGGTTCTAGCAGAAATTTTGCTGGCAATTCGGATATTTGAATACCAAAAATTGCCAAGTTCAGATGCATAAAATTGGCTGATGAATCCATAGAATAATTATCCATGACTTCCAACCTATTTGCCATAGACACTATTAAATATATCTGGTCACATCCTAACTGTAAACAGCAAAAAATCCAGTCGATTCTCAAATTCGTTGGTTGGCAATTTTATAAACGTTTAACCCGGCGATATATTGATATTCAAATTATTCCTGGGGTAAAAATTCGTTGTCATCCAGATGGATACTCTGCGGCTACTGCACTTTATTGTGGGCTATATGACTATGACGAAATGAATTTTCTGTTGCGATACTTACGGACAGGGGATTCATTTCTTGACATTGGTGCTAATGTGGGCATCTATACGCTGCTAGCTGCCTCTAAAATTAAATCTGGTTCAATTTACAGCTTTGAAGCACTCCCAAAAAATTACACACGCCTGAAAGAAAACCTAACACTCAACCAATTCTGGCAAGTTAAACCTTATGCGATCGCAATTTCTGATTTTACTGGAAATACTGGGCTCAATCTGGCTGAGGGAGATTCTATGCCATTTATTACCTCAAATGTAACTAAAAACACAATTACAGTTCCTACTGATACACTTGACAATCTACTACCAGCTGAAATTATCCCTGAACTGACCTTAGTCAAAATGGATATTGAAGGAGCAGAACTCTTAGCAATGAAAGGGGCAATTTCTCTGCTAAAACAACAGCTTCATCAGGTTTGGATTATGGAGATTAATGATGCTGTCAATAATTTTGGTTACCAGAAGCAGGACATTGTTAATTTCCTCCAAGAGTATGGCTACGGCTTGTATACGTATAATCCAGTAACCAACCAAGTTTATGCAATCACACTTGAACAACAACAAGGCAATAATGTTTTAGCAATTGCTAATTCTGCTCTAGATTTCGTTGGTGCTCGTCTGAATAAAATAGGATGAACAATTCCTAAATCTTAGTGGTAACTGAGTAATTTAAACGTTCCAATTTATCAAAATTAATCATATGAATATCCTCGGAATTAATGCTTATCACGGCGATGCGTCAGCTTGCCTCATCCAAAACGGTCAACTAATTGCCGCAGTTGAAGAAGAACGGTTTAATAGAGTTAAACATTGGGCGGGATTTCCCGCAGAATCTATTCGCTATTGCCTCAAAGTTGGTGGTATTAGCGGAGCAGAATTAGATCATGTAGCAGTATCTTTCAACCCCAAAGCCAACCTCAATAGCAAACTTCTCTTTACCCTCAAACAACGTCCTTCTCTATCGTCACTCTTGGATCGGTTTAACAAACAAAGTAAATCTGCCAGCCTCCAGCAACAGTTAGCAGAGGCTTGCTTCAGTTCACCGGAAAAAATTCACGCTACTATCCATACACTGGAACACCACACAACTCACCTAGCCAGTGCTTTCTTCGTTTCCCCCTTTGAAAAAGCTGCGATCTTATCAGTTGACGGGATGGGAGACTTCGTTAGCACACTTTCAGCAGCGGGTGAAGGTAACCATCTAAAGTATTTCTCCCGTACCCACTATCCTCACTCCATTGGTTATCTTTACAACGCCATCACCCTTTACCTCGGTTTTCCTGCCTATGGAGATGAATATAAAGTCATGGGATTAGCTCCTTACGGGGAACCAGAATATTTAGAAGCGTTCCGGCGAGTTATTTATCCTCAAGGAGATAGCTTTGAGTTGAATCTGGATTACTTTACTCACCATGAGCAAGGCATTGCGATGAAGTGGGAAAATGGAGCACCCAGTGTTGAACCCTTCCACAGCCCAGAACTAGAAAAATTATTGGGACCGGCGCGACATCCGAAAGCGGAAGTTACCCAGAAGCATCAAAACATTGCAGCTTCTGTGCAAGCGGTGACAGAAGAAATTATTTTCCATTTACTCAACCAATTAAGCGATCGCTACAAAAGTGAAAATCTCTGTTTAGCCGGCGGTGTAGCCATGAATTCTGTCGCCAATGGCAAAATTACTGAAAATACTCCCTTTAAGCAAGTCTATACCCCAGTGGGTGCCGCCGATAATGGTACATGCATCGGTGCAGCCTTCTTTGTTTGGAATCAATTACTCAAGCAACCACGTCAATTTGTTTTGAATCATGCCTACTGGGGGTCAGAATTTTCTGATGAAGAATGCTTGTTAGCATTGCAGTCCCATGATCTGCAACCTAAACACCTAGAAGAAGAAGCACTGCTGCACCAGGTTGTTGATGCCCTTTGCGAAGGTAAAGTCGTCGGCTGGTTTCAAGGGAGAATGGAATTTGGTGCCAGGGCTTTAGGTAATAGATCTCTCGTTGCAGATCCACGTCGTGCTGATATGCGCGATATTATCAACCTCAAAATCAAATTCCGGGAAAAGTTCCGCCCCTTTGCTCCCAGTATTCTCGAAGAACGAGTAGGTGAATACTTTGAAATTGATGCACCAGCACAATTTATGGAAAAAGTCTTTAAAATTCGGCGCGAGAAAAGAGAGCTAATTCCTGCTGTCACCCATGTTGATGGTACTGGACGCTTACAAAGTGTCAGTCGTCAAACTAATCCCCGCTATTGGGATTTGATTAATACCTTTTCTCAACGCACTGGTATTCCCTTGATTCTAAACACATCCCTCAATGAAAATGAACCCATTGTCCGGACTCCGACAGAAGCAATCCAGTGTTTCTTAAGAACGCAGATGGATGCCCTGGCTTTGGGTTCTTATTATGTAGAACGCAAGGATATCAAATCATAATCTAGGATTTAGTCGAATAAATAAATTATCTCATAGCTGGCATTTGGTAGCCCACAGACTGATAATCTGGGGCTTCGCTGTTTCTGAATGGCTAACAACGCAAATCTACCATAATGATCAATCGTTCAAAAGAATACAACTATGCCCTAGAAGGACTGCGTGGTATTGCCGCAATGTGGGTTTTCTTTGCACACGCTTTTTCTTGGCAACTCTGTGATCCTGTCTACCGATTATCCTCTCTTTGTCCAGAATATCTCATCTCACTCACTAGTCCTGCTCACATAGGGGTTTTGATATTCATCTTCTCATAGCTGACATGAGCAAAAATAAATGACCGTAAAAAAATGGCGCAAAAAATATTTAGACAACAGATAAAATTTAACTAACTTAAACTTCACAGTAAAGATGACTCAAAAAACCTTTATACTTCTCGATAAACTCTCTGTATCTGAGATCAAACGAGGCAGCAAGCTATCTGTAGGGCTAGATTTTTTGAGGGCGATAGCAACTCTCGAAGTTCTTATTAGTCACATCAGGAACCTATACTTTGTTGACTATAACCAAATTACTATTACTAGCAACCTATTCGTAAAATTTTTATACTTTTTAACTGGCTTTGCTCATGAAGCTGTTATTGCTTTCTTTGTTCTCAGTGGTTTATTGATTGGTAACTCAGTCTTCAAGAAGTTACAGCAACATAGATTTACTTGGAAATCATATCTGATAGCTCGTCTTTCACGACTGTGGATTGTCTTAATACCGGCGTTGCTTCTCGGTCTTATTTGGGATTTAGCAGGTAATGCCCTCAGCCGAGGAGAATCTATTGTTTATGCAGGTCGTCTAGGGACAAATATTATTACTGAACCTGTTGTAAATAGCATCAGTTCATATATATTGATGGGTAATCTATTTTTCCTACAAAATATCTACTTTCCTACCTTAGGCTCAAATGGAGCACTATGGAGCCTCAGCCATGAATTCTGGTATTATATGACTTTGCCAGTCGTGCTCATGGCAGTTGTAAATTACAGAAAAATTAAAACTTTTTTAATTTATCTAGCTGTATTGTTATTCTTATTTTTTGTGGTGAATCTGAAAAATGATCCAGGATTATTAGTATGGTTAATTGGAAGTTTTGTTTCCTTGTTCCAAAAAAAAATTAAACTGCCACAGAAACACCAGTCACTTTTCCTGCTGTTAGCCTGGATCTTGGTTATTATAACGCTAATTGCAATTCGATTAAACATTATCGATAGCTATGCAGATATAATTTTAGGCTTGGTTTTTTCTATTCTCATGTTGGTCATGTCTTTCCATCAGGGAAAGGTAAAAGAAAATATTATTTCCAGATTTTCACTTTGGTTTTCTGATTTTTCATACACGATTTATTTGACTCATCTACCATTTTTGGTATTCATCCTCTCAATAGTAATTAAACAGTCAAGATGGCAGCCTGATACTCTGCATATTTTTTACGGAGTCGCCTTAGTTTTAATAACGGTTATTTTCGCTAGGCTAGTGTATTTTTTGACGGAAAGGAATACATCTAAGCTTAGATCCTATTTATAGGATCTTTTTTAATGATAGCTACAAATTTAGGTTGGGTAGCAACTCACGTGCGGAGGTTTCCCCCGTTTCCTCTAAGTGGTATTTGATGAAGGTAACTCAACATTAAAACTTTGAATATGTTGGTTTTTCGTCCTTATACTCAACGTATTTGTCGCCTTATTTTATTAAATTGGTATTACGTTCTATACTTGAAAATCGCCAGATTTTTTTAGCATTTCATCACCTGATATATGAATTTTTGCTGGATAGACTGATCAATAAAGCATTGACAAATCAGTGAATCTGTTGGCGAAACAATTTTATTATTTTAGACGGTATTGGATTTTTGCCCTGGCTGGCTTTATCCTCATTCTGGTACTAGTCATTCCCATTAGACTAGCGATCGCCTCCTACCAAGCGCCACAACCTCAAGCCATTCTTACTCTTGGGGGTGGGAGCGATCGAGAAGAATTTACTGCCGAATTTGCCAAAAAATATCCCTGCCTAGGCATTTGGGTTTCCAGTGGCTCAGTACCAACCGTAGTCCGTGACATTTTTCAAGCCGCAAATATCTCAAGCGATCGCTTCCGCCTCGATTATCGCGCCGTTGACACTGTTACCAACTTTACAACCCTTGTCCCTGATTTCCAGCAACGCCGGATTCAGCACGTCTACCTGATTACTTCTAATTTCCATATGCCTAGAGCTAAAGCAATAGCCACTATTGTTCTGGGCAGCCAAGGTATCACATTTACCCCTGTATCAGTTCCCTCCTCTTACCCCAAAGAATCCATTCTTCGCATTCTTCGGGATAGTGGTCGCTCCCTGCTATGGGTTTTTACAGGTCGTACTGGAGCCAGCTATAAATCTAGTCTGACTCGCCCATTCTATGTGTCTAGAATACTAGACCTGACAATCGGGCATTGATAAAAAACTGCTCTTGCTGAAGGTGTAGACAAGAGCAGTTTTACATAGATTCCCAACTAATAATTTAGGCATCTTCTAGTTCAAGTTGCGCCACAGTCACCGCGTTAACGGCGAAAGCCAAAACTAACGGCATGGGACACTTGAGCAAAAATGTAGAAACCACAGACAGTACTGTGATAGCGACTGCTGACATCGACCACAATCTTTCTTCGGTAGTTAATCCGTTTTCCGCTTTAATCAATCTCAGAACATGAACTGGAATTGGTTCGGGCATTACTCCTCCTGGAGGAAAAGCCCAGTAATTGTTACTCCGCTCGACAAATAACTCTGTCCAGCCGTTTTCTTGACACCATTCTTCGATCCATTGTAGAGAGTAATGATTCATCATCGGGGGTACTAATTCCAGTTGTTGATTTTGTGTAGTTGGTTAATATAAGTAGTTGACAGCTATAACATTCAGGCTAAATTGACAATGATTAACCTTTGTTAAGCATGTGAGACATCATATATATAAATCATGCTTCAACAGGGCTTACCTTAATTAACAGACTAACAGTCGATAGTAGATGTTTGCCTGAAACGACAATAAACTTTACTTGAAAATAGCCAGATAAAGAATTGTAAATATGTAAGTTATTGTTTGCTAAATGCTAGAGTGCTGAATACATATAACCTCAGAATAAAATTTTCAAGTCAAGAAATGTAAACTACGAAATGAGCGATCGCCTGCTCAATATCCTTTAAATAAATCATAATCAAATTTTAACCAACCTGATCACCGTAATAGCTAGTCAAAGATGTCTATTTCTAGTTAAAAGGTTGATAGCCCCATTTATACTGTGTCTAAATATTGCCATATTTCTAAAAGCTAACACTAACCCATCTTCATATCAGCTTTTAGAAAAAAAGTTACTAAAATTTTTCTGAAGATTTCTCTTCAGGGCAATATCAGGTTTTTGATTAAGAAATATTAAGCCAAGGCAGAAACTAACCATCACTTTGGCCCATTCACACCAACAGAATGCGGTAAGCTAAAAGGCATTAAACACCAAATTGGCTACAGCATATGTCTTGGCGGCAAGGGTTGGCATTATTTTTAGGGATTATTGTCTGGTGCCTGGCTGCTCCCGCACTGGCAGACTGGACTCATCCGCTATCATTTAGCAATGCTGAGTTAGGAAGACAAGACTTTTCGGGTCAAAGCTTGCAAGCTGCTGAGTTTTCTAACGCCAATCTGGAACTAACCAACTTTACAGGCGCTGACTTGCGGGGAGCCGTTTTAAGTGCTTCTGTAATGACAAAGGCGAATCTCCACGGGGCGGATTTAACTAATGCAATGGTTGATCAGGTAAACTTGACTAGGGCAGACTTAAGTGATGCCGTTTTCATAGAAGCCCTTTTACTCCGCGCCATCTTTACTGATGTCAACATCGAAGGTGCAGATTTCACCGATGCCATCTTGGATAGGGCGCAAGTCAAAGAACTCTGTGAAAAAGCCAGCGGCGTAAATTCTCAAACTGGCGTGCAAACTCGTGATTCTCTGGGATGTCGATGAAACTTGTTGGTGTAATTGGTGGCGGGCAACTTGCCTGGATGATGGGAGATGCAGCGAAGAAGCTAGGATTAGAATTAGTAGTACAAACTCCTAGTAAAAACGATCCAGCTGTGTCCGTTGCTCAGGAAACAGTTTTCGCGGCAGTTGATGACGCCGACGCCACCAATGTTTTAGCCACAAAATGCGATGTCATCACCTTTGAAAATGAGTTTGTTAATTTAGATGCTTTATCAGTTCTAGAAGATCAAGGGGTTTGCTTTCGACCTAGATTGACAGCTTTAGCTCCCCTGCTAGATAAATACCACCAGCGCTGCTATTTACGGGATTTGGGATTGCCTGTTCCCAATTTTTTCGCCCTTGACCAACAGGAAGATATCAAATCTAAAATAGAACATCTAGGTTTTCCAGTCGTCTTAAAATCCCGACGCCACGGTTACGATGGTCAGGGGACTTTCATAATTCATGATTTAGCTAATTTGCAGTCAAAGCTCGATTTGAATACCATAAACCAAAAGCTAAGTCAACAACTGTTTTTATTAGAAGAATTTGTTCCCTTTGAAAGAGAACTGGCGGTAATTGCTGCGCGTTCTGTAACTGGGGAAGTTGTGATTTATCCCGTTGTCGAAACCCAGCAAGAACAACAGGTGTGTCGGCGGGTGATTGCACCAGCGGATATTACACCCGATCTAGCAGATGCAATTGAAGCGATCGCGCATACTTTATTAAATAACCTCCAAGTTGTGGGAGTTTTTGGCATTGAGCTATTTCTCACCGCCGATGGCAAAGTGCTGGTAAATGAAATTGCTCCCCGCACCCACAATTCTGGGCATTTTTCCCTTGACGCCTGTGAAACTTCCCAGTTTGAGCAACACCTGAGAGCCGTATCTGGTTTACCTTTAGGTAATCCCGCTTTGCAGTGCGCTGGTGCCGTGATGGTAAACCTCCTGGGGTATGAAAATTCTCACAGCGACTACCACAGTCAACGCCAACAACTAGCAGAAATTCCCCACGCTCATGTCCACTGGTACTCTAAGACAGAATCTCGTCCTGGACGTAAGCTGGGACACGTAACCGTTTTGTTAGAGCAGCAAAACCAGGATACAGCGAATGCGTATGCCAACGGCGTCGGTGCAGCCATCTCCCAAACCATAGAATCTATCTGGTATCCAGGTTAAATTTCCCAGAAATTTTCCATATTAAACACACATCCTATTTTTGAAAGCTATAATGAGTTAGTTGCACTACGACGTTGGTGACTGCCTACAAGTTTTTTGATCTATGCCTTTAATGACAAGGGAGCCAAAAATTTCTCGTGGCAGTATACCGGGCATGTACCCGGAAACTTTAAACGAGATACATCAGTTCCCACCTGGTTTAACCAGGTCATAAACTTCGGCAAGACGGCGTCGCGGTGAACTCAAAATTTTTAGCTCCCAAAGTTAACAAAAACTTGGGAGCTTTAATATTAAACTCAGCAGAAGTTAGAGGAAATATCAGCCATCAAAAACTGGAAAATAGGTGGAATAAGCATTCTAGCTATAGTCATAAATTTATCAAATAACCTCAACCTAAAATTCCCAATCCAAAAATGGATGCACAGTTAGTGATCCCCGCCCACGAAGACAAAATCTGTATAGATTGACTCTAATTGAAGTAAAATGGAGAGTTAGAATGGCAAGATTGCGTTAAATTGTGGTTAAAACTACAAAAAATTGTCACAACAACTAACTAATACCGTGTTTCCATCCTCGGTTGTCCAACTAGACAACGGTTTAACGTTTATTCATCAAGAAATTCCCACTACCCCTGTAGTTGTGGCGGATATTTGGGTGCGTGCTGGAGCTACCCTGGAGCCAGAACCGTGGTTTGGTATGGCCCACTTTTTAGAACACATGATTTTTAAAGGTACAGCAACCTTACCCCCAGGGGTATTCGATCATAATATAGAAAATAGTGGTGGTGTGAGTAATGCCGCTACAAGCCATGATTATGCCCATTACTCCCTCACGACAGCAGCTCCTTACTTAGTAGATACTCTGCCCCAATTGGGGGATATGTTGCTCAATGCGGCAATTCCTGAAGATGAATTTATCCGCGAGCGAGACGTGGTGCTAGAGGAAATCCGTGCTTGCTATGACGATCCTGACTGGATAGGATTCCAATCTCTCCTCAAGAGCGTCTATCACCGCCACCCTTACGGACGCTGTGTGCTGGGTACTGAAGAAGAACTAATGCAGCAGTCACCAGAAGCTATGCGCTGCTTTCACCGCGCCCACTACCAACCGGAAAACATGACAGTAGTGATTGTCGGGGGAATTGCCCAACAGCCAGCTTGGGATTTGGTAAATCGCATATTTGCGGATTTTGCTACTCGCTCTGATTGTCCACAGTTTAAGAAGGAGCAAGAGCCAGTAATCTCAAGAGTTCGCCGCCACGAGTTGACTTTACCTCGGCTAGAGCAAGCGCGGTTAATGATGGCGTGGACAGCGCCAGGTGTACAAGAACTCCGCACATCCTATGGTTTAGAATTACTGTCGGTGTTACTAGCAGAAGGCCGGACTTCGCGCTTAGTGAGCGATTTGCGGGAAGAGAAGCAACTAGTTCAGGGAATTTGTAGTAATTTTTCCTTGCAACAGGAATCGAGTTTATTGACAATTACTGCCTGGTTGGAGCCTGAATATTTGGAGCGAGTTGAGTCTTTGATTTGCGCTCATTTGCAAGATTTGCAAACTACAAGTATTAGCGAGCCAGAACTTGCCCGCAGCCGTAGGGTGCTGTGTAATGAGTTTGCCTTTTCTACGGAAACACCACATCAACTCACTGGGCTTTATGGTTACTATAATACGATCGCCAAAGCGGAATTAGCCTTAACCTATCCCCAGGAAATTCTGTCTTTTAATCCCCAAGAACTGCAAAAATTAGCTAAACAGTATCTTTCACCGCAAAATTACGCTGTTACCATACTGAAACCAAGTTAGTCATTAGTCATTAGTCATTAGTCAAACAGGTCATTAGCTAAGGACTTTTGAACCTTTAACCTTGAACTCTAAATTAATAATGCAAACTGTAGTTAATTCTTTATCTCCAATAAATCGCACCGTATTGGACAACGGCATTGTCTTACTGGTGGCAGAAAATCCGGCTGCGGATATCGTAGCAGCGCGGGTTTTTGTTCGTGCCGGTAGTTGTCACGAAAACCGGGAGCAGGCGGGGTTGGCGCATTTGCTGTCAGCAGTGATGACCAAGGGCTGTGATGGACTATCTAGCTGGGAAATTGCCGAAAAAGTCGAGTCTGTGGGGGCGAGTTTGAGTGCAGATACTGGCACTGATTATTTTTTGCTGTCTTTAAAGACAGTAACTGCTGATTTTGTCGAAATTCTAGCATTGGCGGGGCTGCTTTTGCGATCGCCAACATTTCCCGAAGCCCAAGTCGAACTAGAACGGCGGCTAGCACTACAAGATATTCGCTCCCAAAAAGAGCAACCCTTTAATATTGCCTTTGAGCAAATGCGGCAGGTAATGTACCAAAATCATCCCTATGCCATGTCGGTATTGGGAAATGAAACAACCATTAGCCGCTTAACTCGTGCAGACTTAGTGCAATATCAC
Organism: Cylindrospermum stagnale PCC 7417; assembly: GCF_000317535.1. Lineage (NCBI taxonomy): Bacteria > Bacillati > Cyanobacteriota > Cyanophyceae > Nostocales > Nostocaceae > Cylindrospermum > Cylindrospermum stagnale. The sequence continues at coordinate 6,692,721 of NC_019757.1, forward strand.
CAAACTCATTTCCGGCCGGATAATGTGGTAATTAGTATTGCTGGACGAATCACACCCCCAGAAGCACTGGCACTAGTAACAAAAGTTTTTGGTGATTGGCAAGCCCCCGCACAACCACTGCCAATCCTAGATTTACCCTCCATTCTTGTACAACCGCAACAGTGCCTCAAGCCCATAAATACACAGCAATCAATTATTATGCTGGGTTATATGGGACCAGCAGTGAATTCTCCTGACTACGCCCCCCTGAAGTTACTCTCTACCTATTTGGGTAATGGGCTTTCTAGTCGCTTGTTTGTCGAATTACGAGAAAAGCGGGGCTTGGCTTATGAAGTATCCGCAATTTACTCAACTAGGCTATTTCCTGCCTCATTTGTGGTTTACATGGGTACAGCGCCCGAAAATACCAGCATTGCGCTTCAAGGACTGCGGCAAGAAGTCGAACTATTGTGTACTACAGAGGTATCAGCAAGCGCCTTTGAAGCAGCTAAGAACAAAATCCTGGGACAGTATGCCTTGGGTAAACAAACTAACGGGCAAATTGCTCAGATATATGGCTGGTATGAAACTTTGGGTTTAGGAATAGAATTTGATAGCAAGTTTCAAGAACTTATTGCCAGTGTAAGTGTATCGGATGCTATGACAGCAGCTAGCCGATATTTACAGGAGCCATATTTGTCTTTAGTTGGTCAAGAGGAAGCAATTAATAGTTACCAGTAATCTCTGGCTATATCTATCTATAGAAATTCACAACACGGCGAGTGCTCCACGTTATCGCACTAGCTGGTAATATTAGCATCAGAAGATTCCTCCTCTAATTCTGTCAGTAACCCAGGTCTAAAGACACGCTCGTTTCCCACTTACCGAGTATTTCTATGAAAGGTAGCCTGAAAGCAAGTATCTTGAAAGACTTGAGCGCAAATCAGTTTGATTGGTTACTCCTGTTCTGTGCAACACCTCTGCTCATTGGCTACGCTGCTAAAGTATCGATGGCAGCACCGCAACAAATTGCCCAGGTAACAGCCGCAGGTAGCATTAACCGCCCTACCCTGACAGTTGGTAGTCAAGGAGAACGTGTATCTGAACTCCAAGCAGCTCTGAAACTGTTGGGCTTTTATCCAGGTACAGTAAATGGTATTTATAACGAGACTACAGCCAATGCTGTTTCCCAGTTCAAGCAAGCAGCGGGCTTAATTCCAGATGGCGTTGTTGATGGTATCACTTGGCAAAGACTTTTCCCCAGCGAACTGATAGTTACATCAACTACAAAACCTAACTCGGCAACAGGTTTTCCTGTTAGCACCATGTCAAGTAATGTCCCCAAGGTTAAGCCTTCCTCTGAACCAAGACCAGCTAACCCAAAACAGACGACAATTCCCAGGAATCAGACAACGGTACGCACTCAGCCAACGGTACGCACTCAGCCAACGGTACGCACTCAGCCAACGGTACGCACTCAGACAACAGTACGCACTCAGCCAACTCCTCGGACTGGGCAAACTCCCGGTGTTCAATATACCTCAGATGGATTGCCGATTTTGCGTTTAGGGATGCGTGGTTCTGAAGTTGTCCAGTTACAAGCACAACTGCAAAAGCTGGGTTTTCTCAAAGGTGGTGTAGATGGAGACTTTGGTGCGACAACCGATGCCGCAGTGAAAGCTGCCCAAGCACGCTATGGATTAGAAGCTGACGGCGTAGTTGGTGGTTCTACTTGGCAGGCTCTTTTGCAGCGATCGCGAACAGCGGGGCGTAGCCCATCGCCAACTCAGCGTTAGGCTGATACAAATATTTGTTCACAAATAAGGCTAGTTGATGGCGCTGTAGCCGATTTTTTTCGTGCTACACCACCTGTATAGTGGAATAATTTAAACTTCCTATGTAATTTCTCTAAAGCGTATGAAACACTTTTTATTAACTTGGCTCGGTACTGCGGTAGCATTGTTGATCACCGCTCAAATTGTTCCGGGATTCATTCTCACGACTTTCCAGGCGGCCCTTGTTGCGGCAATAGTCATCGGTTTGGTGAATGCGTTTATTCGTCCCATTTTGCGGATTTTGTCGTTTCCAATTACCTTAATCACCTTTGGTTTATTTACATTGGTGATCAACGCCTTAACTCTTTGGCTGGCTAGTGGACTGACTCCTGGTTCTGGGTTTGAGATTAAGGGCTTTTTGCCTGCTTTTTTGGGTTCAATTGTGCTATCGATTGTTTCTAGCATCATTAACTATTTTCTCAGGGTGGTTGAATAGTAGTCTGTCAGAGTGATGTAGAGATGTTACATGCAACTTGATTTGTGCTTTGGGCAACAGCTATCGTCACTACCCCTGCTTGTCCTGGTAAGCGAAAAATTTGTTTAGGAACCAATATTAACTCTAATCCCTCTATTGTTTTTCCTACAAAAGATGACTCTAGGGGGATTAGTCGAGAAGCGGCAAGAATAGCGGCTGCCTCGGCAACGCTGGGGGTTCCGACTGTTTTTTCAATGATTTTGGCAGGGTTAGGAACCCAGACAGCGCTGAGTATTTCTGCCGAAAAGGTTTTTAAAGGTAAATTGTATAAGTGGCAAAGTTCCACTAAACCAGCTTCTGAGGCTTTAGAGTCGATAGTGGCAATACCTGCGATCGCTTCCAGCGGGCGTTTCGCCATCGCACTATGCACAAGCTGATATTCTTCAAAGACTTGCTCAATAGCCTTTTCAATTAACTGCCGTGAAGTTCCTCTTTGACAACCAATTCCCACCCATAAAAGCCGTGGTTCTAACGGTAATTGTAGAATTTGCTCATTCACAAAAGGATTTTTATTTAGAATTTTTATTTAGGATTCTTCCGGATACCTGAAAAGTTCACAAATTCAACCTATGGGATGAGTTATTTTGGTTGAAGTTTTCTATGATACATTAAAATTGCTAATTACAATACTTTTCCTAGAAATGAAAAACGATATATTTTGGACATCTAGCACAGTAGGAAATGCCAAGGGGGATACAAGGTAAAAAGTAAAGGGTAAATTTGCTTCTTCATTTTTACTTTATTTCTACCCTTGTGGCGCAAGCTGTTCGTCTTGGTATTTTCGATTTTTCCTATCTCCGTCGTAGCAAGATAATAACAGTTACGGCGGAGTTTTGCTAACTAAATATGGCTAAAAATTTCATGTCTATATTTGCTTATTTTATATTTTTTATCTCTTAGGTAATGGTGCAAACGGCTATGTGTTAGAAGGCATACAAGGTTATGACATTCCTAATTAAAGAATTGTGACTTATAGCGTTTCCCTATCAAGTGAAGTACACTTTACAGCTTGAGTGCGATTTTCAGGTAAATAGACCACACGGTAGGGGAACAGCAGTGCTGTGCCCCTACGACAGATGTGGTTCAAATAGATGAAAACTGCTGTAAAAAGCGAAAATCTTGATCTACAAAATTTTGATGTACCTCATTAGCTTGGGAAAGGCTATAGCAATTGTGAGGAAGCCATGCCAGCTTTACTAAATTATGAAAAAAGGATTGTTTATCCTTCCCGTTACCACTTCCCTGTAAAGGGATTAGGCTATTTCTAAGAGGATGTTTTAAAAGTAGTTGGCTGTAATTTTAGGCACTTAGTTAACCACCCTTGAAAAGGGGGGGGGGAACGAACTCAAAGTCCCCTTTTTAAGAGACATTTAGAGGGATCTAAAAAATCCAAAATCTAAAATTAAATGACTTGCCCCTGACTTGATTGCTGGGGTCAATCTAAAATCTAAAATCTAAAATCCAAAATTGTTTGACAATAACCAATGCCCAACTTACAGCTAATCCTGGGCCCCAAATTGCCGCAGACTCTGGGCTATATTTCTAAAGCCATTAAATTCGGCAATCATTAAAGCAGTATAACCGCCTCTATTTTTCAAATTCACATCAGCCCCGGCTTGGAGTAATACCTGTACCGCTTTACTAAACCCCCCTGAGACAGCCCACATTAGTGCTGTTGCCCCGGCTAAGTCTTGAAAATTCACATTTGCTCCCTTTGCCAGCAGCAATCGGATCATTTCTGGGTGATTGCCTACCGTTGCTTTGACTAAAGCAGTTTTACTATCATCTCCTAGGGTGTTGGGGTTAGCACCGTAGTCTAGCAATACTTTTACTGTTTGGGTGTGTCCTTGGTCTACTGCCATGATTAAAGGAACGTCACCGAGGTTTTGCCGATAATTATCTCCCCCAGAACGCAGCAGTGCTTCAACAATCTCGCTGTGCCCCTGAAACGCTGCGACAAGCAAAGGTGTATCACCCAGATGGTTTTTAATTTGCACATCTGCACCCCTTTGAAGTAATACTTGCACTACATCAATGTAGCCTTCTAACACAGCAAGATGTAGGGCTGTTTCACCGTCTTTGTCTTGGAGATTAATCTCGGCGCCGGCATCTAGTAAAGCCGTAACGATCGCACTATGTCCGGCTGCTGCGGCTGCTAACAAGGCAGTTCCGACATTAGCCCCAGCCGCCAGCAATGCTTGCACAACCTCAAGATATCCCAAGTCTACAGCTATCATTAAGGGCGTTTCATCTTCTTGGTCTTGGCGATTGACATCAACACCATTTTCGAGGATGGTTTGGACAACTGCTGTGTATCCGTGCTTAATTGCCAGTTTCAAAGCTGTATCATCATCTTTATCTGTGATATCTACCTTGGCACCAGCAGCCAATAAGACTCGCACCATATCAAGATGACCTTTGAGTGCTGCTGCCATTAAAGCTGTGCTGCCGTCTTCATTAATAGCATTCACATCTGCGCCAAAAGATAGTAAAAGCTGCACGATATCAAGCTGATTAGCACTAGCTGCCAACATCAAAGCCGTCAAACCATAGGTTTTTCTGGGTAAGTTGATATTTGCCCCAGATTCCAGTAGCGATCGCACAATTTCTGTATAGCCTAAATTGGCAGCAAACATTAACGCTGTGGTGCCATAGCGATCGCACAGATCCACCTTAGCACCATCAGCCAGTAGTAGATGCAGCCGCTTGATATCACCACTTTTAGCGGCATTCAGCAGCAAAGTATCATTGTTTTCAGTCATGGGTGAGATTCCGCACAGGCGGGTTTGATCGTCTAGCCTCACAATTTAGTCTGAGATTGTTTATCCACTTTTGCAAGAGGGTAAGGGAAAAATATTGACAACCTGCCACCACCAAATATCTTCACGGTGAGAAAATACCTTGTATACCCTTAGCGTGAGTTTAGAAAACGTCTAGTTTATAGCTACAGATTGATTTTGTTCCTTTTAAAACTCGATACAGTGGGCAGTAGCTTTGGAAGAGATGAGGCACCTTGACGATGAAACGTAATCTCACTAAAACCGTTGGCGCTGGCGTTCTCACTTTGAGTATGGCAATTTTGCCTTTTACTCTACCCACACAAGCCCAGGTTAATACCCAGCCGAGAACTGACGCTGCACCGAGGACAACCGTTTATGAGCGTAACGATTTTGATTGGGGTTGGTTGGGACTAATTGGTCTATTAGGTCTAGCTGGTTTAGCAGGTAGAAAGCGTGATGACGAACCTACCCGTTATCGTGACCCCAATGCTCCTGGGGCCACCAGCTACAGAGACTAGGAAATTCTTTAGATTTAAAATTAGTCAGTTGCCAGTTGTCAGTTGTTTTGCTGCTGACGACTGACTAGCTTTATCATGGGCTTGGTTCTGGTGAATTTATTTCTGATGTCTGGTGATTAAGAACAGGCTGCCAATAGCTGGCGATTAAGGCCACCATTAGCCACCATAGGGTATTGACTTCGGGACGAAACCAGATTGTATCTACGGTACCGTGAGCCAGCATACCCAATAAAGTAGCGATCGCTCCAATTAACCAAAAACCCTCTACATTTCTCGATTGGCGCAATCGCTGCACTTGCAAAAATGCCGCATTAAAGGTGACGGTTATTAACCAGAGGAAACAAGCTAAACCAACTAAACCAGTTTCTACAGCCACCTCTAGAAAAATTGAATAAGCACTCAAAGCAGTAAAACGAGGGCGTTGGTAGAGGGGGTAAACGAGATTAAAAGCATTGTGACCGGGGCCAATGCCGATAATCGGGCGATCGCGAATCATCTCAAACACAGCATCCCAGACATTCAGGCGAAAATTATTACTGCTATCGTTGCGATTGGCAAAAATGCTTAAAACCCGGGTATTCACATTTCCTACAAATAGCGCCGCCAGCACCAATACCCCAATCAAACCTCCCATAATAATTGGCAGTGACCAAGTACGCCAAAATGCAGGCATGGAAAGGCGCCACCAATAAACTAGCAATGCTATCACAGTCAAAACTGCCACCACTAAACCAATCCAGCCGCCACGACTAAAAGTCAGAATTAGACAGGCAGTATTGACAATCAACATTGTTAATGCTAAGGCTTTTCTTACCCAGCTTTGCCAGGCAAAAATCGCCACTAAGCTGAAAACCACGGCTGGTAAGAGGTATCCCGCCAATAAGTTGGGATTGCCCAAATAACTGTAAACCCTTGTCGTCTTAGACAGAGGAGATTCAGGATCAACCCAAGTTGCTAGCGCTGTAGCTCCAAAAAACCATTGTCGCATGCCATATATGCTAACAATTAGTGATACATGTAAGTAAAGGGTGATGATCCAAGACCGTAGGCGGGGCGACCTCAGCACCCTAGCACAAAGGGCAAACAGCAGCAAATACAGCGTCAACGTTACCAAATCGCTCAATGCTGCCCTTTTGACTGGTGATAAAGCTGTGGCAACTGCGGCAATTCCCCAATAGAGTAATACCAACAGGTGAATGGGAGTGACTGATGAGGCATTGACTAGCGTTGCATCATCGGACAAAGTTAACAGCAGCCAAAATCCCACACAAGCTACCAGCAATAACCCCACCAAGGTACTAGAAGCAAAAGGTGCAAGAGCATACACCAAGCTGAGTAAAGCAGCCGCTATTGCATCTCCCCACTGTATCAAGACACTGGTTTGCCGCCAAGAACGCAGAATTCCGACTAAAGAACGACGCAAGTAACTGGTAGCCAGATATTCTTTGAGCGGTAAAGACGATAAAGTAAATCTTTGCCAGACTAAATTCATAAAAAACATTTTAACCAATGAGCACGACCGCACAGCACTTGGACTTTATCTTAATGCGGGTAGCTCTAAAAAGGGTCAGACATCGCTAATTGCTGGCGAGGGAGTCGCCAGTTGCAAGGGCAAAGAAAGCACATAGCGATATCCTGATTCTAGTGCGCCTTGAATATATATGTGTCCGCCGTGCAATTCTGCCAGCTGACAGCTAAGTAACAGACCCAAGCTTTCGCGAGACAGACTTCCAGACCGTTTAGCTAAATCTATAGTTGAACTAGCAGCAGAGATACTTGGGTGAGTGCCAATCAAGTATTGTGACTTGTCTAGCGCCATTGGTAAACTCTCTGCTTGCTCCTGATTTTCTGCCTGTATCTTGTACGTTGCTGCCTCACTTGTCAAGTCAAAATGCGGCGAGGGATTGAGGCGAAAGTAGGGATCGACCTCGGTAATACCGTCTCCCAGCCAGGGATGGGAAACCCACACAGTAATGCTGAGCGTATCTTCTTTGTAAGAGACATGAATGCGAACAACGCTACCTGTTGCAGAAAGTTGAATCACGCTAAAAACCAGGTGATACAAAATTTGCCGCACCTTTTCTTTATCCAAAGGCCAAATGCGACTACGTCCTGGTTCCACAGACAGGCGAATATCTTGCTCACGGCGATTAGCTACTTCTTCTAAGGTATTGATGGCTTGTTGACACAGCATTTCAATATCTACAGGAGCTACGTTCAGTACATTTGCGCTTTCATCCATTGCTCCCAATTCGGTAATTTCATTGACCAAAGAAAGTAAATACCGCCCACTGTGTTGGATAATCTCCAGATATTCTCTCTGCTTAGTCGTCAAAGGTCCATAAATTTCACGTCCTAGAACACTAGCCATACCAAGTACAGACGTTAACGGCGTACGCAGTTCTTGAGTTAGCTGCCCCAAAAGTTCCAATTTTAGTTGTTTGGTAGAAACAGAGCCTTTTTCTGAAGTAGGTGGGGTGGTTCGGTGATCACGGACTCGTTCTTCTTTGAGTAACAAACTAGGAGCGCTGTTGGAAATGGTTTTTTCTAGTTTTCCTTGCAGCAATTGGTTGCGCTCAAATTCACTCATACTCCAACGAGCGATGATTTGTAAAAATTCAATATCTCTTGGTGTGAAATTGCGCGGCACCAAATCCATCACCGCCAATGCACCTAAACAATTTCCCGCAGCATCAATCAATGGCGCTCCTAAGTAAGAGCGGATGCCATAATTTTGCACCAACTGGCTTTCGGTAATTACGGGATTTGTATTTTTTTCTGTATCATTAATGTATAACACCTGAAAACTCTCAACCACTTGGGTGCAAAATGACTCTCGGCGTGATAGTTGACGGCTTTGGGCCAGAGGATTCATTAGTCCTAAGGTAGATAAGCCAAAAGCAGATTTGAACCAGTGGCGTTCTTGATCAATAAAGCCCAAAATGGAAACTGGTACTTCTAAAAAGCGAGCAGCTGTTTGAGTGGCTTCTTCAAATACCGGAATCGTTTCTAATTGCCGCAAACCTAATTCTGACAATGCTTTAAGGCGTTGTTGTTCTTTTGTTTCCAAGGAAGCCCAACCATCTTTGAGGGCAGATAATTTATTTTCAGGCTCTAACATTGCCACTGCTACCTTGATAATTGCTCGATACTGTAATTTATATAACCGGTGTTATTGGGTTATTATTTGCTATTTTTAAGCATTCCCCAATTTCACCTCTGATAAACAAGTTTGGAAAAAAATCTTTTTAGCCCCTTGCTTTAGGAGGTAGTTGCGTCTCTAGAATTTTCTAGCTACTGATGCTGAAAGTTATAATTAATACTGACACTAACATTTATTATTTTAGTTTTTGTTGCTGGACAATGTTAGTTCTGGTTTCAGCCTGGGTAAAATAATCCCAAGAATGCAATAAAAAGAATTTTTATCCTGGTCAATAGATTGTAGTTCGGACTTGTTTCCCCCTAACCCCTCTGCAAAAATGCCAAAAATATCTGTACTGAACCAGGAGTTTTATAGAGACTTTAAGGGATAAAAATAACTAAATAAACTGTATTGGGTTAAGAATTTAATTCTTGTTTAATTTTTAATTTTTAATTATTTAATTAGCGCTATCTGCGCGGTATCAAAACCTGGAAATTTCCCTGACAGTAGATAAATCCAAATATCATAGAAACTTTACCAAGTTTTCATAACCTTGATGAGACCAGAGACTACCTTGAAGTATAAAATGTATTAGCTTTGAAAAAGCGGTATTTAAATAGATAGTTTTTGAGTCCACCTAAGTAAACGAATAAAATGACTATTAGAGTTCCTTTTGTAGACCTTAAGTTGCAACACGAACCGATACAAACGCAACTGCAACAGGCAATCCAATTGGTATTGGAACAGGGAGATTTTATTTTAGGGCAAGCACTGTCAAATTTTGAGGCAGCGTTTGCGGCAGCGTCTGGTACAAAATATGGAGTTGGGGTAGCATCAGGAACCGATGCGATCGCCCTTGGATTGCAAGCGTGTCATATTGGTGCTGGTGATGAGGTGCTTTTACCAGTAAATACCTTTGTCGCCACCTTAATTGGTGTACTGCATGCGGGGGCAAAGCCGGTTTTTGTAGATTGCGATCCGCAAACAGCTTTAATTGACTTAGAAGCGGCAGCAAAGGCAATTACGCCTCAAACCAAAGCGATTATCCCCGTGCATCTTTATGGTCAGATGGTATCGCCACGCGATTTGCTAGACTTTGCCGATACTTACAAACTACTAATTTTTGAAGATGCAGCCCAAGCACATCTAGCTCAAAGAGATGGATATATCGCTGGTTCAGTGGGGATAGCAGCAGCGTTTAGTTTTTATCCCAGCAAGAATTTAGGGGCATTTGGTGATGGGGGAATGGTAGTCACAGCAGATCCAGATGTAGCTCAGAAAATGCTGCGCTTGCGGAATTACGGTGCATCCCAAAAGTATGTTCATATTGAATCGGGTACTAATAGCCGCTTAGATACCTTACAAGCAGCGGTGTTGCACCAGAAACTACCATATCTGTCACAGTGGAATCGCGATCGCCTAATTATTGCCCAGCAGTATGATCTTCAACTAGCACCCTTCTTGTCTACTGGCATTATTCCTCTGCACAACCAAAGCAGCACAGGACATATTTATCATCTTTATGTCGTCAAAGTTGATGATTCCTGTGCCCTAGAACGCCAGCAAATTCAAGCACAACTAACAGCAGCAGGCATCCAAACTGGCATTCACTACCCGATTCCCTGTCATCTACAGCCAGCATTTACCAACTTAGGCTATCAGCAAGGTGACTTTCCCCAGGCAGAAAAGCTGGCAAAACAAATATTATCCTTACCCATGTACCCTGGTTTAACCAGTAGCCAAGTTAAAGAAGTTGTAGCGGCAATTGCCTCAACCTTCAGCAGCGAACACCAAAAGTTGTTGTGCATTTAATTTGTCGCCCAGTTTCTAGCTAGTAATCATCTGTTTTTTCACTGCTAACTGACATTCTTAAAATTTTTAATTGCTTAAAATTATGGCACTTTCACAACAGGTTAACAACACCAATAGGTTGCAATGGTTATTAAGCTTAGCTATTTTAGGTGTTTTGCTGCTGCTTTACGCGCCTATATTGCTGCACTGGTTCGATGGTTGGCTGCACAAAAATATTAGTACAGAACACGAATATTTCAGCCACGGAATAATTGGTCTACCATTTGCCACTTATCTGGGCTGGATCAACCGGAAACAGTGGCGACGGTTGCCAGATATGACCCACCCTTTAGGTGCTTTCTTGTTATTAGTCGGGGGAGTTTTTTATCTTAGTGGTGTCACAGAATGGGTTAACCTTTCCTTGCCCACTATACTGGCAGGATTATGTTTGTGGCTCAAGGGAATACCCGGCTTTCGATTGCAAGGTTTCTCCTTGCTGCTAATATTTCTAGCAACCCCAACGGCATTACCTTACCTGATAGCTCCCTACACCTTTCCTCTGCAAAGCTTTATCGCTGGTACAGCAGGTTTCATTCTGAATCAGTTTGGCATGGAAGTAACTATCGATGGCATAAATCTATATGTGGGTGGAAAAATTGTCGAAGTTGCCCCATATTGTGCTGGACTGAAAATGTTATTTACTACTTTCTACGTTTGTTTAATGCTGCTTTATTGGACAAGTGCTTTGTCTTCTCGCCGCATAACTATTTGGTTTTTATCTATTGCTTTTGTAATTAGCATTAGCGCCAATATAATTCGCAACACATTACTTACATACTTTCACGGTACATCTCAAAAAGCTGCTTTTATTTGGCTGCATGATGGTTGGGGCGGTGATCTTTACTCCGCTTGTATGCTGTTTTCATTAGTGCCTTTGCTGAATTGGATGAATAGCTATTTCTCTGTAGATTCAGAAACTTAGCCAGTAGGGGAAATTTAAACGCAATTGGGTATTGGGTAATTGGTATTAGCAGGAGACTTCTGCAATATTTTCCCAGTACCCAGTCCCCTACACTGTCATTTTATTTAGTAAAATATTTTATCTTGTAAGAAATGTTACTCATGATTGGCTTATCCAAATTTGTCAAGCAACAGCAATTGTCTCAGGTAGCGGCGCTTTTGTTATTACTACTACTATTGGCGATGGGAGGCATTCCTAGTTACCTAACAGGAGACTGGCAATGGAAGGAGCCACCACCTGTCACTAGCCTCAAGGAATTGAAACAGATCCGCAAGGTGGGATTAAGTCTTAGAGGTTGGCAAACTCTTGAACAAGCAGAACAACAAATTGGCGAAGGCCATTGGTCTTGGCAGTTAATCAAGAAAGAAAACTCGCCAATCCAAGCTGTACTGCTTTTGCACCCACAAAACGGCCCTAGAGATCAACCAGAAGTGGAATGGACAGACATTAGCGGTTGGGGTAGGTCTCATTGGGGTAAATGGAACGTTGCTCAATATCGCTCCGCTGAGTTTACTGTTAAACAGCCAGCCAAGTCAGATTCCAAAGCCGAAATCAATGTCAAAGCTAGGTTCTTTCGCGCTTCCACACAACAGGACACCTTCGCTGTGTTGCAATGGTACGCGATGCCAAATGGTGGTAATCCCTCACCTTTTCATTGGTTTTTGGCAGATCAATTGGCACAGTTGGGTAAGAAACGGATTCCTTGGGTGGGTGTGAGCATTCTGATCTTAATGGAGCCTTTGGGACAGGTGGAGAAATCTTGGTCTTTAGCTCAGTCTCTTGGTGAGACAGTGCAAGCTGCATTGATGGCGGGGCCGTTGTCAAATAATACATAGGCGGGTTTATGCAGAGATGGTGATCGCAAATAATCCCTCAGAGCTAGAAGTCAGTTAAAGGTCAAGTAGTAAGTAATAAGGTTAAAATATGGAGTTATAAGTTATAAACAGTAAAATTACCGCCTTAAACTGTGATTCTTGATTTTTTTTCTCGGTAACTCCTGGCAGAGGAACCAGCTATTTAGAGTATTTTCGGAGTAGAATACCGTTTTGGTGCAATCAATTCTGACCGAATCTTTCCTGCACCGATGTTTATATTTCCCAGTGCTCATATGCGTGCATTCAGCGCCCTGTGTTGTGTCAGTCTTCAAGTAGGTGTTTTCTTAACAACATCTTTTCCCTCTGTTGTGGCTCAACCTTCACCATCTCCAGGAAAATCAATTGAGCAACCCCCCTCGCCTCCGCCAAGTGCTGATGTTTTAAATCCGGATGAAAATGAGGAAATTTCATCCCAATTCAGCCGCTACTTCTTAGGAGCAGGAGATGTAATTAATGTTGCAGTTCAGCGACCTCCTGGTGCCTACCGCTTAGGAATTGGAGATACGATTAGTGTTTCGGTTCAGCGCTTTCCAGATTTAAGCTTTCAATCTCAAATTAATCCAGAAGGCAATCTTGTGGTGCCCCTACTGGGAACTTTGCCCTTACAAGGGTTCACCTTGCCAGAAGCCCAAGAAAAAATTCGCTTTGGCTTAAATCGTTATCTAATTAATCCAATAATAGTTTTATCACTGTCAGGGCAGCGTCCAGACTTGAGTTTTCAAACGGCAATTAGTCCAGAAGGTAACATTGTAGTGCCGCAAGTGGGAACAATATCTTTACAAGGTTTGAGCTTGGAAGAGTCCGAAGAAAAAATTCGCTTGGCTTTAAGTCGCATTATGCTAAATCCTATTGTGGTAGTATCACTGGCAGGAACGCGACCAGTTCAAGTTACCATTACTGGGGAAGTATTTCGTCCAGGAATTTATCCGGTTACTTCGTTAATACCCCGCATTGCGGATACTTTGCCGTTAGCCGGGGGTTCAACTTTAACAGCAGACCTGCGGCAAGTACAAGTACGTCGAAAGTTGATTGATGGTTCCATAATTTTACAAAATATTGACTTATATGCAGCTTTACAAAATGGCGGTTCACTGCCTAGTTTGCGCCTGCAAGATGGGGATGCAATAATTGTCCCCCGCCGTGAAGTTGGTACTGAAGAAGGTTATGACCGCAATTTGGTAGCGCGTTCAACTTTGGCTGTACCGCAGATTAAAGTCCGGGTTTTAAACTATGCTGCGGGAGGTATTGTCACTCAAGCGCTGCCTAATGGTAGTACATTTATAGATGCTTTGGGAGGAATCAATCTCAACACTGCTAGCCTCCGGGATATTACCCTAGTTCGTTTTGATCCTGAAAGAGGTAAAGCTGTTACCCAAAGACTTGATGCTAAAAGGGCCCTTGCTGGTGACGCGACTCAAAATGTGGCACTTCAAGATAATGATGTTATTGTTGTTGGTCGAAATCTCATCGGCAAAATCACTAATTTATTGAATACTGTTACCCAACCTTTCTTCAATGTTCAGTCTTTTCTCAATTTCTTTGAAACCTTCGGTGGTCAATCTAAGTAAAAAGGTAAAAGGCAGAAGGTAGAAGGTAGAAGGCAGAATAAATAGTTTTGGATTAATGACTAATGACTAATGACTAAGGACTAATGACTAATGACTAATAAAATGCTATGACCCCACCAATTGTTAAGCGCTATCTGATTGCTTTTGAAAAGTACAAGTGGATTGGATTAACCAGCTTCACTTTAGTTGTAGCGGGGTCAACGGTGGTGGCTATACAACCAGAACCACCTGTTAACTACGTAGCAAGCGCGGCACTTACTTATATTCGCCCACCAGTTTCTTTCTCTGCAACTGGTACTGCAATCCAACAGCAGGGGCAGGATCTGAACGATCAAATTTTGCTATCAGATGAGTTGATTAAAGCAGTGGCAGCAGAAGTTAAGGTTGAACCAAAGAAAATTGGTTCAAGTGTAGCTATTACTTTACCGAAAAAAACTAGGACTGGGGAATTAGAAACAACAATCATTGGTCTGAAATATCAAGATAGTGAGGAAAAGCGAGCCGAGGAGACATTGCTGGAACTGATGAAAGCAATGGTGAAATTGAGCGGTGAGATTAATACTGGGCGATTAAGAGCAATTATTGACAAAATTAACGATCGCTTACCGCAGGCGAAGCAGGAGTTGCAAGCGGCCGAGAAGAAGCTAGAACAATATGATCGCATAGAGCGAACAGCAATACTGGCATCAGAAAATGGCAGTTTGCTAAATGGAATTACTACTAGCCAAAATCTACAACGGCAAATTCAATTTACTATTTCTGGGATTGATGCCCAAATTCGCAGTTTAGAAAATAAGTTGGGGTTAACAGTTGGACAGGCTTATGTTTCTTCGGCTTTGAGTGCCGATCCAATTATTGCCAACTTGCGATCGCAAATTTATCAAGCTGAATCACAAATCGCCCTTCTCAGAAAAGATTTGCGTCCTGAACACCCGACAATGATTCAGTTACAGCGTCAGAAAGCAGCTGCTGAGGAACTGCTGCAACAACGTGCCAGTGAAGTTTTAGGCGGTGGTGGTACGGCTGCTCCCATTCGGGGTAATGTGACGGGTATTCGCACCCAAAGCAGTCTCGATCCTACAAGGCAGGGACTAGCAAACCAAATGGTGTCTTTGCAAACCCAACGCGAGACGCTACAACAACAGCTAACCCAGGAAATCAAACAAGCGGAACAATTAAGGAAAGAGTATTCTCTGATACCGAATAAGCAATTGGAGCGATCGCGCTTAGAACAAGTAGTTGGACTCAAAAAAGCCGTATATGACCAAATGCAGGCCAAGCTAACTGATGCTAAAACCGCAGAGGCTGAAACTGTAACTAGTCTCAGCATTGCCAGACCACCAATAGTCACCGCTGATGTTGTCAAACGAAAGAGTGTAGCTGTTACTTTGGCTGTCGGTGGGTTTTTGGGCGCTGTGATTGGTGGTGGAGTTATATTTTTGTTGGGGTCAATGGAAGGGATTCTCAACACCAAGGAAGATATCCGCGACAGGCTCAAGCAACGGGAAGTACTATTGCTGGGAGAATTGCCTTTAATGCCAGTTGATGATTTGCCAGCCGGAGCAATACCAGTCGTACTTTCGCCAGATTCTCCTTATTTAGAGTTTTATGAAAAGTTCCGTAGTAATTTGCGGCGCATTGGTGGCAAAAACTTGAAGGTACTGTTGATTACTAGCGTCAGCAGTCAAGAGGGTAAGACCGCGAGTGTTTATAATTTGGGCATAGCTTCTGCCCGTGCTGGCAAGAGAACCTTGATTATTGAAACAGATTTGCGATCGCCTTCTGGCGCATCATCCCTGAACGTTACTCCTGATCCTGACGCCACTATTGAACCCCTGCGCTATTATTCCAGTTTGAGCGAATGTATCCGCTTAGTTCCTGAAGTTGAAAATTTATACATTCTTCCCAGCCCTGGGCCTGTGCGTCAATCTGCGGCTATTCTCGAATCTAGCGAAATGCGACGGCTCATAGAAGATGCCCGTCAGCGTTACGATTTAGTAATTCTAGACACTAACCCCCTCAGTTATTCCAACGACCCCTTATTAATTCAACCCTACAGCGATGGCATAGTACTGGTGGCGCGACCAAACTATACACAAGAAAATATGCTAAATGAAGCAATTGATCAATTAGTGGAATCTGAATTAGGGCTGTTAGGAGCTATCATTAACGGTGCGGATATCATCGTTTCTCTACCGCAACCAGTCGAACCACCACTCGCATCTTCCAGGGAAATAGAACTGGAAATTGTCCCCCCTTCACCAAATCCAGAACCGGAAATTGTCGAAAAACCAGAAGAAGTTGCAGCAGGTGCTAGCAAAAAATAAGGAAACGGGATGATCAATTTTAGATTTTAGGCTTTTCCCCATTACCCTTAATCGCGGTTAAACAACCTAAAGAAGGGCGCGAAAATAATCCCAAAAACAAAGCCCCCGATATGTGCCCAGTAAGCAACTCCCCCTGATTCCACACTCATGTTAGCTGCGGCTTGGAGAGTGGCAAAACCGGATATGAGATTCTGGATAAAGAAAAGCCCAATGATTATCCATGCCGAAACCCTGATTGTGGTGATGAAAAATCCTAAAAAAACCAAAGTCACAACGCTAGCTTGGGGAAACCAAAGAATATAGGCACCCAAAACCCCAGCAATTGCACCACTAGCCCCCAGAGAAGGAATCGCAGAATTCATTCCAATAAACCACTGACACAAAGCGGCTGAAGCACCACAAATTAAATAAAAAATCAGATATTTGAAATGACCTAAGCGGTCTTCAATATTGTTGCCAAAGACCCAGAGGAACACCATATTTGATATCAGATGCCACCAACCGCCATGTAAAAATTGCGATGTAATTAGCGTTGTCCACTCCCCAGCAAAGTTAGTGCTTAACTCTTGAGGTATTACCGCATACATCTGGAAAAACTGCTCTAATGGCTTATCTGACAACCTCACTTCGTGAAGAAAAACTAAAATATTCATCCCAATCAAACCGTAAGTAAAATACGGTGTGCTTCGCGTCGGATTTTCGTCGTAAAGGGGAAACACAGGTGTTTTTCCTAATAATCATTAATTGTAATATAACTCAATCCCCTATTTAGGTAGGTTGGGTTGAGGCACGTATCCCTCATACCATTTCACAAGACAGCTTGTTACATATAATTTATCTTAGCCCCCCTTGTTCAGGGGGTTTGGGGGTCTCATGTGTTTCAACCTGATGGGGAATTGGTATTACGGGAGCGGTCGGCATAAACCAACATTCATTATCAATAAATTTGTTGGGTTCTCACACAATAATCCCAACCTACAATTTTCTACTGTTAAATCATCAAAGCAAATGTAGAGACATTCCATACAACGTCTCTACACTGAGAATATTCAGTTAAGCTAAAACACATCTAATTTGCATATTTCAATTACATAAGTCTCTTGTGGGGTGAGCCGGACAGCCCGCCATAATTATACAAATTAAACGCTCAACAGCTTAGACTCAAGTTGCTGCCTCAACCAATTACGAAAGCTAGCATGATAAAGACAACAACGAATTTCTCCTGCTATTGATTCTAAATGTAAAAATTCTCGCCATCTGTCTAAAATTACATTAATTTCATATTCATCTTCATCTAATATTTCCGCTATCATTTCTACCGATATTAGTTTCTCTTGTTGGACTAAAATATTTAACACCTGCAAAGCCATTGATTGCTGTTTGCTAGTCGCTAAATTCATCTTTTGCCAATGATTTTGGTAATAGAGTTGTAAATTTGATGGCAGATTGTCAAGTAAATTTTTGTAAAGTAAGGAAAGTTAGCGGCGATATTTTTACTACCTTGATTTTGAGCAATTTCTATTAATTGAGTGCAAATCGTCGTCATAAATTCCTCATACTCCCCCCTTTTTAAGGGGGGCTGGGGGGGATCATCAATCTGTGAAACCTGTCGAGTTTTACCCACAATTTCGACATTGTAATAAACAACTCCGGAGGTTTGGAGAGAAGTCTTTCAGTAAACTTTATGATTTTTCAAACATTCTCAGATGACGAAATGCGATCGCCTACGGTGGGGCGTAGCCCATCGCTAATTTGGCATCACCGCACAGATACAAAAACTCCTGGTAATGACTCCAGCAGCAAGTTACAGCAGTTTTCATTTATTCAGAGACGTTGCATGCAACGTCTCTACCTTCTATCGTTCATTTACCTGAAAATGTCTGTAAATTGGAATTATTTGTAAAAAGATTCTTCTTGGGATTTATCGCTAAACAAACCCAACAGGGGTCCGAGAATTGCCCCAAAGATGAAACCCCCTGCATGGGCCCAGTAAGCAATACCGCCGCTTTCCATGCCAATGTTAGTACGTGCTTCTAAACCGGCGACTCCATAGAAAGCTTGCTGAAGAAACCAAAATCCTAAAAAGAAATATGCAGGTACGCGGAAAGTAGGAAAGAAAATACCCAAAGGCACAACGCCGAGAATTTCCGCTTGGGGAAAGCGGAGAATGTATGCACCCATCACACCTGCGATCGCACCACTCGCCCCCAAAGAAGGAATATTAGAACCTTGGGCAAAGTACCACTGGGTTAAAGATGCTAAAATACCGCAAGACAGATAAAAAAGCAAATATTTGAAATGTCCTAATTTGTCCTCAACATTATTACCAAAAATCCAGAGAAACAACATATTGCCAGCTAGGTGCAATAACCCACCATGCAGAAATTGAGAAGTAATTAAAGTTGCCCATTCCGGGACTGGTTGATTTACCGAAATACCAGCAAAGCTTAAGGTGAGTTCTCGCGGAACTACAGCCGCCAGGTGCAGAAAACCATTTAATGCTTGGGGGGGAAGACTGGCTTCATAAATAAAAGCGAGAATATTCGCTGCAATCAGCACCAAGGTAACATAAGGCGTAGTTTTTGTAGGATTGTCGTCACTAATGGGAACCACTGGCTTTTTTCCTAGTTTTTGAGAACTTAGCCTCAAAATACCGAACTTTACCAGTAATTTCTTCTACCCTGTGGATGGATATTGCTGGGAAATTTGCTAGTACAGCCTAAATCTTGTAACTCTGCCAACGTACTTTCTGCCTAGGATACCCGATTGTGGTAGTTAATAGCAACCTTCGCAAAAGCTTTGTATTTTAAATTTAGAAGCAGCTAGTCTCACATAAGCAAAAGTAATTGGCTCATGCTTGCAGTGGTTATTGAAAAATTACAAAACGCTAAAAGTTAGCTTTTTTATGCCTTTATATCATTCATTTCCTTAAATACGACAATTCAGTTACTTTGCTTAATATGAGTAGTATAGTAATCACTATGGATAATGTCTAACAGGTAACGCCCATAGCTACTTTTATCTAGTAGTTTGGCAAGTTGATCAAGTTGTTCGGCATCGATATATCCTTGACGATAGGCAATTTCTTCAACGCAAGCTATTTTAAAACCCTGCCGTTGTTCTAAGGTTTGAATAAAACAAGAAGCTTGGTGCAGGTAATCGTGAGTACCTGTATCTAACCAAGCGTAGCCTCGACCCAAAATCTCAGATTTGAGTTGCCCTCGTTGGAGATAAACCAGATTTACATCAGTAATTTCTAACTCATTGCGAATAGAAGGTTTAAGCTGGGCAGCAATTTCACAAACCTGAGAATCGTAGAAATAGATACCAGTCACAGCATACATAGACTTGGGAATATCAGGCTTTTCTTCTAAACACACTACCTGCCCAGTTGCATCAAATTCAATCACTCCATAATGCTGAGGTTCAGCTACTCTATAACCGAAGATTAATGCACCCTCACGCAACTTAGCTGCACGAGTTACTACCTCAATTAAACTATTCCCATAGAAAATGTTATCACCTAAAATTAGGCATACTGGGTTGTGATCAATAAATTCTTTAGCCAAAATGAATACCTGTGCAATACCTTCAGGTTTTGGTTGTTCCACATAGCTAAATTTAAGACCCCATTGGCTACCATCTTGCAAAAGTTGCTGAAATAGTGGTAAGTGTGCGGGTGTGGAGATGATCAGAATATCACGAATTCCAGCTAACATCAGAGTGGACAGGGGATAGTAAATCATGGGCTTATCATAGACAGGCATCAAATGTTTACTAATTACCTGTGTTAGCGGGTACAATCGTGTACCAGAACCACCAGCTAAAATAATGCCCTTCATAGTTAATTCCTCAAATGGTTTAGGGTTCCGCTCTTGGTGATAGCACTATTATTCTGTCTTGATAATTTTGCTGAATCCAAGTTTGGTAAGCGCCTGATTGAACTTGCTCTACCCAAGTTTGATTGCTCAGATACCATTGAATTGTCTTTAATAAACCACTATTAAAGTCCTCCTTTGGCTGCCAGCCTAATTCAGAGCAGATTTTGCTACAATCTATTGCATAGCGTCGGTCGTGACCAGGACGGTCTTTGACAAAAGTAATCAGAGAAGAGTGGCTGAAGTTGGGTTTAGATAATAACTCATCGAGGAGCGCACAAATTTTCTCAACAACTGTGATGTTTGTCTGTTCTTTATTACCACCAATATTATAGGTTTCTCCAATTCGACCGTGTTCCAAAACCTGATAGAGGGCTTCGCAGTGATCTAGGACATATAACCAGTCTCGAATATTCTGTCCATCACCATAAACTGGTAAAGGTTTGCCATGCAAAGCGTTGAGAATTATCAAAGGAATCAGTTTTTCGGGAAACTGGCGTGGTCCGTAGTTATTTGAACAGTTAGTGATTAAAGTGGGAAGATTATAAGTTTGAAAGTAAGCTCTTACAAGATGATCAGACCCTGCTTTTGACGCAGAATAAGGACTGTTGGGAGCATAAGCAGTATCTTCCCGAAAAGCTGGATCTGTCGGACTTAAGGAGCCATATACTTCATCAGTAGATATATGTAAAAAACGAAATTGTTCTCGTTTTTGTGGGGATAATTTTTCCCAATAGATTTTACTTGCTTCTAAAAGTTGGAATGTTCCTACTATATTAGTCTGAATAAAATCCTGGGGACTGAGGATTGAGCGATCAACATGGCTCTCAGCAGCAAAGTTAATAACTGCATTTGGTTGATCCTGCTCTAGCAGACTGCACAATAACTCAAGATCACCGATGTCTCCACGGACAAAATGATATGCTGAATCATCCTGCAATTCTGCTAAATTTTGCGGATTGCTGGCGTATGTTAGCTTATCTAAATTGATAATATTAGCCCACTGTTCTTTTCTAGCCTTCAAAATGAAGTTAGAGCCGATAAAACCAAGTCCACCAGTTACTAAAATTGTTTGCATTTCGGTTCATCTGATTTTTGATTAGTAACTCTCTGAAAATAAGGAGCAGTAAACCTACCTGCTGTCTGCTTTTAACAGGGTAGCTAGTTGGCGAAACTAATCAGTAAAAAATAGAGATAGCTGCCGCGTAGAATTAATGACATCTTTATACCTATACTACTTTTTCTGTTTTCTAATTAGAAAGAAAATTAAAAAAATCTTTTTTGCCTAGTAAGTGACCCTTAAATAACTAGTGCTCTTTATTTTCTGAAGCGAGACTAACCTGGTCTAAATGATGAAAGTCATAGGAGGAAATTAGCTATCTCACTATACCAATATCATCTTCAAATGAGGCTAAATTGGCAAAAACCTATTTATTAAATAAACATAAGGGAGACTAAAAAAATGGCTAATTACAACAATGAGGGGAACGTTAAGACAGATAAAATTATACTGTAATAGGGTTGAAGAGAAAGTTAAGTAGTTAATTAAAAAATACTTAAGATAAAATTAGGCAGTGATAGTAGCATAAGATAGATAATATTTAATAGCTGTTGGGAGCTAGGTAAGGGACTTCCAATTTAAAAAATATCCAATCGGTAGGGACACAGCAATGCTGTGTCCCTACAAATCTATGTTTACTGGATAATTTATTTTTTGGTATTCCCTAACTTGATGAGTCAGACTATCAAAGTAGATTTAAAAAATGTTACAATATAGCGGTATAGGCTACTGGTTTCTAGCTTGAATTTCCCGAACTATAAATAGGATTACAACATTGATACCAGTCAAAGAGTTTACCTATTTATCAAGGATTAACTCCTACCGAACTTGAACAAGTTTGCCAGAGTATTAAGTTGTTTTTTAACTAAATTGTCCTATAAAGTAGAGACGTTGCAGGCAACGTCTCTAAATAAATGAACCCTGCTGTTTAAGCTCAATAAACTCATGTTTTTTACCAACTCCCTAGAAAATCAACTCCAACGCTGGAACGATACCATCCATAATCACCCGCAAAATTCTAATGCTTACATTCGTCGAGGGATGGTTAATTTTCAACTTGCCAAAATTGCAGAATCGATTCAAGATTTTGACACCGCAGAACAATTAGATTCTCGTCTTAAACCCTACCTTTGGCAACGTGGTCTATCTTATTATTACGCCGAAAGATTTGCCGAAGGTGCTCAACAATTTGAAATAGATTTAACAGTAAATGCTCAAGATGTAGAAGAAACAGTCTGGCAATATCTTTGCATAGCTCGCGATGAGGGTGTACTACAAGCGCGGAATTCCCTATTAAATGTAAAAAATGACCCCCGGCGAATTATGCGGTCTATATATGATTTCTATGCAGGGAATTGCACACATGATGATGTTTTAAATATTGGGAAATTAGAAGGTTTAAAAGGTAAGTTTTACAGTCATCTTTACTTAGGATTATATTACGAAGTCGAGAATAATCTTGATTTGGCTCAGGAATATATAGTTAAAGCTGCTGATAATTACAAAATTGATGATTATATGTGGTACTTAGCGCAGGTGCATAAAAATCTGCGGGGATGGGAAAATATTAGTTTGCTCGCGTAGCTTGTTCTTCAGACACAGGATAGTCGTACAGAATTTAGTATAAATTCTGGGATCTGTCCCATGTATTATTTTGTGAACGACTTTTTAGGACAATTGGAAGTTGTAATTATTTCCATAATCACTGTCATAACAACGAATATCATTTTGCTCAGAAGTGTCATATGGATCATATCCATAATTTTCAAACCAGATATTCAGCTTTTGAGCATTTGACGGAATATCAATTTCTAGAGGTGTGAGGAAATTATCTTGTTTTTTTCTGAGTGATTTATATTGAACTTGTCCATTATCTTCAAATTGAAAACCAGCCAGAATTTGCCAACTTGGTATACCTCTATAATTTGTTCGTCGGCAAGTTAATCGGCTTTCGTCATAAATGATTTTTAATTGACCGCTTGGAGCTAATTGACCTGTGACGTTTTCTTGCCAATCTTTAGTAAAATCAATCTCCGCAGAACTAACTGCGTAACTAGGACTAACAAACACAAAAGACAAGCTGAATACAACTAAGAAAAGCGCCAGAGATTTTTTAAGGAACTGAAAAATTTTCATGATTTGATTTTCTCTAATTTGATGTACTTGCCTGACGAAGGTTTTTGCCTCAATCAACTAAACCGACAAATACAACAATATATTCTCAGTATGATAGCGAGAATTCAAGGAAAGTTAAGAAAGTTAAACAGGACTGTTAAGGAAGAATTCAGAATCAATACTTAAAGCACTGGAGACTGGACACAAAATATTTATCGAGCAATCGCAATGCGTGCATTTTTCCATTAAGCTGAACTTCCCCAGTTGCAAATGTACTACACAGACTTGTAAGCTCTGAGTTGCAGAATGCGATTGCCTCATAAAGGGTGGTAGATGATTTCTATGCAGGGAATTGCCCACCAAATGATGTTTTAAATGTTGGTCAATTAGAAGAGTTAAAAGAGCAGTTAAAGGGAAGAGTAGCCAGTACAAGAAATTACCAGGGTCAATGGTTAAATGCTGAGGACTGGGTAAAGGCCGAACAGATTATACCTAAACATTCAGGCAGGTACATAATTGATTTCAAACGTCCTATTGGCAGAGTGTATCATTTAGATGGAACTATAACTGAAAATGTAACTCGTGCATTTGTTCAAAGAAATAATGATGGAACTCTCAACTCTTCATATCCTGTTCTAAATAGGTTCATACTGTAAAAATTCCCAAGGAGAGATATAAGTGAATCAAACTCAAAACTTTTCTCTTCAATTCTTAGAACCTTGTTTTAAGAACTGGTTTCTCCCTCCTGAAGATCCATTAGGAGAGCTTTCTCATTTAGAAATGGGACTAAAGCGTTTATGCTTTGAAAATAACTATAAAATCTTATTAGAAATTGGATGCGAAGAACAAGAATTATTTCTAGATCCGGATATAATTCTAGTTTTGGATGAATTACCCGAAAAAGTATCTCTATTATTGTCAGGTAAAAATATTGAGTTAGAATTTCCTGAAAGCTCTATGGTAATTTATTTACAACCTATAGATTTTTGGCAAATAAAATGTATTTGGAAAAAGTATGGATACTCACTTGAACAAAAGACTTTTTTGCTAGATAATCAGCAAGTATTAAATAAGTTACTAGATTTCTTAGCTAGGTTAATTAATATGGCTGTTAATAAAGGTTATATTTCCTTTGAAGAAGGATCTGAATTTATCATACCAATTTCTCGATCCTATTCAGTTAAGACTCCTCCATCCCGGCACATACAGCGACCTCCTTTAAAAGAGGGTTGGGGAAATTAAGCTACCTTTTTAAGGGTAGCCAGTATTGTTTTGTTGGTTTCCCCATAAGTGACTGGCGTGGCTTGGGGGAATCTTCGATGGTTTTTCATCACTAACCTAAAAGTTATTGGTGAGCATAAGATTCAGGTTAACGTCCCAACATTTTATCTCGCAGATGCTTGATGCGATCGCGCAATTTGGCCGCTTCTTCAAATTCTAGCTTCTTCGCCGCCTCTTTCATCTGCGCTTCTAACTGGGTAACCAACGCCGGAATCTGTTCTAACGGTAATTCATCTATATGTTCATCGACGATTTTCAAATCACTTGCATTCAACCGCCGAGATACATCCAAGAAAGACAAAATCGCATTACTTGATTTTTTGATAATCGGTTGCGGTGTAATTCCGTGCATCCGGTTGTGCGCCATTTGAATTCCTCGCCGTCTGTCGGTTTCATCAATGGCTTTAATCATGCTACCTGTTAAATTGTCAGCATACATGATGGCTTTCCCTCGAATGTGACGCGCCGCACGTCCAATAGTTTGAATTAAAGAACGTTCTGCACGCAAGAAACCCTCTTTATCTGCATCCATAATCGCCACAAGGGAAACTTCTGGTAAATCCAAACCTTCCCGTAGCAAATTCACCCCAACCAAGACATCAAAAGTACCTTCGCGCAAATTCTGCAAAATCTCAATGCGCTCAATTGAATTAATTTCCGAATGCAAATATCTGACCCGAATTCCCTTATCTTGCAGATATTCGGTCAAATCTTCCGCCATCCGCTTGGTTAATGTGGTAATCAGCGTTCGTTCATGGAGGTCAACTCTATCTTTAATTTCTCCTAACAAATCATCAATTTGTCCTTCTGTCGGCCGGACATTAATTTCTGGGTCAATTACTCCAGTCGGTCGAATTACTTGCTCAACAATATGATCTTCAGAAATTTCTAATTCCCAATTTCCGGGGGTAGCAGAAACAAAAATACACTGGTTGACTTTTTGCCAAAATTCCTCGGCTTTTAAAGGACGGTTATCAGCAGCGCTGGGAAGGCGAAAACCATGATCTATTAAAACTTTTTTCCTGGCTTGGTCGCCGTTGTACATGCCGCGAATTTGCGGCACGGTGACATGAGATTCATCAATTACTAATAGCCAATCTTTAGGAAAATAATCAATTAAACATTCTGGTGATTCTCCGGCTTGCCTTCCTGCTAGGTGACGAGAATAGTTTTCTACGCCGTTGCAGTAACCGACTTCGCGCAACATTTCTAAATCGTAGCGTGTCCGCTGATCTATGCGTTGCGCTTCTAATAATTTGCCATCGGCTTCTAATGCTAATTTTTGCTGTTTTAATTCGGCGGCGATGTCCTGACAAGCGACTTCTAACCGGTCTTCTGGGGTGACAAAGTGACGCGCAGGGTAGATATTCACTGCTTCCAAACTTTTGATAATTTCACCTGTCACCGGGTCAATATAACGAATTGCGTCAATTTCATCGCCAAAAAACTCAACGCGAATAATTCGGTCTTCGTAAGCGGGGCCAATTTCTAAGACATCACCCCGGACGCGAAACTTTCCCCGTCCCATTTCTATATCGTTGCGGCTATATTGCACTGATGCCAAATCCCGCAAAATTTGACGTTGATTAACTTCCATGCCGATTTGCAGGGGAATGGCTGCTTTTAGGTATTCGGCGGGAATTCCCAAACCGTAAATGCAGCTAATGGAAGCAACGACGATGACATCACGGCGTTCAAATAGCGATCGCGTCGCTGAGTGCCGCAACATATCTATTTCATCATTAATCGCTGCCGTTTTCTCAATATACGTGTCGGTGACGGGAATATAAGCTTCTGGCTGATAGTAATCGTAGTAGCTGACAAAATACTCAACGGCGTTTTTCGGGAAGAACTCCCGCAACTCATTACAAAGCTGTGCCGCCAAGGTTTTGTTATGGGCCAGCACCAAGGTAGGTTTTCCCACTTTCTCAATCACTGCTGCTACTGAGAATGTCTTACCAGTTCCTGTAGCTCCCAGTAACGTTTGGTAACGATTACCTGCTTCGATGCTAGTAACGAGTTGTGCGATCGCATTTGGTTGATCGCCAGTCGGAGCAAAGGGAGCTTGAAGACCAAATTCTGCCATACCGTTTTGCCGAGAATACCCTATCTCATAGTAACGATTCCACCAGGCAACCTTTGCACCGAGTTAGACAAACTCATAAATAGTAATAATTTTTTACAAAAAGTAATTATTCATTTTTACTTATATGTCAGTATTGAAAATACTTATAGCTTTAAGTGATTTTTTCAGGTTAGGCTCTCATAAATATAGGAAAAAAATTTATCTTTACTTAATTATTGTAAAATTCAGTTAACAAGCCAGATGTGTTGAGTTATGAGTATTAGCAGCACTGGCAAAACAATTAGTTTTCGGCAAAACTTGCCAATTCCAAGGGAGAAACAATGGTGGAAGACACAAATAACCAAGATCAGAATTTTAATCCAGATCAAGTCGAGCCAGGTACTGAACAGCCAGTGCAGGATGCTCAAGGGACACTCGCCGTTGCTGGAGTTAGTTCCATTGACAGCAGTGCCTTGAACATCGCTGAAACATTCTCAGCCGCTGGGTTACGTCCGATTAGCGCCAGTAGTTTGCAAGTAGTTGAAACCTATAACTCAATGGGGATTCGTCCAATTGGTGCCCATACATTTGAAATCGTTAGCAGTATTAACTTATCTGGTATTCGTCCAATTAGTTCAAGTTCGTTGGTAATTTCTGAAAGCTATACGTCGTTCGGTAATCGTCCAATGGCATCAAACGATATTGATGATTCGGCAATTTTGATGGGTTTTTTAGATTAGAAAAAGATATCATCTTTATAAATTTATTAAATCGGTTTCTTCACGAAACCGATTTTTTTATTTAAAAAGTCCAGAGCCAAGAATTAGTATTTTGGTAGAAATCCAACTTGCTCAGATAGCACCCTGAGCAAGCGATTATCTAGATGGCAACGTCTAAATTAAGCAAAAACTCTAGTTGCAAGTCGGCTCTACAATAGCATACATTTACTAGCTCTTGTTATCTCTCTTTTTATATATATAGCTAATATACCCTACGACGGAAGGCTTTAGCAAAAACTTTAAGCTACTTTGTAAAGGAGACAACAAATAATTTCAAAGTTGTTCATCAGCTTTGAAACATATTTTTTATAAAATCAGGAGAGCAAAATGAGTTTAGAAGAAAAGGCCAAAGCCACAGCTAAAAATATTGAGGGTAAAGCCCAAGAAGCACTAGGAAATGTGACTGGAGATCCACAAGATAAAGCTGAAGGTAAAGCGAAGCAAGCCGAAAGTGAAGTACGTCACGCTGTTGAAGACGTGAAAGATAATGTCAGAAAAAAGCTTGATTAAGATTTGTAGTATTTTCTGGCAGCAAATCTAAGTCTATGACCCAATACTGCTCATTTCAGTTAAAAACATTTGAGGTTCAGTAACGGGTGAAATAATCGCAAAACCCAACAAATACGTGTTTGTTTGGGTTTTGTAGATCAATCCAACCTTAGCAAGTTTTTATTTTGATATCCTCATTGAGCGTTATTAGTCTATAAAGGCGTAAATCTGACTTAGGATTTGACTGTAAGAGGTTGTTTAAAAAGTATCAAAATTGATCGAGATCCCCCCTTGCCCCCCTTTCCAAGGGGGGTAAAACTTCTTAAAGTCCCCCGTTCGGGGAGCCAGCGCGGTCTTGGGGGTCTCCACGCCACATGCTTCAAGTCGGCGGAGCCGCCCAACGCAGTGGCTCCCCATGAGCGACTGGCGTGGATTTAGGGGTATCTGCTGGTGCTTAACACATCACCAAAAACTTTTCAAACATCCTCTAAGTCGCAGCTATACCCGAATCAATTCCCCTTTGCTCAGTAGGTGATGGTTTTTAAAGTCAAAATTTTTCTAGCTAGACGCGGCGCTCTTTAAATTGAATTACACACAAATATAAACAACATTCATCCGGTACAGCTTGATTAATTGTGTTAAATTTCAAGCCTTTGGTCTTCTGGCAATACCACGTACCATTTCGGAAATTACCCACTTTAAACAGTAGCTAGGTATGTATTCTCAAGTTTCGGAGCAATCCCATAGTGGCAGGGATGATCAGCATCGCTGCGGCTAAGTGGCTGTATAGTCGCAAATAACTACCGCAGTCCAAAATAAAAATCTAGAAAAAAAGGGTGGAAAATAACCACCCTTCTTTTTTTTGGAGCAAATCGCTCAAAAAATGGATTAAACAGCCGCTAATTCTGGTGCAGGACGCTTGCTGTTGCGAATATTGGTAATCGCCTCGGCATAATCGGGAGCATTAAACACAGCGGAACCAGCGACGATCGCATTAGCTCCCGCTTCCAAAACTTGCCAGGTATTATTTGCCTTCAGTCCCCCATCCACTTCAATCCAGGGATCAAGACCGCGTTCATCACACATCTGGCGCAGTTTGCGAATTTTGGGCACTACTGTGGGAATAAAGCTTTGACCACCAAAACCGGGGTTGACGCTCATAATTAGCACCAAATCGCACAAATCTAAGACATATTCAATTAGCTCTAGAGGAGTACCGGGGTTAAGTACAACTCCAGCTTTTTTACCGAGTTCTCTGATTTGTCCGAGTGTGCGATGCAGGTGGGGCGAAGCATTATGCTCGGCGTGTACAGAGATAATATCAGCACCCGCTTTGGCGAAACCCTCAACATACTTTTCTGGTTCCACAATCATCAAGTGGACATCCAGTGGTTTTGCTGTAATGGGACGAATCGCCTCCACAACCAGAGGGCCTATCGTAATATTAGGTACAAAACGACCGTCCATTACATCAACATGAATCCAATCTGCTCCTGCCGCGTCTACAGCGCGAATATCGTCACCTAGGCGACTAAAGTCGGCTGATAAGATGGATGGAGAAATCACAATGGGCTTTTTAGATAGGTTTTGGGTCATGGCTGGTGGGTTTTTAAGCGTCCTCGTCTGTAGGCATTGTAACAAAATATTGAGTCCATGCTCATAACTTTGATCCCGCCATTGTGATTCAGGGAGGGAGAATAAGAATTAACAACCAACAACAGACAACTGATAATGGGCAACAAACTAACCTGGGTAATTTGGGGATTGAGTGTTTCCTGCTTGAGTTTGCCAGTGTTTGCTTCAGCTTTAGGATCTTCTTTGGGAAGTCAGGGCATTGATGCGCTGAAACTACACCAATCTCCTTACAATTTAATCGGGCGCAAAATTGCCATTGGTCAGGTGGAAATTGGGCGTCCGGGAATGTTCGGGTGGGATAAAACGGGAGCGAAGAATCGTGCCATATCACCAGTGGCGGTATTTTTACGCAATGGGCCAGCTAAGTCAAATAGCGGTGTTGACCCCCACGCCTATAATGTTGCTGGTGTGATGGTGAGTACAGACAAAGCCTTACCGGGAGTATCCCCAGGAGCAAGACTGTATTCATCTGCTGTGGGTTCTACGAAAAACATGGGACAGCCAGAAGAGTGTTTATCGGCGCAGCACGTAGCCTTACAGAACGGCGGCGATGTCCGTGCCATTAACTTCAGCTTTGGCGAACCCCTGAACCGCGACCCAAGACCGGAGGCTGTTTTAGATGGCAATGCTTTACTAACCTTATGTATTGACTGGTCTAGTCGCGTTCATGATGTTGTGTATGCGATCGCAGGCAACCAGGGTAAGGGCGGTATTCCCATTCCTACCGATAATTTTAACGGAGTCAACGTGGCTTTTTCATCCCGGCGCGGGGGAATTTTTAATAAAGTAGATGTTTCTAATCTGGCGAGTACTAATCCAGGAGTTAATCAGCGCCTAGCTGGTAAGGAGTTTAATCTGGGTGAACGCCGCGCCATTAGTTTAGTTGCACCAGGGAGTAACATTCCTGTGCTTAATTTAGATCGTAGGCAAAATAAGGTTACAGGTACAAGTTTTGCTGCGCCTCACGTTACAGCTACTGTGGCTTTATTACAAGAATTAGGTGATGGACAACTGCGGACAAAACAACCGAATTGGACTACTGATTCTCGGCATCATCAAGTAATGAAAGCTGTATTGCTGAATTCAGCCGATAAAATTCAAGATAGCGGCGATGGTTTGCGGCTAGGAATGACTCGGACATTAATTGATAAACAAAATCAAGACTGGTTAGCAACCGATACCTACCAAAATCCCAAAATTCCCTTAGATTCCCAAATGGGAACGGGTCATTTAAATGCATTTCGCGCTTATCAGCAATTTAGCCCCGGTCAATGGCAGCCATCAGCCTCAGTCCCAGTTATTGGTTGGGATTATCACACAGTTGATGCCGGGGCTGCTGTTGAATATGCCTTCTTCAAACCGTTAAAGCAAAAAAGTTTTGTGGCGATTACCCTCACTTGGGATCGTTTGGTCGAACTAGATGATCAAAATAAAAACCAGCAGTATGATGCAGGTGAGAATTTTAGCGATCGCGGTTTGAATAACCTTGACCTCTACTTAGTAAAAGCTGATGCCAAAAAAACCGATGCTGGTACGGCTTGCTCCTCAATCAGCCAAATCGATAGTGTAGAACATATTTTTTGCCCCGTTCCTGCTGCTGGCAATTACAAAATCCGCGTCCAGTTTCGCCAACAGGTAAACGAAGCCACTCAACCCTATGCTTTAGCTTGGTGGACTGTACCAGCAAAGTGAAATCCGAAGTCTACCGATAAATGTGGGGTTTGACCCTACATCCGCTTTTTGTGCTTATATGATATATGCAAAAAAGTATTTATCCCGGAAGTGAAACTTCTAAATATAAGAGAGAAATTCACCGCCAAACAGATGACCAAATCATCAAATTCATGAGCACCATAAACAAACTAGAACAGTTATTTTGTGATTCCGTAGTCTATAATACATTTATCAAATAAAAATCTAAAACCCTTGATAATCAAGGGTTTTAGCAATTATGTAACATCACCGCCTCAATTAAAAACCAACAACTAACAAGTGTTTAATTCCTCAGAGATACTCACTGTTACCAAAACTGTAACCATCAAGTGTTTATTTACTTGTAAATGCGATAGTGAATCATTGACACATCACTTAGCGTCTAGCTTTATAGATAGCTAAAAATATTTGGTAAGTGAGGTAGCGGAATGAATCGGCAGAAATTTAGTGGTGAGAGAGAAAATTTCCGGCAAAGACGTTACGGTGTGCGTTTAGGAAGACGTTACGCCCTGGCAGCTGCCAGCGTCGTGCTGTTAAGCGTATTAGGCTATTCCTCGATGGATAGTAGTACGAGTGCCCTGGCCCAATCTCCTCTACCTAGCTCAGATTTTCCCTTGTCGAAAAAAACAGTCAATTCTGAGCCAAAAATCATTGATGTTAATGACAAAAATTGATCAGTTTGGCTTCAACGCACCCCACCTAAATCAACAATTCTAGGTAGGGACTGCGCTCAAAATTTTCGGTTAAAAATTCAAAAAGCCAGAATTTTGCAGCATTAACGACTCTAGGGTGACGTAGCTTCGGAAATAGTTAGAGGATTTTTGGCTTCAGCTTGAGAAGATTCTGCGGGTGCTACGGGTGCAGCTATTTCCCCAATCATAGAGCCTTCATGGATGTCGCTGCTAGGGGCAGGAATACGGATAGCGCTCAAAGCAGTTTTAATCACAACAGCTGTAGGAACCGCCACAATCACACCTAAAAGTCCGCCAATTCTCGCCCCAGTCAAGACAGAAATCAGAATCCAAACTGGATTTAAACCAGTAAAACTCCCTAAAATACGGGGGGCAATTATGTTTTCGAGAATTTGCTGGACGATGACTGCTGCTACCAACACCCTCACCCCCATCGAGAAATCTTGCAGCGCTACCAACGAAGTAGTTAGGGCGATACCTACAGAACCGCCAAAGGGGACGAGGGCCATAATTCCAATAGTTAACCCAAATAGCAGCCCAAATGGCACCTTCAACCACAAGAAGCTGGGAATGAGGGCAGATGCCATACAAGTAGATAAAATCAACTGGGTGATAAAGAAGTTTTGAAAGCTGAGGCGTACCGTTTTCGAGAAAGGCACGCGAAATCTTGAGGGTAGCCATTCGACTAAACTCTGCCAGAGTTCATCTCCATGTTGCAACAGATAGAAAGTCAAAACCATTGTTAACAAGAAGTCTAGCAGGCTAGTGAATGTGACTACAGCCAAATTCAAAACTTGTCCGGCGATCGCTTGTAATTGCCCCTTGACGCGATCGTTAATTTGGACTACAAGAGCATCAAGGTTTATTGGTAAGCCTAGATTTTCTGCTTTCTCATTTAATATCATTAACTGAGAGCGTCCAGAGTCAATCAACTCTGGTAAGCGGGCTACGAGTTGCTGTGCTTGGGTAAGGGCGAGAGGAAAGAGGGTGACACCCAACGCCAATAAAATGGATAAAGCCAATAAAAATACTAAGATAGCAACTGGTTCTCGCCTAGCACCGTGACGTTCCATCCAACTAACGGGGTAGTTGAGCAGAAATGCTAGCACCGAGGCTCCGACTAAAATGACTATCAGAGAGTGAAAGTAACTAAAAATTGCCGAAAGCGCCCAACCATTAAGAACTAACAGCGGTGCGAATAGCGCGATCGCCCCGATTTGCGCTATTGGTGTGAGTGTCTGCCACCAGTCGAGTAGCTTGCGTGTCTGCATTTTCAGCTGATTGCGCGATACAACTAAATAGAATTCTCTTTACAGCTTATTATCTCTAACTTAATGACTGTGATTCATCCTTTTAGTTTAGGATTAGACTCTAACCAACATGGAAAATCTCCAACCAATTGGCAATCCGCCAACCGATGAAGACGCAGTCACCTCTAAAGGACTGCTGCTTTTGTACTTGATTCCTGTCATTGGCTTTTTCCCGTCTCTGTGGACTCTCTATCGCCGTCAGGGCAGTCGGGAACAAGTGGCCGTGAGTCGTCTGTCTACAAGTTTGGGGCTTATCTGGATGTTGGTATACCTCTTATTAACAACCGGGGCAGCAACTTCAGAATTTTTCACACTACGTCTGTTAATCCTCAATAGCTTTTTCACATCTGGCTACTTTTTAGTCAGTGTCTGGTTAATTTTTCGCCTGATTCAGGGCAAGTCTGTGCGCTTACCATTCGTGAGTAACTTTGCTAATCGCTTGCTGGGTAAGTACTTGTCTTAATTTTTTAGGGTGATTGTTTTGACAGTATTTTTACTTGTGTAGCAACAAATTAGAAATTATCTACCAACGACTCTGGTCAAATCCGGTTTATTATTGCCATACTTCAATCAACATCTCCGGGTTGGCAGCAAAACAGTAGAAAGATCCCTATAAATGTTGTGGTTAATACGACAGTTAATCAAGAGTTAGCTATTATGAGTTGATTTGTCTGCATATATTGAGTTTACAAATTTAGCGAATTTGAGCAGTTAAGTGTGAGGAATTCTGTGACCAGTCAAAGAACATCGGCAGAAGATAACCAATCGGCAAAAACTAAATCCAGAAGCAAAAATTATCGAAATTCAAAATCTGGACGCTGGCTGTGGTTTGCGGTGGGTATGGGCGGTATTGCAATGGTGTCAGGAATGGCGGGGGCGCTATTGGCGGTTTCCTGGGACAGTACGCCTTTGCAGCAAGCCCAGCTTAGTCCACAAGAGGAGGCGGTATTTGATGGCGATCGCATTTCTGGCAACGGGATGCGATTTTCACAATTAACTCGCCCTGTGAATATCTTAGTTATGGGAATGAGTGTACTCCCGCCAGATGTGCAAAACCCTCCCCCTGACGCTCAAAATCTTGGTTATCTACCCCAGGTAAATTCCTTTGATGGTCTTGCCGATGTGATGCTCTTGGTCAAATTTGATCCAGACACGAAAAAAATAGTTATGCTTTCTGTTCCCAGAGATACTCGTACAGAGATTGAAGGACATGGAAGAAAAAAAATTAACGCTGCTAACGTTGATGGTGGGCCAGCCTTGACTGCCAAAACAGTCAGTAACCTCTTAGATGGGGTGGGTATTGACCGCTATGTGCGGATTAATGTTTTGGGCGTTGGTAAACTGATTGATGCTTTGGGTGGGGTGACATACTACGTCCCCAAAGATATGAAATATCGGGATGAATCCCAGCACTTATATATTAATTTGAAGGCGGGTAAGCAGCATCTCAACGGCGAGCAAACCCTGCAATTACTGCGCTATCGCCATGACGAACTCGGAGATATCGGTCGGATTCAACGCCAGCAGTCGGTGATGCGGGCCTTGATTGAGCAAACTCTCAACCCCGCAACCTTGACTCAATTACCCGAAATTCTCGAAGTAGTCAAAGAAAACATTGATACCAACTTGACGGTTGAAGAGTTAGTGGCGTTAGTCGGTTTCGGGGTGCGAACAAATCGCTCGAATATGCAGATGTTAATGTTACCAGGTCGCTTTAGTGAAAACGGCGAGTATGATGCTAGCTATTGGGTGCCCAATAAAAAAAGTATTTCTAAAGTAATGGCCCAGCACTTTGGATTAAGTACAACTACAGAATCACTAGAGGTAACTGAACCAGGTTCCTTACGAGTCGCAATTCAAGATAGCACAGGTGGCGATCGCTCAAGTCTGCGACCCCTGATTAGAACGCTGGAAAAAGCTGGGTATCGCAACATCTTTGTTTCTAGACCATTGGGTGAACCTTTAGAAGTGACTCACGTTGTTGCCCAACAAGGAGATGGCGACAGCGCCGAATCAATTCGCAACACTTTGGGGTTTGGAGAAGTGCGCGTAGAAAGTACTGGTAATATCGGCTCAGATATTAGTATCCAGGTAGGTCAAGATTGGTTGCAACAACAATCTATTCTCCAGAACTCTACCCAACCCTAAGTTATGCGGTTTTTAGACATGGGCTGTGTCAAAAAATCGAATGGCGTGAGAAAAAACCTCACGCCTTTATTTTACACTCTACTAAAATTATGTTAATTAATGCAACGTCAGCATCTACCAAGAGTCGGCTGTACCTTGCTTATAAATATCACCGGTAAAAGGTTGTACACCAATAACAGGATAAGCATCATCAGTTGGGCTAAAAATCCGCATTGCAGCTTCAGAAAGATACTGGGCTATGCTGGCAAGCATTCTGGAAATAGCCATAATATTAGACTCCTTTTAAAAGTAGCCTTTGTTTGTGATATTTATACTGTAGTGCTGATATTCTCCCCGCGCTCATATTCTCAATATATTGACAATCTCTGCAATCAATTTTCAGATAACTTTGCAATACTTTATCAATAAGCTTGGTAATCTACATTGTCAGTATGCTCCAGCTAAGGGAATACCAAAAAATAAATTATCCAGTAATCATAGACTTGTAGGGACACAGCAATGCTGTGTCCCTACCGATTGGATATTTTTTTAAGCTGTTCTACACTTAGAGAAATACTATGCAGTTTATAACTACCATGAGCTATCACGATATTATTACAATTGAGCCAGATAAGCGCGGTGGCAAGCCTTGTATTCGACGGATGCGAATCACAGTGTACGATGTTCTAGGCTGGTTAGCTGCTGGTATGTCTCATACCGATATATTAGACGACTTCCCAGAATTAACAGAAGCGGATATTAGAGCTTGTCTGGAATTTGCTGCTGACCGTGAACATCGTTTAGTTGCGTCGGTAGGTGCTGGTTGAAGCTGCTTTTTGACCAAAATCTGAGTCGCAAGTTAGTGACTCGATTAGCAGATGTTTTTCCTAATTCTAGCCATGTTCAGTTTCAGGGGATGGAAGAAAGAACTGATACTGAAATATGGGAATTTGCTAGTTTTCTGAAGCAATACCTTTATTTATAAATATCTCCTCTTGCGCCAATTGTGTAAATTTCGACTTCAGCAGAATCAATATTAACTATAAATATAATGCGATAATGCGGATTTTACCAATACGCAGTCTATAAAATCCTTCCCAATCTCCTTTCATCTTTTTAATATCAAGTTCCGTGAAAGGAATAATTCCTTGTTCCTCAACAAAAATCAGGAGTTGATTGAGTTTCTCCTGAATTCTAGCAATATCTTCAATATTTGCCTTTTCTAAGAACTTAATTGCGTTCTTACGGAATTTTATGGACATGTCTCACCCAATCTGTCATATCAACTGATTCTTCAGCTTCATAGTCTGATGGTGAACCGAATTCTGCATTCAGTTCCTCTTGTTCTTCTTCACTCACGTAGGGTATGAGAACTTGGCAGAGTAACAGTCTTTCTTCTCGCAAAACTTCGCGGATGCTCTCTTTAATTAATGCTTTAAGTTCCTGAATTTCCATTAGTGGTCTCCTTTTGAAGATAAAAATATCCAGTCTTTTGATTGATCAGAAAAATGTAGATATTTTTTATGCTCCTACAGTTAATCTGGAATAGCTGTAATGAGGTGAATAGAAACTCTAGTACCAGCAATGCGAGGACGGACCCAGAGTTTCAGGTGTTTTAATAATTAATGTTCCAATATCAGTAGCTTGGATAAATATCTTAATGGATTCCTCTTGATTAATTTCTACTGACTACTAGTTTTTGCCACCTCTAACTGTTTGAGAATTGCTGCTCGAATTTTTTCATCAAAATCGGGATCTCCCGGACTTGCAATAACTGCGCGTGGACGTTGATTGAGTCTA
Organism: Cylindrospermum stagnale PCC 7417; assembly: GCF_000317535.1. Classification (NCBI taxonomy): domain Bacteria; kingdom Bacillati; phylum Cyanobacteriota; class Cyanophyceae; order Nostocales; family Nostocaceae; genus Cylindrospermum; species Cylindrospermum stagnale. The sequence goes on from NC_019757.1 coordinate 6,729,976, forward strand.
TCTAAGTATGCCTGAAGAGCGGTTTGATCTTGGCGATTTTTGAGAAAGTACTGCTTTAATTCAACATCGGACATTGCATCGTAGTTAACTTGACTCATCAAAATACCTCTCCATTGGGTACGATTTGAAATTCCAGTTCTTCGTGATATCCAGCTAAAATGTATACATTACGAGTTCTGTTATCAACGCAGATAAGATATATAGGCTGAAGCATAAGATATGTCAGCTGATAACTAAGGCGATACAAACTCTCTAATTGAGCAGCAGTAGGCATCCCAGATACTCACGACCCACGCTGCTTATTCTAACACTCGACCTTTTAGCATTGCTGTATTCCACATATTGCCTAAAAGTGACGTAAATCATTAGAAGAGGGTTAATTATTGGGATTTACCATTAATAAATGTTAAGTAGCTGATAAATACCCTGTAAATATACGGTTTGGCGAGAGTCTCCAAAATTATTCGCCCAGGAGTTGACAATAATTATGGTAGGTTCTACCATAAATCAAAAGCATTCTTGTCAGGACGCTCTTTTATGAGAACCTTGTCAGATTTGGGCTATGTACAAACCAATAATCACCAAAGCTACCAGAACCAAGATTTAAACCTTTGTGCTGAAGATTACAGCCTGTTGACTGATCTTTATCAGTTGACGATGGCAGCTTGTTACACAGGTGAAGGTATAGAACAAAAACGGGCTAGCTTTGAGTTATCTGTTAGGCGATTACCAGAGGGTTTTGGTTATTTAATCGCGATGGGGTTGGAACAAGCGATCGCATATTTAGCCAAACTCCGCTTTAGTTCTTCGCAAATATCAGCCTTACAAGCAACGGGAATTTTTGCTCAAGCACCGGAACGCTTTTGGTCACTTTTAGCCGAGGGACGCTTTACCGGAGATGTCTGGGCAGTACCAGAAGGGACAGCCGTATTTGCCAATCAGCCATTATTACGGGTGGAAGCACCCCTGTGGCAAGCCCAACTGGTGGAAACTTACCTTTTAAATACGATCAATTACCAAACCTTAATAGCTACTAGGGCAGCAAGGTTGCGCGATATTGCGGGGAAAGATGCCAGACTTTTGGAATTTGGCACCCGACGCGCTTTTAGTCCCCAAGGCTCCTTGTGGGCGGCGCGGGCGGCTTTAGCAGGTGGATTAGATGCCACCTCAAATGTGTTAGCAGCGCTAAAACTGGGACAATTACCAAGCGGGACGATGGCACACGCTTTAGTGATGGCATTGTCAGCCATCGAAGGCACTGAAGAACAGGCATTTAGCGCCTTTCATCAATATTTTCCCGGTGCGCCATTGTTGATTGATACTTACGATACAGTTGCAGCTGCCCAGACGTTAGCAGAAAAAGTAAATTCCGGCGAAATCGAATTAACAGGGGTGAGGTTAGACTCAGGAGATTTAGTTACCTTATCTAAAAAAGTGCGATCGCTACTGCCTCATGTCTCCATTTTCGCTAGCGGTGACTTGGACGAATGGGAAATAGCCCGACTCAAAGCCGAAGGTGCCCAAATTGATGGTTATGGACTGGGAACTAAACTGGTTACAGGTTCGCCTGTGAATGGAGTCTATAAACTTGTAGATATCGATGGCATCCCAGTAATGAAACAGTCCAGTGGCAAAATTACTTATCCAGGTCGAAAGCAGATTTTTCGCTCTTATGTCGAAGGTAAGGTACAAACAGATCGGTTGGGGTTAGTCGGTGAAAGTCCTATTGATCAACAACCTCTGTTGCAGTTGATAGTGAAAGAAGGTGAATCGGTGCGATCGCCTGAGACTTTAACGACAATTCGTCAACGTACCGCCGCCTCAGTTGCCAGTTTACCAGAACAGACAAGGCGTTTGCATGAGCCGATTTCTGTAAAAGTCGAGATTTCTGAAGCATTGCAGGAATTGATCAAGGAAACGCAGAAACAAACCACAGAGGCGCAGAGACACAGAGGTAAATTATGAGAATTGCTTTGTTTGGTACTAGTGCCGATCCGCCAACTGCTGGACACCAGGAAATTCTCAAGTGGTTGTCTGAGAGTTATGATTGGGTAGCAGTCTGGGCAGCAGATAATCCCTTTAAGTCCCATCAAACTGCTTTGCTTCATCGGGCGGCAATGCTACAACTGTTAATTACAGATATCAATGCGCCACAGCAGAACATTGCTTTGGAACAGGAATTAAGTAGTTTGAGGACATTGGAAACCTTAGAAAAAGCTAAAGTTCGTTGGGGAGAAGATGCTGAGTATACGTTGGTAATCGGTTCAGATTTACTGAGTCAGCTACCGCGTTGGTATCAGGTTGCAGATTTGCTAAACCAAGTGAAGCTGCTGGTAGTACCCCGACCAGGATATCCAATAGACGAGTCTGTTTTAGAGAAAATCAGAAATCTGGGAGGGAAAATTGCGATCGCCTTATTTACTGGTCTAGATGTTTCCTCGACGGCCTTTCGTACACAAGGAGATACGAGAGCCATCACACCCCCTGTAGTTGCCTATATTCATCGAGAGCATTTGTACAAATGCCAGGACGCCAGCAAAAAAAGATTCCAACTCTGCTAAATCAACAACCTTTGGCTGATTTCAAAGTCGGCGTTGATAATATAATTTTTTCTGTTGATACGGCACAAAATCGGCTGTTAGTTCTCTTAGTAATGCGACAGCAAAAACCGTTTCTCAATTATTGGAGTCTTCCCGGTACTTTAGTCCGTCAAGGAGAATCCTTAGAAGATGCAGCCTATCGCATCATGGCAGAGAAAATCAAGGTCAACAATCTCTATTTAGAGCAATTGTATACCTTTGGTGGGCCCAATCGCGATCCACGAGAAGACACTGATAGTTATGGAGTGCGTTATCTATCAGTTAGTTACTTTGCTTTGGTGAGATTTGAGGAAGCAGAATTAATTGCTGATAAAGTTACAGGCATTGCTTGGTACCCAGTCAAGCAATTACCGCAATTAGCTTTTGACCATAATGAAATTCTGTCCTATGGACACAGGCGGTTGCGAAATAAATTGGAGTATAGTCCGGTAGCTTTTGAAGTCTTGCCAGAATTGTTTACTTTGAATGATTTATATCAGTTATACACCACAGTTCTAGGAGACAACTTCGCAGATTATTCTAATTTTCGGGCGCGTCTACTCAAATTGGGTTTTTTATCTGATACCGGAACCAAGGTTTCGCGGGGTGCAGGTCGTCCCGCTAGTTTGTATAAGTTTGATGCCGAGGCTTTTGCCCCCTTAAAAGATAAACCTTTGGTGTTTATTTAACTCTGCGGTCGTGGGGGATATCTTTCCCCCGCCCTATTTGATCACTTCTGTCAAACCACATCTAAATTACAAAAAATCTTAAATCAAACTACAAAAATGAAAATTGCGATCGCTCAACTTAATCCTATAATTGGTAATTTACCAGGCAACGCCCAAAAAATTCTGGAAGCGGCACTTCAGGCAGCATCAAAGGGTGCGCGTTTGTTATTAACACCAGAATTATCATTATGCGGTTATCCACCAAGAGATTTATTGTTAGATCCTAGTTTTGTCGAAGCAATGGACATCACATTGCAACAATTAGCTAGAGATTTACCGCCCAATTTAGCTGTATTAGTAGGAACTGTTGTCCCAAATTTAAAGGCGCACGTTACTGGCGGCAAAACTTTATTTAACAGCATTGCGTTGTTAGCAGGAGGAGAGATCAAGCAAATTTTTCACAAGCGGCTTTTGCCTACCTATGATGTGTTTGACGAACGTAGATATTTTGAACCAGGTTCGCAAGCTAATCATTTCACCCTGGATAAGATCAATATCGGCATCACTATTTGTGAAGATTTGTGGAACGATGAAGAATTTTGGGGTAAACGAAGTTATGCAATCAATCCAATTGCTGATTTAGCAAATATCGGTGTGGATTTGATTGTAAATTTATCTGCCTCGCCCTACACTGTCAGCAAGCAGAAGTTTCGGGAAACCATTCTCAGGCATAGTGCCCGGCGTTTTCAACAACCAATCATCTATGCTAACCAAGTGGGGGGAAATGATGATTTAATCTTCGACGGTTACAGTTTTGCTTTGAATCGTCAAGGTGAGATGATCTGTTGTGCCCGTGGGTTTGAAACCGATTTGCTAGTAGTTGAATTTGACGAGGTGCAGCGAGATTTGCAGTTGGGTTCGGTAGCACCTGCATACCAGTCAGAAGATGAGGAAATTTGGCACGCTTTAGTTTTGGGAGTGCGCGATTATGCCCGCAAATGTCGCTTTTCTAAAGTTGTACTGGGTTTAAGTGGTGGGGTTGATTCGGCAATAGTTGCGGCGATCGCCTCAGATGCACTCGGTAAAGAAAACGTTTTCGGTGTCCTGATGCCTTCCCCCTACAGTTCCGAACATTCGATCAGCGATGCTTTGGCATTAGCCGAAAATCTGGGAATCAAGACCGATATCTTACCAATTGGCGGGTTAATGCAATCTTTTGACCAAAGTTTAGCTGAGTTATTCACCGGTACTGAGTTTGGCATCGCCGAGGAAAATCTGCAATCCCGGATTCGCGGTAATTTATTAATGGCGATCGCTAATAAATTTGGCTATCTTCTCTTATCTACCGGCAACAAGTCGGAAATGGCAGTCGGTTACTGCACCCTCTACGGCGATATGAATGGTGGGTTAGCAGTCATTGCTGACGTTCCCAAAACCCGCGTTTATTCACTTTGCCATTGGTTAAATCGTCATAGCGAAATCATCCCAGAAAACATCCTCACTAAAGCACCCAGCGCTGAACTCAAACCGGGTCAAATTGACCAAGACTCCCTACCACCCTACGAAATTTTAGACGATATCTTGCAACACCTGATTCACAACCACCAATCAGCAGCCCAAATTATCGCCGCCGGTCACGATGCAGTTGTTGTAGATAGAGTGATTCAGATGGTAGCCCGTGCTGAATTTAAGCGCAGACAAGCACCCCCCGGACTGAAAATCACCGATCGCGCTTTTGGTACTGGTTGGCGAATGCCAATTGCTAGTAACTGGGTAGCTGTAAAAAATACCTACCAGAATCAAACCATCCCTACTCCTACCTTAGTCTATTGGGACGGACAAGATGCCCAGACGCGAATTAAGTAATTGCTGGTATTGTCTAGACAATAAGTAATCAGTAATTCTTCGCTTATACCCGATTACCGATTACCTAAAATTAATTAATAAGTAGGTTTTTAATACACTATTAGGCTGGGATTTAAGTATTCAGTGATCATCTGCGTCGAATCATCAATTAATCGGCAAAATATTGACGATATTTGGCTAAACTTGTATAGTTTCAAACATAATCAACTCTGAAAACCATATTTGGATTTACAAATATGTTCATCAAAGCAGGTGCAATATGAAACTACAAGATTTTCTGGGAACAACTAATAAATGGGGCTTTGAGGCGATCGCTGAAGACGCAGATTTATCTCGTCAGATTCAGATACTGTTAATTGGTTTAAATTTGCTGGAACCTCCAGCCGATGCTAAATTTGGCCCTGTTTCTGTGGCATCTCTCAAGAAATTTCAAGCATTAACAAAAACTGGAGAGACTGACTTTATCGGAGCAGTCACAGCCAAAAAACTGATTGAAACCAAACCAGAAGACTTACCAAAACCCCCCTTAAAACTAGGTAACGACATTGCCAGCAGGATTTTGAAGTATATGCTGGCAGAAAAGTATCAAGTATTCACTAATCCTAAAGAATACAATATTGTTTACGTAGAAGGAATAGATGGGGACTGGACTCTTAACAGTGATACACCCAATCAATTTAATGATCAAAGGATTGTCATTGAAGTAGTAGATGGTACTCCCAAAATGGTGAATAGCTGGCAAGCGACTACGGAACCAGGCAGGTACTACACTTACAATCCGATGAATCCCAAAGGCGCTGCTAGGATTCAGTTTGGGCAATACAAAGCTTGGGCTGTTGGCACCCACGGCACCGCAGAGCCTCACGAAGCATTAGTGCAAGTTGGAGAGATCACTGTTTGTCGAGATTTCAACAAAGACTTTAAACGGACTGGCGACAAACTTGATAAAGGTGATAATTTTTATGTGAATCAACACTACGGCTTTGATTTTCCCCAGAATGATATTCGCCTTGCCAGCGCAGGTTGTTTAGTGGGACGTAGGCGTGAGGGACATAGAGAATTTATGGCGATTATTAAGCAAGACCGCCGCTATCTCGCTAATCGCAATTATGTTTTCTACACCACAATCATTCCTGGGGATGATTTATTAAAAAAGTTCCCTAAATGAAGTAATTGGTAATAGGTAGTGGGTAATGGATAAAACTCATTACCTGTTTTACACACCTAACTGTCGCAGCATCGCTTCTACCCTATCCACGCTATCTGCGTCATTGCCCCGCCGATATAAATCACGTGCTTTTAGCAGCACGCTGTTTGCTTGTTTGGTTTGCCGTCGCTGCTTAAACATTGAACCCATCAACTCATAAGTGCGGGCATTGTTCTTATCGAGGCTAATTGCTTGCTCGTATGCCCACATCGCTGATTGATAGTCACCCAAAGTTGATTGCGTCACACCTAATCCCAAATAGGCATTAACATTGTTGCGGTTCAATTGGATGGAGCGACGGTAAGCTTCCTTAGCTCCAGGTGTATCTCCCAGATTACCTTTGATATAACCCACAGCGTAGTAAAAATCACCATTGTTTGGATCGATGGCGATCGCACGACGGTAAGCAGCTAAAGCCTGAGGGAAGTTATTTTGTTGAGCATAGGAGTAGCCAATTCCGGAGTAAATTTTGGCATTCTTGGGAGCTAGACTGGCAGCTTGCTGATAAATAGCGATCGCTCCATTATAATCCCCAGCATTTACAAGCCTCCGCCCTTCTTCCAGCAGTTGCTTTAATTCAGAGTTACTGGCTTGCGCCATCAATACCTCAGCCTGTGCTATCGAGGGTATTGTGGTGGCGAAACATCCTAATAATAACACACTAACTACAAATGATGCTTGCTTGTACATAGTCAATTTTGGATAATCATCAGGAGCTTTTTTCTTGTACATTAAAACAAAAATATTGCGTTTTGAAAACTGTATTTGTTCACCTTTACGATATATTAATAAACTGGTAAGCTTTGTCTCCTCAGATTAGAAAGATGACTCAGAGTATCTACGGTAAAGCCGAGTGTAAAGTATCCAGAATTCAGATAGATCTCGCAGATATAACTGGTGGCTTATGGGACTTTGTTTTTTTCAGATTCATCTGGCAATAATCATCCTTTGTTGCTCATAATCAAGATAAGATCAACCCAAAACGCGAAACTTTCTTTCAGTTCCTGCCTTCTGCTCAGGAATGCCAAAAGTCAGAACACAGTTGTAATTTGAATATAGAATCCAGTTTGTGAGGCTAATTTATGCTGTTAACTACCACCGATGTGATTCAAGGAGCCGTAATTCAGTCATACTTAGGTATTGTAACTGCTGAAGTTGTCTATGGTAGTAATTTCCTCCGGGATTTTTTGGCTAGCATTCGAGACATTGTTGGTGGACGCACCGGTAGCTACGAGCGTTTATTTGAGCAAGGACAACGAAAAGCACTCGAAGAATTAGAACAACGGGCCCTACGTTTAGGCGCAGATGCTGTAATCGGCATTGAAATTGATACTGGTACAATCAATGTTGACCAGTCGGGAGTTCTATTGCTGATTACGGCTACAGGCACAGCGGTGAAAGTCCGTTAATTACAAAGTTGATAGGCTTTGAAGCCGGAGTAAATATGAAAGCTAAATTCTTCCTGAAGTCTAATTTAAATTAGAATTAGATCTGATACTTTTTAGCTAAGTTAGATAGTTAATTAGGGCAAATATAAACATTGACTAAGTGAGATTAAGTTTTATTGATCCCCGCAGTCTGTTCTGACTACAGACATAGCGCCTAACTCTTTCTATTGATAGATAATAAAAATCATCACCAGCAATTTAATTTTAAACATAAGCATGAATATACCTGAGAAACTTTGCTGAAATAGCAAGGGAGAAAATAGAGTATGTCTTACGTAAATCGGGTAGGCGATGATGTTATACCTCCTGAGCCTGCGATCGCGGCTAGAGTTAGCGAATATCGCGATCGCGTTCGCTGGGGACCAATAATTTCCGGCGTTCTGGTTGCTTTAGCTACTCAATTTATTTTGAGTTCCTTGTTTGGTGCAATTGGCGCAGGCACAATTGCCAACTCAGGCGCACCAAGATCAATTACACCTGGGGTTGCCACTAATGTCGGGCTGTGGTCAACTGTCGCTTTGTTAATTTCCCTATTTATTGGCGGTTGGGTGACAACCCGCGCTTGTGGGCCAATGAACCGCAACACCGCCCTGCTCAACGGCGCAATTCTCTGGGCAACTACTTTAGCAGTTAGCGCTTTACTATTAGCAAATGGGGTATGGGGTGCTTTTGGTGTTGCTGCTCCCAATACGGCGGTAGTGATCAACCAGGTACAACAACCAGGCACTACTGTACCGCCAAACCTACCGAGGCTAACTGCTGAACAAGCTCGTGATATTGCGGCTGCAACCTCTAGAGCTTTGTTATGGTTTGTATTTGGTTCCTTGTTGGGTTTAGCCGCAGCGCTGATGGGAGCAGTCGTCGGTGCTCGCAGTCCTCGAACTAACACTTACAATCCGTGATATTTGGAATTTTGAAAGCACCTTGAAAAAGGTGCTTTTTGTTCTTTAACGTTGGCGTTTGTAGCGTCCAATTAATTCTGACGAAGCCAAAATATGACCCTCAATGGCTGCCAAAATTTGGTTTTTGCTAGCACCTGCGGCTAAACCCAATTTTTTATCTAGGGCATAAAGTTGGAAAAAGTAGCGATGGATGCCGCTAGGTGGACAAGGGCCTCCATAACCAAACTTGCCAAAATCATTTTTTCCCTGCACACCGCCATTCGGTAGAGTTTTTGTCGAAGAAATTTGCTCTGGTAATTGGCGAACTGTAGGGGGAAGATCGTAAACCACCCAATGAACAAATGTCTTTCCAGGTGCATCTGGATCATCGACAATTAATGCTAGGCTTTGTGTTTCTCTGGGGACTTGCTCCCAGATTAGGGGTGGGGAAATATCTGCACCATCACAAGTGTATTGAGCAGGAATTAAGTTATTAGCTTCAAAAGCGCTGCTTGCCAATTTCATAGTTTTCGCCTCCTTTTTTGAGGAACTGCGACTATTAGCAGAACGACAACTAACTAGAGATAATCCTACTAATCCAAATATAGCAAAGTTTTGACTGAGAAAAACTCGCCTTCCACTCATAGCAATTTTGGATTTTAGATTTCATGGTTAGGCTAACAATACAAATTTTCCCAAATGGGTATCATATATTATTTACGGTCATCAATGCCTAACGTATTTGTTAGGCTTACCACTTTAAATATGCCGCTTCAATTCCTTGCTCTCGCCTAATCTTGGCATCTTTTTCAAACCAGGCAATTATTTGCTGTGTTGTCAAATCTTCAACAGCAACACCATAATCTTGGGCGATGTGCTGCAAAATCCTCAAGGATGATATTGTCAGTCTGGTTAAAAACTTTTCTGGAGAAGACAGCAAAGCAGCATCTACCTTTGCTGACTCTTCTAAAGTTAAAAATTGTGTTGGCGATTGGTGTGGTGCTATATCCATATATTACTCTCTCAAACTTAGTCCAATAATTGCTGAAACTAATTTGACACTCTCAGGGCTAAAGCCGCTGAGATTCTGCGGACAGAGTATACTTAGGTAAAATCCAAAGTCTAACTCTCGCTGCGTTCGTCAAACAACGCCTACCCAGTAAGCCTAAGTCTAAGCTTAGATTGCTGGCTACTTTTCGCAGAATATTCGCACTGCCGTTTAAATCTGCATTAACTATCGAGCTATTGCCCGATTTATACAAACCGCGTTTAATTCGTTCTCCAGACGCTTTCCACCCAACAGGTTTTTCGCCATATTTGGGTAGGGAGTCTCCGTCTAGAAAACTAGCAATTGAAGTATAAGCTTCTTCGGTTTCTTGGAATCTAATACCATGCAAATCGCAAAGTTGCATTAGTCGAGTTTTTAGTTTACCTAAAGGCATTTGGACAAACTTTTGATTGTTGATTTTGCCCATGTTAGCATTAGATTTAAAACCTTCATTCCAACCAATTAATAATGTCCCAATGCCATATTTTAAACAATGGTTAATAATTAGTTTTGCAGCTTTATTAATGCCGTCACGCATTTGATGGTTACGTTTACGGGTAACACGGTCTAACCAGTTATCCCAATAAGATTCTGGTTTACCCTCTTTTCTTGTTGATACTTTTTTGTTCCACAATTGATTCATCGCTTTCATTACGCGGGCATCAATCAATAGGGAATTACCTAATGTATCAACACAAGCCGCCAAATTATCAGCAGTTCCCAAATCAATAGATAGTGCTTGATTAATGTCTAATTCGGGCTCGTGTCCTTCTATTTGATAAGACATCTCTAGATAAAAAGCCCCGTTCTTAGGAAGAATAGTAAACTCTTTAACTTTCGAGTAGTCTAAGTTAGACGGCATTGGTAGAAAAAATTCGGAAACTCCAAACCATCTTTTAACCGTCAGTCCCAAAGAAAATCTAAGTTGTCCATTAACCAGAGTTGGCTTTTGTCCTCCTGAATTTGGATAAGCAACTTTAAAAAGTTTCGCACTTTTGAGATAATTTGGCAGTTTTGGCAAAAAGTGTAAATTACCTTGAAGATATAAACTTCTCAATTCTTTAAAAGACTTAAAACCTTCCGCTACAGACATTAAAGTTTGTTGCATCGGCGTTGATGGCATTGATTGAGCAACTAATGTTTTTGAAACAGTGGGTTCATAAACTAAATCAAACTTACCAGTCAAAAGTTTTCCGGTTTTAAAAAATGTTTGTCGAGCGAAATAAACACCACTATTATATAACTTCCCAGATTGTTGACAAAGATATTCTAGTAACGCTTTAGTTTCATTATCAGGAGACAACAAAACCTGTTGTACCCCAATTGATTTCTGTTTTTTTGCCACCAGTAACATAAGTAACTTTGTTGACTTCTCCATTGTAACGGAAAATACTACGGCGGTTAAAACCGCCCGTGTCGCTTCCCTCTCAGGGCTAAAGCCACTGAGTTTCCCACTTACCGGGTATCCTTATGAAAACAAGTTTATTCATGAAGCTTTTGCTTTTGAGCTTCGTACTAAATAGCCACAGCGATGTTCGCCGTTGATAATCCAGTGGGTGCGCTCCACTGTACAATCGGGAAGAACAGCGGCAAACATTTCTAGTTCATGACCGCAGACGCTAGGAAAAGACTCAGCAACGTTGGAAATCGCGCAGTTATGCTCCATTAAAATAAAGCATTTGCCTGCTGGGGAGTCATGCTCTTCTACAAGGTGACACTCCGCCATGAAGCCTTCAGCTTTTCTTAGTTCTACTAAATTTGCCACACGTTCTTCCAGGGAACCATTACCCAAGCGTTCCCGATATTCTTGGGCCTTGCGCTGCCACTGTTTTTGTAAAATCGATTTAACTTGGTCACGTCCTACCGTTTCCGCTAAGGTATCCAGCAGCGAAACGGCGAATTTGCCGTAACCATCAGTATAGAAATCTCCCCCAGTGCGCCTCCGGCGTTCACTTTCATTGAGCCGTAGGTGTTCGCGTCCCTGACGGCTCAGATGATAAATGTGTTGCGGACGCCCCATCCCCGGCTGTTCTGGCGTTGAGAACAAAACTAGCTCTTCCGTCTCCAAATCTTTGAGATGACGACGAATCGCTTGGGGGCTAACTTCTAAAATCGCCGCTAGCTCAAAAGCCGTTGCCTGTGAGTGTTTCAGCAGATACTCTAGGATATCTTGCTTCGTTGAGGACTGGTGGGTAGTCGCCATCTTCGTCCTAAAAAATTTCTGAGAAAATTTGACTTTAACAACATTGTTGTTGTTAATCTAGCGTAAAATGAAGATAGTTTAAACAACAGCCCCGTTGTTTTACTCTCCACATCTATATTAGCAGCCGTGTGACCACTCGGTAACGCGAAAGGAGAATCGGCTAGTCAGAGCCATTCTGCCATCCTTAGTTCAAGAGATTCAGAACCGAACACAAGAGACAACTACCGATGACTGCCACTGTCAATACCTTAGTCAACCAACCCTACAAGTACGGCTTTGTCACCGACATTGAAGCCGACACGATTCCGCGTGGACTAAACGAGGACGTTATCCGCGTGATTTCTGCCAAAAAGAATGAGCCGGAATTCATGCTGGAGTTTCGTCTCAGAGCTTACCGCCAGTGGCTAAAAATGACGGAACCAACTTGGCCCAGCGTCAAGTATCCAGCAATTGACTACCAAAATATCGTCTATTATTCAGCACCGAAACAAAAGAAACAAAAGCTGAACAGCTTGGAGGAAGTTGATCCCACCCTCCTAGAAACCTTTGAAAAACTGGGCATTCCCATCACAGAACAGAAGCGCTTGGCAAATGTCGCCGTTGATGCGATTTTCGATAGCGTTTCCATCGCCACTACATTCAAAGACAAACTAGCCAAAGATGGCGTTATTTTCTGCTCGATTTCCGAAGCGCTGCAAGAACACCCAGAACTGATCAAAAAATATCTGGGTAGCGTCGTCCCTATTGCTGACAACTATTTTGCCGCCCTCAACGCTGCTGTCTTCTCTGATGGTTCCTTTGTCTACATTCCTAAAGGCGTCAAATGCCCGATGGAATTGTCTACCTACTTCCGCATCAACTCTGGCGATACTGGACAATTTGAGCGGACTTTGATTGTCGCTGAAGAAGGTAGCTATGTTTCTTATCTAGAAGGTTGCACAGCGCCGATGTACGACAGCAACCAGCTACACGCTGCTGTTGTGGAACTCGTGGCCCTCGACAACGCCGAAATTAAATACTCCACTGTCCAAAATTGGTACGCTGGAGATGTCAATGGCAAAGGCGGTATTTATAACTTTGTCACTAAGCGCGGTTTGTGTCAGGGTGTGAATTCTAAGATTTCCTGGACTCAGGTTGAAACTGGTTCGGCAATTACTTGGAAGTATCCTAGCTGTGTGTTAGTTGGTGATAACTCTGTGGGTGAATTCTACTCGGTGGCGCTGACAAATAATATGCAGCAAGCTGATACCGGCACTAAGATGGTTCACATTGGTAAGAATACTCGCAGCACTATTATTTCTAAAGGAATCTCTGCCGGTAAATCTAGTAATAGTTACCGGGGTTTGGTGAAGGTTAATCCGACGGCTAAAGGGGCTAGAAACTATTCTCAGTGCGACTCGATGTTGATTGGGGATAATGCTCATGCGAATACTTTCCCTTATATTCAGGTGCAAAATCATACTGCAAAGGTGGAGCATGAGGCTTCTACTTCTAAGATTGGGGAAGATCAGCTTTTTTACTTCGCTCAACGGGGTATTTCTCCAGAAGATGCTATTTCGATGATGATTAGCGGTTTCTGTAAGGATGTTTTTAATCAGCTGCCGATGGAGTTCGCTGTGGAAGCTGATAAGTTGTTGAGTCTGAAGTTGGAAGGTTCTGTTGGGTAATAGTAAAACTACGGTTTAAGTTGATTCTGTTCCCCTGTGTTTTGGTGAAACGAACCGCAGAGGCGCAGAGAACGCAGAGAAAGAGAGAAGAGAGAAGAGAGAAGAGAGAGAACATGATTATTGAAAATAGTGAAGTTGTGCTGTCAGTCAGAGATTTGACGGCTGAGGTTGATGGTACGCCGATTCTTAAGGGTGTGAATTTGGAAGTTCGCTCTGGCGAAGTTCACGCGATTATGGGGCCGAATGGTTCTGGTAAGAGTACTTTTTCTAAGGTGTTAACGGGACATCCGGCTTATAAGGTGACTGGTGGTGAGGTGATTTTTCAGGGGCAAAATCTGCTGGAAATGGAACCTGCGGAGAGGGCTAGAGCGGGTGTGTTTTTGGCGTTTCAATATCCCTTGGAAATTCCTGGTGTGAGTAATTTGGATTTCTTGCGGGTGGCTTATAATTCCCGTCGCAAGGGACAGGGTTTGGATGAGGTGGATGCTTTTGATTTTGATGATTTGATTGAGCAAAAGCTGGATGTGGTGAAGATGAATCCCTCTTTTCTTAGTCGTAGTTTGAATGAAGGGTTTTCTGGTGGTGAAAAGAAGCGGAATGAAATTCTGCAAATGGCTCTGCTAGAACCAAAGTTGGCAATTCTTGATGAGACTGATTCGGGTTTGGATATTGATGCTCTGAGAATTGTGGCAAATGGGGTAAATCAGTTGGCAAGTCCAGATAATGCCACGATTATGATTACCCATTATCAGCGTTTGCTTGATTATATTATTCCCGACTATGTTCATGTGATGGCTAATGGGCAAATTCTCATGTGCGGTGGTAAGGATTTGGCACTGGAATTAGAAGCTCGTGGTTATGACTGGGTTTTAGAAGATGCTGCGGTTGGGGTGGGTGTGTAATGTCTATTCAAGTTTCTCCCAGCGCTATTCCTAATATTGTAGAGACGCTTCCTGAAACATCTCTTTTAGATAGAGATGCTTATCTGACTGGTTTGTTAAATGATGTAATTGCCACTAAATCAAATGGTTGGTTGCAGGAATTACGTGACGGTGCGGCTAATTGGGTACGTCACTCGACTATCCCCACTACCCGCGAGGAAGAATGGCGTTTTACTGATTTGTCAGAATTGCGAAAGGTGCAATTTAATTTAGGGAGGTTGGAGACAATTTCTCTACAGCCAAATATTCTGCCTGAAGCTGCTAATAGCCGTTTGGTTTTTGTGAATGGCGTTTATGCGCCGGAGTTATCGGCTGTTGCAGATTTACCACGGGGAATTGTGGTAAGTAATTTGGCTCTTTTGGATAATTATCAAGTTGTACAGCCTTTTTTAGCCCAATCTGAGGGTGCTAGGGAGGTGTTTACTGCTCTCAATACCGCAGGGTTGACTGATGCGGCGGTGGTGTTGGTGGGTAAAAATGTGGTGGTTGAAACGCCTATTCATCTGCTGTTTGTTTCGGTTGTGGGTGAAACGCCGACTTTTTCTCAGCCTCGTTGTTTGGTGGTGGCGGAAAGTGGTTCGCAGGTGACTTTGGTTGAGGAGTTTACGAACCGCCAAGACGCCAAGAGCGCCAAGGAAGAGGGGGTTTACTTTACTAATGCGGTTACGGAAATTTGGCTGGCTGAAAATGCCGAGGTGAGTCACACTAGGGTTGAGATGGAAGGCGCAGGGGCAATTCATGTGGGGAAGACTGCTGTTACTCAAGCTCGTGATAGTCGATATACTTGTTATGCGATCGCTTTTGGTGGCAAGTTGACGCGGCACAATTTGGAGATTTTGCAAGCTGGTGAACAAACTCAAACAAGTCTCAATGGCTTGACGATGATAGGTTCTAAGCAGGTGGCGGATACTCACAGTGCGATCGCTCTCAACTATCCTCACGGCTCTAGCAAGCAATTGCATAAGTGTATTGTAGGCGATCGCGCTCATGCAGTGTTCAATGGCAAGGTTTTTGTCCCCAAACCAGCACAGTTAACCGATGCGGCTCAGTTAAATCGCAATTTGCTACTATCACCGAAAGCGAGAATCGATACCAAACCCCAATTGGAAATTACAGCGGATAATGTAAAATGCGCTCACGGTGCCACTGTTAGCCAATTGGAAGATGATGAAATATTCTACCTGCAAAGCCGGGGAATTGATGAAAACGATGCACGCAAGCTTTTAGTTAACGCCTTCGCTGCCGAAATCATCAACCAAATACCAGTTCCCTCTCTGCAAAAAATCCTGTTAAACACAGTCAATAGTCTTAAGTCTTTATCTAATGACTAATGACTAATAACTAATAACTACTGACAATGACTTTCACCCCTACCAAAACCCTAGCTGATAAAGTTCACGCTGACTTCCCAATATTACGTCAGGAAGTCAATGGGAAAACGTTAGTTTATCTTGATAATGCAGCTACCTCACAAAAGCCTTTATTCGTATTAAATGCCCTGCGGGATTATTACGAACAGTATAATTCTAATGTGCATCGGGGTGCCCATACCCTCAGCGCTAAAGCTACTGATGCTTATGAGGGTGCGCGAGATAAAGTTGCTAAATTTATCAATGCTGCATCGCGTCAAGAAATTGTCTACACCCGCAACGCTAGTGAGGCGATTAACCTAGTAGCCTACAGTTGGGGAATGAGCAATTTACAGCCTGGAGATGAGATTATTCTGTCGGTGATGGAACACCACAGTAATCTAGTTCCCTGGCAGTTTGTGGCGCAAAAAACGGGTGCAGTTTTGAAATTTGTCGAACTGACACCAGAAGAAAGTTTTGATTTGGAACAGTTTAAACAACTGATTTCTGAAAAAACAAAATTGGTGTCTTTGGTACATATTTCTAACGCTTTGGGTTGTATTAACCCAGTGGAAGAAATTGTCGCAATCGCTCACAGATACGGTGCAAAAGTTTTAATTGATGCTTGTCAAAGTGTCCCTCATATGCCTATTGATGTGCAGCAAATAGGCTGTGATTGGTTGGTAGCTTCCGGGCATAAAATGTGCGCTCCAACGGGGATAGGCTTTTTGTATGGTAAGTTGGAACTACTGGAATCTATGCCGCCGTTTTTAGGTGGTGGTGAGATGATTGCAGAGGTGTATTTAGACCATTCCACCTACGCAGAGTTACCCCATAAGTTTGAAGCGGGTACACCGGCAATTGGGGAAGCGATCGCACTTGGGGCAGCGGTAGATTATCTTAGTAGTATTGGTATGGATAAGATCCACGCCTACGAAGCAGAATTAACCGCTTATTTGTTCCAACAATTAGAACAAATTCCCCAAATTAGAATTTACGGGCCTAAGCCAAATGCCAAAGGTGAAGGTAGAGCCGCTTTAGCAGCATTTACAGCAGAAGGTGTCCACGCTAACGACTTATCTACATTATTAGATCAAGAAGGCATTGCCATTCGTTCTGGACACCATTGCACTCACCCATTACACCGCTATTTAGGTCTTCCCGCAACCGCACGGGCTAGTTTATCTTTTTACAACACCCGTGAAGAAATTGATGTTTTCATCAAAGCACTGAAAGAAACCCTTGACTTTTTTGCTGGTTTCCTTGATTAGTTTTGGTAATGTTTTTATCCTAATTGTGCCACTTATTATTAAAAATATTTGGCACAATCTAACTACCTGAATTTTCAGGAGTAAGTAAGTAGGCAAAAAGAAATCAAACTATGTTAAGCAAAGTAAAAACTATTGAAATTTGCTCGTAGTGAGGGCTTCAGCCCTCAAAGTAGGGCTAAAGCCCTCACTACCAACCTTGAATTATTTACGCCAACCTACTTAATCAAAATGTCATACAGTGACTTTACTCTAGATAAAGTTAGGAAAAATTTTGGTTTAACCCTTGTTGACAAAGTTGAGATATTTGCCTCTATCCCAGAAGTTGAATGTCCAGCATTACTTGCAGAAGTATTAAAAGAAAATATTATTTTAGCACTTGCTAGTAATACGGAAAAATCCCGTTCAGAAATGATAATTGCACCTATTTTAATCGCTGTCAGAAAATATTTAAACAATCAAATAAGCTTATTTTCAGGTATAGATTTTACTGTAGATTCTGCCCAAGGATTAAATGGAAATTGTGATTTTATCATTAGTCTTTCACCAGAACTATTAATTGTTAATGCCCCAGTTATTACAATTGTAGAAGCTAAAAAAGAAAATATCAACGCAGGCTTAGGACGATGCATAGCTGAAATGTTAGCAGCTAAATTGTTTAATGAACGTGAGGGGAATAACATTCAGACAATTTATGGAACTGTCACCACAGGGACTAACTGGAAATTTTTAAAACTGATTGGGCAGGTGGTTGAAATTGACTTAAGCGAATATTATATTAATGATATAGGTAAAATTATCGGAATTTTATCTAGTATTCTGACAGAAGAAGTATTGTAATATGCTTGTCAAGTCAACCCCTGCTGAACAAAGAACAGTACTACATAACGTTAGCTGGGATACCTTTGAAGCCTTACTGAGAGATACAGGTGAGGATAGAGGTTCTCGGTTTGCTTATGACTGCGGTACTTTAGAAATCATGACTCCACTTTTTGAACACGAAAACCCCAAAAGTAATTTGGGTAACTTTATCATTGCTTTAGCTGAAGAACTGGATATTGAAGTTAGAAGTGCTGGTTCCACAACCTTGAAGCGAAAAGTATCTAAGCGGGGAATAGAACCAGATAATTGTTATTATATCCAGAATGAACCAGCTATTAGAGGGAAGCTAGAACTAGATTTAAAAACTGACCCGCCTCCTGATTTAGCAATTGAAATTGATATTACCAGCAGTTCTGTAAATAAATTTAATATTTATGCAGCTTTAGGTGTAGCTGAACTTTGGAGATATGACGGGGAAATTTTAAAATTTTATCGATTGCTAGAAGGACAATATATTGAATGTGAGTTTAGTATTGCTTTTCCCCTAGTATCGGTGAGTGATATCAGCAGATTTATTCAGCAGAGTAAAAGTATTGGTGAAATTGCCTTGCTGAAATCTTTTCGCGCTTGGGTGAGAGGTAAGATAGGGTAAGTTGATTTTTTTTTACAATACCTATAACAAGATAAAAAATTCAGATGCTTACATACATAATTCTGTTTTTTAAACACTACTTAGATTTGCTAATCTAAGATTTAGTGGAATTGAACATACATCATTCGTTGAATATAAATTTTAAAGGCGGAATCAGCAGTTTTTCCTTTATTATACTAAAAATATTTAATGTTATATCTATAATTTTTACAGCGTCAGCGGACGAAATCTCTTTAATAGGATACCTATAGCTAGGGCTATTATCAATTTCAATTATTGTTTTCAGTTGTTCTAATTCTTCTCTAACTAAGTTTGGGTTATCAAAATAATTACATTGAATTAAGTTATCTTTTATCGAAGTAATCTTATGGCTGTATCTCTTAATGATTATCTCTATTTGCTCAGTTGATATAGCTGGGTTTTGTTGCTTCTCTTTGTCTATAAGACAAGCTTTAAAAAATTTTTCAATAGCTTGACAAATTGGGAAAACTATAATTTGGTAATTGCGCGTAGATTCTAAAATATTTATAGCAACACTTAAATCTTCAATAGCAAAATTGACCCATTCTATTACTCTTGGGTCTAAATATTCACTTTTATCTAAATTTATCATTGATAATCTTTCATAGGCATTTTTTTCTTCTAGGTTTTTTATATTTCTTAAATAAATAATCTTTTGTAGGCAGAATATTGATTCTATATTTTTTTTTCCTTGTCTAAATTCTCTCTCTACTTCCTCAAGGTAATTCTCTACCAAGAAATCTCTGTCTTTCTTAGAAAGGTTTATTATACAATTAATAAATAATTCTGTTTCTTTTGAATAATCGAAAAAATAAATATCTCCTTGAATATAGAAAGGTTTAATCTTCTTTAATGAACATTTTATTTGATTAGGATAGTTAATTTCATACCATTTCTCAACTTGATTCACAAGCTCAAGATTATTAAAATAATTATTACCCGACTTGCCACTAAAATTCCAAAATTTATCTGCTGATTCTTCTAAATTAGGACAAATTTCTTCAATTACTTTGGACTTACGTTCATTTAAAGATAAGTTTTTAATCCTCAGTTCTAAATCAAGCTTTTCTATTTTCGTTTTTAAATTATTATCCAACATTTTTTCACTCCAGAATACTCGCAATATTTATTGCATCACCAACTATGGTTTTTAGATTTTCTTTTTCCTTATATAGCCAATAATTAATTTGTAATTTTGCAAATAGGAACCAATTTTTTAATATTCTTGCCCCCAACTCAACCTTTCCTTCGCGAAATACTAAAGAACGGTATTTTCCCAGTTAAAAACTGCTAAACCTACATGGCGAATTTTCCACAGTAGCTTCATCTGATTTATTTTATAAAAATGTTAAAGTGTATTGGATTGAATTAATTTTACTATTTTGATGGAGAATATCTCCTGATTGATATGGGAGAAAGACGCTTACATAATTCCCCTTGCTCAACAGTATTAGTATAACAAATATCAAGTGGTATAGATCCTTGCTCACTTGAATCTAAACTGGTGAACATTAACAAAGTAGGACGGCGGCGAAGTTGAGCTTCAAACTTTGTAGTTTCACCTGCTTGAAGCTGTATTTTCTCAACGGTAAAGTTATTAGAATAATCTGGCTTTAAGTAACCGTCAACTTGTTTGTAAACCTGATAAGACATATCTAAAATACCCTGAGTCTTGTTACTTCTATTTGTTAGATTACCAGTTACATAAAACTCTCTTGTCTTGATTATGCTGATTAGACGAACATTTTCAATACTGAATTCTTGCTCACTTGTTGAAGATGATGTAGGTAGAGGTTGAGATTTAGATCCACATAGGACACCCAAATCTATATTCCTACCATCTGTCGTCTGCCAATAGCAACTTGTATCAGCATTATTCATGCTTTGGGCTAATACATATTTAGAATCAGTGAACTGTGTAAAGCCAACTTCTAATAAAATTGAGCTAAGGACAGCTAAAGCAATCTTATGGTAGATAGACATACTCGAAAGCCAAAAATATAAAAAACTTAGATGATTATCATCATAATTTTTCTCTCAGAAAAGAATTACTAAAATATGTACTTAATTTTATATAAAGATTAGCTTAAGAATAGCCTAACAAAGATTTTAATAAGAGTATTTACTGAAATAGGACTTACGTACCGTACAAATTTGCCCTCTTTTCAGACTTTTTTGATGCGTCAGGGGACGCATCCTACCCGTAGTGTGCGTTCCCTAACGCACAATTTATCAGACTTTGAATAAATAAAACTGATGACCATATTTATCTTTTTTGTCAGTGCATAAGTCCTAGAAAAGCAATTGCTCATCCTATAAAATACTGCAAATTCCCAAGCTTCTTATTTTTGCGTTCTTCTCTGCGCCTTTGCGCGAGACAAAAAATATTCATACAAGAGGTATAGTTATAAATTATCAGGATTTATTCCTAACTTTCGCAACTCTTCTGCTAACCTTTCGGCGCGTTGTTCAGCAGATATTGCCCGTTCTTCTGGTGATAAATATCTCACACCTTGCTCGTCATACCAATATAACCAATCCCGTGTAATTCCTTGATAGGTTCCCCGTTGATAACCAATTGCTAAACCTATCTCTGCTAACCAAACTGGATTTCCTGGCTGTAATATATATGCGCCATTTACCAAGCGATAAACTTCTAAAGGTGATTTTCGGCGACGTTGAGGATTATAGATAACATAATATAAAATTTCCATTTCAGCATATATTTTCTTTTTGCCGGTATATTCACCGCGCCTTCTGTGAGAAACAATTTCTAACGCCATAATTGGCATTACCTTTTCTTCCCACAACACATAACTTAAACGCAAGTTCTCATCAAAAACTCGCTCAACTCCTAAACTCAAAAAACCATCGGGTACAATTGGCGGCTGTTCGGGATCATAGTAAATACCCATATCCGCGCCGAAAAACCAATCCATGCGGCTGGACCATAACCAAGCTAATATGCTTTCCAGCAAACCGGGAATTAAATGTTGTAGTTGATTATCCACTGGTTCATCGTCAGAGTCAGGTAGATCCTCGGCGGATGGTAAGCAGTGTAATGGGTTGTAATTTAACATGGTGGGGATGCCAGAAATAAACGCAGACATATAGTAAACTTACAATATTGATCATATCTATCCACATAGCTGCTTTTTCTTGCGATAATTTCCAAGGGGCACGCGCTCTCCACTGGTTAATCAAAGGGGGATAGATGACACTTAAGCGGTTGCTTTTAATTGCGCTGACGCTGCTAGCACTCTGGATTTCCAGTGAGTCTTTATTCAGTAGTTGGCAGAAACCTCAGTTCCAAAGTAACTTGGAATTGTACCAAACAAATATTGTGCTAGAAGCGCAGTCCTGGCAACCAGAAGATAGTAACGATGAGAGTTTCCAGGCAATTCGGAAAATGATTGTGGACGAGAAACCCCTGGAAAATGCGACAAAGCAGTATCAGGAAGCACTTCAATCAGTCCAAACTAATTTAGATAAATCGAAAAACCAAATAGCACAACTGCCCTCTCAAGAAGTTGCTGCTTCCTCAGAAACTAAACCCCTACCAAAAATTTCTCGTGTTACCAAAACCTCTGGACAGGGACAGAAACAGCAGTTACAGCAGTCTGTTCAGCAACTGCAAAAATTACTGGATGTTTTAGAATTGCGCCTAGGAATTTTGCAAGCAAAGCAGGGTGAGACGGCTAGCGCCCTCGATACTTGGAGTGAATTAGAAAAGCGCTCAGATGTGAATCCAGAATTTGGGAAAACTGCGATCGCATTAAGCGGACTCTGGAGCAATCCCCCTCGTCTTTTACCAAATGCTCAACAGCTGATTCAAAAAAATTTACAAGGTTGGTTTCGCTCTACAGCTTTGATTCAGTTATACCAACTCCAGCAACGCCAAGACGCTTTATCAACGGTTAAAGCGGCGCAACAAGAAGCTGCTAGTCAAGCGGTGTTGAAGTTAGCGCTGATTGCCACGATTCCCACTTTGTCAGCTTTAATCGGTGTGGTACTGCTGGTTTTTTTAATTGGTCAGCGCTTGCTGAAGGGTAAAGCCTCCTTATTAGCTCAAAATGGCGATTTACCTTGGATAACACCTTGGGGTGGGGAAACCGTTTTACAGGTTTTCGTCCTCGGCTTTTTGTTGATGGGGCAACTTTTTGTCCCCGCAGTGTTAGCGCTCCTGCCGATTCCGCGTTCCGCTGATGTGCGAGTTCAGGCTGTTTACGTCTTGATTAGTTATCTAATGATGGCATCAGGGGCGCTGTTAGTCCTGTATTACTCGATCAAACGCTTTTTCCCGCTGCCAGAATTATGGTTTGGCTTCCGTCTCCAAGGTAATTGGTTTTTGTGGGGACTGGGGGGCTATTGCACGGCTTTACCGATAGTGGTGTTGGTATCGTTGATTAATCAACAATTATGGCAAGGACAAGGTGGTAGCAATCCGCTGTTACAACTAGCTCTGGAAAGCCGAGATGGTGTAGCACTAGGGATATTTTTCTTTACAGCTGCGATCGCCGCCCCGTTATTTGAAGAACTTCTGTTTCGCGGCTTTTTGTTACCTTCCTTAACTCGTTATTTACCAGTGTGGGGAGCCATTCTGGTCAGTAGTTTATTGTTTGCCGCTGCTCACCTCAGCTTGTCAGAAATTCTGCCCCTAACGGCGCTGGGAATTGTCTTGGGATTAGTTTACACGCGATGTCTGACGACAAGCCCCTCCGGGTCTACGCGCAACCTCCTTGCTCCTATGCTTCTCCACAGCCTTTGGAATAGCGGCACATTACTCAGTTTGTTTATCTTGGGTAGTGGCAATAATTAATACTTAAATACCACAGTTGCGAAGAACCGGAAAATTTGCTTATATCTGCATATGTAACATCAATTTACTGGTTATAATTAGCGATAAGCAGGAATAAAATCCTGCTTCGAGCCAAATAGACTAATGGCAAAATTCACTTAAACGATGCTGTTAAAGAGATAACAACGTATTAGGTAAATCACTGACTGGATCTGCATAATTTAAGCCATTAGTGGTGAGAATAGCAGGTGGAAAATTCAGTTTGCACCTATGAAAACGGCGATCAGTAACTGACCGTCGCTGCGCTCCAATCCAAACAAATTAACCGCAGTTCTGAATGTGTGATGACAAGCCGCATCTCTTTCCTTTGGAAATACCGAAGGGCAGGGTAGGACTTGACAGAAGTTCCAAAAGCAGCGAAGACTAACTGCATACGCCTGCGCTTACAAACCCGCAAATTATATCACTATTATGGCCGCGAACTCAGAAAAAGTCCGGACATAATATCGGTGTACTTGTAGAAAGTAGTATGATATGGCAGTTTTTGCCGATTATTGGGGTTAATTCTCCTCAAGAGAAACGTTTAGCCCAGAATATAGCAAATCTCTGATTGTATTGGGATTTGTGACCAGACTTACCAACAGTCCTTGAGGAACGTGTTAGTTTCAGGTGATATTGGAAGACAGCTGTCATCCACTGCTTTCAATATTACCTCTGGAATTGTGGCACGTTAATTTTGGCTATTTATCTTGGGAAATGATTTTCTTATCAGAAGAGTAAAAATACATTTAGCAACCAGATATATTTCTTTATCTTATTACTTAAAATAAAGACTTTAATTTTATACCTCATAGTATCAAGGAGCAGCACAAAATATGGCAAATCTTAACCCCTCTCGCGCTACCAAACAACTTCTAGCTGGTTACTGTGGCATTATTTTTGGGGGTTTTGGGGTGCATAAATTTATTCTCGGTTACACCGCAGAAGGTTTTATCATGCTAGCAATTTCCCTCGTGGGGGGTACATTCACTTACGGCGTTAGCTTGCTGATTATGCAACTCGTAGGTTTGATTGAAGGCATGATCTACTTGAATAAGAACCATGAAGAATTCGTTGATACCTACTTTGTAAATAAGCAGGGATGGTTCTAGAAAATCAACTTTAAATTCAGTATTTTTACTGGTAAATACAGATTTATAGCTATAAATATGCAAATCCTCAAACCTAAACACATTACCTGGATAATGTTACTACTGGTAGGCATGGGCTATTTCAACGTTATGTCTAATTTGGAAATAAACTATTTTTTTAAAAGCATGATTGCCATCATGCCTATCCAGATTCTAGCTATGATCCATATAACTTATTTACGCCCTCGCCGTCATTAACACTCTTTCTGGAACCGATAACTTAAGAAAGTTAATATGATTTACACTCAGTCATAGCTGCGAATTTCGCCTACTCTCGAAATAGAGACGCTTTTTGTCAGGCGTTAAACTTTCGTAGCGTACCTAAACACTTGCTATGCAACTTGTCCCAAAAACTCAGCTAGCCCCAGAATCTGCCCCAATCACAGAGAAAATTATTCTAGATGTTGGCGGCATGAAGTGTGCTGGGTGCGTGAAGGCAGTAGAACGACAGCTAACTCAACAACCAGGAGTCAAGAGCGCTTGTGTGAACCTGGTGACAGAGGTAGCGGTGGTGGAGTTGGAAACTGGTGCAGTAGATGCAGATGCACTGGCAAAGCAATTAACAACAGCTGGATTCCCAACTCAAACGAGGAGGGCTAACGACAAAGTAACGGGTGAGACATCCGCTCTACAAGACCCAGCAGCACGAGGACGCCGAGAAATGCTGGCAGCAATCAGGCAGTTGGTGATTGCTGGGATATTACTGGGGTTGTCGGGAATTGGGCATTTTGGTAACATTGGTAGCTCTATGCTACCGATGCTGAATAACATCTGGTTCCACTGTGGTCTGGCAACAGTGGCGCTGTTAATTCCCGGTCGCCCGATTTTAGTAGATGGCTGGCGGGGCTGGCGGCGGAATATGCCCAACATGAATACCCTCGTGGGCTTGGGAACGCTGACAGCTTATAGTGCTAGTTTGGTGGCGCTGTTGTTTCCGCAAATGGGTTGGGAGTGCTTCTTTGACGAACCAGTGATGATGCTGGGTTTTATCCTTCTAGGACGGACATTAGAACAACAAGCCAGAGGTCGCGCCGCCGCCGCATTTAGACAATTGCTGGCACTCCAGCCACAGATAGCACGATTGATTGCCAACCCAGATGCTGAGAAAATAGGAGCAGGGGCAACTATTGTTGAGATCCCTGCCGAGCAGGTGCGTGTTGGTGAATGGTTACAGGTGCTCCCAGGAGATAAAATCCCCGTTGATGGTGAGGTTCGTTTTGGGCAAACAACGGTGGATGAATCGATGTTGACTGGGGAAGCAGTGCCAGCAATCAAGCAACCAGGAGATATCGTCACAGCGGGAACCCTCAACCAGTCGGGTGCGATCGCTATTCAGGCAACACGTACCGGCAATGATACAACTCTGGCACAAATTGTTGCCTTGGTAGAAGCGGCTCAAACCCGTAAAGCTCCCGTGCAGAAATTAGTCGATACGGTAGCTGGTTATTTTACCTATGGTGTGTTGACAGCTGCTTTATTAACATTCGCTTTTTGGTACTTTTTCGGCACCCATATCTGGACTGATCTCACTATGTCAGGTGGGATGGAAATGATGGGACACTCCCCACTCCCCACTCCCCACTCCCCAATACTAGTTAGCTTAAAATTAGCGATCGCAGTTATGGTAGTCGCTTGTCCCTGTGCTTTAGGACTTGCCACCCCAACAGCGATTCTCGTAGGAACTGGTATGGGTGCAGAACGCGGTCTGCTGATCAAAGGCGGCGATGTTTTGGAAAGAGTACACCAGCTAGACACCGTGGTTTTTGATAAAACGGGCACTCTCACCACAGGTAATCCTACAGTTACAGATTGTCTGGTATTTGAGGAACTCTTTGCTGAGGGCAAAATCAAGGCTCAAGAACTGGGAGCAGAAAGCAAGGGGGAAAATGTCCCTACCCCACTCCCTTCTGCCTCTTCTACTCTTCTCCGACTAGCAGCAGCGGTAGAAAGCGGCACATATCATCCCCTAGCAAAAGCGATTCAACAGTTCGCGCAGCAGCAAAAGTTATCAATCCCTGATGCTGTGGATTTTCACACCGAACCAGGGCTAGGGGTGTCTGCTGTGGTAGAAGGTGTCAGCGTCTTGTTAGGAAACTGGGACTGGTTGAGTTGGCACGGAATTGCGATTAGTGAAAGAGCACAACAGTCCGCTCAGAGATTAGCAGCAGAAGGTAAAACAGTCGTTTGCGTAGCAGTTGGCGGGACTTTAGCCGGATTAATTGCTATCTTTGATACCCTCAGACCAGATGCCCAAGCAGCTGTAGATCAGTTGCGGCAAATGGGTTTACGGGTAATGCTGCTCAGTGGCGATAGATTAGAAGCAGCCGATGCGATCGCTAAACAACTGGGAATAGATAGCGCTGATGTGATGGCAGGCGTCCCCCCAGCGAAGAAAGCAGCTGCAATTGAGTCTCTACAAAAAGGAGGCATCTGGATAACTCCTGACTCTTGTGACCTTAACCTTACTCAGCACTCTGTTGTGGCCATGGTAGGAGATGGGATTAATGATGCTCCAGCTTTATCTCAAGCAGATGTTGGTATTTCTTTACACTGTGGCACAGGAGTAGCTATGGAAACTGCAGAAATTATCCTGATGCGTGATTGCTTGAGCGACGTTGTCGAAGCAATTCAGCTTAGTCGTGCCACATTCAACAAAATTCGCCAGAATTTATTCTGGGCTTTTGCATATAATACAATTGGTATTCCTCTAGCAGCCGGTGTTTTCTTACCCAGTTTGGGTTTTGTTCTTAGCCCATCCAGTGCCGCTGCATTAATGGCATTTAGTTCGGTTAGTGTTGTTACCAACTCAGTTTTATTACGGCGGTTTGCTCATCGCCCATAACATCCTCCCTAGGAGGTAATATTCCCAGGCAAAAACCTAAATTCCCTCTCACGTTAAACTGAGTCATTAGTCAGGTGTTACTCATCTCACAAAATCTATTTAGACTCCTCTCGGAGCACCGATAACCACAAGAGTAGAACCACCATATTCTACTTATGTCTTGGCAATATGCAATTTCAATGCTTATTAGATTCAGTACCACAGACTTTAGTGCGCGAGAATGGCAGGCAAAGAGACTCAAAAAATCTTAACTAATCAAAGTTCCCACAATCATAGTAACTATCTGTCAATGGCAGCAGAAAATGATGAAAACCATCTACTGATTCTTGAAGATGACCAAGGGCGCAAAGAGTTTCCTCTAGAAAACGCCGTCTATTCTATCGGTAGAGACCGCGATTGTGATATCCGTTTGATGTCACAGTTTGTCTCCCGACGCCATGCCACATTAGTAAGATTGCCACGAAAGCATAATAGTCTTAGCTATTATTACCGGATTGTTGATGGTGATGCTAAAGGGCGGCCTAGTTCCAACGGTCTGATGATTAACGGGCGCAAGATCCCAGCCCATGACCTGAAAAATGAAGACGAAATCGTTTTCGGTCCTCAGGTACGGGCTATTTATTACCTACTGAAAAATTCTCAGCGCCCAGGCCAAACTGATTCCAGCGAGTATGACATTACATTAATAAACCCTGGCATGACAGAGGATATGGAGGACTGACAACATACCAATTCAGCTATACATCAGCTATCAGCTTACTTGGATTAAGCTTTAGCTGCTTAACAGAACTAGCTTGACTACAAAGCTAGTTCTGTTAAGCAGACTGCTTACGAAAAAGAAGCCGAGAGCCAAGAATTTTTCATCAGGAAATGAACGCGACGAAGAAAGCTAAATCGCTGAGTAATATGGAAAATTGGTGATAGTAGTCAGAGTAGTTAACAACTTACAAAACCCAGGATCTCACTAATACTGATCTTGACAACTCAATCTCAATATTTCTATCTCCTCGTCTCAGTCTCAGAATCCCCCGACTTCAAGTCGGGAGAATGTTAAAAACACTAATAGCTATCCCGCAAGACTTTCCACCAGATGCCAATGGCGACTATGTTCAATCGCCTGCTTGACGAATTCAAACATTTGTCGGCAGTGATTATCAAGTTGAAGTGGCAGTTCCTCGTTTTTAATCACAATACTCATCCGAGTTTCTGTTTCGGTAGCTGATGATTTATCTATCAGAACTTCCACTGCGACTAACTTAGGAAAGGAAACATTACCAGGAATCTCACGAGCCATAATGTAGTCAGCTGTGTAGTAGTGAACGTCCAACTCACAGTCTTGTAGCAGTTCTATAAGTAACGGCTGGAGATGGCCACTAGGGATAGAAACAATAAATGAACAGGTATAGCGAGCCATAATAGCCCCACGCCTTGCAACACTCCGTCCATCCTATAACACCGCAGCATACAAACGGTAAGTCATTACTAGAAGCCAGATTTTTAGGCTAAAAAATTGATAAAAAACTTTAAAATAAAACTTTGCTAGAGGTGGAAAATGAAAGTAGCAATTACTGGAGCAACAGGATTTGTGGGAAGTCGTTTGGTAGAACGACTCCACAGGGAAGGTAATAGAGTACTGGTGTTAACCCGAAACACCGCCTTTGCTCAAAAGATTTTTCCCTCAGAGGCTTTTCCCAATCTAGAAATAATTGCCTATACTGCGGGTGTCTCTGGTTCTTGGCAAGATGCAATTGCTGGTTGTGATGGTGTAGTTAATTTGGCTGGAGAACCCATCGCTGAGGGACGCTGGACACCAGAACGCAAGCAAGCAATCCTTAATAGCCGGAAACTCGGTACACAAAAAATAGTAGAAGCTATAGCCAAGGCTAGTCCCAAAACGGCTGTGTTAGTCAATGCTTCGGCTATTGGCTACTACGGCACTAGTGAAACTGCTACCTTTGACGAAACTAGCCCGAATGGTGAGGATTTTCTCGCCCAAGTCTGCCAAGCTTGGGAAGCTGAAGCTCAACTCGTGAAAGATGCTGGTGTGCGCTTGGTAATTTTGCGCTTTGGCATTGTTTTGGGCAATGGTGGTGCTTTGGGCAAAATGATTACTCCTTTCAAACTCTTTGCCGGTGGGCCCATTGGCAGTGGTCGGCAGTGGTTCTCGTGGATTCATTTAGATGATATGGTTAGCCTGATTCTTTCCGCTTTAACTAAACCAGAAATGGAAGGCGTATATAATGCTACTGCGCCTAACCCCGTCCGGATGACAGATTTGAGTCAAACTATGGGAAAAGTGATGCATCGCCCGAGCTGGTTGCCTGTTCCGGCTGTAGCACTCGAGGTTCTTTTGGGAGATGGGGCAATAGTTGTTTTAGAAGGTCAGCAGGTCCTTCCCAAGCGCACTTTAGAATCAGGCTTTAAGTACCAATATCCTAATTTGCCCTCGGCTCTGACACAAATTCTTCAATAAATGTCGGTGGTCAGTTGTCAGTTTTTTGTTTTTTGCTACTGATGACTGACTGATCTACTAATTACTAATCAGTCAGAAATTTCTTGGAAATCCAACTGGAAATACCGCTGAGAATAGCGCCACCCATCAAGATGCCTATGGCTGGGTTAAAAACGGGTTGCCATAGTTGATGCCACAAATCCAAACCCAGATTTACGCCAGCGGCATCACCAATAGCTGCGATCGCTAACCAGACAAAACCCAACAAAACTAAGAATACATCCGCGACTAAAAGTAGGTTTAGCCAGTTTAACAATTTATCTTTCATCTTGTAAACGAATAGAGTAAGTCATCTGTAATGAGTAATTGGGAAAAAGGTAATGAGGGAAGACAAAAAACTCTTACCCATTACCCATTACCCGTTACCTATTACCCATTCCCAATTATTTTTCAAACAGCCAGGCTTTGACTTTTGCCAAACTCTGCCAATCTGGTTTTCTGCTTAAACCATCTTCAATGCTGTTTTTAATTTCATCCTCCCATTCTTGGTTGACAAACATCAACTGTTGTGCAAAGTCGATGTGTTGCCGCAAGCCTTTTTGGCCTGTTTCCAGCATGGCTACGGCGAGGTTAACCCTAGCCTGTGGGTCTTGTGGGTTGACCTTGACTGCCTTGAGTGCAGCTTTATAAGCTAGGTTGGGTTTGTTATCGAGTAGATACAACCACGCCAAACAAATCCAAGCCGAGCCAATTTTGGGGGCGCGATCGCAAACTTCTTTAAATACGGGGATTAAAGCATCTGCTGATTCTCCGGCTTTATAGCGTTCTAAACCTGTATCAAACAGAAATTCAACTGTATTTGTATTAGTCATTAGTCGTCAGTCATTAGGCATTAGTCGTCAGTCATTAGTCATGAGGTAAAATCCAAATGACCAAGGACAAAACAAATATTACACTATACGCCGAAAGACTTACCACAACCGCAGGTTTGAGAGGCGTTAGGATTAGTGAATTGGAAACCGCCGCCGATCATCGCATCGCTAAAATCGAGCATCAAACCATAGAGATACAATAGGCTTTTGCGATCGCTCACAATTTTGAAGCCGTCATAGTCAAAAACTTCATCCTGAGGGGTGATCTTGCTAGTGTCTTCAAAGTCCATCATGTAAGACATCCCAGAGCAGCCGCCTTGACGCACTCCTACCCGTAAGCAGAAATCTGTGCCTTGCTTGTCTCGGAGGGATTTTACCTGGCGCAATGCTGATTCGCTCAACTGAATTCCGCGTTGTTGCGGCTGAGTCGCTTGTGTCATCTGCTGTTTCAACTCCTTAAGTGGTCTGACTATATACCCTGTAGAGGCTTTTACTGTCCCTGGGTTACCCTTCAGTTTTTGTATCTATTCTAGCGACATTAATGCCTCTAGATACCAAATTGTAAACACTCCGTCAAAAGCAGCTAAAGATTTTTATCCTAGAATTGAGAGATTCGGTGTGTTTAGAGATTCGGTATTTTTGGAGTTTAAGCCTTGTAGCAGTCTGAGCAGCAACTACCCTTCAGGTGCAGCTAGGAAAATTTCATCCGAGGCTAGCCATTTCCCAAAGTTTAGTTCTCAATAGCTTCTTTTGATTAACTTACTCTATGACAAGTTTTAATCGCTCTACCAGTCGTCGGTTGAAAAAACTAACCCAAATTCCTTCTGTTTGGGAGGGCGATCGCCGTCCGTTGGCACCAGCACAAAATCTACCCAGAGATTCAGAGTCGAAGGGGGAATGCATTCTCTGGGTAGATGGCTCTCAAGGGATTGTCCGCGGCATGGATGTAGTCGCCGCCGAACTAGGGCCAGAAGCAATTGTCCGCACCTTAATGCGAGCGATGGAGCATCCCCACTCTCCTGCTAAACCCGCCAGACCTCAAAGAATTGTGGTGCGCGATCGCCAAATCCAATTTTATTTGCGCGGAGTACTGCAAGATTTGGAAATTGCCATTGACTACGCGCCAGAATTGCCTTTGATTGATGAACTGTTCCGTGGGTTTGCCGATATCCTCGATAGCCAAATCCCTGATTTACCCCCACAGTACGCACAAATTTTAGAAGAAAAGGCATTTGCAATTTGGCAAGCAGCTCCTTGGAAATTTTTGGAAGAACAGCAAATATTGTCAATAGAGATCAATAAGTGGGATGTTGGCACACTCTATGCCTCCGTGATGGGAATGCTAGGGATGGAGTATGGGATTTTGTTGTATCGCTCAGAAGATTCTCTGAAGCGGTTTCGGGCGGCGGTTTTAAGTGATGACGAATCTACCCAGGGTTTAGAAGAAGCTTTTCTCAAGCAAGATTGTTTATTTCTCACCTTTGAGCGAGAGGACGACACAGACGTTGATGAAGATGAAGACGAGGATGATGATTTAGCGGATTTGGCGCTATCAGAAATTCAACCCACCTTCGGCAATATTCACCCATTAGAAGGTCTGCGGTCTGTTTTGTATGAGGAAGAAGCACTTGTAGTCTTGGTTGCTCTCGAAAGTCTCAGCCGCTTTATCCGCGATCACCGTCGTCAGTTACAGGGGGACACTTTCCCTACCCTCAGTCGTCGCTACCGCATTTCTGTGCCGGAGTCAGACGAAGCAACTAAATCGGTGAATGTTACTGTCTCAAGCATGCCAGAGTTGGCAGCAGAATTAGAGGAAATGGCCGGCTTTGGCATCGAAGAGGAAGATGAGTCTGGCGACCCCATGTTCCGCTCATTGCGAGATGATTTGATCCCAGAAGACTCTTTCCTCAGCCTAGGTGTGGTGTCTTGGGAGATGTTAGATTACTTACGTCATGGGGTAAATTACCATACAGCGGGCGAAATCCAGCAAGTGGGTGATGGTTTACCTGTGATTTTAATTCAAACTTCCCGTCCTAAAGCTAAGACTGTAATTGAGAATATAGAGGCCGTTGGTGGATTGCAAGCAATTTGCTTTAATCCAGGTGCTGATCCATTTGATGGCGATCGCTATGACTTAGGTTTGTTACAAACACAAAATGGCGACTTGTTCCTATTCGGTGAATTTTTAGATGCAGACCCAGTTCATGTAGAAGCTAGAAAAAAATGGAATCAGCGGTGTAAAAATACCAAGGGCTACTGCGGCTTGATCATTGCCAAAGGACTAACAGGCGCTTCCCGTGGTAATCCCCAGTTGCGAGATATGATGGCTCTGTTTGAAGCGCGAGCTCTTTCACCGAAAGATTTAGGTATCGGTACTCTCCAGCTTATGCCCCAACTTCAATTTGAATAAATATCTATGTAATTGCCACAGATGAACAAAAAAAATATACTAATTTAAGTTAATTAGGGTGAATCTGTGGTTTTTTGCGTCCGGCTACACCCCCACCTAGGCGTCGCCTGTGGAATTAGTGACAAGATCACGAGATACGTCATCTTCACCCTTCTGCGGAGGCGATACACGACATCTCAGATCACTCAATCCACGTTACTGGGGTTAAACTTGTAGCTTGACTATGCTTCGATTAGCCCTCTTGTGTCACTTGTGCCAGATAAAATTCTGAAACCATTGATTGCAAAGACTTTTACTCATTATTGAATTTCCATTTGAAGGACAAAACCCTTGTCTGAGGAGGCTTTCAAAAATTGGGATGATTTTTCTCTTCCCAGAGTAATAGAAGAGGGGTATGCTACTTGGAACTATAATAACAATTCTCAGCTTGATTTTAGCTGTTGTAGTATATGTTCTCTATACAGGTGTTTGGTGAACTTGGGCAAAACAGAAATGACAAATAAAAAATGGGCCGTTAAACGTATAACTGTTAACCTAGCAACCCAGGAAGCAGAAAAACTCGAAAGATATTGTCAGCAGACAGGTAGACCTGCCACCGATGTGATTCGGGAACTGATTAGAGGGTTACTGCTTTCTGAGGAGGCTAAGGATGTAAGCAGGTAGTCAGAGAACTGGGTAATGGGTAATGGGTAATGGGTAATGGGTAATAGTTTTTTCCCATCCCCAATTCCCAATCCCTAATCCCTTTCACGTAAGAGTGGCAAATTCCGACACCAACCCAGTTACAATTTGTAAAGAAACTGAAAAGGATCGAGGGAATGCGTGTTGCAATCGTAGGTGCGGGACTGGCGGGGCTGGCAACCGCTGTAGATTTAGCAGATGCTGGCTGTGAAGTCCAGATTTTTGAGTCTCGTCCGTTTGTTGGTGGTAAAGTCGGTAGCTGGGTTGATGGCGATGGCAACCATGTTGAAATGGGGTTGCACGTGTTTTTTGGTTGCTACTATGAGCTATTTGATTTAATGAAAAAAGTAGGGGCGTTGTCTCATTTACGCCTCAAGGAACATAGCCACACTTTTATCAACAAAGGTGGACGCACTGGTGCTCTGGATTTTCGCTTCTTCACAGGTGCGCCGTTCAATGGATTAAAAGCATTTTTCACTACTTCCCAACTTTCGTTGCTGGATAAATTGCAAAATGCGATCGCACTCGGAACTAGCCCGATAGTTCAGGGTTTAATAGATTTTGACGGCGCAATGAAAACCATTCGCAAGTTGGATAAAATCAGCTTTGCTGACTGGTTCCGCAGTCATGGCGGTAGCGAAGGAAGCATCAAACGCTTATGGAACCCCATCGCCTACGCCCTCGGCTTTATCGATTGCGAAAATATTTCCGCTCGTTGTATGTTGACAATTTTCCAGTTTTTTGCAGTCAGAACTGAAGCTTCAATTCTGCGAATGCTGGAAGGTTCCCCCCACGAGTACTTACACAAGCCAATCCTGGAATATTTAGAAGCAAGAGGCACAAAAATATATACTCGTCGCCAATTGCGGGAAATTCAGTTTGCTGAATCAGACGAACAAACCCGCGTTACTGGCATATTAGTTGCTCAAGGCGATAGTGAAGAAATTATCACCGCAGATGCTTATGTTTGCGCCTGCGATGTGCCAGGAATTCAGCGCGTTTTACCCCCAGAGTGGCGCAAGTGGTCAGAGTTTGACAACATTTACAAACTGGATGCTGTACCAGTCGCTACAGTGCAGCTACGGTTTGATGGTTGGGTAACAGAACTTGAAGATGGGGAAAAGCGGAAACAGTTAAATCATGCGGCAGGGATAGATAATTTGTTGTATACTGCCGATGCTGACTTTTCTTGCTTTGCTGATTTGGCTTTGACTAGCCCTAGTGATTATTATCGTCCAGGGGAGGGATCGCTGCTACAACTGGTGCTGACACCGGGAGATCCGTTTATTAAGCAAAGTAACGAAGCGATCGCGCAACACGTCCTTAAGCAAGTTTATGAACTGTTCCCCTCGTCCCGTGAGTTAAACATGACTTGGTACAGTGTGGTAAAACTGGCTCAGTCACTCTACCGGGAAGCACCAGGGATGGATGCCTATCGTCCTAGCCAAAAGACGCCTGTGAATAATTTCTTTTTGGCAGGGAGTTATACTCAGCAAGATTACATCGACAGCATGGAAGGGGCAACTATTTCTGGAAGACAGGCTGCGAAGGTGATTTTGGAGAGTGTGAAGAAATAAGAAACGAACCACAGAGACGCAGAGGACGCAGAGGAAAAAGCCAGAATGTCAGATTTACTAGAGCATAGTGTGCAGGTGGAAGTGGAAGCGCCGATAGATTTAGTATGGAGTCTATGGTCTGATTTGGAGCAAATGCCTAAGTGGATGAAGTGGATTGAGTCGGTGAAGATTTTGCCGGATGACCCTGATATATCTCTTTGGAAGTTGAGTACTAGCGGTTGGGATTTTACTTGGAAATCTCGGATGCTCAAGGTTATCCCGAATCAAATTATTCAATGGGAATCGGTTGATGGTTTGCCAAATCAGGGTGCAATTCGCTTTTACGATCGCCAAGCTAGTAGTATCGTGAAAATGACTGTTTCCTATGCTATCCCCGGTTTTCTTGGCAAAATCATGGATAATCTGTTTTTGGGAAAGGTGGTGGAGTCCACAATTCAAGCAGATTTGGAGCGGTTTAAGGTATACGCTTTGAATGTCAAAGCTAATTGATATAAACAGCAAATATCAGGCAGTAATAAACAAAGTCTAATAGCTTCTTGCTGTCTGATGGGAAAATCTGGATTTGCTCCCGTAGCGTGAATTAAATAAAATCTGGCTCTTGTGGGGTGGGCATCTCGCCATTGGTGTCAAGTTAAGGCATCAGCCCAGATGTCAAGTGACCGAGCAGCCGTTCGTCGGTGACGTTGACGGACGGCTTTGACCAACCCCATCGAACGATGATGTTCTACGAGCCAAGGAATAAGTTGTAACCCAGGGTTACGTAAAAGTGCGCGGTGGAAAAAATAGAAACTGCGAAAAACCATTTCTACAGAAATGCGCTCAATTGGCTGTTGTAAAGCTACTGCGACATCGGCACACAAGTCATTAAGAACAGCGTAGAAAATCCAAGTAGCATATATTTGCATCTGCACACCATTAGTGCCACCAACCCACAGATAGGACAATCCCAATAAACGCTTAGTCAATAAAAATGCATCCTCAATGCGCCAGCGTCGACGGTATAATTCGCAAACTTCCTGTGCCGAAAGTTGTTGTGGGTCAAGAACATTAGTCAAGTAATGATACCAAGTCTTGCCCCACAATACGGAAACTTGGCGCATGGGATGGCGACATGGGTTGGTGTGATGCCATCCCATTTGAATAATTTCGTCTTTGTAGTGAGAGCCGTCAGAAAGTACACGTGCTACCTTATATCTCACCTTTTCCTTTTGGCGTGTCAGCACATACTTATTAGCTGTAGTCAGAGAATCAAACCATTCAAAACCATAAAATCCCATGTCTACTACGAGTAAACCGCCTGAAGGTAAACGTTCTAACAGTGCTTGCCACCAACGAGTCTCATTTCGTTTGACATCGGCATCATACCAAACTGCCACGGGAGTGTGAGTGAAAGCTTCAACCACCATCAGCATTTTTCCTGCCAACACCGCACCTGTTTTTTCTTGCAGTTGTCCGAAGTGTTTTTTCATGGCTTCGAGTGTCGAGGCGTCTCCAATCCAAATGGCGGGAAATTTCTCGGACACTGATGCCCAGGCTGGGGCTAATTCCCTTACACTCCTTTTAGCTGCTAGGCACTCTATGACCTGCTCTAACAGTTTGGCAAATAGATGAGCCGGTAGGCTGTTGAGTCTTTGAGACAAAGCTTGCTTACTCACTTTCGTTGCCTCTACCCACATCAATCCTTCTACTTCTAGGATTCGCAATACATCTGTTAAGTGCTGTACTTGTCTATACACTATACTCAACACTATTGCTGCCATTACTGGTAGGGTCAGTACTCGTGAGCGCAAGCTCCGTTCTTTATCTTTTACTTCTTTGAGGTTGGTAAATGTGCCTGGACTTACCAACTCAAACAACCTTGATTCTATCTCTTCACTTGCCGGAGCCGGTACGTTGACTCGATGGCGAAAATCTGGATTCCCTTGCTTTTTCCGTGGTTTACTCATGGCTCTTTTCAACACCCCTGTGTTGACTTCTACCATTAGGTTTCCCTCTCTTGACACAAATCCATTTTTCTTAACTTGACACCAATGGCATCTCGCCCGCCCAGAACTCTCGTGACGCCTGTTCCACAATAAAATCATAATACACAAATTTAGTCTGGTCACGCCAGTAGGGTGCATTACGCTGTCGCTAAAACACCCTACGAAAACACCTCAATACTTCCCTATGCTGCATGACAAACTGTTGCTTCTGGAAGCGCATCACCCGCAGCTTCGTAAGCAATAATTAGAGAGTCTAAGGCTTCAATTCCATTCGCTACGGCTAATTCGTAAGTATCCCCATGAGTGCGCCAGCGTTGTCCTGGAAAATCAGGGAATCCTACCAAGAAGCAATTATCTTCCTCTGACCACTGAATAACCATTTGGTACTTGAGTTTACTCATCTTCTTTCTTACCCATGACTTCCTTTTGCTGGTAGTTCTGTAAAACCGGCATGGACAAGCATTTTCTTAAGCTCTCAAATCTTTTAAGGCATTTTTTTAAGATTTAAATAGAAGTTATCAAATAATTTATTAATTTAGTTTTACTTACCCTCAACAGTTCAAATATGTTAAGGGTAAATCGGTTAATGTTTGTCTTTAATTGAATGAATTTCGTAGGGTGCGTTACGGTACTCCGAACGCACCAATTTTGGAAACGGTGCGTTACGCTGTCGCTAACACACCCTACGAAACTGCTCACTTTTCTTGCTCGGTTGAAGGTGGGATATAGTTTTGTAGTTTTGTTTTTAGTTCTTCTATGCCATTCGCGTAGGTACTCCAATAACGAAAATCCTGGTATTTATCCCCTGACGTCTCATTATCAAAATATTTTCTACTTTGGGCTGCACAATGCATTGATATTAAAGTAAGAACCTTTTCAACCTGATACTGGTCTTCATTTAATTGTTGGCGTAGCAGAGCTTCTAATTCTCTAGATGTTGCCATATTTTTAACTTAGTTATAAACAACTAAGTTAAAAATATACGAGTTATCTAGACAGGAATAAACCGTAATTACACGTATAAATATTATTTAAACCAAAATAACCTGCGATTAAGGTTTAAGTGAAAAACCTTAACCTTTTTGAGCAAATATCGAAAATCAACATCTGAGAATGGGTGCAAAAATCAGGCTTATTTTTCTCTCTCTATAGGAAAAAAAAGGTTATCAGTAGTTAATGATCGAAAACTATAGCCGCCAATATATTTTATTTTCGCAGAGAATAATAGCGATCATTAAGTTTTTGCAAAAATGAATAAAAATTCAAATTAAACATGATAAATAAAAACGTAGCAAAAGTTACGTTCAAATGCTTAGTAAGTTATTCCAGGCTTGAATACATACTGTTGAGCATTTGGATTTTCGTGCCAAGTTCATTGTTTTCAAGACTAAAATAGCCACAAATTTCGGTAAATCAACAAACAGGAAAATCATGTCCCAGATTAACACTGAAGATTCTTCATCCACATTAAATCAGAAAAGTCTAATCTTAGATATAGTAGATTTGCTTAAACTGTTATATGCACTTGTGCAATTAAGTGAAGCATCAGCAAAAGGTTTTAGTTATCAATATAACTACGATTATGTAACTCCTTTAGCTATAACAAATGTACCGCAATTCAAAATTGGAAACATTACTATACCTCTTCTTCCTAAAGAACAATTTCCCAACCTCAAATGGGTAATTGCAGTAGTAATCCGATTAGTTGTTACTCAGCTAAACAAATCTTTAATTACCCAACCGAATTTTTTTAAATCTATTATTGCTGTTTCCTTAGACGCAATTGGTAACGAAATAAACAAGCCAGAAATTCAAGAAGAATTAAGCAATATTCTTTTGAAGCTGAAATCAAACTTAGAAGAAATTAATGAACATCAGAAAGTTGATGAGCAACTTGCTCTTGCTAGACTCACTGAACAACCAGAAAGCATTACTCAACCTTCAATTGACGAAGAATTTGAAGAAATTGACAGACAGCTAGCTCAATTCTTAATTACAAACCCAGAAAAGGTTGCTCTTGATTTAGAAAAATTAAGTGAAGAACCTAGAATACAAAATCTTAAGGAGATAATTAAATCCACGGCTAAGTTAGCAGAACTAGCTAAGTATCAAGTCCATAGTTTAAAGTTCTTTGCTGATGCTTCTAGCCTAGAAAATTACAACAGACAATTTCAAGCTATAGCCAAACCAGATATTTCTTATCACTTCCAAGAAGATAAATATTTTGCTTATATGCAGGTGGCTGGCCCCAACCCAGTTATGCTCCAGCAAATAGGACAACTAGATTCGCGCTTGCCAATTACCGAAGACACATACTCTGATGTTGCTAACTTCTACGGAGTCTCAGATACTCTAAATAAGGCACTAGCTGAAGGTCGGATTTATTTAGCAGATTATACTCTGTTAGATAGCATGGTAAATGGCACTTTCCCTCAACAACAAAAGTATATTTCTGCGCCTTTAGCACTATTTGCTGTTCCACCAAATAGCTATAGAAATCGCTCTTTATTTCCAGTAGCAATTAGTTATCAGCAGACTTCAATTAGCAATGATTGGGTACTATTTACACCCTTAGTCACCGATACTAACGCAGATACGTGGATGACTGCTAAGAACATTGTACAAATGGCAGATAGCAACTATCACGAGTTAATCAGTCACTTAGGCCGTACTCACTTAGTTGTTGAGCCTTTTGTTGTGGCAACTAATCAATTACCTGAAAACCACAATCTCAGAAACCTTCTGATACCTCATCTTGAGGGGACTGTACTAATTAATTATGGCGCTCATACATCTTTAATAGCGCCAGGGGGTGGTGTAGACGAGCTACTAGCTAGCAGTATTGGCAGTGACCAAACTTTAGCTGCTAATGGAGCGCAAAGCTACCTGTTTAACTTTAATGATATTGCCTTTCCCAATACTTTGACAAATCGGGGTGTTGACGATGTTAGCAAATTACCTACTTATCCCTACAGAGATGACGGGTTACTGATTTGGGAGGCTATTGAAAGTTGGGTTAGGGAATATTTTAGTGTCTATTACAGCAGCAATTCATCAGTTCTCAATGATCAAGATTTACAGACTTGGGCATCTACATTAATTTCCCTTGAAGGAGGCCGCTTACAAAATTTTGGTGACAATGGCCAAGGACATATTAAAACACTAGATTATCTAGTGCAAGCTGTGTCGACAATTATTTTTACGGCTAGTGCTCAACACGCTGCTGTTAATTTTCCCCAAAAGGAACTGATGATGTACACACCAGCATTTCCTTTAGCCCGTTATTTACCTGAACCTACAGATCCCCAGCAGCCAGAGAATTTCATCAATGGGCTACCACCGTTAGAACAAGCTTTAAACCAGATAAATTTACTTTATTTGCTTGGCTCTGTTTACTACACAAATCTAGGCAATTACTCCACATCAGCTTTTACAGACCCAAATGTAACATCGGCTTTGGAGAAATTCCAGACAAACCTCAAAGATATTGAGCAAGAGATTAACCAGAGAAATAGTAATAGTAAGGGTGATAGGATAATACCTTACAAGTTTTTGCTGCCTACTAATATTCCTCAAAGCATCAATATTTAATAGATACCTCCGGTAAATAATGTAGAGACGTTGCATGCAACGTCTCTACAAAGGTTCTGCATAATGCATATTTAATTTTCACTGCACCTATGTTGAGATTACCAAGTTGGATCGCTAAACACATTAATTGTCAATTCATCTTTTCCTGGTGGAACTGAGGTTAGACAAGCGCGGATGATTTCGCCATCTTCCAGTTCCACGGTGCAAGCGTGACATGAACCCATTAAACAACCAGTGGGAATTAACACCCCAGCGCGATCGGCTACATCTAATAGGGGTTCTCCGACTTCGGCATCAATGGTGACGTTATCTGGTACAAAACGGATACGAATAGTCATAGTAATTTTGAATTTAAGATTTTGGATTAAAAGCCTAATGCACTCTACAGGTGCGATATATCTAAGTAAATGTACAGTCATTGAACAGGCGAGACGCCTGTTCTACAAGAAAAGCATTATGCAGAGATTTCTAAGATAAAAATGGGGTTAAATCTAGATGCTTTTCAATTTCGGTGGCTAGGGAGTCTAAAATCTGCTCTCGCTGTTCCCGGTAGTTAGCAACGCCTGTAGGTAAAGACTTCAAACCTCGCTGTTGACGGAGGCGATTTAACCAAGCACGACGCCAAGGGCCATTGTCAAAAATACCGTGGAGATAAGTACCCCAAATTGATTGACCACTATCCACCAACCCTAAATTAACATCATCAAATAGGGGATGGTAGGCTTGGGAACCTATGCCTTGTTGTTCGATGCGCGATCGCCCTTGGTGGATTTCAAACCCACTCACCGGCAAACCCATCTGGGGAAAATTCGAGCTTACTTGGCGCTGACGGGCGATTTTTTGGCCAGTAATTACAGTTCTGATGGGTAATAGATTTAACGCTTGAAACCTGCCAGCTTGTCCCTCTAACCCTTCTGGATCGGCAATGATTTGTCCCAGCATTTGGAAGCCGCCGCAGATCCCCATCACTGTGCCACCAGATGCAGCATAATTTTGAATTGCTTCTGCCATGCCGCTTTTTTGGAGCATGATTAAGTCAGAAATTGTCGTCTTTGTCCCGGGGATAATCACGGCATCCGGATGTCCCAAATCTTGCTTGGGGCTGAGGTATTTTACTGAAACTGTCGGTTCTGATTCCAGTGGGTCAAAGTCTGTAAAATTGGCAATTCTTGGTAAACGGATGACGGCGATGTTGAGTTCGGCGTGGTGTTTGTCTGGTTTACGTTCCAGCAGATCAAGAGAGTCTTCTGCCGGAAAGACTTGTTCTAAATAAGGGATAACAGCAACAACAGGAATACCAGTGCGTTCTTCTAACCATTTTATCCCCGGTTCGAGGATTGAGCGTTGTCCCCGAAACTTGTTAATCACTACACCTTTAATTAGAGCACGTTCATCCGGTTCCAATAACTCTAGAGTTCCTACCACGTGGGCAAAAGCCCCTCCCCGGTCAATATCAACTACCAATATAGTTGGCGCATTCAAATGTTTTGCCACCCGCATATTAGTTAAGTCGCGGTGCTTGAGGTTAATCTCTGCTGGACTACCGGCACCTTCACAAACTAACAAATCAAATTCTGTTGCTAAATGCTGGAGGCATTCTTCAATAGTCCGCCAACCTAGTTCAAAATATTGCTCGTAATAATCGCTAGCGCCGACTTTACCGACAGATCGACCTTTGAGAATTACTTGGGAGGTCATATCCCCTTGGGGTTTGAGTAAAATCGGGTTCATTTCTACCCAAGGGACGACTCCTGCGGCCCAAGCTTGCACTGCTTGAGCATAGCCAATTTCTCCACCGCTGGCGGTAACATAAGCATTTAAAGCCATATTTTGCCCTTTAAAGGGAGCCACTCGCCAGCCACGTCGCGACAGAATGCGACAAATAGCTGTAGTTAAGAGTGATTTCCCTGCATGGGATGTTGTTCCCACTACCATAATTGCTTTCATATTTAATTTAAGAGTTTTTTAAGATAGCCAGTGTATTTGCCGGGGTAGACGGTAATATAACAATCTGCTGTTCAGAATTTAAAAGCAGAGGAAGCTGAGGGAGATTTTAGTTTCCCACATCCTCTGCTACCCAGATCTGTTTTGTATTTCCTGCCGTCACCTCACAAATTAGGTCAGATGTGATGGTTAAGACTTGATTAACAGAATTGGTGCTCCCATACATTATTGTTTACTTCGACTACCTCATCTTAACTCTTCATTTTTCGATTCTAAAATGGTAGTCGAATCCAACGAGTTACAGCATCGGATAGGCGATCGCTCCATGAGGGTGTAGTCAAATTTTCTGCCTGTAATTGTTCTACTAATTGATAACCTAGGGGCGTCAGGCGAAAACCATCTGTAATTCCCTGTCCATCGACTTCTCGCCGCAGTACACCGACTTGGATCAGCCAGCCTAAAGCATTGTCACAGACCAATTCTGATAATGGCCTTTGGGTGTAGCCTTGCTTGACACCATTTTCTAAAGCGATCGCACCCAAGGACACACTCTGGTGACGCATTCGCGCAAATAAACTGAGATGGAAGGGCGAACACAAAAGCGATCGCTTGGCTCGTTCTACTGTTTTAGGAGTAGAGAAAAACGTTTTTGGGTTTGGGGAATCAACAGCGGGCATTTTCTTCGGTGTAAATTTTGCTTATTTTTCTAGCAATTTCTTAAATCATTGTAAATTAATGTAAAATTTCAATTGCATCAACAATCTGAAACAGGAAAGGTTAATTATGCCCCTAGCAGTTGGTACGGATGCACCTGCATTTACCGCTAAAGACACTAACGGCAACACCATCTCATTATCTGATTTTGCAGGTAAAACGGTGGTTTTGTATTTTTACCCCAAAGATGATACGCCAGGCTGCACCAAACAAGCTTGTAGTTTTCGGGATGCCCAACCTAACTATCAAAGTAAAAATGTAGTAGTTCTGGGAGTTAGTGCCGATGATGAAGCCGCCCATCAAGCATTCACCAGCAAATACAATCTGAATTTCCCCTTACTGGCTGACACTGACAAAGCCCTCATCAAAGCTTTCGATGTCGATGGCGGTGGTTATGCCAAGCGCGTTACCTATGTCATCGATCCTAACGGCAAAATCGTTCATGTTGACACTGCTGTCAGCACAGCTACCCACGCTAGCGATGTTTTAACGGCACTGGGAATTTAGTTTTTTTCCCAAAGAATTAATAACCTCAACCCCTCTGGGGGTTGGGGTTTTGATTGGGTAATTGGTAATGGGTAATTGGTAATGGGTAATTGGTAATTGGTAATTGGTAATTGGTAGATAGTTTATTCGGCCCAGCCCCCAGTCAAGAGTCCTCAATCCCCAATACCTTTGTCGGTCACTTATTTGCAGGAATTGAAATTGATTGCGGTGTTGTCTGAACTGGTGTAGTTAAGGTTGTACCTGGAGTTGGCTGTTGTTGACTTTGAAATAGTTTTTGCTGTCTAGCTTTAAACGAGTCTGCGGCTGAGTCCAACTGTTGATTCTGTGCTTCAGCATTCCAGTTGATAGTGCCGAGATTTGCCCGATGAATCAAATTCATCATATCGAAATTCTCTGAGTTGGTGTTACCAAACGGATTGCTATTCCCTAGAGGATCAGCACTGGTGTTGGCATCCACCGAGTTTAGTTGAGCCAAGCT
Source organism: Cylindrospermum stagnale PCC 7417 (assembly GCF_000317535.1). Taxonomy (NCBI): domain Bacteria; kingdom Bacillati; phylum Cyanobacteriota; class Cyanophyceae; order Nostocales; family Nostocaceae; genus Cylindrospermum; species Cylindrospermum stagnale. The sequence continues at coordinate 6,774,637 of NC_019757.1, forward strand.
AGGTTGAGCCACAAGCAAGGAAGCGAAGCTAATTCCGGCTAAGGTAGCCAGAAAATGTTTAGTGAAAGGTAAAAATGGTTTTTTCATGTTTCTATATTAAGCAAGAGTTCGTCGCAGTTGGGGTTGAATACTGAGCAAGGCAATAACGGCAAAGCCTAGTAACACCAGCAACGCTCCCCCAAAAGTCACTTCACCCCAAGGAGCCTGCATCACTACACTAGCCAAGCCCCAATCACTATGTAAATAGAGATACCGAATTGGTTCAATGGCGTAGCTGAGAGGATTGAGGGTGGCGACAATTTGCAACCAGTGAGGCATGAAGGATAAAGGCGCTAAAGCCGTGCTGGCAAACAACAGCGGCAGGTTGGTGACAAAGATTACGGCAATTAGTTCAATATGTCCAGGTAGGGCAAAAGCCAAACCGAGGGAGATGGCTGTGACTCCCAAAGCGAGGAGAAAGACAATTAAAGCGATCGCACTTAAACCCACTGCATCCGGTAATCCAGCGCCCAAAAACGCTGCTGCTGCTACAATTACAGCCGCTTGCAGCAAACTTTGGCTGATAATAAAAATTGCCGAAGCAAAGACAATTGAAAAGCGAGAAGCTAGCGGCGCTACTAGCAAGCGATTTAAAAAGCCAAATTCCCGGTCAAACATCACTGGTAAACCAGCATTCAGCGCCCCTGCAAAGGCTGTAAAAACAATGATCCCTGCACTCAAAAATTGTCCGTAATTTGTCGTACTACCAAATAAGCCTTTAGGTGCATTTTGGAATAGTGCCCCGAACAGTACCAACCACATCACCGGCTGAATAATTCCCGCAACTAAGCTAGAGGGACGACGTTGTAGTTGAATAAACAAGCGACGAGTTAAAGCCAGCGTCTCTTGTACCAATTCACCAAAAAAGTTGGAGGTGGTATCAGCAACTGCAACAGGTGCTGCTAGTTGCTGCCAATTCATCTCAGTTTTAGGAGTTACACTCATAGCAATTTTGTCATTAGTCATTAGTCATTAGTCATTGGTCATTAGTCATTGGTCATTGAAAAAACTATTACCCATTACCCATTACCCATCACCCATTACCCATTACCCATTACCCATTACCCATCACCCATTACCCATTACCCATTCCTTACCGCATATTTTGTTTTTTCTCGGCTTTGGGATCGCGGGTGGAGACTGCTGCTAATTCGGCATCCATTAAGGTGCGTCCCGTAGCGGCAAGGTAGACATCATCTAGGCTGGGGCGAGATTGAGCTATGCCGAATATAGGCAAGTTAGAAGCAGTGAGGGTTTGCTGGATGGTAATCAGGGCATCATTTTGGGGTTTTACCACCAAATTGAGTGAATTACCTTGAGCGCTGTTGATGATCACTTCTTGGACAAAGGGCAAAGCTTGCAGGAGGTTGGTGGCTTTTTCTGCTTCTTCGAGCGGTGAAAACTCGCGGATTCGCAAAGTTATGCGATCGCCTCCCACTTGATCTTTTAACTGGGAAGGTGTGCCAGAGGCGATTACAAGCCCGCGATCGATAATTGCCACGCGATCGGCTAAAGCGTCAATTTCTTCTAAATAATGGCTGGTAATTAATACTGTAGTCCCCGATGCCCGCAACTTCCGGAGAAAATCCCATACCACAAAGCGGCTTTCAATGTCAAGCCCCACTGTAGGCTCATCCAACACCAGCACATCAGGCGCATGGAGTAACCCAGCAGCCAAGTCTAGGCGCTTGCGTAAACCGCCAGAGTAGGTTCCTGTTTTTTTATTAGCGTATTCTTGCAAACCGAGTAAATCTAATACCGTTTCAATACGCTTTTTCCCTACTGCACCGGGGAGGTGATAAAGCGCCGCTTGCAGTTGCAGCAATTCTTTTCCCGTCAGCACCTTATCTAATGCGACTTCCTGAGCCACATAACCCAGCTTTTGTCTAGCTAGTTTGGGGTTATCTAATACTGATATACCAGATACTTCGATTTTGCCAGCATCTGGCGTAGTCAGAGTACACAAGGCACGCAGAGTAGTTGTTTTACCCGCGCCATTGGGGCCGAGTAAACCAAAGATTTCCCCAGGTTCCACCTGAAAGGAGACATCTTTGACGGCTTCCACGGTGCCGTAGCGCTTTTGCAGATTTTGAATTAAAACGGCGGGCGCCATGACAGCTTATCCCTAACTATACAAATCTCAACAATATCTTTCTCTATTGTACGAGTTGGGCGTGAGGTGTGATGAATTGAAATCTACTATTCTTGTAAAACCTACTCCCCATATTCACCACCAGTGACTTTACCCCGAAAAACAATGTATTGGTAAAGGTTGTAAAACAACATCACCGGGATGAGGAAGCCGATAAAAATCAGCATAATCACCAAGGAACTAGGATCAGCGGATGCTTGATAAATGGTTATCTGCATGGGAATGATGTAGGGAAAGACAATCAAACCCAAACCGATGAATGTCAGCACAAACAACAGAATTGTCCAAACAAAGGGTGCGCGTTCTTCTTTGCGGTTGAGACTGTTTAAGAGTTGCCAAATTAACCAGACTCCCAACACAGGAATGACGGCAAAGATGTAAACTAGGGGTTGCTGGAACAAACGCGATCGCACACTTTCATAAAATATCGGCGTGCTAATCGTGATAAAAATCGCCCCTAGCAGCGTTGTCCAAGCCGCAATCTTCGCTGTTTTATAGTGAGTCTGTTGTAATTCTCCGGTGGTTTTCCACACGAGATATGTTGAACCAATCAGCACATATCCCTGAATCAACGTCAACGCCACCAGCACAGAAGGAATACTCAGCCAGTCCCAAGAAGTACCGATAAAATGTCCCGCTTCATCAACCCTAATCCCCTCCAGCACCGCACCCAAAGCAAAACCTTGACCGAGTGCAGCCGTAAAACTACCGACACCAAAAGCTAAATTCCACAAGATTTTGCGGTTGGAAAGTTCGCGAAACTCAAAAGCCACACCCCGAAAGGTGAACCCAAAAACCATTGTAAAAATTGGTATATACAAAGCAGTTAAAATCGTGCCGTAAGCAAGGGGAAATGCGCCAAACAAACCCCCCGCCATCAGCACTAACCAAGTTTCATTAGCATCCCAAATATTGCTTAAGCTAGTCATTAAAATTCCCCGGCGTTTCTCATCAGAGGAAGTGAGAGATAATATGCCTACCCCTAAATCAAAACCATCTAGCATCACGTAAAGGAAGAGGAAAAGGGCTAAAATTACAAACCAAACTTGGGGGAGAAAATACTTTAGCGTCTCCATAAAATCTCCTATTTAGACTGCGGCAAAAATATCGACCTAACCCCCAACCCCTTCCCTACTAGGGAAGGGGAGTAAGATTCAGAGGATGTTTGTAAAGTATCAAGTCGTATCGAGATCTCCTAAATCTCCCGATTCCTGGGGGATTTTGACTCTAGTTCCCCCCGGAAGGGGGGTTAGGGGAGATCTAAAGATTTTTGATACGTCACCAACGACTTTTAAAACATCCTCTCAAAACCTTTCTCGTTGTGGGAGAAGGGAGTAAAATTCAAAGCCTCTCTCCTTTTAGGAGAGAGGTTTGGAGAGAGGTCAAATTATATTACAAAAAAGAGAAAATCACAGATTAACTATTTGTATTTATCTGTGTTTTCATTTTCCTGATTAAGACTTACACAAAAGAGATCCCCAACCCACTTAAAAAGGGGGCTTTTTAGATACCCCACTTTTTAATCAGCTTTTTAGTGCGTAAGTCCTACTAATATTGAATTTTAAATTTCACTGTTGTGCTTCTACAGGACGTTCATCTGGGATAAATTCTCCTGGTGTGGTATCGATTGCAGGTTTAGTAATCTCCATACCTGGTATTGGTAAATCGAGATTTGGCCCTCTGCGGATAATGCGGCTACCAAAATACAAAACGGCGATAAATAACAGGCTGTAGACTGTAGCAAAGGTGGTGAGTGAAGCTAAAACATTACTCGCAGGTAGACGAGAAGCAGCATCAACCGTGCGAATTTGTCCGTAAAGCGTCCAAGGTTGTCTTCCCACACAGCGGACTATCCAACCTGACTCAACGGCGATGTATCCTAGAGGTGCGGCGAATACCCAAGCCAGCATTAACAAACGTTGCTGGGTTATATTTTCGGTTGAGAGTTTACCCCGTAACCATTGCAGAGTGCTTAACAGCATCAGTCCAGCGAGGAAAAAAGCGATCGCGATCATCGTGCGAAAGGCATAATAAATTAAACCCACCATTCGCGGACGATCCTCTGGTTTCCACTCCTTTAAACCGCGTAATGGTTGAGAAAGATTTTGTTTAAATTCCAGAATGTAACCCAAGCCGTTGGGGATGGTGATTTCCCAGTCGTTTTTCTCGGCTTTTTCGTTGGGTAACGCTAGCAAACTCCAGTCAGCAGGTTTTCCAGCCGGTGATGATTCCCACTGGGCTTCCATTGCGGCGAGTTTTGTGGGTTGATAGTGATAAACTTGTTCACCGCTGAGGTGTCCGATGTAGATTTGTAGTGGGGCAACTGCGATCGCAGCTGCTAAAACTATTTTCAACGACTGAGCAAAAAAAGCCGGGTGTCGTCTTTGGAGAATATACCAAGCGCTAATTCCCCCAATCACAAATAGAGATGTCTCCAATGTGGCAAAAAACATGTGGAGAACACTGTTAACCATGAAGGGATTTAAAATTGCCTGAAAGTAATCATGGACAACAAATTTACCATTAACTAATTCCCCTCCTGCGGGGGTTTGCATCCAAGAATTAGCTGTTAAAATCCACAAAGTTGAGAGATTAGCGCCAACAGCAACTAAAATTGTTGAGAGAAAGTGAATTGTCGGATTGACACGCTCCCAGCCAAATAACATAATTCCTAAAAAGGCAGCTTCTAGCATAAATGCCCAAGAAGCTTCAAAGCCAATAACGCTGCCAAAAAAGTTACCAACTGCTTCCGAGAATGGTGCCCAATTAGTGCCAAACTGAAATTCCATTGGGATGCCGGTTGCTACACCAATCCCAAAATTCAGCACGTAGAATTTAGCCCAAAAACGAGCATGGAGATAATAATCTGGATTCTGAGTTTTGAGCCAAATTGCCTCAATAATAACGAGATAGATTCCCATTCCTGTAGTTAGGACGGGCCAAAGTATATGGAATATTGCCGTTAGGGCAAATTGCATCCTTGATAGCACAACTGAATCGGATAAAAATTCCACGAATTTTCCCCATTAGCAAGCTGTCCTATTTAGAATATCTATTTCTCTTTTGATGGGAATGCACCAAAGGGTTATATTTCAATACGGTTCTGTTAAAAAAAATGTAGGTTGGGCTTACCGTGCGAGAACCCAACAATGTCCCGCAAATGTTGGGTTTCGTTCCTCAACCCAACCTACGTAGACTTAAGCATCGTATAAATTTACCCTCTTTTCAGGCTTTTTCGATGCGTCAGTGGACTAGACGTAGTGTGCGTTCCCTAACGCACAATTTATAGGACTTTTTTTAGCGATGCGTAAGTCCTAGCATTATGCAGAATGCTTAAATAATAGAAAAAACACTAAAGATTTTTAAGTTAGTTAAAATCTTCAGTGCTTTCTTCACTCTTTCATGAGTAAGTCTTTAGTGTCGCTTAAGGCATCAATAATTGAATTCTTTTATTGATTCAAATGCTTGTTTGGGGTCATTTGGATTAATAAAAAATCCGCTTGCTACCTTTGTACCTTTTTCATAAATAGTAGCGGTAGAAATAGGCGGATAGATTCGGGGAACAGGGGTTTGATAGTAAGTTTCTGGATTAGCTTCGACAGTGCCCAAAACTATTTTGTAATTATCACCAAAAGTGGTTTGAGCTTCTGATTTTAGCTTGTCTAAGGAAACTTCAAAGGCTTCACGTGTTGTGTCAGATATCAAAATTACAACTACAGGTTTGTCGGATTGCACTACTTCAGTTTCAAAATTTTCTGGAGTAAGAGTTGCCACATCTGATGAGGTAGCAGCAATAGCTGGAGATGCCAAGAACATCAAGCTACTTACAACCAGTGCTAAAAATCCTGATATCAATTTTTTCCCGATTACAATCATATTTTTCTCTACTTAGGTACAAATTACGTAAGTAATCTATCACGAACGAGAAAGAGACACAAGGAAAGTTAAAACACTTAAGCAATGATTTTAACAATGTTCCGCTGTACTGGTGCGCTGTTGAAACAGAAGCAAGGACGGTTAATATATTAAAGTTTCAATCCCTGGTAGGGATTTTAGTCTTTTGCAAGCCATCGATTAACCCACCTTTGGATAGAGTTTAAAGGGTTTCAATCCCTAGTAGGGATTTTGGTGTTTTGCCAGCAAGCTAGATATTTAAGAATTTGGTGGGAGTGATTGTACAGCGTGTCGGAGGCGATGGCGGAGTGCGCCCGCTCAAAGAAAGAGCGATCGCACTCAATTAGCTAGTTCAATTGATTGAACTTCAGTTAAACACGGCATCAAAAAATTAGCAGCATGGCTAGGGTTGGAGGGAGCTTTTGGAAAAATAGTTCCCACCACAGTCACTTGTTTCTGTTCAAATCGGCTGATTTCTTCCTTCGGTCGTTTTGCCTCCACATGCCAAACTGGGTACAGTAAAACTTCCGTGCCATCCTCTAATACCAATGCAACATTGCCGTTGTAAACCGGCGGAGAGTCAGGTCTTTGACGCACATCAATCTGGACATAGCGTCCTACGAGGCGGACTTGCTCAACAGCGTTTTCTTCAATATCCGCCTTCACTACAACCATTGGTAACTGTACCATTGTTTGTTTTCCTTTAACTAATCCAGATGACTCGGCACGATTTAGACCGCATCCTAAAGATGCTATAGCTATTGTCCAACTGATCAACCAAACAAGACTTTTTTGCATCATTACTTGGGTTTGACTTTTGCAAGTTTTCATTTGTGATTTCGCAGTAATTGCGAGCACCTGTTTCAATCCCTAATAGGGATTTTGATGTTTTGCAAGAAGGTATTCACTTCAGCATTGGTGATTTACCCGTGAGCGTTTCAATCCCTAATAGGGATTTTGATGTTTTGCAAGCAAAAAACCACCCTCAGATGGTCGCAGATTGACCAAGTTTCAATCCCTAATAGGGATTTTGATGTTTTGCAAGCTGTTCTGTGGGAAACCGATGGAAGTAGGCTATCTCGTTTCAATCCCTAATAGGGATTTTGATGTTTTGCAAGGCACAGAAGAACTTTGCAGCGATTAAGCTCTACTTCGTTTCAATCCCTAATAGGGATTTTGATGTTTTGCAAGTTACTTCCTTGCCTCTATGTTTACATCTTACTATGGTTGTTTCAATCCCTAATAGGGATTTTGATGTTTTGCAAGGATGTAGTGCTTTCTGAGGAAGATGATTTTATAGGGTTTCAATCCCTAATAGGGATTTTGATGTTTTGCAAGTTAAAGAAAATGTAGAAGGTGCGCTAGCCACTGCAATGTTTCAATCCCTAATAGGGATTTTGATGTTTTGCAAGGGCTGGGATCTGGAAGCCTGGTTGTATTTGGTTTTCAAGGTTCATTTGCGCGGATGGGTAAATCATACCACGTTTCAGCGCGATCGCAAAACATAAAAAACGCTGAAACCCAGTCCCCATAAGGTGCGCGGATCGTTTTTCAGTTCGATAGCCCTCAAAGCCTTGCATAGAGAGAGATACAGCCATTTTTTTTCACCCCTCATTTTCTACACCCACCCATCCGCGCAACCAACAGACTATTAGACTGATTTTAGAGTACTACTAGCGTTAAAAACATTGAGCCTACTTTAGCCAATTTTCTTCGACTTAACAGCAAAGCGCTATAGCGTTTTTCGCTTGTATACAATACACTTTGACCTCTCTCCAAACCTCTCCCCTACAAGGGGAGAGGCTTTGAATCTTGCTCCCCTTCCCTAGTTTTGAATCTTGCTCCCCTTCCCTAGTTCTGAATCTTGCTCCCCTGCCCTAGTTTTGAATCTTGCTCCCCTTCCCTAGCAGGGAAGGGGTTGGGGGTTAGGTCTTTCTTCGACTTAACTGCAAAGGCTTTAAATCATGCTCCCCTTCCCTAGTTTTAAATCATGCTCCCCTTCCCTAGTTTTAAATCATGCTCCCCTTCCCTAGCAGGGAAGGGGTTGGGGGTTAGGTCTTTCTTAGACTTAACAGCAAACCACTATATATATAGTTAACTCACCAAATCAGGGAAAACCTCTTGCACAGCCGGATGCACCAAGCGATGATTTTGGACATTTAAACCCTTACCTAAAGCTGGGTTAACATCCAAAGCCTTAATTCCCAAATTTGCCAACTGCACAACATAAGGTAATGTACTGTTGTTGAGTGCTTGGGCTGCCGTCCAAGGTACAGCCCCTGGCATATTGGGAACGCCATAATGGACTACGCCCTCATCAATATATACTGGGCTAGTGTGAGATGTGGCGTGTAAAGTTTCTACACAACCGCCTTGGTCAACCGCTACATCTACAATTACAGAACCGGGATGCATTTGCTTGACCAAATCGCGGGATACTAATATCGGTGCCCTGCGTCCGGGGATTAAAACTGCACCAATGAGTAAATCGGCTTCTTTAACAGCGGCTTCAATGTGGGCAGAATTGCTGTGAACCAGTTCGACTCTAGAGCCAAATAAAGTTTCTAAATAAGATAAGCGCTCAACGTTGACGTCTAAAATCTGCACGATCGCACCGATGCCAACGGCAATTCTAGCGGCTTCTGTGCCGACAACGCCACCGCCTAAAATTACTACTTTGCCTGCTTTAACACCGGGTACACCGCCTAAAAGTACACCTTTGCCCCCTTGCTGGCGTTCTAGGAACCTCGCCCCAAATTGTACCGCCAACCGACCGGCGATGATGCTCATGGGGGTAAGCAGGGGAAGTCTATTTTGTCCTGGTTGTTCTACGGTTTCATAAGCGATCGCACAAGTGCCACAATCAATTAAATGCTCGGTCAATTGGCGATCGGCTGCTAAATGCAAATAAGTAAATAAAATTTGCCCTTTTTGCAGAAATTTATACTCAGTTTTCAGCGGTTCTTTTACCTTGACTACTAGCTCCCGATTCCAAGCTGCTTCTAGTGTCGAGACAATTTCTGCCCCAGCGCTGCTGTAGTCATCATCTGTAAATCCAGCACCAGTACCTGCTTGGGTTTGGACAAAGATATGATGACCATTTTCCCGCAGCACCCGCACACTAGAAGGACTCAAACCTACCCGAAACTCTTGATCTTTAGTTTCCTTGGGAACGCCGATTTCCATTTACAGCCTCTGATTATTTTTTGTTTCACTTTAGCCTGCCAGTCCCCAACCCGCTACTTCTGCATTAGGGATAGCGAATTTTGATTTAACTCAACTCAACTAACGCTGGAGAGTTGCTGACTCTTCCTCTTGACTAATGCCCCAGTATTCTTACAATAGATAAAGAATAATTAAAAATTGTAAACAAAGCATTTGCATAGCTCCCTCCCGGAAGCTGCCGCTGGATTTCTCAAGCTACCTTGGCATTCAGGCACTGCAATTAGCTCAAAACCCAATTTAAAGTTTCGTTTGCCGACAAGAGAGAGAGGAATTTTTGATCATGACACAACCACAACCAACCGTTAACCCCAAATTAGAAGAACCTAAGTTTGGCTTCAATGAATATGCCGAGCGCTTGAATGGTCGAGCTGCTATGATTGGCTTCATCTTGATGGTGGTAATTGAATACGCTACCAATCAAGGCGTGCTCACATGGCTCGGTTTAAAGTAGTGCCAGAAGAAAGCACGGGCTTGCAAGTTGTAAGCTATTAATTAGAAGAGTTCTAACCAGCTGGAACAACCAGCTGGTTTTGGCTTGAAAGCGAACTACCTGACGCAACTTACCGTCTATGGCTATAAAGCAGATAGGACTAACGGTGATATCCTCAGCCGGACATTACTAAAGACAGGGGGGTGAATTACGACACTTGCTCTTCTACTCTAGGAAATTATAATGTTGTGTGTCTTGATTTGCCTTTGATGATCATGGCAAATTACTGGTGGGTTACTCTGGGTAGATTTATAGAAAAACTTAACTGGAACTAACTAAGCTGTGATGAACGCTGTATTACCTCGTTTTTTGAAGTCAGCCTACCGGAAAGAACCACTAATCAGTGCATTAATGACAATGGGTGTGGTGGATGCCCTAATTGGTGGATTGGATGATAGCTGGTCGTTATTCGCTTTTGGTTTGGGAACAGCAGGGATTGCTCTTGCCTTTAAGTTGTGGCGGATGCAACAGCGTCCTCCTTTACCTGAGGAACCTGTAGTTCAACATTACTTGCCCTCTCGCTCGTCCAGTTCAGCTTTACCAATATTGACAGTTTCTAAGAAAAAGCCACGCCTATAGTAGCTGCTGATTGTCAATGATTGCCTACCTATTCAATTCGTGAGGAAAAGCGGTGAGGAGTCAGGGAACAGGTGGGGGTAATGCTGTCTTTCGTCCTTATTTTGTCTTGGCATGTATGGTAGCTGTCGCCCTACCTGTTGCCATCTGGCAAGGGCAAGATATGTATGTTGCCCATGCTGCTAACGAAAATCTACTAGACTTGACAGCTAACACAAGCTTTGCTAATCCTCGGTTGCTTCACTCCTTCATTGCTCATGAGGGAACTATTAAATCTCTAACCTTCAGTCCAAATAGCAAAATCTTGGTTAGTGGTGGCGCCGACAATGAAGGCAGAATTCAATTTTGGAATTCTCAAACGGGCAAAAAAGTGGGGACTATCGGCAAAGCACACCAAAAAGCGGTGGAATCTATCGTGATGGCGCCAGATGGTAAAACCCTCGTTAGCTGTAGTAGTGACAACACAATTAATCTTTGGAATCTGAAAAATAAGAATTTTAGCCGCTCTTTTGTCGCCCATACCACTAATGTATTGTCTTTAGCGGTATCACCTGATAGTAAAATTCTTGTCAGTGGTGCTTTAGATGGAATTCGGCTGTGGGATTTGCAACAACAGCGTCCACTGGCTACTCTGGTACGCTTTGATAATTTGATCTTTACCTTGGCGATTAGTCCTGATGGTCAGATTTTGGCTAGTGGTGATAGCAAGGGTGTAATTAAGTTATGGAATTTGACTACTGGTAAACTAATCCGTCGAGTTGCGGCGCATAATCAAGTCGTCACTGCTGTGGCTTTTACACCCAATGGCGAAAGTTTAGTTAGTGCTAGCCGCGATCGCACTATTAAGCTGTGGAATGTCAACAAGGGTACAAGAGTGCTCACCCTCACCGGACATAATAACTGGGTAAATGCGATCGCTATCAACCCCGATGGGCAATATCTAGCTAGCGCTGGCAAAGATGGGGTTAAATTGTGGAATTTAGCTACAGGTGAGTTATTAACTTCACTTGCTGGTCATTCTGACTGGGTGAGTGCGATCGCTTTTAGCCCCGATGGGCAATTTCTAGCCAGTGGCGGATTTGACCGGAAAATTAATATTTGGCGCAGTAATTGAGCAAAGATTTTTGAGCAGGGATACGGCGGATAAAGTTCACGAACAACTATATTTGTCAAGTCATATTTTGCTAGCATAAGTTAATTTTGTTAAAACTTGCTTGACTCAAATTATAAATAATCATCAATTTTGATATAAAAAAGAATTTATTATATTAATCTAAATATTGATATGTGTGATATATAATTATTCTTACACTAAACAAAGTTATCTTCAAATCCTGTGACACTTAAGAGTCTTAATAATAATTCTTGCAAGATTTTTATTGATAAATGTAGTTTTGGTAGAGGAGGTTTTGCTGCTCAAAACATTACTAAAGGTGAAGTTATTTTGACCTTTACTGGCAAGATAATTACTTTGGATGAAGTTTTAGCAAAAGACGAGCAATTAGTCGGCAATCCATTGCAAATAGAGACTAAAACATATATTGACCTAGAAGAACCTAGCGTTTTTATCAATCATCATTGCAATCCCAATGCCGGAATTGTAAACACACATACATTAGTAGCTTTAATTGATATAGGCAAAAATGAGGAAATTTTCTACGATTACTCTACAAGTATGAGTGAGAAAGATGAACCATGGACAATGGAGTGTGGATGTTCAGCAGCAAATTGTAGAAAAACAATCGAGGATTTTCATGACTTGCCAACGAGTATTAAAGAAAAATATCTCCAACTAGGTATAGTCCAAGAATTCATTGTCCGTGAACACAATTCGGTGGGCAAAATTAGCTTAAGTCAAGCTAATTAAAAACGCAAAAATTAAAGCTATTTCTCGATAAATTTAACTGCCTATTGCATCAGCAACACAGGTTGCCTAAATATTTTAATAGTCAACCAAATTTCTATTTAAATATTTTAGCTCTCAAAGATTTCCCTGCTTCTTCCACAAAAGAAACTAAGTATTTAGATATCTCACAGGATATTTTAGACACATATGAGCAATTAGCACGCAACGAACCACATTCAGTATGAGTGGCTATAATCAAGTCGTCACTGCTGTGGCTTTTACACCCAATGGCGAAAGTTTAGTTAGTGCTAGCCGCGATCGCACTATTAAACTGTGGAATGTCAACAAGGGTACAAGAGTGCTCACCCTCACCGGACATAATAACTGGGTAAATGCGATCGCCTTTGGCGGGGCGTAGCCCATCGCTTCCAGCGGGCGCTCCGCGCCATCGCCATTCATCCCGATGGCCAAACTCTGGCCAGTGCTGGCAAAGATGGGGTTAAACTGTGGGATTTAACTACAGGTGCGTTAACCAATACACTTTATCAACATTCTGACTGGGTGAGTGCGATCGCTTTTAGCCCCGATGGGCAATTTCTAGCCAGTGGCGGATTTGACCGGAAAATTAATATTTGGCGCAGTCAGTAAGCAGGGATACGGCGAAGCATTAAAAAACTCAAAGGCTGTTAGGATCGATTCCCCTCTGTTGCAACTTAATTAACAGTTCCTCTAATTGTTGTTGACTTTGTGCTAATTGTTGTTGACTTTGTGCTAATTGTTGCTGACTTTGTGCTAATTGTTGCTGACTTTGAAATTTTACTTCTTCTGGTGTCAGGTATCTATTACCAGCTTCATCATACCAATAGAGCCATTCTCGCGTAATGCCTTGATATTTTCCCCGTTCCCGACCAATACCTAAACCAATTTCTGGCATCCATATTTGATCACCTGGTAGTAAAACATATTCACCATTAACTAAACGATAAACTTCTAATCGTTGGCGTCTCTTCCGTAGACGAGTTGGTGCATAGATTACATAATATAAAATACCTAACTGTGCATAATCTAACTTCTTTTGTTCATACTCATAATTGTAAGTTTGGGAAACGATTTCTAAAGTTAAAATTGGGGGAATCCCATCTTCTTCCCAAAATACATAACTTAAACGTCCTTGTTCTCCAACAAAACGTTCTACACCCAAACTCAAAAAAGCATCAGGAACAATGGCAGGTTTATTAACAGTATAATAAACTCCCATATTAACGCCAAAAAACCAATCATCCCGGTTTTCCCAGATAGTAGCTAAGACAGCTAACAATAAATTGGGAATTAAAATTTGTAGTTCATTATCCACAGGAGTATCATCAGAACTTGGCAACTCTTCGGAAGAAGGTAGGCAAGCTAAAGGATTGTAGTTAAACATAAGATTATATTCCAAGACAGTTCAGTTAAGAATTTCTTCCTTCTCTTTCTTCTCTTCTTTTGCGTTCTTTGCGTCCTTCGCGGCACGCCGCTCCGCGTCTACGTTAAAAAAATTGACTTTGACAAAGAGTTAAGCCTTAACACCAAGCGTATTGGATTACATTTTAAATATATTATAGATTGAAAGCCTAACCTAAAAGCCTGTTATTGACACTCAGAAAAGAGGCACGACCAATAAAAAAACCCCCAGGAGGGGGCTGATAAGTTATTCGAGTGGAGTGAACAACTCATAATTAATACTCAAAGCAGATACAGCAATCCGAACAAAATAATCCAAATCACGTCTACAAAGTGCCAATAAATTTCGGCAGCTTCAATACCGAAGTGCTTTTCGTTGCTGTAGTGACCCTGAACGCGCGATCGCCACAACACCGCGATAATTGCCACAACACCAATAGTCACGTGCAACCCGTGGAAGCCAGTCAAAACATAAAATGCACTGGCAAATAAGTTAGTGGTCAGACCAAATTCCAAATGGGTGTATTCATACACCTGCCCAACCAAGAAAATCGCACCCATTGCGGCAGTAATCGCCAACCAAATACGCATTCCCCGTGCATCGTTCTTTTTGATTGCAACATCAGCATTGTGCATCACAAAACTGCTAGCAATCAAATTGACTGTGTTGACACCGGGTAGCAATAGCTCTAACTCCGGTGTGCCTGCGGGAGGCCATACAGGTAAGGTAGAACGGAAAGCCAAGTAAGCTCCGAACATCCCCACAAAAATCATCCCTTCAGCAATCAGGAAGACAACCAGCCCAAATAGACGATGGTCTGGATGCGCTTCGTGATGAGCATCTGCCGCTACCGCTGCGTGGTGATGATTCAGTTCAGTTTTAGCTGGGTCAATTATTTGACTTTGCATGAATCTTAATTAATGGGTAATGGGTAATGGGTAATGGGTAATAGGTAATGGGTAATAGAATTTAATCACCAATTACCTATTACCAATTCCCTATTTAGAATCTTCAGGGTTAGCAGCAACCGCAGGATCAGGTTTCGCTCTTAATACCGAGTTTAGTCCAGCAGATAAAACTGGGTTAGGGTCGTCTAAGGGTACACCTTCTTTAGCCTTAGACAAGCCATAGTCATAGGGACCCGTCGCCAATACTGGGAGTTTGTCAAAATTCTCAATTGCTGGCGGTGAGGTAGTCATCCACTCTAACGTGAGTGCATTCCAGGGATTATTAGCAGCTTTCGGCCCGTACAACCAACTCCAAATCGCATTGATAATAAAGGGTAATGTCGAAATCGCTAGTATATAAGACCCATAGGTGCAGATTTCATTGAGTGAGGTAAATTTGGGATCATATTGGGCAATCCGGCGGTTCATGCCCATCAGCCCCAGCTTGTGCATGGGTAAAAAGGTCATATTTAGACCGACGACAGTCAAGACAGCGTGAACTTTACCCCAAAATTCGTTGATCATCCGTCCCGTCATTTTCGGGAACCAGTGGTAGATCGCCGCAAAAATCCCCAAAACGCTACCGCCAAAGAGGACGTAGTGCAAGTGAGCGACGACAAAATAGGTATCGTGAACATGAATATCAAAAGGTACAGCCGCCAACATGACGCCGCTAATACCACCAATCACGAAAGTACCTACAAAGCTAATGGCGAAAATCATCGCACTGTTGAGCCGGATTTTTCCGCCCCACATCGTTGCTAACCAGCTGAATATTTTAATTCCCGTGGGTACGGCAATGATCATTGTGGTGATCATAAAGAACATCCGCAACCAACCGGGGATACCGCTGGTAAACATGTGGTGTGCCCAAACTATTAGCCCCAAAAAGCTGATAGCCAGAGAGGAATAGGCGATCGCTTTATAGCCAAAAATCGGCTTGCGCGAATGAACGGGGATAATCTCTGAAATTGCCCCAAAAAATGGCAAAATCATGATGTAAACCGCTGGGTGGGAGTAAAACCAGAACATATGCTGGTAAACTACCGGGTCACCGCCACCAGTCGGGTTAAAAAATGTTGTCCCTGCCAATAAATCAAAAGACAGCAGAATTAGCGCCCCTGCAAGTACTGGCGTCGATATCAGCACCAGCGCCGAAGTGGCAAACATTGCCCAACAAAACAAGGGCATTTGATGGACTCCCATACTGGGAATCCGCATCTTCAGCAAGGTAACGACAAAATTAATCGATCCCAAAATCGATGACGTACCCAGCAGCAAGACACTCATAATCCAAATTTCCTCACCCACTTGTCCTGTTACCAAGCTGAGGGGAGGGTAGGAAGTCCAACCTGCATCCGGTGCATCACCCAATACCAAACTGGCGATGAGCAAAATACCCGCTGGGGGAATCATCCAAAAAGCCACAGCATTCAGCCGAGGGAATGCCATATCCTTAGCCCCAATCATTAGGGGAATCAGATAGTTAGCAAATCCGGCTCCGGCTGGCACAATCCACAAGAAAATCATGATTGTGGCGTGGAGTGTGAACAGGCTGTTATAGACTTCTGGCGTCACAAAATCAACTTCTGGCGTTCGTAGTTCTGTCCGCACCAAGTCAGCCATCACGCCACCGATGCAGTAGAAAATAAACGAAGTGACTAGATATTGAATCCCAATCACCTTATGGTCGGTGCAGAAGCCAAAGAAGTCCCGCCAGTGTCTTTCCCCTGATTCTTCATTCAGGGCGGGGATATTAGCAGTTTCTTGCAATGTAGCTCGTGTCATGATCAATTAGTCATTGGTCATTAGTCATTGGTCATTAGTCAGCAGTTGACTAAATTAGCATTGATTAATGGTGGACTTGATGAAGCATTTCTGGGTGAATACCCATTTCTTTAGTGTAAGGAGCGAGAAATTCATCTGGGGATAGACCCGCAGGATTAACCGCAACGGCTTGATTCAGAGTTTCACGGCTAGCAACTAGCTGCTCTTGCGTCCAGCTGTCAAATGCTTCTTGTGACTCAACCACCACTTGTGTATTCATTGCCCCGTGGTAGGGACCACAAAGTTCAGCACAGATCAGGGGATAAGAACCCGTAACTCTGGGGGTGAAGCGAATCTCACTCTGTCTACCGGGGATAACATCCTGTTTCAGGCGGAACTCTGGCACCCAGAAGGCATGAATGACATCGTTAGCTGTCATATTCAGTCGCACTTCCCGCCCAACAGGAACGTGCATTTCACCTGTAGTGATCCCAGTTTCTGGATAGGTGAAAATCCAGGCGTACTGGAGACCGGTGACGTTGATCACCATTTGGGGTGCTTTACCTTCGTTTTCGGGACTTGCGCCCAGGGTGGGAGCCACGCTACCTACCCCAGGGGCATTCCGCAGTTGGGGAATTTGGTCAGCATTGCGGACTGCTGCGGTAGCAGGGTCTTGCATTGCCTCGTCAGATTTTGCTTGATTCAGGTTGGGTTCTGTGCTGGGCGGTGTGTCGCTGAGAGTTGCCGCGATCGCTGCCCCTGGCATTGTCATCGATTCCTGAGTCATTGGGGCTTCGTGGATGCTATGGGGATCGAAGCCGCCGATGTCGTTGTAGACTTCAAAGCTATAAACAGAAATCCCGATCACGATAATTGCTGGGATCGCCGTCCAGAGTATTTCTAGCGGCACATTACCCTCAACTGGTGGCCCGTCTTCGTTGTCACCTGGACGCTGCCGATATTTAATTGCAGAGTAAATTAAAACACCTTCCACAATCAGAAAAATGCCTGTAGAGACGATCATCATCGCGTTGAACAGACCGTCTACCAATAAAGCTTCATCCGTTGCGGCTGTAGGCAACAGACCGTGATTTTGACCGTACCAAAGGCTGGCTAGGGTGAGCACGATGCCAATGAGTAATGTCCAGATCGAACTTGGAATTTTCACTACTTACTTAAATGAATTTACTACGTTATTTCAAAACTGCTCACTTACTACGGTAGTCTAGGCTGTAAGTTATGGGGTCTAATGGTCTGAAATTTTTATTAATTTTTTTGACTATCTTACTAATCTTGAGTAAAAGGGATTTATAGGAGATTTCCCAGAGTAAATGTCAAAAAGTAGCAAAATTTAAGGAAAACTTTAGAAACATTAAATTAATTGCCATAAATCAAGTATTCACATCTTAAAAAATACCTAAAGCTTCCGGCTAAAAGTAGCTAGAGTGATTCAAAGTATAAGTGCAAGCCAATCTATAAATTCTGGCCTATACGCTAGGGTGGAGATAGGTCTGTACTAACAAATAGATAATTTTGAGCGCTGAATCAAGAGCGGGCAGAAGGTATCGTTAATGAACGAAATTGTCCTAAAACAACAAAATGAAGCGGCTGTAGAGCAGCAAAAGCCCAAGGAATTGATTCGTCGCTTGGTGTGGAAAATTTGCATAGCCACCTTGATTTTGATGGCAATAGGCAGTGCCACCCGCGTGATGAATGCTGGACTTGCTTGTCCAGACTGGCCTTTGTGCTACGGGGAACTGGTGCCAGCCAAGCAAATGAATCTCCAGGTATTCTTGGAGTGGTTTCATCGACTGGATGCAGCTTTGATTGGTGTCAGCGCGATCGCACTTTGCGGTTTGTCTTGGTGGCATCGTCGTGCCTTACCTAACTGGCTACCTTGGGCATCTACTTTCGCCCTGTTTTTAATCGTCTTTCAAGGTATTTTGGGGGGACTCACCGTCACCGAACTGTTGCGGTTTGATATCGTTACCGCCCATTTGGGAACGGCGCTATTGTTTTTCTCTACCCTCCTCGTCGTCGGCACGGCACTCACCCCGTATCAGGGAACTGGAACTGTTGGTAAGTTGCCTTGGGTGGGAATAACAGCCACTGTTTTGGTTTATCTCCAAAGTTTACTAGGTGCTGTAGTCGGTTCTCGCTGGGCGCTGCACCAATGCTTTGGTGATTCTCAACTTTGTGGAGTGATGTATAGCCATATTATTGGCTTGGTGCCGCCAACGGTAGCCATCTTGGCAATAGTCTTGATTTCCTGGTGGACACCTGCACTGCATCCAGCTTTGCGGCGACTGGCAAACATGGCTGGTGGACTGTTGATTTTACAACTTTTGTTGGGAGTTGCCACTTTCCGATTACATCTGCAAGTTGAGCCACTCACCGTCTCTCACCAAGCCGTAGGAGCTTCTTTGCTGGGTACTTTGGTGGCTTTCACAGTTCTGGCACTGCGCGATTGGATTGCTAGCCGAAAAATCAGCGCTTACCCCGTTGGTTTAACAGTCACTGCTACAAGCTCTCAGGCAAATGGCTCAAATCCATAACCCGAATCAAGTTCGTTTGCCCACGATTGCTAATGCCATTTTTACTGATGACTAATGGCAATTAGCCATTAGCCATTTAGTAATTAGCGATCAAAGGAACTTGACATCACATCTAGCATCAACCCCTAGCACCTAGAAGTGGTGGAACGATACAAAAGAATGATCCGCGCCTGCACCCAAAACAGTGCTGAGTAATGAGTAACGAGTAATGAACTGACTCTACACACAAAGTTCTGAGTAGCACTCTTTCATGGAAGCTGCAACCGCGCGGGTTGTTACCTAAGCCAAGTCTGTCAATGCCTGCGATTTCAGAGAAGCGAGACTGAGCAGGGGTTGCGAATAAGTTGTTGAAAAATAAGGAACTAGAGCCAACATGATTGAGACTAATGTCTCTCGCCACCACGAAACATTTTTGCAAGTGATTCAAAGCTACTACCAGCTAACGAAGCCACGGATTATCCCGTTGCTGTTAATTACCACTGCTGGGAGTATGTGGATCGCTGCTAAGGGTGAAGTAGACCCATTGCTGTTGCTAGTTACACTGATTGGTGGCACTTTGGCGGCTGCTAGCGCCCAGACGATTAATTGTATCTATGACCGAGATATAGATTATGAAATGGAGCGGACGCGCCACCGTCCGATGCCTTCCGGTAGGGTACAGCCCCGTGATGCTTTGATTTTTGCGATCGCACTGGCGGTAGGTTCCTTCACTTTACTAACAGTATTTGCTAACCTCCTAGCGGCGCTGTTAGCTTTCTCTGGCATCGTTTTTTATATATTGGTCTATACCCACTGGCTAAAACGCCACAGCGTTCAAAATATCGTCATCGGTGGTGCAGCAGGAGCGATTCCGGCATTAGTCGGCTGGGCTGCGGTCACTGATACTTTAAGCTGGGCTGCATGGCTAATTTTTGCGATCGTCTTTTTGTGGACTCCACCCCATTTCTGGGCGCTGGCTTTGATGATTCGGGATGATTACGCCAAAGTTGGTATCCCCATGTTGCCAGTGGTTGCAGGTGATAAAGCAACGGTGCGGCAAATTTGGTATTACACCCTAATTACAGTAGCTGCAACAGTGCTGCTGTTTTATCCTTTGGGGGCGAGTGGAGTTTTATACGCGGCGATCGCTTTAAGTTTGGGTGGATTCTTTATCCACAAGTCTTGGCGCTTGTTGCAGAACCCAGAGGATCGCACTGTAGCTAAAGAGTTGTTCCTCTATTCCATCTCCTACATGATGCTGTTGTGTCTGGGGATGGTGGTGGATAGTTTGCCGATTACCCATAGTTTGATAACTGCGGCGATCAATCAGCTGCATTTTATCAGCTAGGGGTGAGGATTTGCGATGGCGGAACGCCCGCCGGAGACGATCGCATTGTCTAGGGATAGTGCGATCGCTTTTTTTCAACGCCGAGGGGTGCTGAGTTGTTAAAATTTTAAAAAATCGTTTTGTCGTTGAGATATTAGATAATTAGAATTACGTTTTGCAGTTAGAGTAACAATAGTTAAGGTAATTGCCAGATGACAAATAGAGATTTATTAGTTAAAGAAATAGAGTCCTTACCACCAGAGTTATTAACTGAAGCACTAGATTTTATTCGCTTCATTAAAGCTAGTCACCTCCAAAGAAATTCGCCAACCGAACCAAATTTGAATGCAGATAAACTAAAGGGTTCAAAAGCCAAGGATTTGCTAGAATTTGCAGGCTCTTGGTCAGGAGATGATATTAGAGAATGCCTTCAACTTGTCCATGATATCCGTATGCCTCTGCAACTATAAATATGTACTTGCTTGATACTAATCATTGTTCTTTCTTGATTGAAGGTGAAGCAAAAGTTGTCAATAATCTAAAATAAATGTTAATCAATTACATTAATACAGCAATGCATAAAGCAACCTATGAGTTGCTAGAAGATGAAACTTTTTATGGCGAAATTCCAGAATGTCCAGGTGTATTGGCAAATGCTGAAACTCTAGAAGCTTGTCGGGAAGAATTGCAAGATGCACTAGAAGGATGGATTATTTTAGGTTTGCGTTTGGGTCATATTCTGCCGATACTTGATGGCATTAACCTTAATCTTAGTCAAGAGGTTGCCTAATGCCACCTTTTGGGCCAATTAATCGCCGGGATTTGATTTTTTACCTAAGAAACGCGGGTTTTGATGGCCCTTATTCTGGCGGTAAGCATCAGTACTTGGTAAAAGGCGAGTTTAAGCTGACAATTCCTAATCCCCACCAGGGAGATATCAGCCCAAGCCTACTAAATAGAATATTACGCCAAGCTTTTAGGAAGTTGATTTAACATATCTTCGGGTTTAGCATTGATTACATCCGCTGCTGCAATGAAACCACGTTTCCCCTTTCCGGTTTTTTTGAAATAGGCTTTATCTCCAGCATGGATTGATTTTACTTGACCGGCACTCCAGGTTATTTCATAAAAACCTCCATCTTGGATGTAATCAAATGCTTCTTCAATATATTCAGATATTCAGGAATATCAACATCAATATCTGGATTCGCTAAGAAAATACGTGTTGGCATGGTTGTGGTACTTTTAGCTCAATCTAATGCTTTTTACGTTTTATTAAAATGCAATAGCAACTATTATAACATACTTGTTCCGTATATATACTCTGCAAACAGTAAAAACCCAGAAATTCTGAATTTATTCTCTATTTTGCAGAACTTCTTGATACTCATGTATAAGCTGAGTATGATTTATCTCAATCGTCATATCTGATTCCTTTAGCTACCAATTCCATCGTACCCGCTGAATTCAGCTAGACGATCCAAATGATAGACTAGGCTTGAGGAACCTTAGCTGAGGAATTTGTCAAATATGCCGACAGCTACTAACATCGGTACACTAGTAAACCATTCTCCAGATATTAATAATGGTCGTCCAATGATTGCGGGGACTAGAACCTCTGTAAGTCGTGTGGTGGTTCTTTATAAACAAGGTGCAAGTGCTGAAGAAATTGCCCGTCGCATGAGTCACCTAAACCTAGCCCAAGTTTATGCTGCTTTGGCTTATTACCATGCTAACCGTGACCAAATTGAGGCAGATTTAGCTGAAGTAGATGCGGAATATTGGAGACTTGCAGCATTGCACACCAAGCAAGATTAACAGGTTTGGGGATGAGCAAGATACTTCTATATATTGACGAAGACTCAATGGATGAGGATTTCGTACAAGCTTTGAAATCCTGCAATGTCGATGTGTTAACAGTGGCAGATGTGGGAATGCTCTATCGTTCGGATGAAGAACAGCTTGCTTGGGCTAGAGAAAATAACCGAACTATCTTCAGCTTCAACGTCAGAGACTTTTACCAACTGCATACTATTCTAATTGAACAGGAATTATCCCATACAGGAATTATTCTGGCTCCACAGCAACGATACGGAATTGGCGAATTGATGCGCGGTGTTTTACGGCTGATTAACACAAAAACGGCGGAAGAAATGCAGGGACAAGTAGAGTTTTTAAGTAATTGGATTTCATAAACTCAAGAATTTCACTAACTGCTTTTCCAGGTAAATTCTCTCGTAACTCTTCAAGAAAGCTGAAGACAGATTTTCGCTGGGCTTCAATCTAATTTCCCCAAAATTAGTTCACCTTTGCTAAATTAGAGATATAAGATTTATCTCTAGCCAGAGGCATTAACATGGCTCATTTAAATCAGCGTCGCACCCAAAATATCAACGGCGATTTTTATGTAGATACCACCTGCATTGATTGCGATACCTGTCGCTGGATGACACCCGAAGTATTCCATCGAGTAGATGAACAATCAGCAGTTTATCACCAACCAACAACCGAAGCCGAAAGATTAGCCGCACTCCAAGCACTTTTAGCTTGTCCTACCAGTTCTATTGGTACAGTTGAAAAACCCAAAGATATCAAAGTTGCTCAACAAACTTTCCCGATTTTAGTAGACGAAAACGTTTACCATTGCGGCTATCATTCAGAAAGTTCTTATGGTGCTGCTAGTTATTTAATTCATCTTCCCGAAGGTAACATTTTAGTAGATTCTCCCCGCTTTACTCCACCTTTAGTTAAGCGTCTCGAAGAGTTTGGACAGATTCGTTATATGTACCTAACTCACAAAGATGATGTAGCCGACCATCAAAAATTTGCCGAACATTTTAAATGTCAGCGCATCCTCCATCAGGATGATATTTCTACAGATACACGCAATGTAGAAATTCAGCTAACTGCTTCAGAACCATTTCAGTTAACTCCCGATTTATTAATCATCCCCGTTCCCGGTCACACCAAAGGACACACCGTTTTACTCTATAAAAATAAATTTCTCTTCACCGGCGACCATCTCGCATGGTCAGAAGACCTTCATCAACTAGCGGCCTTTCACGATTTCTGCTGGTATTCCTGGCCAGAACAAATTAAATCAATGGCGAAATTGGCTAATTACTCCTTTGAGTGGGTGTTACCAGGTCACGGTAGACGCTTTCATGGTGACACCCAAACGATGCACCAGCAGATGCACAAGTGTCTTGAGTTGATCAAAAGCTTGTAAGAGTTAAAATATAAGGCATCGTAAAAAATAGATGTCAAAATGTTTTGGGCTGATAAAATCGCTGCTGAAGCACAAGGCTACCAGGTAGTTAATGATTCTAAAACTCCCTCCGGCAGGGTACACGTAGGGTCATTGCGGGGTGTGGTTATCCATGACGTTATTTACCGTGCCTTGAAACACGCAGGTAAGCCCGTGAAATTCTTGTATGGTGTTGACGACTACGATGCCTTGGACACCGTTCCTAAATACCTAGACCAAGAAAAATTTACTCCCTATCTTGGTTTTCCCCTGTGTAACGTACCTTCTCCAGAAGAGACAGCGAGTGATTACGCTAAGTATTTTATTGGTGAATTTTTTGAGGTTTTCGAGTATTTAGGAATAAAACCAGAAACTTATTTTTTGCGAGATTTGTATCGCACTGGCAAACTAAATTCTTACATCGATACTTTTCTCAAAAATGCTCACCTTGTCAGAGAAGCTTACAAAGAGGTAAGTAAAGCAGACCGACCAAATAATTGGTATCCTTTTCAAATTATTTGTGAGAATTGCGGCAAAATTGCTACAACTGTAACTACAGACTACAACGGCTCAGAAGTTTTTTACACTTGCAAACCAGATGCAACAAACTATGTAAAAGGTTGCGGTCATTCTGGTTGGGTTTCTCCTTTTGATGGTAATGGTAAATTACCTTGGAAAGTTGAGTGGGTTGCTAAGTGGGATGTGTTGGGTGTAACTATCGAAATGGCTGGTAAAGACCACTCTCAAAAAGGTGGTTCTAGAGATGTGGCTAATGCTATTTCTCGTAAAGTTTTGCAAAAGCAACCACCTTTCCATTCTCCTTATGAATTTATTCTTGTGAATGGCACAAAAATGAGTTCTTCTAAGGGTGTGGGTTCTAGCGCTCAAGAAATTGCTGCTTTACTTCCTCCTGAATTACTGCGCTTTTTGATGTTGCGGACTCAACCGAAGTCGGTAATCAGTTTTGCGCCGAATTATGAAACAGTTACCCGACTTTTCCGGGACTACGATACTTTAATTAACAAGTATCAAGCTGCTTCAGAATTGACTGAGGAATTAATGCCGCTATTCTACGCGCAATTAGGAGATGAAATTAAACCTTTCCATCCTTTCGATTTCAGTACGCTGATTTCCCTTTTGCAAATTCCCCGCTTAGATATTCAGGAAGAGGTTGTACAACGCAGTACACAGCCTTTAAGCGAATATGATCAGCAAATTGTTAATCAAAGAATTGCTGCGGCTCAAAGGTGGTTACAAGATTATGCAGATGAGGAAGAAAAGTTAGTTATTTATCTGGAAGAAGTGCCGGAAAAAGCGAATGATTTGACTGCGGAACAAGTCGCTTATTTAGAAAAGCTGGTAGAGAATTTGCAGCATATTTCTAACTGGGAAGCTGAGGAATTGCAAACTCTGATTTTCTCAACTACTAAAGAGTTGCAAATTCAACAAGCAAATGCTTTTAAAGCTTTGTACTTATCCTTTATAAATAAGGAACGGGGGCCCAAGGCTGGCGGTTTGTTCTCTTATTTAGAGAAGTCTTTTGTAATTTCGCGGCTGCAAGATGTGATTGCATTGAATGCAACTAAAGTGCAGGTTTAGATAAATATAAATTCCTTGTTCCCTGTCTCTGACAGGGAATACAGTTTATGAGGCTCTGCCTCATCTAATGTTAGCAGAAGGCAGAGCCTTCTTGATTGCATTCCCAGGTAGAACCTGGGAACGAGGAATAGAAGCAACCGTGTAAGAATTATTAGTGCAAGAGAAGCAACGCGCAGAGAACGGAGATTTTATGAAGAAGGAAACTAACTCTGAATTTGATGATGAACTGCGTTCTGAATATGATTTTTCTCAGTTAGAGGGAGGTGTTCGGGGTAAGTATGTGGAACGTTACAGAGAAGGCACTAACTTAGTTTTACTAGCACCCGATGTTGCTCAGGCTTTTCCAACATCTGATGCGGTGAATGAGGCTTTAAGATTACTAATTAGGCTTGCCAAATCTCAAGTAGAAAATGTTGAGAATATTTAAGCATCACTCTTTTTATGGAAAATGGAAAAAGAGCGATCGCTATTTATGCTTATTGTATATATTTTAACTAAGAAATTCCCCGACGAAATTCTCTAATCGCTTCTAGGGGTGAAGATAACAAAAGACAACGATTCAATAAAGATAAATCTAAATCTGGTAGCAACTCGCTTTGAACAACTTTCTCATATTCTTGTTCTCGTAAGCAGTAAACCTCAAGAGTTCCATCTTCCCAAAACCAAACTTCCGGGACTTGCATTAATTTGTACTTTTGTAACTTGATGGGACTACCGCTAGTAATAACCACTTCAATACATAAATCTGGTCTAGGTTTATCTGTTTCAAAGCAATAAGATAAGTCTGCTTGATAATCCCCACGATTCTTGATGTTAATAGCCGCATTTAAATCTCTACACAAGCTTGTATAACATACAGGGCAATTGTGCATCCTTTGAGATAGCGGTTTTTTAACCTTGTGACCGCAACTAGAACATTCTTGACTAGTGCCATTTGGATTTACAGCTATTACTTTCAAACCAGCATTTTCGGCTTTGTTTGAAAGTATACTCATAAACTGTCCCCATCCGGCATCATTAATACTTTTAGCCAGTCTTGTTTGAGCGAGTCCCTTTATATTCAACTTTTCAACAGCTACAACAGCATACTTTTTGAGTAGAGCATTTGCAGTTTTGAAGTGAAAATCTTTGCGGGTATCAGACACCTTCTTATGTTGAATACCCAGCTTTTTAATAGCTTTTTTACGACGATTAGAACCTTTCTTTCTGCGAGAAACACGACGCTGTGCTGATTTTAATTTACCTTCAGATGAACGTAAATATCTAGGCGCTGCAATTCTATCATTATCAGATGTAACAATAAAATCAATCAGACCAACATCAATCCCAACAATATTCACATCATTGAAATCAGGCTTAATAGTCGGAACTGCCTTATCCTCAAGACTTAGAGTGACATAATACCCGTCCGCTTTTTTGGTGACAGACACGGTTTTAATATCAAATCTATCGGGTATTTGACGATGAACAATTACTTTTACATCACCTATTTTTGATAACCTAATCTTACTATTTACAAAATGATGTTGCTTAAACTGTGGGAAAGTAAATGTTTTGTATTGACCAATCCCTTTAAATCTAGGTCTACCGGACTTCTTGCCATTGACATCACCTTTGAGCCATCTATCAAAAGTTATTTCAACTTTTTTAGGCACTTCCTGTAATACTTGAGAATGAATATTTTTGTACCAGGGTCTGTCTAATTTTAATTGAGTTAAAGATGCTTTTTGGCTGTAATAATTAGGCTTGTCTTTTAGCTCCGGTAAGTAGCAAATCAAAGAACATCTATCAACTGAAGAACGGTTCTGTTCATACCAGTCAAACCGTTGAGCAAGCAAATAATTGTATTGACAACGCAACATTTCTAGCGTTTTATCAATCTTTTCTGCTTGTTCTTTAGTTGGCTTAATCTTGTACTGGTATGAAGTTCGCATTTGTTTTACCTCCTTAGGAAGTATATTAACATAAAGTACGTCTATTGGGTGGATGATATGAAAGATTGCAGGATTAGTTTAAGGGTATCGGCAAGAAGGATGCAAAAATTTAGAGAATATGCTGTAGAAAAAGACAAGACGCTGACTCAGTTAATTGAAGAGTATATTGACAGTCTGCCAGTGGTTAAAGAAATAAAATAAATATTTTGGTAAAAACTCAACTATCATCTTTATTTGTTACTGCTACGCAGAAAAGCAATCAAGATGATGTTTCGTTTTTACCTCGCATTCATCCCACGCTCCTAAGAGTGAGACGTGGGGCTTCTGCTGTTTCAGCTAAAACTTGAGTCATAACCCTCTCCTCAATATTAAAATCCGCGTACCTCTGCGCTTCCCTTAGCGCCCCTCTGCGTTTAAAAAACTCTTAAGTCAAAACCAAATTATCCCGGTGAACTACAGTTTCTGCACCCGCATAACCCAAAATTGTGGAAATATCCCGTGAATGACATCCGCGGATTTTTTGCAGTTCTTCGCTGCTGTAGTTCACAAGTCCTCTAGCAATTTCGCTACCGGTGCGATCGCACAATTGCACAGCTGCTTGGGTATCAAACTCCCCTTCTACCGTCTGAATTCCCGCAGCTAACAAGGATTTTCCCGCTTGCAAAATGGCGTTTAATGCACCTTCATCTAAATATAATTTACCCGCAGGCACTAAACCATAAGCTATCCAGCGTTTTCGGGCTGAAGTTGGTTCTGGTTGCGGTTCAAAATGAGTTCCTATCGGTTCCCCTTGGATAATTTTCTGAATGTTGCGGGGAAAACGCCCTTGAGTAATTACAGTTCGCACTCCAGCGGCGATCGCAATTCTAGCTGCGGAAATTTTGGTCACCATCCCCCCTGTACCCCACCCAGAACCCTGTCCACCTGTTTGGATCTGTAACTCTGCCAACTCCTTCATACTACTTACCAAAGCGATGGGACGGGCATCTGGTACAGAACGGGGATCAGCCGAATACAATCGATCAACGTCGGTGAGCAAAAATAGCCAATCTGCTTCTACTAAGCTAGCAACCAATGCTGAAAGGGTGTCATTATCGCCAAATTTTAATTCCTCCACAGCCACCGTATCATTCTCGTTGACTACGGGTATCACCCCTAGCCCCAACAGTTCCTGAAAGGTGTTATAAGCATTAAGATAGCGGCTGCGTTGCACTAAGTCGGCGCGAGTCAGCAACACTTGAGCTATCGGTTGTTGAAGGATGCTGAATAAATCATCGTAAACGCGCATTAGCCTGCCTTGTCCGACTGCTGCCACTGCCTGTTTGAGTGCGATCGCTTTAGGACGTTCGGTTAAGCCCAGCCGCGCACAGCCCACCCCGACAGCGCCAGAAGAAACCAAAATCACGCGATGACCTTCGCTTCTTAAGTAGCACAGAGTTTCCGTTAAAGTGGCAATGGTGGAAAGGGCTAACTGTCCCGTTTCTGGTTGGGTAAGGCTAGAAGTGCCAATTTTGACAACAATCGTTTTAGTCATTGGTCATTAGTCATTGGTCATTAGTCATTGGTCATTAGTCATTGGTCATTAGTCATTGGTCATTAGTCATTGGTCATTAGTCATTGGTCATTAGTCATTGGTCATTAGTCATTGGTCATTGGTCATTGGTCATTAGTCATTGGTCATTAGTCATTGGTCATTAGTCATTAGTCATTGGTCATTGGTCATTGGTCATTGGTCATTAGTCATTGGTCATTAGTCATTGGTCATTAGTCATTGGTCATTAGTCATTAGTCATTGGTCATTAGTCATTATCAATCATTGACAAATGACACAAAATTGTAAAGCGCCAATCCCTCTATAGTGAAGGCTGACGCTTTACGGGGTTATATTTATCTGTTATCGGCTAGGGTCTTTTTTGGCTGACCCCGATGTTATCGATGTTTATCATCTCCGATTTTTGCATTCTCCAAAGATTTCTTAAGGATTTCTTTAGATTTACTTTCCTGATAGTTTTTCAGTCTTTGTGGATTTTTTTGTGCTTAGAAGTAATCGAGGCTCCCAATATTTCCGATACCCAGACTTCAAAGTTGCGGATTGGATGAGAGCGGAGGGCGGTATCGGGATGGATAATGGGTTCCACCAAAATGGTAAACATCCCCAGGCGATTACCCGCTAAAACATCGGTAAATAAGCGATCGCCTACCATACCCACTTGATGCTTAGGTATATCCATCCCTCGGAGTGCGGCTCTGATTTTGCGGCGTGAAGGCTTGGCTGCACCCAAGTAATAAGGTAGGTTGAGAGAGCGGGCGATTCCACCGATTCGGGCTTCACTCAGGTTGTTGCTGACCAAGCAGAGTGCAGTATTGGCGCGAATTTGTTCTACCCACTGTCGTAGCTCAACGGAAGCCATCCCGACGGAAATCGGTACCAAAGTTTCATCTACATCCAACACCAACCCTTTCAACCCGTACTGTTGGATAATATTTGGTGTCAGAGTCAACACTGAACCTGACAAAATTAAGTCAGGCTGTAAAAGATTGTTCCAGGTCATAGTCAAGATTCAAGCGTCAGATCAACAAGCATAACCTGGAGATTTACCCCCAGGTAAGAATGAGGCGTTAAGAGTTAAAACTCATAAATGCATAACTCATAACTATTAAAAATTAAAAATTTACAATTAAAAATTTCGGTTTTTAATTCTTAGTTTTTAATTTTCCATTCTGATTACTCAACTTGATTAAACAGATGCTCTTCTAATAGCGGTTGAACTTGACGAAACTCTTCTGGAGAGAGCAATTCAGGCTTACCCGTTTTGGTGATCCGGGCAAAAAACAGCAGTGGATCGAGGGGTGTATAAATTGCGTACTCTTGCTCTTGATGATAAAAGCTAGCGAGTAGCTGTAGTTGCTCTGGCTCTAAATCTTCCTCTTCGTCTTCGATTTCTAAGGTAAAGAGTTCCGACTCTTCGACAGGGGGTAACTCACCCGCTACCGTCAGAGCATAGGCGGTATTCTTAACTATCAGGTTCTGTTCAGCGAGAACTGCTTGGGCAGTGGCAAAAATTTCGTCAATTGTGGCATCATCTTCAACGAGAATGGCTTCTTCATCATCGCCTTCACCTTGCCAAGCAAAGATTTCAACAGGTGAGTCAACAGGAAGAAGCAAAACATATTCTTGCCCATTGACTGAGAGCGAATGCTCAATGTAACATTCGAGCGATCGCTCTTTGTCATCTGTCAGAGTGATGGAACCCGCCTGAGCGTGATCATTTTCTTCGGGAAATTCAGAGGAAAACATAACCGAGTTATCGAACTTTAATAAATATTAGCAACTGAGTAAATCGCTTAACTGTTTAATGACAGTGGATGTCAACCAAAAAGCTGGCGACGTAGATACAACAGTTGAGTAATAGCTTTCAGAATATCATGGTGACATCTCCATACACTAAATCGGAGTATCGATTATAGTGTGGTAGGCTTCCCAAATTCACAGATGGGCATCAACTGCCGTTATAGTGGGGGACTTACGGCGGAGTAATTAAAAGGTATCAATCCTGAACATCTGCCACTGATTTGCTAGAGGCAGCTCGCCGAGTATCTAACCATTGTTGCAAAATCAAAGCAGCTGCTTTGCGGTCAATTAAACCTTTATTACGTGACGGGGAGCGGTTTTCAGCAATTAGTAGTTGTTCTGCTTGAAAGGAAGTTAATCGCTCATCCACATACTCTACAGGCAGTTTAAGAGCTTGAGCTAGTCTGGTGGCAAATTTCTGAACATAACGCGCCTGAAAGCCCAAGGAGCCATCCATTGAGTATGGTAGACCAACAACTAGAACTTGCACTTGGCGATCGCGCACTATTTGTTGAAACTGCTCCACATCTTGGTTAAGAGACCTGCGTTCGATTGTGGTGATGCCAGTGGCAATCAATCCAGTACCATCGCACCCTGCCACGCCAATGCGCTTGCTACCCACGTCCAAGCCCAAAGCCGAGATCAAAGACTTTGGTTGCGGCTGATAACTCACCTATTGCTGCTCCTGCTGTGCATCTGCTGACTCAGGCGCCAGAGGTGCGTCTATGTTAAAGTTTGGGCTGCTAAAAGGAACAGGTTCTGGCCTGTTTGGCACTGGTCTGTCTAACTTTGGCTGCTGCTTTTGTTGTACCCATGACATCCCACCGGGGATAGGTTTTCTTGCCGGTTGCAGACCTTGCAGCACCTCAGTCCACTGAATTCCTTCTAAGGAGACAAATTTAGACTCCCTCAGCTTGTGCCAAACTGAGCGCGACATGATCAAGGTATGTTCTCTGCGATTTGCCCCGATTTGCTCTAAATACTCTTCTCGCTCTGGTTGATAGTCTGAAGAAGCTAATTGCAACCCTTGCTGAGGAAAATCTTGGGCGATGCGAGCCAGTTGGGACAGTAATTCTGGATACAGCCAAGTGTAAGCTGGGTGAACCGTCAGCGTTGCTACGTGGGGAGCTTCACCCTTGCGAGCCAGTTGCACCTGAAAATAGCCGATCGCTGCTTTGCGCTGGGGTTCAAACACATAGCCACTGACTACTTCGGTTTTGCTCATCCACTGTCTGACAGCATCTGTTAAAACGCCGAATAAACTGGTTTTAAAGTCGCGCGTGTTGCGGTCAAACACCTGACGCACCAAAGGCGGCATTGATGCCGTATCTAATTGATATAGCAATTGGGCATCGGCGTTACTCACTGGTAGGAGGTTGGGTAAGTCTGGCTCTGCTTGTGCCAATTCAGCTAGCAACTCTGGGCCAATTTCCCAGTATGTCATTTCTGCCAGCCGCTGAAATCCATTTTGGCGATAGAGTGCCAGCGCCTCCATATCATTGACATTAACTTCCAGTACCCAAGTGCGTGCTTCCAAAATCGATTCAAAACAATGGCGCAAAAGTTGCGAGCCAATTCCTTGCTTATCAGCAGCACGATCGAGCATCACCTGATCAATCCGCCAAGTGCTTCGTGTCCGGTTAAACGGTGACACTTGAATCATTCCTAGAAGCATCCGCCCTTGCTCTGCTACATAGCTACAGAATCGATACTTTAGCGGGTTGGGGAACCAACTCAAACATTTGAGTAACCCGTACCAGCTACGCAGCCATTGCATTTGGTGCATGGCAAAGAAAGCTCCCTTGTCTGAGCGGGCTGCGAATGACTCTTGAGTTAGGCGTTCAATGCCATCCAAATCCCGGTATTGGACTGGTCGGACGACGACGCTGAGATTTCGAGGAAGTAGTGAAGTCATTTTGATTCAAGCCGCCATTTAGCCTTTACTAATTGCTCTTGGTGAGGTAGTGCTGCAATAATCTTAACGGCTTTCCGCTCCTGGCTATTGCTCCAAAAGAGTGATTTTCTTAACTTAATACTTAAAAAAACAGAAAAAGCAGAAGCTTGTGAGCACGCCCTTGGCGTTACCCTGACAAGTTCTGCCTTCATTTTATGGGAATTTGGTGGAAAATTCTGTATACTATAGCCCTTGTCGAGAAACTAGCTTTTCAAAGTTGGCTTGGGTTTGATGGAGTAATTGCTGGCGACTGTCTTGCACTGTTTGCTGTAGGGTTGGAACCAGATTGCGAGCTTGCAGGGTCATGTGCAGCTGTAGGTGGGCTACGTATTCACTAAAATCTTCATGCTCTACAACTGCGCCCGTTAGTAAATTGGATTCCATTGCCACTTTAATTCTCCTTATGATGAGTTTTGCGCCGTTTCTTGACATCATCAAAACTTATCACGTTGTTTTACCTAGCTTGTTAATTCGCAATGAAGTTTAACGGTTGTTTAAGCTAAAATTTTTTTGGCAGTAGCGATCGCACTTTCCCAGCTATCGGCAACATAAACATGATCTGGCATCAGCTTTTGGAAGAAAGCCCGGCTTTGGGCGTCGTCAGTCCATAAAATTACCTGCTTATCCGCTTTCAAGGCCAGGGCAATTTCTGAGGCTGTACCGGCACCCATACCACAGGCAATCACTACATCACTGGTGAGAACATTAATATTATTGCGGGCATTGCCCATATCGGTAAAAATTGCTATATCAACTGCTTCAGAGATACTATTACTCTTTTCGGTAGGAAGAATCCCAAGAGTTAAACCGTTGGCAGATTTTGCCCCTTTGCTTGCTGCATCCATCACCCCGACATTTCTACCACCAGTGAGCAAAATCCATCCTTCTAGGGCGATGCGTTTACCTAGTTGATATGCATTATGCAAATCTGTTTCTGTGGCTTTCTCTCCAGGCCCCATTACGCCAATAATGATTTTTCTCATGGTTTTGCATCTATCTACCACTTTTCCGCCCAATAGACGATTTCCGAGGCTGAACTATCAATTGCTACACCATAGCTATCACCATGATTCCACTTAAAGCCTGGAGTGCCTCGATTTTTGGCATTCAATACCAATATTTCATAGGTGACTGGAAAGGATTCATTAGCAGAATTGCTAGTATAAAAAAAGGTTGTCGGCACACCATTGGGTTGGTTGCTATGGTCGTTTGTGTCACCACCTCTATATTGATGCTGAGAAATATTTCTGTAGTGAGAAAGTAAGTTCTGAATCTTTTCTGGTGATTGTTTTAGGCGAATTTGGAAAAAACTGCTTGCTTGCATTAAGCCAGGAGAGTAAGCAAGATGTACACCTTGAGCATCAGCAGGAATACCTGAGGGAAAATGCTTGATTTCGTGGATATCAGACCACAGTTTAGTCCGAATTTCTCGATAGCGTGATTTATCAGTGATTATTTGCGTTTCACCTGCACGGCTAAAAGTATTTCTGAACAAAAAACTTCCGGCAACTATACCCATGCTGCCAAGGGAAAATAAAATTATCGTGGCGATTTTGACAAGATAAGATTGCTTCATCGAGTTGGGTACGTCTAAATTTTATAGGCATATACCCAATTACCCAACCGTCATAATATTTCGGAAAAGTTTGCGGATTATTTATAAATCTGGCTAATTTATAAAATTAGCGTGAAGGCAGTCAATAGTTACCTAGTCAAAAACCGCAAATTGACATCTACTCTAGTGCTTCCTAATCTGAAACGGTACAAATTGATCTGTGGTTAAATCTTAGAGTACCTCACTTAACTAAGAAATGCGATGAAAAACGAAAAACTTAAAAAGAACCAACGATCATGCCTGCAAGTAAGATAAAACCAATCCAGACGTTTTCGCGGAACATCTCACCATAAACAGAGTTAGGGAGTTGTGGTTTTCTTAAGCGCAGAGATTGCCAAATCCAGGCAATAGTTGCAATTACTAAGCTAATCCAGAAGGGAAGATGGAGGTGAAGCAAGACACCTACCCAACCAAGTAATAACATTGTGCCAGCAAAGAAAATAGCGATCGCCACAGGAGCCGATTTTCCAAAAAACAGGGCGCTAGAATTGATACCGATCCGCCGATCATCTTCGCGATCGCTCATTGCATAAACAGTATCAAATCCCAATGTCCACAATACAGTTGCACCCCAAAGTAGCCAAGTTGTCGGCGAAAGTGTTGTTGTGACTGCACTCCAGCTAATTAACACAGCAAAACCCCAAGCAATGGAAAGCACGAGTTGAGGCACTGGAAACACCCGCTTTGCCCCTGGATAAAGCAAAATTACGGGCACTGCGGCTACAGATAACCAGAAACTGAGGGGGTTAAGATAAAAGGCCAGTACTGCGGCACAAGCCATTGAGACGATCGCCACGACAATTCCCACTTTAATCGAAAGAGCGCGGGAAGCCAGAGGGCGATCGCGTGTTCTCTCTACCTGTGGATCAATATTCCGATCCCACAAATCATTGACAACACACCCAGCAGCGCTTGTGGCCAGAGTACCCAACACAATCACTCCCACTAGGGGTAAAGGTGGTTTACCAGCAGCCGCCAAAAACACAGCCCACAGGGCAGGAATCATTAAAATTAGCCGTCCTTCTGGTTTATGCCACCGCAAAAGGCGGATAATCACCAGCCACTGGGGTTTTTGGTTGCTCTCTGGCGTCTTTAGCATAGAAATCAAGAAATTACTTGAACTAGATGAATACACACTTCTTTACATCT
Source organism: Cylindrospermum stagnale PCC 7417 (assembly GCF_000317535.1). Taxonomy (NCBI): domain Bacteria; kingdom Bacillati; phylum Cyanobacteriota; class Cyanophyceae; order Nostocales; family Nostocaceae; genus Cylindrospermum; species Cylindrospermum stagnale. Next base: position 6,809,725 of record NC_019757.1, read on the forward strand.
ATAGAATATCGTTATTTGCTATTTGTTAAAACACAACCTTAATTGGCGGCTTTGAATACAAAATAGCTCCTTTGGTTGTCAGCAGCAGGTTAAATTTTATTCATCAGGTATCACAGCCAAACAGTCAACCTGAGAAATACATTTATTTCAAGTAATATTTAGTACCAATTGCCCCGACACACCAGCTTTCAAGCTGTCGCGCTTTTTATTTACATCCAGTTGATGGACGGCATACCCGTCATGATTCCAGGGACTGAAGTTTGAAGTTTGAATTGCTAACTAACCTTCTTGAAGAGAGAGAAAATTAGATGCTGAGTTTAGTTTCGGCTAACTGCTTGAGTATACCAACTCAGCCAGTTAAGCAACACCGGATTATTGCGGCGATTGATATTGGCACAAATTCTCTGCACATGGTAGTGGTGCAAATTGAGCCGACCTTACCAGCTTTTAGCATGATCGCTAAAGAAAAGGAAACTGTGAGATTAGGCGATCGCGATTTGGCCACTGGAGATTTGAAACCAGAAATCATCAAAAAGGCGATCGCCACTTTGGGACGCTTCCAAGAAATTGCCAAAATGTCCAATGTCGAAACCATCGTAGCTGTAGCGACTAGCGCTGTCCGGGAAGCCCCCAACGGCAAAGATTTTTTGCACAGGATCGAAACCGAGTTAGGTTTAAGCGTTGACTTGATTTCTGGACAAGAAGAAGCACGACGCATTTATTTAGGCGTGTTATCGGGGATGGAATTTCACAACCAGCCCCACATTATGATTGATATTGGCGGCGGTTCCACAGAATTAATTTTGGGAGACAGCCATGAACCGCGCAGTCTCACGAGTACCAAAGTCGGTGCTGTGCGACTCACCGGCGAGTTAATTACCACCGATCCCATTAGCAATATTGAGTTTCAGTACCTGCAAGCCTACGCACGGGGGATGTTAGAACGTTCTGTAGATGAGGTGTTAGCAAACCTGAATTTTGGTGAATCTCCTCGCTTGGTAGGCACTTCTGGCACGATTGAAACCTTAGCGACGATTCACGCACGGGAAAAGCTGGGTTATGTTCCTTCCACCCTCAACGGCTATCAATTTCCTCTCAAAGACTTGCGGGAGTTAGTAAATCGCTTGCGGAGATTGTCGAATGTGGAAAGAGCCATAATTCCGGGGATGCCGGATAAGCGGTCAGAAGTAATACTAGCTGGTGCAGTGATATTACAGGAAGGCATGACCCTTTTGGGTGCTGAGTCGCTGACAGTATGTGAGCGTTCTCTGCGAGAAGGCGTGATTGTCGACTGGATGCTGGCACATGGTTTAATTGAAGACCGACTGCGCTATCAAGGTTCAGTGCGTCAGCGGAGTGTGCTGAAAGCTGCTAAGAAATACCAGATTAACTTAGAACATAGCGATCGCGTCGCAGTATTCGCCCTGAGCTTATTTGACCAGACTTTTGGCACGTTACACAACTGGCAATCAGGCGATCGGCAATTGCTCTGGGCAGCTGCCATATTACATAATTGTGGTCACTACATCAGCCATTCTGCACACCACAAGCATTCTTACTACCTAATTCGCAATGGTGAATTACTTGGTTACACCGAAACAGAAATTGAACTCATTGCCAATTTAGCCCGTTATCATCGCAAATCCCCACCCAAGAAAAAGCATGAAAATTACCGCAATTTGTTAACTAAAGAGCATCGACAAATGATCAGTCAATTGAGTGCCATTTTGAGATTAGCAGTTGCTCTAGATAGAAGGCAAATTGGAGCAATCGCTCGAATCCAATGTGATTATCGTCCCGATACCGGGGAATTTAAAATGCTAATTTTTCCCTCCCAAGTTGGTGATGACTGCGCCTTAGAACTCTGGAGTTTAGATTACAAAAAAGGAGTATTCGAGGAAGAATTCGGGGTGAAATTAGTAGCAAGTTTAGAAAGTTCTACCGTTACCAATATTTCCTAAAAACTGGGTGCGTTAACGCAGCTTAACGCACTTGATTACTGAAATATTACAAAATCATTTTATTGATTTTAAATGCATAATAACTGGCTTTTCAAAAAAGACATAAAAAGCATATCCTCCTACTACAGACAGGGGTACGGTGAGTGTAATTGATATTGCCAGCTTCACTAATGGTAATATATGCAAATCCTTGAGACACAATTGAACCAGTGCTTCTATCAGAGCATGTACTAAATATATACTATAAGAAAAACCACCCAAAGTAACTAACCATCGGGATTGTAATAAATCTAAAATACCCCGAAAAAAAGTAGGTTTTCCCTCAACTATAAATCTACTACAAGATATAATTAAACAAATTACCGCTATGCCAATTATGAGATCAAAAATAAATTGTTGCGGTTGAGAAAAATTATTTATAAATGGACATATTTTAGTCAATATCAATACTAAAAACGGCTTTAAACGTGAAGGCGGAAATGAAGCTACAACCCAGATTGTAGCAAAAATAATACAAGTTATATCCCAGTTAATTCTATTTTTCCACTTTAATGAAGATGATTGTTTATCTAAGCCAATAACTGCTCCTATAAAACCTAGAGTAAATAAAATGATGTACCATGCATACCAGAATTTGCTTAAGAGCAAACTCAGCAAAAATGCTACGACTAATACAGCACTTATGCCTAAATATCGCCATACAGGTAATAATACGAAGGGCAGCAAAAAGTATATTTGCCATTCTAAGGCTACACTCCACATAGGAGGGTTAATTTTAAACATCCAGTCTTCAGCATTAAAGTTATGAACTAAAAATAAATGGGGAATTATTGCCCCTTTATCAAACGCAGGTTGCCCATAATTCCAGTGCGTTCCTGTAGCTAACATTATATTTTTAGGAATAAGAGAGTTACAAATAAGTGACAAAATCAGAGCCGCATAATATGGAGGTAAAATCCTTAATGCGCGTCGCTGAAAGTAATTAAGAATGCCACCACGTATCTGTCTGTTTTCAGAGTTAGCAATAGGTAACGTTAGACAATAACCAGATAGCACAATAAAAATTACAACCCCATATCTTCCTTGGGAGAAAAATAAATCAGTTACTTGCCATATAATGCTAAATTTCTCAGTGTCACTAAGCGTTGCAGAAACATCTAAATAAATGTGGAATAAAATTATATATATTGCTGTTGAACCTCGGATTCCATCCAAATAATCAAGTCGAAATCTAGAATTTACTTGCTTAGTCGGCTCTATCGATGATTGAGATATTTCATCACCTGACATAATTTCACCACCTGTATAAATTCCCAAAATGAAAAAACTGGAGTCTTAAATAATTAAAAATTTAAGACTGTTACATCAAAGCATTTCAACCCCGACTGTAACTTGCTTACCCCAGGGTAATACAAGCTAGGTTTAAACGAATCTGTATGAAACTTGTTGCATCCTGATGAACTAGATATTATACTGCAAAATTCAATTCTTGCATTCTTTTGAGAAAAAATATAATGTCAAGTCGCTTCGCTCCAATTCAAAATTCAAAACTTGTACTGAGCTTGTCGAAGTATTCAAAATTAAAGATAATTAGTGGTAGCTCTAGACTCACCACTTTCTTGTTGACCGCCATAATCTTTGATTGTGGCGGGGGCTTGTACCCAGAATTAATTAATTCAAAATTATTTCCATTCTTCTCTTCCTAACAGAATTTTGTATTCCTATAGCTCATTGAATCCGGTTGAATCCGGCAAATCCTATAAATCCTGATTCTGACTACTGCAATCTTAAAAATTTTCCGTAACGCTTTAGATATTTCGCTTTAAGAAACAACCAAAGGCAAAATAAAACAAAATAAAACAAAACAAAAATAAACTATAGCAGCATTTCCAAGACCAATCCCTATAAAGAACCCAATCACAGCAAGCCGCAGAACCAAAACTTTCCTATCGGAATTTGAAGTAGTTATAGTAGTAGATGTTGCAGTTGTTTGGGTTATTACAGGTTGACTCTGAGGTGTAGAAACTGCTGGTTGCGAAACCTGAGATTGAGTTTGCTGGACTGAAGATGAAGTAGTGATATGTGCTGCAATTTGCCAAATCTTGATATTCTTGTCACCACACCCACTAGCAAGGATTTGACCATCAGGGCTAAATGCTACGGCATTAACACCTAAGGAATGCCCAGGGAGGGTTTGGAGTAGTTTTCCTGTAGTGACATTCCACAGTTTGATAGTCTCTTCACGACTCCCACTAGCAAGGGTTTTGCCATTTGGACTGAATGCTACGCAATTAACCCAGTAGTAATGCCCAGGGAGGGTTTGGAGTAGTTTTCCTGTAATGACATTCCACAGTTTGATAGTATTGTCATCACTCACACTAGCAAGGGTTTGACCATCAGGGCTGAATGCTACGCAATTAACCTTTCTGGAATGCCCAGAGAGGGTTTGGAGTAGTTTTCCTGTAGTAACATTCCACAGTTTGATAGTCTTATCCCTACTCCCACTAGCAAGGGTTTGACCATCGGGGCTGTATACTACCGACTCAACCAAGTCGGAATGCCCAGAGAAAGTTTGGAGTAGTTTTCCTGTAGTGACATTCCACAGTTTGATAGTCTCGTCACCACCCCCACTAGCAAGGGTTTGACCATCAGGGCTGAATGCTACGGAACTAACCCAGATTGAATGCCCAGAGAGGGTTTGGAGTGGTTTTCCTGTAGTGACATTCCACAGTTTGATAGTATTGTCACGACTCCCACTAGCAAGGGTTTGACCATCAGGGCTGAATGCTACAGAACGAACCGATTCGGAATGCCCAGAGAGGGTTTGGAGTAGTTGTCCTGTAGTGACATTCCACAGTTTGATAGTCTCGTCACCACCCCCACTAGCAAGGGTTTGACCATCTGGGCTGAACGCTACGGAATAAACACTGTCGGAATGCCCTGCGATGGTTTGGAGTAGCCTGGAGGGGGCGACATTTCCTAAAATTTGGTCTGTGTTAATAACTTGCGGCTGTGGTGTTGAGTCAACAACAGCAGGTGGTTTTGGTCTAACAACTCCAGGAAATATATCAACACCAAGTTTTGTAGCGCGATCGCACCAATAACATTTACCATAAGTTCGGCTATAGTAGTGACCGTCTACCCTGCCACATACACTAAGCCGATCATTCCCTACTCTTAACGCCTCCAACCACTCCTTAGCCGTAGGGCGTAAATTAGGATTTTGGTGCCCATCATTAAAACATTTGAGAAAACATTGCTGAACATCTGGATGAACAATCTCAAGGGGAATTGTCCTCTCTACAGGTTGAATAAAACTATTTGGTGCATACAGCCATAAACCCTGACGGATGAGATCATTAATTTCTGGAGTTTCCCCCGCACCTATCCACCTTCCCTGAAAAGGGCTATTACCTCCAAATAACAATTGATAGATAATTACTGCTAACCGGAAACGATCGTGTACTTTCGTCTGCTCAATGCTAGCAATATCTTTACCAATCATTTCCGGTGGTGTATATCCCTCTGAACCAACTAAACAACGATAAACTTTACCATTTTGAGGATTTATCACCTGAAAAGAATCTGTATCAATAATTGAAGGTAAAGCCCGATTATTAACCAGAATATTTTGTGGTTTGATATCACCCAATACATAACCAGCCGTGTGAAGTGCTTCAATAATTGAGGCAATATTCAGCGCTGTTGTGTGTAGAAAACGCCAATCAACCTCAAGTTTCAACGCCTTTCGACGTTGGGTATTATAAATATCAAGAAGCTCTTTTCCACCCTTTACTTCTGGCATCAAAAAGCCCACACAATCACCCAGATCATTTTTCAGCACCGACTTAGGCCAAGCAAAAGAAATATGATTGAGGTGAGAATTTGGCTCTGTGGGTGGGTACGATATCATCACCGCTAATTTCTGCACCCGCTCAAGAGTTGGAGAATGGTAAATTTTAGCTAAATCACCATTTTCATTAGTTCGCCAAACCTTCGCTTCACCACTATTAGCTATCGGTTCACCTAACAGAGTAATTGATTTCCCCGTACTGGCACAGGTGAGAACTGTCATCAAATTTTACTCTCTCTCAAACAGGCACAAAAGCAAAGTTTTATCATCGTCAGTGCGAGAATTTAGCCGTTCAGAGTTGAGGAAATCAATAATATATTGATCTTCTGCGTCTGGATTAGCAATTTCTTGCAAGTATTCGTCAAAAGGTTTAAAAAATGGTGGAAATGCTTTCCAGTCACTCAAGCGAATTGCAACTTTTTCTAGTCCATCAGTAGAAGCACAAATAAACTCTTGCTTTGCTGAAATAACCTGCACCTGCATCTCATCCAGCGCATTAGCTGAAGTGACAAAAGTTGTTTCGTTGAAAAATTCCCCTTTATCAGGTTCAAACAACAGTTGATATTCTGAATTTTGGGAACGCACCACTATAAATCCATCTCCAATTTGCATAGCTACAAACCAGTCAGGAGTTGCGACAAAAACCAAAAGAGTACAAGCTAAGTCATTGACTGAATAACCTTCTTTGGCTGCTTGGTTGTTTAAATCAGTAATAACTTGGTTCACAATCTTAGCAAACAGTTTCTCAGCTTCTATTTTGCCAAGTGGTTGAGAAAACCCTTGCCTATCAGGATATTGATTAATCTCAGCAAAGCATTTGAGTACTGTTTCTACCGCCAATTTAGAACCAATTTGAGAATATTTAGCACTACCAGCACCATCAGCAACAGCGCCTACAATCACATCATTAAAAATGCGATAATGCCCAAAATCTTGACAAGGTATTTTCTGAATTTTATGACTCGTTCCCGTCGCCGAACGGGCAATTGCTTTCCAACCCACAATAAATCCTCAAATTCTAAGTATTAATTTGACCCCATCCCACAGGTGGTAATGCCACTGCTTCCCCTACTTTGCCACTAGAAACCCGTTTCATGGAAGTGGAAAGCCAAACAAATAAAGAGCGAAAATCTAAGCCATTCAGGGTCACTGGTGGACGTTCAGGGGGAGCAATTTGTTTGAGTTTGTTAATATCTGCACCCTGGACACCAACAGTAAAAAACAACATTCGGCGCTGTGCTTCTGCTTCTCTCACACTTTGCGCTGCACCTTCCCAATAATCTGTTGGTGCCCCATCGGTAATTAAAAATACCCAAGGACGATAATAGAGAATACCGTTGTCTTTATAAGTCTGTTTTCGTTGTTCCAACAAATCCAAAGCGTACTCTATGGCCTCACCCATTGGTGTGACACCATCTGCTTCTAGGTTGGGCGGTGTAAATTGGTCTATAGTCACAAAATCTTGGGTCAGTCGCACAGGGCCAAAGGTGACAATAGCAACTTCCACACTGAGGGAAGCTTGAGCATCTCTCATGACGTCTTCTTTAAAAGCTGCCAAACCTCGATTTAACTCCTGTATAGGCTGACCTGACATGGAGCCAGAAGTATCAACTAAGAGAATTACAGGGCAACGATTTTCTGGGTTTTCAACGAATTCAGGCAGTCCTACAGGCATCTAATACTCCTGACTTATCGGAAATAAGATTACTTATATTATTTTTAACATACTACTTTGGTATTAGTGTTTGTACTGAAAAAAAATCTCATAATTGCCCGACTTTAGGCGATGGGCTACGGTGGGGCGTAGCCCATCGCAATTTTCAACCTATAATTTAACTGATAGAGTTTTTTTAAGTATCTGACTTTTCACCGTAAGTCCTCAAACAGCCAAACAACGTGGCTTTTTCCACAGGTTAATTCTCAATCATCATAGATTAATAAAAATGCCTAACGAAAAATCAGGGCTAGGGAAAACCTGGTTGATGAACTAAAAAGCAACTGCGCTTGATTTGATTAATTCCGAGCATTTAAAAAATTGGTTGACAAACTGTTGTTACCTTACCTCATAAACCTGCAATACGCTGTATATTGAGTTCTCCCCGTCCACCTACTTAATGCATAGCAATACAAGCTCTTAATTTTTCAGCTAAAACCCGTACATTAGGTTCAGACAAAATACTATCATGGTGTCCTGGAATATCATGAATTTCTAAGCCCCCCGCCGCTAATTCCTCCCACTGTTTGAGATAATCAGCATATTCTTTAGGTTGAATCACTGCTCTGAAAAATATAACTTTACCGGAATAGACTTGCGGAAAATAATTTTTGTAAGCTTGACTGATAGCATCTCTAACTGCTAATTCACGCAGCGAGTGAGGTAAAGTAAGATTTTTATTGAGATAAAATTTATAAATAATTTCTTTGATTCTGTCATAAATTCGGTGATTAATTTTTTTGCCAATAGAGATGATCTGTTGTTGATTTTTTAAGGTAGCGAATAAGCTGCGATTGCGCTTAATTGTATCAATTAAATGCAATATAGATTGATCGAGACTAGACTTGGTTTGGCGCCAAGATAGGTGACTTGAAGATGTATTTGATTGAGATATCATTTTGGGAGGATAGGCATCAAAAATTACGAGTAATTCAACAGTTTCTCCTTGGGCATAAAGTTGTTGCGCTATTTCATAGGCTATCATGCCTCCAGCACACCATCCTCCCAAAAAATAGGGGCCATGTGGTTGAACAGTTTGTATTTCTTTAATATAATGACCTGCCATATCCTCAATACAAGTATGAGGAGGTTTTTTCCCATCTAAACCCTGTGCTTGTAACCCATAAATGGGCTGGTCAGAATTCATTTTTGAAAGTAGATTATGGCTGTGTATCAAACCTCCATAAACCGTATGGATATAGAAAAAAGGTGGTTTTGAACCATTGGGTTGAATCGGAACTAACGAAGACCAAGAAGTTGAACATCCTTCTTGCCGAAGTACATTAGCTAATTGCCTAATTGTGGGAGATTGGAAGAGAGTAGTGAGAGCAAGATGCTTGCCAAATATCTTTTCAATTTGAGCAAATAAGCGGATAGCTAGAAGTGAGTGTCCTCCCACGTCAAAAAAGTTATCACTTAAACCAATTGGCTGAATACCTAAAACATTTTCCCAAATCTTTGTCAGCTGAAGTTCTAAATTATCGGTAGGGGTTGTATATTTTTCTGATTCAAATTTGGCAAAATCGGGAGCAGGAAGGGCACGACGGTTAATTTTACCATTAGGAGTTAAGGGCAAGACATCAAGCAATACAAAGGCAGACGGAACCATGTAATCGGGTAAATTCTGTTTTAGGGACTGCTTTAGTTGATTGATAATTAAAGATTGACTTTGGGTAAATGGCTCATTCCCTATTTCCTGGTTTAGATTTGGGTTTGACCTAGGGATAATGTAGGCCACTAATCGCTTCTCCCCAGGAATAACTTCTCTAGTAATTACAACCGCTTCTTGTACAGCCGGATGCTGGCTTAAAACTGCTTCAATTTCCCCTAATTCAATACGGAAACCACGAATTTTTACTTGAAAGTCTTTCCTTCCTAAAAATTCTATTGCGCCATTAACTCTTAAGCGACCCAAATCTCCCGTGCGATAAATTCTTTTATTACTACCTTCCGAATCATTTAGAAATACCACTTTTGTGAGTTCTGGTTTCTGCCAATAACCTAGTGCAATATGAGGACTTCTAATCGCAATTTCTCCCAAAATATCGGTCGGGTTACCAGATTCATCGAGCAAAATAATTTCGGTGTCATCAAACGGATAACCTACTGGTACCTGCTTCTGGGTAAGCTGTGTTTTTTTATCAATAAGATATTGGAGGTTGAAAGAAGATTCTGTAGATCCTAGACCATTGACTAAGATACATTCATGAGAAAAGTGTTTTTGATATAATTCAACATCGCTTTTTACTACCTCTTCTCCTCCCAAAACTACTAAACGCACTTTAGAAAGCTGTGTTTTTTCTATTGATGGTTTTACAGGTAAAATCTGAATAAACTGTCGATAAACAGTAGGAGTAGAGTGATAAATAGTAATTTCTTGTTCGTCCAACCATTCAGATAAATGAGCTAGACCTTCTACTTTGATGTTAAACGGGTAGAGAGTGGCTCCGTTTAAGATAGCAGAAAAAATATCTATAATCGCTGCGTCAAAGCTATAGGATGAGAACAAAGTTAACTTGTCATTTGGTGAAACATGAAGGTTATTGGTATAGTTCCTGATGAAATGTAGAACGTTGCGGTGGTTTTGGATAACTCCTTTCGGCTTTCCTGTCGAACCAGAGGTATAAAGAATGTAAGCCAGAGTATCTGCGGATATTTCTTGGGTAATCTCTTCAGGGAAATCATTAACATTGATGTCATCAATATTAATGATTGGAAGTTTTCCATCAGTTATTTTTTGGGCATCAGCTAAATTTTTATTATTAGTTAAAACCAGTTGACAAAGAGAATCTTCTAGGATAGATAACACCCTTTGTCTGGGATATTTTGGTTCGAGAGGAACATAAATTTGACCAAGCTTTAAAACTCCCAAAATAGCAGATACCATCGGGGCATCGTGGTCAAATAAGAGGGCGATTTTAGCATCCCTATTTAGATTTTTTTGCAGAAGTATTTGGGCTATCTTATGGGCTTGCAGATTTAATTCTCTATAAGTCCACTGATAATTTTTTGTTTTGACAGCAATATTGTGGGGATATTTTTTAGCTTGCTGCTCAAACCGCGCTGGGATAGATTGTTCAATCTCCTGTTTAGGGAATTCATTAAAGGAGTTAGTGGGGCGGATAAGATTACAAGGGTGCGATAATTCGTAACGTTCAGTTTTAGTTAACAGAGGGAAAGTAGAGATGGGTTTTTCTGGATTAGCCGCAATTCCTGCTAACAATCGCTGAAGGTGCATTCCCATCCACTGAATGGTATCTGCATTAAAGAGAAGCGTATTGTAGACCAGTTGCAGATGAATTTGCTGATTTTCTTCTCTAATATAGAGAGATAAATCAAACTTAGAAGCAGTTTCAAGAATCGATACAGGTTCGACTTTTAACCCCATCAATTCGAGGGAATCACTGGATAAGTTGATCATGTTAAACCAGACTTGAAATAGCGGAGTGTGGCTCAAATTTCTTTCTGGTTGCAGTTCTTCTACTAACTTTTCAAAAGGTAAATCCTGATGGGCATAAGCTTCTAAACATACCTGCCGTACTCGACCGAGTAATTCCCGAAAACTGGGATTACCAGCCAAATCAGTACGCAAAGCCAAAGTATTGACAAAAAACCCAATTAAGTCCTCAATTTCAGTGCGGTTACGCCCCGCAATTGGAGTTCCCACAATTACATCATCTTGTCCACTGTAGCGACAAAGTAATATCTTGAACGCTGCCAGTAAAGTCATGAACAAAGTCGCACCCTCTTTTTGGCAAAGGGATTTGATACTTGCAGTTAACTCTAAGGACAAAACGAAAGATTTCGCAGCCCCTTGGTATGTTTGCATAGGGGGTCTGGGATAATCTGTCGGCAAATCTAGGACAGGCAAAGTCCCACCTAATTGCCGTTTCCAGTAATTAAGTTGAGAGTCTAAAACTTGCCCAGAAAGCCACTGTCTTTGCCAAAGTGCAAAATCGGCATACTGAATGGGCAGTTGTTGTAATGGTAAAGAATGACCTAAACAAAAGGCTGCGTAAACTGCTTTAAGTTCCGCAAACAACACCCCAAAAGACCAGCCATCGAAAATAATGTGGTGAATGTTGAGTAACAGCAGATGTTCCGCTTCATTGAGACGCAATAGTTTGACGCGAAATAGAGAATCATGAACTAAGTTAAAGGGTTGCTGTGCTTCTTCATTAGCTATTTTTTGAGCTTCTGCTTCCCTTTGAAAATTCGGTAGTGACTGTAAGTCGATGATGGGTAAACTGAAGGCATTATGATCATTAATTACCTGAGTTAGTTGTCCAGCTACAGCGGCAAAATTTGTGTGGAGGATTTGATGACGCTGGATGATTTCGGCTATGGTTTGTGACAATGCATGAATGTTGAGTAACCCCTGAAGCCGCAAGGTAAAGGGCATATTATAAGCAGTGCTATTGGGTTCTAATTGGTCTAGAAACCAGAGACGCTGTTGAGCAAAAGAAAGTGGAAGGTTTTCTGGCTGCTTTCTCGGTTGAATCGGTGGAACTGGTAAGCTTTTGGTTTTGCCAAGTTGTGATGAGAGTTGGGCAATGTTGGGAGATTCAAATAGTAAGCGTAGGGGGATTTCTCGGTTAAAAACTTGTCTGATGCGGGAGATAACTTGGGTGGCAAGTAATGAATGTCCACCTAACTCAAAGAAGTTATCGTGGATGCTAATGAGTTCTACTTTGAGTATCTCACGCCAAAGATTAGCCAAAATTTCTTCTGTGGGGGTGCGAGGAGCAACATAATTACTTTGGGAAAAGGAGACATTGGGAGCAGGAAGGGCGCGATGGTCGATTTTGCCATTGGGTGTGAGAGGAATTTCTTCTAACAGTACAAAGGCACTTGGTATCATGTAACCTGGTAATTTAGATTTTAAGAAGTTACGTAATTCTAGTACAGAAGTTTCTGTGGAATGGGGAACGACATAAGCTACTAAGCGTTTGTCGTCTGGTATATCCTCTCTGACTATAACTACAGCTTTTGTTACATTATGGTTTTGATTAATTGTTGCCTCGATTTCACCAATTTCTATCCGAAAACCTCTGATCTTAACTTGGTTATCAATGCGTTGTAAAAATTCAATATTTCCATCTGGCAAGTAGCGAACTAAGTCACCAGTTTTATATAAACGCTCACCCGGATTCTTACTAAATGGGTTAGGAATAAATTTGTTGGTAGTTAACTCAGTCCGATGCCTATAGCCTCTAGCTAGATTAACACCACCGATATAAAGTTCTCCGGCAACGCCTATGGGTACTGGTTGTAAATGTTTATCTAAAATGCAGAGTTGAGTATTAGGAAATGGACGCCCTATGGGTAATAATTGGTTAAGGGCTAAATTTTTTGCTGTTGTTTCAAAATAAGAACTATCTATAGTAGCTTCTGTCAAACCGTAGGAGTTAATTAACCGGGTTTGAGAACTAGATAATTGTAAAATTTTTTGATATTCTGCACTACTCCAGCTATCTGAACCACAAATTAGCAACCGCATAAAATCTAGACGCTGTTGACTACTCTCAAGATACTGAACTAAATTTCTCAAAACGGCTGGCACAAAATCTGCACAATCTACCTTTTCTTTTTGCATCAGTCCATATAATAGTTCGGGTGATAGCAACAGATGCCTTGGGCATAAGACCAGTTTGCCACCAGAACATAAGGTACGAATCAAATCTCCAGAAAAAACATCAAAGGAAAAGCTGGCCATCTGGAGATGAGACGTTGTGGTTGTACGCAATTGGTAGATTGTTTCCCAGGCAAAATAAGTATTAACCAGGCTGCAATGTTGAATCATCACTCCCTTTGGTTGGCCTGTGGAACCAGAGGTATAAATGATGTAAGCCAGATTTTTCGGCTGTAATTGGGTATTAATTGGGTTAGATGATGGGAATTGTGTGATTTGCTGCCAATCTGTATCTAAGTTTATAAGTTGAGTGGAGAAAACTGGTAGACTCGGCAAAAGTTCTGTTTGCGTTAGTAAAATAGAAACTTGAGCATCTTGCACCATGAAAGCCAAGCGTTCTTGGGGATATGCTGGATCTAAAGGTAGATAAGCTCCACCAGCTTTGAGAGTACTCAGAACCGCTATGATCATCTCTAGAGAACGCTCGACACAAATCCCTACTAGTGCCTCTGTCCCTACTCCCCGCTTTTGCAGGTAGTGAGCTAGTTGATTAGCACGTTGATTCAGTTCTCGATAGGTGAGTTGTTGCTGCTCAAATACTACGGCTATGGCATCAGGGGTTCTTTCTACCTGTTCTTCAAACAACTGATGAATGCATTTATCCTGGGGATAATCTGCTTCTGTCTGATTCCACTCAATTAATAATTGATGTTTTTCCGCTTCTGTTAGCAGAGGCAATTTCCAGATACTTTGATTGGGATGAGCGGTTATCCCAGATAATAAAGTCTGAAAATGCTTGATCATTCGCTCTATTGTCGCCGCTTCAAACAAATCTGTATTGTATTCCCACTCACCTGTTAGCTGTCCATTTCGTTCTTCCATTGACAGAGTGAGGTCGAATTTAGCAGTCTGAATTGGTGATGCTAAAGGCGTTACAGCTAATCCTGGCAGAGCGAATTCCCCCATTGGGGCGTTGTCCAAAGCAAACATGACCTGGAATACAGGAGTATGGCTTAAGTGGCGTTCCGGTTGCAGCGCCGTCACTAACTGTTCAAAAGGTAAGTCCTGATGGGTGTAAGCTTCTAAGCATACCTGCCGTACTCGACCGAGCAATTCGCGGAAACTAGGATTGCCACCTAAGTCAGTACGCAGAGCTAAAGTATTTACAAAAAACCCAATTAATGATTCAATTTCTCTGCGGTTGCGACCTGCAATTGGAGTCCCCACGATCACATTTTCTTGACCAGTGTAGCGATAGAGTAATATTTTGAAGGCTGCCAGCAGTGTCATGAACAAAGTTACTCCCTCTTGTTGTGAGAGGGATTTGATGTTTGCAGTTAGTTCTGGGGATAAGATGAGGGAAAAAGAAGCGCCTTGGTAAGTTTGTACAGGGGGTCTTGGGTGGTCTGTAGGCAATTGCAACAAGGGCAGAGTGCCACCTAGTTGCTGTTTCCAGTAGTGCAGTTGCGAGTCTAAGACTTCACCGGAGAGCCACTGGTGTTGCCAAAGGGTAAAATCGGCATACTGGATGGGGAGTTGTGGAAGCTGAGATGGCTGTGCTTCACAAAAGGCTGGATAAAGTGTTTTGAGTTCTGTAAACAACACTCCAAAAGACCAGCCATCGAAAATAATGTGGTGAATGTTGAGTAGCAGCAGATTTTCTGCTGGACTCAATCGCAATAGTTTTAAGCGCAGTAGCGGATCTTGGGCTAGGTTAAAAGGCTGCTGGGCTTCTTGGTTAGCTATTCTTTGGGTTTCGAGTTTTTGTTGGGTAACAGGCAGTGATTGCAAGTCGATGATTGGTAAGTTGAAGGCGATATTGGCGACAATCACTTGAATTGCTTGTCCATCGACTGCGGGAAAATTGGTGTGCAGAATTTCGTGACGCTGGATGATTTCGCCTAAGCTTTGCTGCAATGCATAGAGGTTGAGTGTCCCCTGAATCTGAAAAATGTAGGAGAGATGATAAGCGGTGCTGTTGGGTTGTAATTGGTCTAGGAACCAGAGGCGCTGTTGGGCAAAGGAAAGTGGTAGAGTTCCTTGGTGCTTTCTCGGTGGAATCGGTGGTAATGTTAGGCTGTCGGTTTGAGGAGTTGTGCTGATTTGTGGGGCGAGTTGGGCTATGGTGGGAAATTCAAATAGCGATCGCACTGACACTTCCAAATTTAAGCCTTGTCTAATGCGGGAAATTACTTGTGTGGCTAGTAAAGAATGTCCGCCTAACTCAAAAAAGTTATCATCGATGCCGATGGGTTCTACTTGCAAAACTTCCCTCCACAAATTGGCAAGGATTTCTTCTGTGGGGGTACGAGGGGCAAGATAATTACTTGGACGGCGGAAACCCAATAAATTGGGGGCGGGAAGGGCGCGATGGTCGATTTTGCCGTTGGGAGTTAAGGGGAAAGACTCTAACAAAACAAAGGCAGAAGGCACCATGTAATCGGGTAGCTGTTGTTGCAGGTACTGGCGTAGTTGATTTAGGATTTCCGATGGGGAATTTTGCTTTGAGGAGAAGACAAAATAAGCGACTAATCGCTTGTCACCAGGGATATCTTCTCTGGCGATAACTTTCGTTTCCCGGATGGCTGAATGTTGGTTTAATAGAGCTTCAATTTCTCCTATTTCAATCCGGAAGCCCCGAATTTTTACTTGGTTGTCGAGACGCCCCAAATACTCAATGTCACCGTTGGCTAGATAGCGGACTAAGTCACCAGATTTGTAGAGACGAGCTTCTGGTTGTTGACTAAAGGGGTGAAGAATGAACCTTTGGGCGGTTAATTCCGGTCGATTTAAATAACCGCGAGCTAAACCTGCTCCTCCGATGTAGATTTCACCTGGAACACCGATGGGGACGGGCTGGAGTTGGGAATTTAATATATATTGTTGTAGATCGGGAATCTTACGACCAATTACATTTCTTGAACTGTCGAGATCGGCTATGGTCAGGGGACGATAGGTGACGTGTACGGTTGTTTCTGTAATCCCGTACATATTGACTAATTGGGGAGATTGCTCACCGTGTCGCTCAAACCAAGGTCTTAAGCTTTGAATATTAAGAGTTTCCCCGCCAAAAATAACGTAGCGTAAGCTCAAGTCTCTCTGGACATTTAAAGATTCTTCTAGTTGAAGGATTTGCTGAAAAGCTGAAGGGGTTTGGTTAAGAACTGTAATTTTTTCTTGAGACAATAAGTTATAAAATAATTCTGGCGTTCGACTTACATAATAAGGAACAATGACGAGACGTCCGCCATATAAAAGCGCACCCCAAAGTTCCCAAACGGAAAAGTCGAAGGCATAGGAGTGAAAGAGACTCCAGATATCATTCTGGTTAAATTGAAACCAAGACTGAGTGGCTGCAAACAAACGGACGACGTTACAGTGGGGGATGAGAACGCCTTTAGGCTTGCCGGTGGAACCAGATGTATAAATAACATAGGCTAGGTTTGTTGCTTTGACTGCACTTGCTGTCTGTTTTTCTGGTGTTTTAGCTGGCGCATCCCCATCACCATCTAAACAAATTATCTTAGCTTGATGTTCGGGTAGTTTTTCTACTAGATGCTGCTGTGTTAACAGTAGAGACACCTGGGAATCTGACAACATGAAAGCCAAACGCTCTTTTGGGTAGGCAATATCTAAAGGTACGTAGGCACCACCGGCTTTGAGAATGCCTAATATGCCTACAATCATCTCTAGAGAGCGTTCTGTACAGATGCCGACGAGAACCTCTGGTTGCACTCCTAGGGTTTGCAAGTATTGTGCTAGTTGATTTGCTCGCTGATTCAGTTCTCGATAGGTGAGTTGTTGCTGCTCAAACACTACAGCCACTGCATCCGGTGTTCTCTCTACCTGTTCTTCAAACAAATGATGGATGCACTTGTCTTGGGGATAATTTGCCTCTGTCTGATTCCACTCAACTAATAATTGGTGTCTTTGGGCTGCTGTGAGCAAGGGAATATCTGCAATACTTTGTTGAGGAAGATTAAGTAGACTTGTGAATATGGTTTCCAGATGTCCTAACATTCGCGCGATCGCATCATCTGCAAATTGAGTTCGCTCATAATCAATTTTCAGCAACAAGTCTGACTCAGCATCAACAGACAAAACTAGAGGATAGTCTCCCTGTTCCTGGAGTTCAGCCTCAAGTCCGTCATTTGCCAAGATGACAAGCGTCTCAAATAATGGTGATTCTGGGGGAACTTGACTCCAGTTTCTGATTTGTCCCAAGGAAATAGATTCATAGTCTTGCAACGCCATCCATTGTGCCTGTAATTCTCTCAGCCACGATAAGACTGAAGTACCGGGATGAATGGAAACTCGGACAGGTAAAATGTTGAGGCAAAGTTCCTTGCTATCTGCTTGACGGCAGGCTCTCGTGGCGCCAAACAAAATATCTGTTTCCCCACTATAGTGACTCAAAAGTAGAGCCATTGCCCCTTGAATGAGGCTATAAAGGCTTAATTGATAATTTTGGGTTAAATTTGTTAAATCTAAGGTTTTACTGCTTGTCAGGCGAATTTCTTGGGTTCCACGGCAAGGAGGGGATGAGGTAGGATTAGCGATCGCCGATAACTTGAGAGGGGCTGTGAAACCGCGCAAAAAATCTCGCCAGAATCTTTCAGCATTTGAGCAGGACTCCAGATAGGTATCTTCTATATTCATTCTTCATTTAAACTAAATTTTTTTACTCAATCGCTTCGACCAAATTTTCTGACAGCAGAAATCATTTATTTAAACTTCAGTGTAGAGACGTTGGATGCAACGTCTCTACAGGGGTTTTAATTACGTCAGTTGTGGCAAGTTATGAGTTTCCTCCGGAGAAAACATGATCTGCAAGACCCAGACCATTGTTGTAATTATCCAATGCGGTGTGGATCACACTACCAGCATCTAAGGGATCAACAACGTTGGTGTCGGAGTTATGGGGACTCAGTAAACCCGACGCACTGGAAATGCCAAGATTCCAGTAGGTATTAGCCAGAAGGCTATTGACAACGCTGCCAGTAAGTTGGTTCAGCGCACCATCACCCTGATGATCGCCATTTTCGTCTGGCGTTGAGGCTTGCAACCAATTTATTCCCTGGTTGATGTAGTGTCGAGCATCCTTATCAGTCTGATTGGCGGTATCAATGGGGTTACCAGCGAGATAATTCAGCCAGCTAGCCACCAGAGAGCTACCAAGATCGTACCGTTTATCTTCCAAGTTAGGCTGCGCCGAGGAATCGACAATCTGGAGTGCCTGGGCGTGGGTGTAGAAGAGGGTATTCTCACCAGCATCTGTTTTGCCATTTAGGTTGTAGTCACCAATGAGCAGCCCTATGTCATACTGTCCACTCACCGGGTCAAGAACTTTTCCAGGTTGTGCGGAGTTAGTATGAGGTGCAAACAAAAGATCGCAGTCAGGGAATTTGGGGTCGGTTTTTTCTGACGGTTCGTTACCTTGGACACCATCCCAAAACTTCTGCCACTCTGTGTTGTGCCAGAATCCTGGTGTCCGGACACCGGGGGCGGCAATCACTGTGTCAGTATCGGTGGCGCTATTGTTGTTGAGGTTGGTATCGGTGAAACCAGTCGGAGCAGTTACTGTAGCCGTGTTGCTCAGAGAAACGGTCGTTGGTGCAACAGGCTTCTGAATATCTAGAGAGCGAATCTTGAATTGATCGTTTGAGTCCCCCGTCTTAGCCGCGATCACTAGAGTGTTGCCAATTTTCTGACTGGCATTGATATCTGCCCAGCGATCGCTACTGCTACCTGTTAAGTTGACTTCACTGAACCCAAAATTGCTGAGGACTGTGTTATTTAAGGTCAGGTGATTACTGAATGGATTGTTAAAGTTACCAATCCACACAGAGATATCACTGTCATCAATTACATAATCGAGTTCGGCACGATCAACGCTCACCGATTCGGAGAATTCAAACAGGACGTAGTTATTCCGCCCCAGATTATCTACGCGATGGAGTCCACCAGAACCAGATCCTTCGCTACTGTCAGTAACACCTAATCCACCAGTATAGCTACCGAGATAGGCGGTTTTCCAAGTTCCAAAACTGTCTCGACTAAAGGCACTCGTTTTGACAGAAACGCCGTTGACCGAGAATGTCCGGACATTTCCATCCGTTCCATCCGTCGCACTATTACCCTCGAAGTTAAAAGTGCTGGTTTCATAATTGCTAGTGGGAGCGGATGAGAGGGCGTTGGTAGCTACCGTGCCGTTCACCGTATAAGTGATGCTACTACCCGAAGTCAGGGTGACGTAATCGTCAATGGAGCCAGTCCCATGGAGTTCATTGCCCGTGGCTCCCCCAGTGGCTACGCTGCTCCAAGTCACGTTTGTCAGGAGGCTGGGGATTAAATCGCTAACCAGGGCGTTAGTGACGGTCATTAGACCATCATTACTAACCACAATGGTGTAGGTCACCTCCTGTCCGGGCGTTACTAGGGTCAAACAGTCGTTTTTGGTAATCGACAAATCGCCGATATTTTTGATTAGCCCCGCATCAATCGTCAAGTCATCGCTCGTTCCGACTGAGAAAGAAGCTGTTTTTCCGTTAGCATTCACAACATCGCTATCGGCCGCATCGTTACCTACATTGGCTGGGCTAAAACCATCGAAGTCAGTGGGTTTGTCGAATTGAACGCTGTAGGTGTGATTGGCTTTGACGGTGAATTCGTAGAGACCATGGGCATTGGTGGTAGTCAAACCGATTTGAGTACCTGCTTGATTAAACAGCTTGACATTGACTCCTCCAACTCCAGATTCGCCTGTATCTTGGATGCCATCTCCATCAGCGTCGTACCAAACGCGATCGCCAATTTTCACGGTGGAGACGGCAATCACTGTGTTCGTATCGGTGGCGCTGTTGTTGTTGAGGTTGGTGTCGGTGAAACCAGTCGCAGCAGTTACCGTAGCCGTGTTGCTCAGAGAAACGGTCGTTGGTGCAACAGGTTGCTGAATATCCAGAGAGTGAATCTTGAATCTGTCGTCTGGTGATGAGTCCTGCGTCCAAGCCGCGATCACTAGAGTATTGCCTATGTTATTGCTGGCATTGAAATTCGCCCAGCGATCGCTACTGCTACCTGTTAAATTGACTTCACTGAACCCAAAGCTGCTCAAAACCGAATCACTTAAGGTGAGGTGATTAGTGTAAGGATTGTTAAAGTTACCAATCCACACAGAGATATCACTGTCATCAACTACAGAATCAAGGAAGGCGCGATCGACAATCACCGACTCGGAGAATTCAAACAGGATGTAGTTATTCCGCCCCACATTGTCCACCCGATGGAGTCCGTTACCACCATCGCCTTCGCTACTGTCAGTCACACCTAACCCACCAGTAAAGCTACCGAGATAGGCGGTTTTCCAAGTTCCAAAACTATCTCGACTAAAGGCACTCGTTTTGACAGAAACGTCGTTAACCGAGAACGTCCGGATATTTCCATTCGTTCCATCCAACGCACTATTGCCATTGAAGTTAAAAGTGCTGGTTTCAGAATTGCTAGTAGGACTGGATGAGAGGGCGTTGGTAGCTACCGTACCGTTCACTGTATAAGTGATGCTACTACCCGCTGTCAGGGTGACGTAATCGTTGATGTTGCCTGTGCCACTGGTTTGATTGTCTGTAGCTCCCCCTGCTGCCACGCTTGTCCAAGTCACATTGGTCAGATTACTGGGGATGATATCGCTCACCAGGGCGTTGGTGGCAGTTACCAGACCATTATTTTGAGCCACGATGGTGTAGGTTATCTGCTGTCCAGGGGTGACCGTCGTCAAATTATCGGTTTTGGTAATCGACAAGTCGCCGGCATTTTGATAAATCCCCGCATCCAAAGTGGTGTTATTTTCCCCAGAAGAGAGGGTGACAATCTGAGTTTTGCCTGTGCTGGGATCGGCATCGGAATCTAAGCCATCATTAGAACCAGCATCTGCTTGGGTAAATTGATATCCTGTCGGTAGATTAGAGAATTCGACTTGATATTCTTGACCAGGGGTTAGTCCTGTAAAACCGTAGTTGCCACTGCCATTGGTGGTTGTTGTGACAGTGGTATCTCCAATACCGTTGATGATCCCATCTGCTCCCCCGCTAATCAGGGTAACGGTTACACCGCTAACTCCTACTTCCCCAGCATCTTGAATGCCATTGACATTGCTGTCGTTGAAGACGAAGTCTCCAAGGCTAGCTGTTTTGTAGAAGCCGGCATCAATGGTGGGGTCATTTTCACCAGCAGACAGATTGATTAACCCAGTGGTTAAGTTGGTATCAGCATCGGCATCAATGCTATCATCACCACCTTGATTAACCGGACTAACACCGTTAAAGCCATTGGGTTGGACAAACTGGACTTTGTAGTCTCCAGGTTGCAAGTTACTGAAGGAATACAGTCCGTCGGCATCGGTATTGGTGGTGGCAATCACATTTCCAGATGCATTCAATAGGTTAACGCCGGCTTCAGCAATGCCTACTTCGCCAGCATCTTGAATCCCATTAGCATTAATATCATGCCAAACTCTGTCTCCCAGACGCGCTAGTTGCACTAAACCTGCATCCAGGGTGCCATTGAACTCCCCAGAGGTGAGGGTAACTGTTTGGGTCAACCCGGTGCTGGGGTTGGCATCACTATCTTGGGCATCATCAGTTCCCTGGTTAACTGAGGTGAAGCTGTAACCAGTTGGGGCGCTAAATTGCACTTGATATTCTCCGGGAGTGAGTCCGGTGAAGGTGTACGCCCCGTTGCTATCTGTGGTGGTAGTGCCAATGACACTGCCATCTGTGGGGTTTATCAACTGCA
Source organism: Cylindrospermum stagnale PCC 7417 (assembly GCF_000317535.1). NCBI lineage: Bacteria > Bacillati > Cyanobacteriota > Cyanophyceae > Nostocales > Nostocaceae > Cylindrospermum > Cylindrospermum stagnale. The sequence continues at coordinate 6,831,675 of NC_019757.1, forward strand.
CTGTGACACCACTGACTCCTACTTCTTCCGCATCTTGAATGCCATTGACATTGCTGTCGTTGAAGACGAAGTCTCCTAATGAGGCATATTTGTAGAAGCCTGCATCAATGGTTTTGTTAATTTCACCACCAACTAAGGTTAGGAGATTCGAGGTCAGGTTGTTGTTGGGATTAGCGTCGGAGTCCAGGGAATTGTTGCCTTGGAGGTAGGGACTGACCGCATTAAAGTCAGTCGGCAAGGTAAACCTGACCTGATAGTTACTAGGCAGCAGCGGGCCAAACTGATAGTAGCCGCTCTCAATTTCTGCTGTGTAGGGATTGTCCCCAGTAATAGTGCTGCTGAGAACATTACCGTTGGCATCGAGCAATGTGACTGTTGCCCCATTGATTCCTGCTTCGTTACCGTCCTGAATCCCATTGGCATTCAGATCTTCCCAAACAAAATCCCCAATACCAGATGTCTTCACTTCCAGCAAGATCGGCTGCTGTCCAGAAGCTTTAACAATCACACCAATATCGTTGCCAGCCACTGGCAGGAAGTCGCTGCCGTTTATTGTCGCCAGAGTAACGAGATCATCAGCTTTCTGCTGACTATAGACCTCCAATGAGTTGAAGTCTGTACTATCTAATATGCTTGTCTCGCCAAGCAGTTTCCAGATAGCTAGTTGCACATCACCCCAAGTGTAGTCAACACCACCATAGCGATAAGTATTGTTTACTAGGTTGGATGCTTCAGTAACGTTATTCAAAAGCCAGTTGATCTGCTGAAGTTTATCCAGGTATGGATCGGCAGATGAGGCGTTTACTGTCTGTTCACCAGTATAAAGTATGCCAGCAGGTATGGTTCCGTAGCTAGAGTATACAGTACTGTTGTCGTAAGTATTTCTTGCGAGACCAAAGCTACTGTTAATACACCAAGCATCATAAACTCCATTGAGCAACCCGCCGTTGCTGATTGTTACATTTAAATAGCTGGGCAAACCAGATACTGTAGTTGTTGCTGTATCGTAAGCAGTGACTTCTTTGGTGGTTGTGTCCGGTAATGTTGATTCAAAGATTGAGAGATTGGTATCGGCCATAATTTTTTATTATCTATTTATTAAGTAAGGACAACATTTTTCAAGTAACATAAATTGCTTCTGCTAATTCATTTATTGACTACTCCTTTACTTAAGTAATATTTCATTATTGGCAACATTGTCGCTGATATTCAACGGTATAATCACTAAAGTTTCTGTAAATATATTGGGCACTTATGTAAAGTTTAGATCTTTAGTAGTTGAGCGATGGGATTTCTTGACTACCGTAGATGTAGGGAAAATGCGCTGTATATTCGCCAACTGTACCAATTTGTTTAAGTTTCCGCGCTTGGTAATCTAAGATTCGGGATTTACTTAAGTGGGTGGGAAAAAAGCAATGTACAGCGTATTGCAGGTTTATGAGGTACGGTAGCAGACCTAAATTTTTTGAGAGGGAGGATTTATTCATACAGGACAAAACCTGCAACTTTAGGGACTTCCAAGAAATAAATTATCCATCTTGTCGGCTGCACTGTTAGCCTAATGTAAGCTTTGGTACAACTGAGTATTAATTCCTTGTCTGCCAGACGCGACGCGAACACAAAAACACACAATTCGGTAAAATTGGGTAAAGCAATTTTTGCGCTTGTTAAACAAAGGCTTCAGCAAACCCATGCAACTGAAACTCAGTGCATCTGCATCTTCCTTCCCTCCCCTGTTGCTAATCGCCCCCTTTTTCTTCTGGGGTACAGCAATGGTGGCAATGAAAGGCGTTATTCCCCACACCACACCCCTATTTATGGCGGGAGTGCGATCGCTACCTGCGGGGGTGTTAATTCTCATAGCCGCAGTCGTTATGGGTAGACCCCAGCCTCAAGGTTGGGCTGCATGGCTGTGGATTAGCTTATTTGCCCTAGTAGATGGGACGCTATTTCAAGGCTTTTTAGCAGAAGGATTAGTCAGAACCAGCGCTGGCTTAGGTTCAGTGATGATTGACTCTCAACCATTGCTTGTGGCTTTGCTGTCCTTGTGGCTATTTCAAGAACATATCGGTTTATGGGGATGGTTGGGGTTAGGTTTAGGAGTCACAGGTATTAGTTTAATTGGCTTGCCTTCTCCCTGGATATTTAATCTTCTAGGTGCAGGCGCAGATATGACAATTGGCAATTGGCAAGATTTTTGGGCGCGTGGTGAGTGGTTGATGCTGCTGGCGGCATTGTCAATGGCAATAGGTACGGTGATGATTCGGTATGTGTGTAAGTACGCTGACCCCGTAAGCGCCACAGGATGGCATTTGTTTTTGGCTGGGTTGCCTTTGTGGGGAATTTCTTCAGTTGTTGAGTCCCAACAGTGGGAAAATCTTGTAGCATCTGAGTGGATAGCTTTAGGTTATGCCACAGTATTTGGGAGTGCGATCGCTTATGGGTTGTTTTTCTACTTTGCTAAAAGTGGTAATCTCACCGGCCTCAGTTCCCTCACCTTCCTCACACCCGTCTTTGCCTTAATATTTGGTAATATTTTCCTCTCAGAAGTTCTCAGCCCATTACAGTGGCTAGGTGTCTTTCTGACTTTAATCAGTATCTATCTGATCAATCAGCGCGACACCTTAGCAGGGAGAAATAATATAGTTGAAAAAAATACTGCACAGCAGCAACCAGTTTTAGAAGCATCTACCGCTCAAAACCTTAACCCTGTCACCCTACCATTAAGAGAATCGGAACCAGAATTTTTACCCTAAATAGATCACAGCCAAGGGGTGAAACGTAGGAGATGGGGAGACACTAATAACTAATAACTAATGACTAATAACTAATGACTAATGACTAATGACTAATGACTAATGACTAAAAAGCACGTTCAGGCTGAAACTTGGAATATGAGGCTATGGCCTTCCTCAATCTTGATATTCACCTGTTTTTCTGGCCTGGGTTTTTACCCAAGTTACGCCAGCACGGTTACGCCTAACCTAGCACCAAAAATTTTAGAACTTGCACAAGCCAGTTCTACAGTACCCCCCTCGTCAACCGATCTCAGTTCTGGTACACAAGGGCCAGATGTGCAAGTACTACAAACCCAATTAAAGGAGTTAGGTTACTACAAGGGTGTGGTAGATGGAGATTACGGCGAAAGTACCGGAATTGCTGTTGCTAAATTTCAGCAAGCAAAAGGCTTGATCGCAGACGGTATTGCTGGTAAAACGACTAGGGAAAGTCTGCAAGCAGCAATAACGGCAAAGAACTCAGTTGTCTCCACTCCTAAACCCACCCCTAAACCAATTACCCAGCCAAAACAAACTCGACGAGGTTTCATCTGGTGGTCACTATTAGGACTGGGACTTCTGGGAACTATTGGCGCAATTCTCTACCTAATCAGACGATTTACTAGGAGTCCACAAATCCAAGAGTCCCAAACCTTAGAGAGGGAAACGTTGAATGCAGCTAGTCAAGACCCTGTGACACCACCGTTACCAAAGTCGGAAGATAATGCTGAGGAAGTAACCTTTATACAAACAACAGCAAGACCTACAAAATTACTACCACCAGAAAAAACTTCCCGTCTGGCTAAACTCAATATCGTTGATGAATTGATTAAAGACTTACACAGTCCTGACCCAATCAAGCGGAGGAAGGCCATTTGGGATTTGGGACAGCAGGGAGACTCGCGGGCAATTAACCCACTGGTAGACCTGATGATTGATGCTGATTCCCAACAACACGGCTTAATTTTGGCAGCTTTGGCGGAAATTGGCATCCGCACCCTTAAACCGATGAACCGTGCCTTAGCAGTCTCAATGCAAGATGAAAGTCCAGATGTGCGGCAAAATGCCATTCGTGACTTAGCTCGCGTTTATGACATGATGGGGCAAATGAGTCAGATATTGCGCCATGCAGCGGAAGACACTGATCCTGAAGTGCAAGCAACAGCACGATATGCTTTGAATCATCTTAATCGAGTGCGTGGGTTGCCCAAACAAGAAGATCAACCGGAAGATACACCCCAAGAACCGCAACCATAAGCCTATATAATTTATGAGTATTTTGAAAAATGAGTATTTTGAAAATTAAGAGCAAATATTTTAAACGATGAATAGCAATTTAATCATAGATGTCGGTGTTCACACAGGTCAAGACACGGAGTTTTACTTAAAAAAAGGCTTTCGAGTTGTGGGCATTGAGGCTCATCCTGATATTTACGAATCTACGAAAAAGCGTCTAAATTCATACATAGAAAATGGTCAACTTACCCTCCTAAATGTTGCCATATCACCGAAAGACGAGCCAGTCACCTTTTACGCCAACTTGGACAGAACTTTTTGGGGTACGACTTCAGTAGATTGGGCACGTGAGGGTGAAAGCGCCTTTGGTACGCGTTCTGTTGAGATGATTGTAGAAGGGCGCACATTTGAACGGGTTTTGGAAGAGTTTGGTATTCCTTACTATCTCAAAGTAGATATTGAAGGTGCTGATTTATTGTGCATACAAGCATTACGGCAGTTTGAGATTAAACCACAGTTCATATCTATGGAATCGACAAAGGCTTCTTGGAGTGCGTTGCTTGAAGAACTGGCGCTGTTAAAAGAACTTGGTTATCAGAAATTCAAAGCCATCAACCAAGCGAAAGTAACTCAACAGGTTTGTCCCTCACCAGCAAGACAAGGCAACTATATCCCCCATCAGTTTGAATATGGTGCTACTGGACTCTTTGGAGAAGAAACACCAGGTATTTGGCTCTCGCAAAGTGAAGTAATCAAAGCCTACAAAGGCATTTTTTTAAATTACAAAATATTCGGGATCAAGGGGATTATTCACCGATTCCCTGTGGGGAAGATGCTCCTAGACGCGCTCAACATCAAAGAACCTTGGTATGATACCCATGCTAGTCTATAAACACAGTACTTTATCTTTACAGATAAAAAGTACTGTGGGAATTGAGTTAAACTCAACCTTATTTACGGTAGCAGCGAGATGTAGTGTAATAAGGCTGAAAAACTTCTAAGAATTTGCTCTGAATTGTTTTGTAAAAAGTCTCTATTACTTGAGGCTCATCGAGGTGAAAAGGGTATTTATTCCTGTCCTGCCGCTAAGTTTTTTTCTAGTGTTTCTGAATCTAAATGCAAAAATTCCTGTAAATGCTGTTTTAAGTTAAATGCATTTTGCCAATAGTCGCTTAAGAAAGCTGGAGCCGGATAATTAACCATGAATTTAGCTATTTTTATCAGTAGTTTGTATTCTAAACTGAATCAATCTTTTCTACTTAGTTTTTTTCAAAAACCTAAATTTTAATAATTGATGTTAACCCCAAGGGAAAATACCCAAACAAAAATTATTCCACCACCTTTAAAACCAGGTGACTTACTCCGGGTAATTGCCCCTAGTGGGGCCTTGCGAGAATTACAGACATTTACGCGCGGGGTGGAAATTTGGCGATCGCATGGTTATCGTGTAGAAATAACCCCTAACATAGATGACCGCTGGGGTTATTTAGCAGGAACAGACGAAAACCGCCGCCACCACCTAGCCTCAGCATGGCTTGATCCTGATTGCCGTGGTATCCTCTGTGCCAGAGGTGGTTTTGGCAGCACCCGCATTTTGGAAGATTGGCATTGGCAACAAAACTCAATCTCACCCAAGTGGCTAATCGGCTTTTCTGATATTACTGCCCTGTTGTGGAGCCTTTATACAGTAGGAATTTCTGGCGTTCATGCTCCCGTCCTTACCACCCTTGCAGATGAGCCTGAATGGTCAATCCAGCGATTATTTGATTTACTAGAAGGTCGTCCTCTAGCACCTTTGCAAGGTAGCGGTTGGGGTGGCGGTGTGGCTACAGGGATTTTGTTACCTGGTAATCTCACAGTAGCAACTCATCTTTTGAGTACACCAATCCAACCCCATCTTGACGGTGTAATTTTAGCCTTTGAGGATGTCACAGAAGCGCCCTATCGCATCGACAGAATGCTGACACAGTGGCGTTTAAGTGGTGCTTTGTCTAAAGTCTGCGGTATTGCCTTGGGGGGCTTTACTAAATGTGAGGCGCCGCCAAATGTACCTAGCTTTACTGTAGAGGAAGTTTTGCGCGATCGCTTGGGAGATTTGGGGATTCCCATTGTCTCTGACTTGCCTTTTGGTCACAATAGCCCAAATGCAGCCTTACCCGTGGGTGAAGAGGTAAATTTAGATGCAGATGATGGCATACTGAATTGGTTGTGATCAGCTTTTGCCAGTAGTAACACTTAATTTTAATGACAATACATATGAGTCCGATAAAATTTGACCCAATTCCGGAAATATCAGTTGTTATCTGTACTTACAACAGGTCTACATATTTAGATGTTGGCATTAATAGTGTGATTAATCAAACGTTTAAAGATTGGGAACTGATCATAGCTGATGATGGTAGCGAAGACAACACCTTTGAAATTGTCAATCGTTATGTGCAAAAATTTCCAAATATCCGATATCTAAAACATCAAAATAAGAAACAAGCCTACGCTAAAAATGCTGGTATTCAGGCAAGTTTTGGCAAATATATTACACTTCTCGATAGTGATGATGCTTACAAACCTAATCATCTAGAATCGCGACTTGAATATATGAAAAATCATCCGGAACTTGATTTAATTGAAGGTGGATTTGCCAGTGAAGAAGAGATTTTTGTGGCAGATTATTTTCAACCAGGTAAAACAATTAATTTGCGAGAATGTGTTTTAGGCCCTACATTTTTTGGCAAGAGAAAAGTATTTTTTGAGTTGGGGGGATTTGAAAATATCCACTACGGAGAAGATACAGACTTTTGGCAACGAGCAGTGAAAATATTCAAAACACAAAAAGTCCCCGAACTACAAACATATCTTTATACAAGAGCGGAAAATAGTGTTACCAAAAGTGTTTTGGAACTGCAAGCATAAAATTTTGGGTTAGAAGTTGCTGCTTCACCTCCCTTATTTAAAGCCCGGCTGTTTCATTTTTTCAAAGCCCCACAAAAACAGTTTAGTCCGCATAGTCAGACTTAGTGGAAAGTACTGCACTAGGGGTATCTGGCTCATTGTCTATCTTGCTTTAGAGACTAAAATACTACCTATAACTATGCATATTTGTCATATAGTTCTGAATAACCTTGGTGGAGCGCCAAAAGTAGCAGATTCGCTAATTTCTTCCCAAGTCAAAGCTGGTTATAAAATCTCTACTGTGGTTCTTACTATTTTAGATCCACGATGGGAGATATCTTTTAAAGCAGCCCAAACAGTCATTGTGATGAAAATTGCAGGCTCTTTATATTATATTGGCGGAGCAATACATCAAATATGGGTAGCGATACAATTAAGTAGGATCATCGCTGAACAGAAACCGGATATTATTGTTTGTCATAGTGTATTTATCACTAAACTCTTTTATATATCTCAATTCATCCCTGGAAGTTTGTCTGTTCCTTACATTAGTTATATTCACAGTGATTATATCTCTGAATCACAGGTTAAACCTAAAACAAATCCCATCAGCGCATTAATCCAGAACATATCTATAAGTCTTACTAGCCAGATTGATCTGCGTGCGCTTCAGCAAGCTAGTGGATTAGTATTTGTTTGCAAGACTCTTTATGAAAGATTCTCAAATTTTGGTTTAAATCAGAAGCGAATACTGATATCTTACAATCCAGCCATAGATGATATAAGTAACCAACCTCTTCATCCTACAGCCGATTCTTGGTTAAATAATTCTCAGTTAATTACCTTTGTATGTGCTGCTAGATTCCACCGTCAAAAAGATCATAAAACTTTACTCAAGGCATTTGCTAAAGTTAGTAAAAATCACTTAAATATCCGGCTTATTTTGCTAGGAGACGGTGATTTAGAAACAGAGATGCAAGCTTTAGCAAATTCTTTAGCCATTGGCGATATTGTTCTCTTTGCTGGATCTGTCCCCAATCCTAGAGCTTACTTCTCACTGTCTAGAGCAGTTATACTTACCTCTCATTTTGAAGGACTTGGTATGGTTCTGGTAGAAGCTGTAGCTAGTGGAGTAACATTTATTGCCACTGATTGTCCAGTTGGCCCCCGTGAAATTTCTGAAGTACTGAAATGTGGAACAATAGTACCACCAAGTGATGTGGATGCATTAGCAGCAGCTATTATTGACCATGTAAAAACTCCTCAAGAGAGGATTGATCGCTCTGAGCAAATTGCACAATTATTTAGTGAAACTAGCTGCGCTAACAGATTAGAAAGTATGAGCAAGCAAATTCTTTTTCAATGAGTATGATTAGTGATGAATAATGTGCCATGTAACCTAATATTTAGATCTAAATAATTTGTATGAATATTAAATTTATATTTTCCAAAGTTAGAGATTTTTGGCATGTTTCTTGGCAGCTTTCGCTTCTAAGAATTATTCTCAGTTTGTGTCTGATATTTTTATCTAGTTGTCAGGGCATAAAACAAAATGAAGATGGGGTAATTCATCTGACACTATGGCAAGCTATTAATCCCCCTGCAAATCGAGATGTTTTTCAAAAGCTAGTAGATAAATTTAATCAAACTCATCCTGATATTCAGGTGGAATCTATCTTTGAGAGTGAACCTCAATTACCAAAAATATTAACATCAGTGGTTGCCAATGTGCCGCCAGACCTCCTATCATTTCACCCTGAATTTACAGGTCAATTTGCGGAATTAGGGGCAATTCGACCTTTAGAAGATTGGTTAGACAAATTGCCAGTGAAGTCAGATATCAGACCTAATCTACTGGGAGAAATGCAGTTAGGCGGTCATATCTGGTCAGTGCCAATGAACACCAGTAATTTTGGTATTTTCTACCGCCCTAAGCTTTTTGAAGCTGCGGGAATCACAGAGATACCCAAGACTTGGGAAGAATTGCGACAAGTTGCCAAAAAATTGACTATAGACCGAAATGGCGATCGCAGACCTGAACAGTATGGAATATTGCTACCTTTAGGAAAAGGAGGATGGACTGTGGTTAGTTGGTTCCCTTTCTTATTTGGTGCTGGAGGGGAGGTTGTCACCAATAATCGACCGAATTTAACGAATCAAGGTGCGATCGCAGCTTTACAATTTTGGCAAGACCTGATAAATGATGGTTCAGCAATGCTTTCTCCCCCAGAACGGGGTTATGAAGAGGACGCTTTTCTTCAGGGACGCGTTGCTATGCAGATCACAGGCCCTTGGACGTTGATAGCGAAGTCTCAAGTTGATCATCAAGTCTTCCCCATACCCGCAGGTGTGAAGCCGGCTACAGTCACAGGTACTGGAAATTTCTTTGTGATGAAAACCACACCAGCAAGAGAGCAAGCTGCACTCAAATTTTTAGAGTATGTATTGAGTGAAGAATTCCAAACAGAATGGAGTATTGAGACGGGTTTTTTGCCTGTCACCCTCAAATCTGCTCAAAGCGAAGCTTATCAGCAATTCATCAACAAAAAGCCCATTTTAAAAGTATTTTTTGAGCAATTGTCTGTGGCATATCCTCAACCTATCATTGCTGGATATAGCCGTTTATCTGATAGTCTTGGTCGAGCAATTGAATCTACATTACTAGGTAAATCTTCCGCCGAAAAAGCCCTAAAAGAAGCTCAGGAGCGTTTAGATTTGATTTGGGATAGCAAGTAAAAATTAGATTGACAGTATTTATCGGGTAGATAATACCCACCCTAAAATCGGTTTAAAAAAATGTCATTCTGAGCGTTTGCGGAGCGTTCAGAATGACAGGTGATTATCCAAGTTTCTAAAACACTCGATGTTGTAAGGATGGCATTTGACGACGGACTTGTTCGAGTCTGGTGGGCTTGATTTCTGCGATCGCAATTCCGGGTTGTTCACCAGCATCAGCTAAAACGGTGCCCCAAGGGTCAATAATCACGGCGTGACCGTGGGTTTGACGACGGGCGTAGTGGGTGCCGGTTTGAGCCGGAGCAATCACATAGCAAGTATTTTCAATGGCTCTAGCTTGTAGTAATACTTGCCAGTGGTCTTTGCCAGTTAGGGCAGTAAAAGCCGCAGGAACAAATATGACATCGGCTCCCTTATCTGACAAATGTCGATATAGTTCGGGAAAGCGGACATCATAGCAAACTGAAAGTCCGATGTTACCGAGTTTTTCTGAGAAATAGACGGGGGGCAGTTGGGTCCCAGCCATGACAGTGCTAGATTCTCGATAGGTGTTGCCGTCGGGGACGTTAACATCAAAGAGGTGTGCTTTGTGGTAGCGGGCGAGTTCTTGACCATTGGGGTCGATGAGTAAAGCAGTGTTGTAGACTTTGCCCGTGCTGTCTACGGGGACTGGAAAGCCGCCGCCCAGGATGGTAATTTGGTAGCGTTGCGCCATTGTTTTGAGAAATTTTTCTGATTCAAAAGCGATCGCATCTCCTTGGCTTAGTTTGTCTTTTTCTTCTCCCATAAAGGAAAAATTTTCTGGCAAACCCACCAATTCAGCACCTTGACGCACTGCCAGATCAATTAATTCTTCTGCCTGTGCCAAGTTTTTCTGTAAATCGGGCACGGTGGTCATTTGAATAGCGGCGGCTAAATAAGACTTCATAGATTCAAATAAGAACAGTGGATTTATACAGTACAGATTTTTAAATATATCGTTACTTGAAGCCTCATGGAGCCGCATAAGAATCGCGGATGTTTGGCTTTTCGGGAAAATGCTGACTATTCCCATCCATTCTCCTTGGTTATAGGAAAGGGCAAGGGTTTGTGGTAAAGTTGTGGGCAAACCATGATAAGCGCTGTCTGCTGTGGATACCTCTGTATTTGTCCAAAGTTTTATTGCGGTGTTTGTTTTGGCAGATGCTGTGGGCAATATACCGATAATTTTGGTTTTAACTAAAGGTATGACGCCAGAAGAAAGAAACCACGTTATAGATAAAGCTGTCGTGATTGCGATCGCTATCTTGTTACTATTTGCCTTTACTGGGCAAGTAATTTTGAATTATTTGGAAATCAGTATGGGGTCTTTGCGGGTAGCTGGGGGCTTGTTGTTGCTATTAATCGCTTTGCAAATGCTCCGGGGTGAATTAAATACGCCGATTATAGAAGAAGGACGGGATGTAGCAATTACACCTCTAGCTTTGCCGTTGCTGGCGGGGCCGGGTACACTGACGACGGTAATGTTGTTAATGACAAAGTCGGAGAGTCCCTATCTTGATGTGGTACCGGGTATTGTCGCGGCGATGTTTGTCAGTTGGTTAATTATGCGACTATCTAACCGCATTGATTTTTGGATTGGTGCGGAGGGTGGGGTGATTATCACTCAGCTTTTGGGTTTTCTGTTGGCGGCGCTGGCGGTGGAAATTGGCAGTACTGGCATTCGGGAGTTGTTTTTGAGGTAGAGTAACGAACCGCAGAGGCGCAGAGGACACAGAGGAGGAGGGGGCGCTTTTTCTGTTGGGGTGGGAGGAGGAACGAACCGCCAAGACGCCAAGGACGCCAAGGAAGAGGGGGAGAGGGCTTTTTTGTTGGGTTTATGAAATTATCGCGGTTTGCAGTTGAGTCGAATACAGACCTAACCCCCAACCCCTTCCCGACGCGGGAAGGGGAGAAAACCTCAAAGCCTCTCTCCTCCTAGGAGAGAGGTTTGGAGAGAGGTCAAAGCGTACTGCATCCAAACGAGAACTGCTCAAGCTAATTGTTTAATTCAGTCCCAATTGTTGTTTTAGGGCTTCTGGGACATTAATAGCTGTGTCTAGCCCTTGCACATTTTCCCAGTTTGTCTTTTCATCCCAGCGGATATCGCCCGAAAATTCATCGCTGAGGTTTGCGCCGCTGAGGTTTGCGCGGCTGAGGTCTGCGCCGCTGAGGTTTGCACGGCTGAGGTCTGCTTTCCTGAGGACTGTGCGGCTGAGGTCTGCGCCCCTGAGGTCTGCGCCCCTGAGGCCTGCGTTCCTGAGGACTGCGCCGCTGAGGTCTGCGCCGCTGAGGTCTGCGCCGCTGAGGTCTGTGCCCCTGAGGTTTGCGCCGCTGAGGTCTGCGCCGCTGAGGACTGCACCACTGAGGTTTGTGCCCCTGAGGTATGCGCCGCTGAGGTATGCGCCGCTGAGGTTTGTGCCCCTGAGGTCTGCGAGGCTGAGGACTGCGCCCCTGAGGTTTGCGCCGCTGAGGTCTGCGCCGCTGAGGAATTGTCCAACTACACTATTAAAAGTTGCAATTTGAAAGCAATCACTGTAGTTGATGATGCGAAGCAGTTGGGTTGTCCTAAAATATTCTTCTGCTTTACCTGATGGATAAAAAACAATTTCTTGTTTAAGATCATCTCGCTCTTGAGCATATCGATGCAACTCCAAAAGCAAAATCATCACATTTAACCCAGCATAAATATCAACCTGACGCTGACCTAGCTTACTTCCTTGCTCTCGTAGTAACCGCATCTTTTTCTGGGGAAAGTTTTCTGGTGGTGCATCAATAAATTCCCCATCACACCAACGAATATAAAAATCTTCAAGGCGTTGGAATAACTGCACTGGTCGAAATTCATTACTCCTAACTAGCAATCCCATCAGATATTTCACAATTTCTTGTGTTAATCCACCATAGCCGAGTAAATCGTAAATTTCCCAATGCAGCTTTTGCTCATCAATATTGAAGTTTTTACCGCGCTTACCTGGTTCTGTCCAATCTTCTAAACTTTGTTTCAGCCTTTCCGCAAAGAGAAATTCCCGAAAACTCTTATGAAAAAATTCAACTCCCCCACTACCATCAGATTTAATATAAAAAGCACTCAATGCAGTTTTGAGCGCTTCTTCACCAAGTTGTTTTTCGGCTGCTTCAATTAATTGTTTAACTTCATCATCTTGCTGCAAGCGTGCTTTCACAATCTGCATAGAAGCACTTTCCCCCTCTAACTGTGTAATACAAACCGCTGCTTCTGCTAACAGTCTCCTTAAAGCTTCTGGTTTTTGTTTAGTCAGTTCGTCATTTAACTCAGGGTGGCGAGAATCGGAGCGCTGTATTTTCAGTACCCAATTTAGCGCTTGTTCATAAACTAAAATCTTGGCTTCTGTACCACTTGCTTGCTCAAACTTGCTAATATCTAATTCGTCATCTCGATGCATTGCCACTAACATATATAGTAATAGTGGCTCTTTTGCTAACTCTTTTAAAGCTTCTGGGCAATGTTTTTTATCTTGCAAAAACTGTTGAAATGCTATAGCTTTATCTGCGTCAGAATGCCTTCGCCAGTTATTAAACCATTGACTTTGCAAGTCTATATCCATTTCCGCAATTTCCACCCGTTCCAAATTTGGCGGTAGGCGGTCAATTCCGTGCAAAGCCATTTCTCGACCTGTAATTATAACTCGATGCCCCATAGATTTATTCTCTTGGCAATCGTGTTGAAATCTTCCTACTTGCCTAATAAATCTTTCTACAGTTTGGTTGTTACTGCGCTCAATTCTTAACTCATCAAAACCATCTAAAATAAACAAAAATCTTGTTTGCGGGTCAATTAGCCAGTTATCTCTCAATGCAAAATCAAACTTTAACCTTGAGCGCAAAGTTTCTTCTAAACTCGGCTGAAATTCTTCAATATCTCGCAGACGAATTAAAATCGGTGTCCACCTACGATATATATCCCGGCGCACCAAATCTGCAAACATCCGACAAAAAATACTTTTACCCCTGCCTGGCCCGCCTTGAATAAATATTACTTGGCTTTGGTTTTTGGGGTCTTTGTCAAAAAGAAGATTTTTAACCCAAGTTTCTAAATCAAATGTTTCAGATTGATTATCAATCTTGCCATTAGCGTTTACTCCTCTCGCTTTAGGCTTAACATAAATATCTCTATAGGAAAAAGTTTCATTAAATACTGTTTCCTGGGGTTTAGGCTCAATTTCGGTTTCTAGGTAAACTCTGATGCTGTCGTATTTCTTGAGTACTTCTATGCCACCATTGCTATATAATTCGGCTAATAACTTGACAGAATCACGAGATGCTGATAAAGCGTTAAAAAAATAGATTTCGGTATTTCGGGCAACTAATTCAGTAAAATCCTCAGCTTCATTTACAGACAGTCCTGATAGTTGCAACCTGGCTGATAATACCTGATTGTATTGTTTCACTAATTGGGAATCAGGAAAAGATGCGATCGCACTTTTTGCCGATTCAGAATCCAACTCAAAATCCTCTAATGCTTGCAGTGCCTTAGTTAGCGTTGCATCACCCTTAGGTTGACTCTGCCAACTAGCTAATAATTGCTGGTGTTGAGCTAAAATCTCGGCAAAGCTTTCTAGATATGCCGCTTGACTAATGATAGCTACGCAGTCTACTAGACAAGGATCTTGCTTAGTCCTTTTGCGGTAAACTTTGAAAAGTGCGATCGCTACTGGCACGAACTGCAACCCTGAACCAATCAGTTGCACTCCTGGACTACACAAAATTCCTAAAAGTGAGCCGGAATTTTCTACCAAAGGTTTTAACCATTCCAGGCTTTTACCCTGTTCTTGCAAAGTTTTCGCTATTTCCACAACTGCACTAGTAGACTCAGCCGCTGTTCCCACAGTCTCCGCTGAGATTAACTCCCTGATATCAGTGTTAAAAAGCTGCCAAATTTGCGATAAGCGCGTTCTCATCCGCTTAGACTCGTAGTATTGCTAGTAACCTAGAGCCTAGCGTAAAATTTATAACTTGTGGACAGAGAAAAATAATTACTCCCTTCCCAGCAAAAGATTTCTTAATTCTCTTCCTTTTCTTCCTTGGTGTCCTTTGCGGTAAGCGCTACGCGTCTACGTTAAAGAAATTAACTAATCTAACCCTGGGATGGAAGTAATAAAAAAACCCCCTCCTCGCTTGCGGGGAGGGGAGACAAAGCACAGAGGAAAGCGGGGTGGGGTTCTTCAGCAATATGTAATTTACCAGACATGATATTAGGGCGAGATTCTTGGGTATTTTTGTGAGTTTAATTCAACCCCAACTGTTGTTTTAAAGCTGCTGGCACATTCTTAGCTATGTCTAACCCGTCCACATTTTCCCATTTTGTATCTTCATTCCAGCGAATATCCTTACCAAAGGAATCACTAAAGTTAGCACCGCTGAAATTAGCACCACTGAGGTTAGCGCCCATAAAATTAACATCACTGAGAAATGCACCACTCAGGTCTGCGTCACTCAAGTCTGCATAACTGAGGTCTGCACCGCTGAGGTCTGCACGGATGAGATTTGTTTGGCTGAGGTCTGCATCTACAAGGGTTGCACCTCTGATATCAGCATTAATCAGGTATGCACTACTGAGGTCTGCACGAATGAGATTTGTATGGCTGAGGTCTGCACGGCTGAGGTCTGCATGGCTGAGATTTACATAGCTGAGGTCTGTATGTACCAGGTTTACACCTCTGAGATTTGCACCACTCAAGAATTGCCCAACCATACTATTAAAAGTCTTACCCGGCAAACAATAACTGTAGTGAATAACTTCAAGCAATTGGTTTATCAAACCTTCTTCTGGCTGACCCGATGGATAGAAAAGTATGTGTTCTTTAAGCACATCATGCTCTTGACCATAGCGCTGTAACTCCATCAGCAAAATCATTACATTCAGTCCCACATAAATATCAACCTGACGTTGACCTAGTTTGTGAATGCCGTACTTTTGCAACTGTCGCAGCTTTGTTTGGGCTAAAGTCTCCTTAGCATCATCAATAAATTTACCTTGACACCATTCACTGTAAAAATTATCTAAGTGCTTAAATAAGCGTACCCAAAGTAAATCTTTAACTTCTACTAGCAACCCAATCACATATTCGACAATCGCTGATGTGAGTCCACCAAAACCCAGCAAATCGTAAATCTGCCAATTCATCTGTTTAATTTCGTCTTCAGAAGTCAATTCTGACCAAGATTGCATATTTTGTTTTAGGCGTTCTGCAAACAGAAATTCACTAAAACTTTTATGGAAAAACTCAACTCTGCCCTCTTGTTGATGTGCCGGACGAATGTAAAAAGCTGCTAAAGTTGTTTTCAGCGATTCATCACCCAAGTTATATTTAGCTTTTTCAATTTCTTCTAAACGGGCTTCTAACATTGACATAGAAGCAAATTCACCGCCCGACTGCACAACACATACAGCCGCTTCTGTGAGAATGCGCTTTAAATCTTCAGGTAGCTGTTTAGTAATTTGATTATTTAAATTAGTGCCATCTGCCTCAGAGCGCTGTTTTGTTAGCACCCAGTTCACAGCTTCTTGATAAATTAAAACTTTGGCTGTTCTGGCGTTAGCTTCTTTTAATTTATCAATTCCTAATTTTTCATCTCGATACATTGCCGCTAATAAGTAAAGTAATAGCGGTTCCTGAGCTAATTTTTGCACAGATGCTGGACATCTTTTATTTTGCAAAAATTTTTGCAAGTCTGTAGGTTTACCCTGGTTATCTGGTAATGCTGACCATTTTTTTAACCATTTTTCTTGCAGTTGCCCATCCATTTCGCTAATTTCCACCCGCTCTAAGTTGCGGGGTAATTCTGAGATATTTTGTAAAGCCATCGACCTACCAGTAATTAAGACTCGATGACCCATTGACTGGTAAATTTGACAATCTTGTTGGAAATTCGCCACCTGTTTGATAAATGCTTCTAAATTGAGGTCTTTTCTTGCCTCAATATGTAACTCATCAAAGCCATCTAGAATAAATAAAAATCTGGTATTTTTATTCGTCAGCCAGTTATCATCGCTTTGGATAAAACTGACTTTCAGTTCTGCTTTTAAGATATCTTCTAGCCGGAGTTCAAAAAAGTCAATATCCCTTAAACGAATTAAAATTGGTGTCCATAGGGGATGTAAATGTTGCCGTACCCAATCAGCAAATATCCGACAAAAGACACTTTTACCCCTTCCTGGCGCTCCTTGGATAAACATCACCTGTTCTAGATTGTCTGGTTTTAGGAGATTCCTCTTAGCCCATGTGTCTAAATCTAAGGCATCAGCATTTTTATCTATTGAGCCATTTTTATCTATAGGTTGAGATTTTAAAGGTATATAAACTTCTTTAATTAAAAAGTTTTCATCAAGTAGTTTATCTAAAGGTCTAGTGGCAATATGTGCTTGCAAATATTCATTAATGCTTTGGAAGTTTTGCTGCTCTTGTTGCCAGTAACCGAAAGAAGGTTGAATTACATTCTTAATGGCTTCACCTGACTCTATCCAAGCTTTAATTAAGTAGCGATGAGTATTCCAAGCAATTCTTTCTGTTAATAGATGAGCTTGATATTTTGTAGTTTTGACTGTTGTCAACCTTGCCATTAATACTTGATTGAAAGCTTTGGCTAATTCTGATTCATGGAAACAGGCAATTGTATTTGTGGCAAGTTGATAATCTAATTCAAAATCTTTAAGTTTTTGCAGTTTTTTTCTGACTATTTCATTATTATTAGGTTCGCCATCCCAATCAACAGATGGGTATAAAGATAAAATTTCTTTAGCACTTTCTAGATATGCTGTTTGACTAACTATAAATACACAGTCTTCTAGAGAAGGGTCTTGCTGAGTTAATTCACGATAAAACTTCAGCAAGGCAATACCAATTGACGCAAAAGGCAGTCCCGCATCCACTACCTGAACTACTGGTAAACACAACACATCTAATAGTGAAGATGAATGTTGCAGCACAGATTGTAATATTTCTAAACTGGGGCTTTGTTCTTTAAGGGTTTTTGCTGCTTCTAAAACTGCCTTTCCAGTATCCAGAGTGGTATTTAGACGCTCTTCTATTGAGAAGGATTGCTGAAACTGCTGCCAAATTTGCGATAAGCGTTTTTTCATTGGCTAGGACTCGTTAAATTACTGATAATTTAGAGCCTATCGTAAAATTTGTGACTTATGAAACGTGGAAATTATGGAATCTGCGAAAAAATTTCGCTTTTAAATACTTGTGATTGCGTATCCCTTACGGGAGCCTTCGGACATAGGGAACGTGGCAATCTCAAACCCCAGAAAGTAGGGTTTTCGGTGCGTTACGGCAGCCGTAACACACCTTACTACACGATCTTTTAATTATTTGTGCCTACCTACTTACGCTTCACGACTGCTTCTCGCGGTTAATCCAAATACCTCTGAGTCCAGCTGCTTTAGCGCCGTGATAGTCTTCTGTTATGCTGTCGCCAATGTGCCATGCTTCATCTGGGGAACAGTTATGCTTTTGCAAAGCCACAGCAAAAATTTGGGGGTCGGGTTTAGCTGCACGCACCTGGGTGGATATGGTGATGGAGTCAAAATAATCTCTCAGTCCCAAGCTTTGTAATACCGAGTAAAGCCGGGAATCGAAATTAGACAACACTCCGAGTTCAACTCCCAACCGACGCCAGTTTACCAAAGCCAGCAGCACATCGGGATAGACAAACCACGGTTCAGCAGTGCCAAAGTGGATATAGAGTTCGCTAAAAAAACCTGAAAAGTCGGAAAATTGCTTGAGAACACCTGCGCTTTCAAAGGTGTTTAGGGCGACAATTCGCCACCAATCAAACTCCCGTTGGGCAATATCTTGCACATCGGTATCGAGAAACCTCGGTGGTGGTGCGGCTTTAAAGCTTTGGCGAAAGCTTTGATTTAATGTTTCAGCGGAAACTGTAACACCAAATTGCTGGGCTATATCACTATAAACTTTGCCTACGCCACCTTTGACGTCGATGATTGTGCCAACAGCATCTAAAAAAATTACTTTCGGTCGTTCCATAATACCAAGTGCCGAGTGGTAGAGCCAGTGCGGGTTAGGAGTTTTCCCCGTTGAAGCAACTGATGTTACTGTTCAAAGCGGATTTGCACTTATAGCGATTCTCGGTCGGATGAAATACAGTCGAGGGCGGGGAAACCCCTACAGACTTTGCGATTTAAAACTGTACCTCACTGATCTGAAAACCGCTATATGTTTTCCATTTTAAAATTGCAAAACTAACAAAGCCGCCAATTATATTCATCATCATGTCATAAATTGTATCGCTATAGTAAATTGCAAATATCCGATCTTTTATGATGCTAAAGCGAGAGCGCCAAAAAGAAGGAAAAGAACTCGTTTAAATTATCCAGTACCAAACTATCCCAATTATTAAAATCAGATTTTGCCGCCAGGTTAAAATTTTCTATGAATCTCTAAATAGATGGCAAAGAAATCCCAAAATCAGTTTGATTTCAGAAGTTTGAATATTTTTATCATTGTCAATTTGGGTATACACCATGTTCCAATGTCGTTCAAATAAGATCTCTCCGCCTGTGGCGACCCCCTTAGAAAGGGGGTTGAAGAGGATTTAAGACAATAAGGTATAAGGTTCAGTTAAGAAAAATGTAGTAGGGCTAGAACGAAGTTAAACCCAACTTTCGTCGCGGAAATGTTGGGTTTTGTTACTCAAACGCCACTTACTGGTTGGGGGGGAGCTTCTAGGTTTAAACATCACAAAGTCAACTGAATTACCATTAGCCTTACATACAGTTGTCTGGTGAATTTCTACTTTGAAAGGGTTTCGATTATTGGGCGAACTAGCCAGTTAAAACCAACTTTTAGTTTATGGTCTAATGTGGGCAATCGATAGAGATAAGCTAGCCGACGGGCGACGTATGCTAAAGGCCCGTCTAGTTTGATGCCTAAACTTGTGAGGGTGGCGTTATCTGTTCCTAAGGTCATCATCTCGCCTAATTGTTGGTAGCGGAAGGGAAGTAAGGGGCGATTGGTTAAGGAGGCCCAAATGTTCCAAGCGGCATAATCGGCTTGTTGAAATGCTACTTGGGCGGTGGCGGGGACTTGCTGACCTTCGGCATCACGAGAGTCGGCTAAATCTCCTAGGGCAAAAATGTCTGGATGGTCGAGGACTTGGAGGGTGGGGGTAGTGCTGATTTGACCGCGTTGGTTTTGTTTGAGGGGTAGGGTTTTGATGACTGGTGCAACTCGCGTTCCTACTGTCCAAATTACCAAGTCTACGGGAATTGTATCTACCTGATTTTTGTAATCTAGGGAAATGGTATCTTGGGCAATTGATAGGACTTTGGTTTCTAAGTCAATAAATACGCCTTTTGCGTCTAAAGCTTTTTTGGCGGCTTCGCGGTTGAATTCTGGGGAAGTTCGCAAAATTTGGTCGCCGATTTCAATGAGTCGGAAGCGTCCCTTTTCGCCGATTCTGTCTGCTAGTTTACAGGCTAGTTCTACACCGCTGTAACCTGCGCCTACAATGGCTACGCGAATTTTCTCTGGTGCGGATTCTTCTAAGACTCGCAGGCGTTCTTCTAGGCGATAGGCATCTGTGATTGTGCGGAAGGAGTAAGCGTAGTCGGCTGCACCGGGTACTAAGTCTAGGGGTGTTTCTCCGCCTAATGTCAAGACTAAGCGATCGCAAATAATTTTCGTGCCATCCTGTAACTGTACCCGTCGCTGGTCGATATCAATTTCCGAGACGATTCCTTGATGAAAGCGGACACCTGTGCCTTCTAGTAGTTCTTCAAAGGGTGGGGCTATTTCCCAGGTTTGCAGTTCACCAGTGAGTAATTCGTAGAGTAAGGGAGAGAATAAAAAGCGATCGCTTTGATCTACTAAAATAATTTCGGGTTTTGGCGTAGCTTCCCAAGGTAACTGGCTTAAGCGTAGGGCAGTGTAGAGACCGCCAAAGCCTCCACCCAGTATACAAATTCTCGCAGGTTGTTGAGTCATGGTTTCTAAGGGAAGGTAAATCCCAACAGGGCAACTAACTTCAGTGTAATGATTTCTTGCGTTCTATTGCCATCAGCCAGCAATCCTGATACTTCCCTTCATGCAGTTCATGGGAGGGTAACAGCTTCACTTTCACAAAACCACATTTCTCATAGCAGCGGATGGCGCGGAGATTCTTCACATCTGGGTCAATCACAATTTTAACAGATGAAAGTTCGGTAAAAATATAGTTGATCACTGCTGTAAGTACTTTTGTCCCAATACCTTGATTCCAATAGTTAGTTTCACCGATAAATAAGTCAATTCCATAAACAGCATCGGTTGACTCTAGACGATACATTTGTCTATGGTTTTCTGGTAAATCATTAAGAGAATAATATTGCAAATAACCAAGGGCAAGATTTTGATAATAGAAAAGGCAAGGAACTACTTTTTCCTCTCCTCGGACTCTAGGTTGATATGTTTCGATGATTTTTTCTAAAAAATAAGGGTAATCTCGTCCGCCATAAAATTTCAAAACTTTTTCGTCGGTGCGCCATTTCTCCATTAATTGATAATCATCTATATCGTCTTCCATAAGACGGATAGTAATTTCATTTTGGATAATCAGCATTTCTCTTCATCTGCTCTAAATTCAGCAATAATTTCGATTTTACCAATAATGTTGGCATTAAATTCGGCTAATTCTTCAGTGGGTATCCAATACTCTTGATGTTGCGAACTGCCGACAGTTTGCACGGTATATTGGTCTAAAAAATCTTTTTTTACTCGAAATTTTGTCACGTAATCAACATAGCTAGAAGCTTGATCTTTAGTGTTCCAATCTCTGGCAATCTGTACGGCATAGGCTTCATTGAGTACAGGATAGAAAATTGGTTGGTAAGCCAGTCTTGGAGGAAAAGCTGTATAGCTGCTAGCTACGATTAAATCAAGTTCTTTTTGACCAATTGGACGAAAAAGAATTGTAGTATTGTTCATTCTGCTGATAAAATAAAAGGCAGTTTATACATATCACAAACTGCCTTTATTTTAACATTTATGTCAAATAAAATTAGTTGCCGCCAGACATAACAGCTTTATGATGGATGGCGGGGTCTTCAGGTTTTCTGTGCCATTTGCCATCTTTGCCTGGTTCGTATTCATTCTTAACGCTATTCCAAGCAACTTCAAGGGCACCATCTTCGGTCATACCGTCTCTTTGGGCTGCATTGAATCCGGCAACAAAAATCTGCTGGGCGTGTACAGGGAGTTCTTCTTTGATTTGCTGAGGTAATTCCTCTATGCTGTTATAAGACATAAACCTGCTCCGATCATCATCTAACTTGGGTTTATGCTATAAATTTAGCGATCGCCTTTCCTCTTTCTGCAAGCAGAGATCAAAATTACTATACTTTTGGTAGAGTCAAACAATTTTCAAATCAGCGAGGCAATGATATTAATACTCATCGCTAGAATAGTGGTATTGAAAAAAAAGGAGATTATGCCATGCAGCAGAGTCAATCGTCTCATTTGGCGTGATGTAGTCTGCACAATAGAATAAGATATGAAAAAGAGTTAACCGCAGATAAACGCAGATAAACGCAGATAAAGATGGATAATTAAATTAATTTCTTCATTCTGTGCAGCCTCACATAAAATTGGTATTAGTTGGGTATTAGACCTCTGGCAAAAATCAAGCTTAGTAAAATGCCACTACAGATAAACACAGATAATTTTTCAGTGTGCATCTGAGGTTTTAAATCACAAACTAGGACAATTGCTAGTCTATTCTGGTTTAGGATATGCCAATTGTTTGGGAAATAGCGAGTTTACAACTAAATCAAGACTGTTACCAAGTTACCTGTTCTTGCCATTTGTCTACCATCCTAGAACTAATTCCAGGTACTCGTTCTAAATCTTGTAAAGATGTAAACTTTTGCTGTTGACGGGCAATGATTATCTTTTGCGCTAATTTTTTACCCACGCCAGGGAGAGTTGCTAATTCTTCTGGACTTGCGGTATTGAGATTGACTTTTGTAATTGCCTTGTTTTCACTTGATGAAGGAGTTTTAATTTGGGGACATTTTTTGGCTTCGGCTGTAATTTTTGCTTGTAGTTTTGGTGGTAACCCAGGTTTAAAATTGGCGTAGAGACGAGAAAATTCACGCACATAATGAGCAGCGACTGTGGGATTTTCAACGACTAGCAAGGTTTCATCATTGCCACTATTGGCGGCTTCTGACCAATTATGAGAACCTGTAATCACTGTTTGGCTATCAATTACAGCAAATTTGTGATGTAGCAAATCACCTTTAGGTAAAATTGGTACGCCAACGGTGGTAATGGGATTTTTCCAAGGTTGGTTATCAAGTTCATATTTACATTTATTACTGAGTGCAACTCCCATCATATCCAAGGCTTCACTATAGGGACGATAGGCAAATTGTGGTTCTATTAAAGCGCGGATTTCTACAGTTTCTTCATGGCGTTTTTCTAGGATGTTTGCCAGTCGCTGATCTGAAAAGACAAACAATGCCATATCTACAGATTTTGTGGCGGCATCTAAAGTTTTACCTATTAAACCATTACTGCTGTTAGTCCAAGGTTGTGTTGGGGAAGTGGGGGAAAAATGAACAGTAATTTTGGTGTTTCCTAAAATGATTTCTTTGGGCGGACGTATGGGTTTGTTGATGCCAAATTGACTATCCTGTTTACCTCCTGACCCATCGCCCCATAAAATGTTAAATTCTTCTGTAAATAAAGCTGCTAATTCTGGACTGTCAATTTGCAATAAGTTATTGGCATTACCTAAACTACTGGGATTGGTAAAATCACCAAATGTATCACTCAAGGTAAAGTTGGCTGAGGTGAGAATCACAATGCGATTGTCTACAATCACAAATTTGTGATGCATTAATTTGCTCCCCAATGAATTATCAGCTTTGTCATCTATTAAGGGAACTTTGGCGTTTTGAATAATTACTAAAGCATCCCGTTGATTAATTTCTTCTGGACTGAGTTGTTTGTCTTGGTTAATATCTATAAATTGACGAAATTCCTGATAGCGTTCCTGTTCTCTTTTTTCTAACTTCCCGACTTCGGCTGCTGTGAAGTTACTCCAAGGGCGGGTGTAGGTATTTTCTAAAATTAACCTCACCTTTACCCCGGCTTTTTGTCTATCAACTAGCGCTTGGGCTACCTTGGGTAAACGCAATTCTTGTACCGCTACATCAACTGTAGATTTAGCTTGGGAAATGGCATTGACTATTTGTTTTTCTAAGTCATCTCCTAAGCGGTTTTGCTGACGATAAGGTTCTTGATATTCTGAGGACTGGGAATGGTTAAAGTAAACTTGAACTAATGGATCTTGCGGTAAGGGTGCTAGACGCTGCTTGGACGATTGGACTTGTTGACAAGCAGTGAGGGTGAGGATGAATACAAAGATATAAGAAAAATACCTTGGGCGAGGAAAAATAGACACGGTAATCTGCTAAAAGTGGATTAGGGGTACACGTATTTATCATTCCCAAAATGGTGCGTGTGAGATTATGTAGAGAAATATCTGCACCAGCAAATTAAAAAATCCACCCAATAAACGCACAAGTACCCAGATTTGGTACTGACTATCTAGGTAGCTTGTGTTTTCACTATCGATTGGTTATATGCAAATATATTTAGATTACAGTGCTACTACTCCCACTCGCCCGGAAGCGATCGCTAAAATGCAAGCAGTTCTCACTCAAGAATGGGGCAATCCTTCTAGTTTACATGAGTGGGGTAAGCGGGCAGCAATGGTTGTCGAACAAGCGAGAGTCCAAGTTGCGGGATTAATCAACGCTGCAAATCCAGAATCAATCATCTTTACGAATGGCGGTACAGAAGCAGATAATTTGGCAATTATGGGTGTTGCCCGTTGGTATAATGTGCCGCAACATCTAATTATTTCTTGCGTAGAACATTCTGCCATTGCTGAACCGGTGCGGTTGTTGGAGAGGTGGGGTTGGGAAGTGACACGCTTGAGTGTGGATAAAAATGGAACTGTCAACCCGCTAGATTTAAAGGTTGCATTGCGTCATAACACCGTTTTGGTTTCGGTGATTTACGGACAAAGTGAAGTGGGAACAGTCCAACCCATCGAGGAATTGGCAAAGATTACCCAAGCACATGGGGCTTTGTTTCACACAGATGCAGTGCAAGCGGTGGGACGTTTGGCGATAAATGTGCAAAGTTTACCTGTTGATTTATTGAGTCTTTCTAGCCATAAAATATATGGGCCGCAGGGCGTTGGGGCGTTGTATGTGCGTCCTGGTGTGGATTTGCAGCCTTTGGTGTCTGGTGGGGGACAGGAAAGGGGACTGCGTTCAGGGACTCAAGCTGTACCGATAATTGCGGGTTTTGGGGTAGCGGCTGAATTAGCGCTGGCTGAATTAGCCGATGAAACGCCAAGATTAATCAAATTGCGCGATCGCCTTTTTGCTAATTTAGCAGATGTTCCCGGTTTAATTCCCACTGGTGACTTAGTTAACCGTTTACCGCATCATGTCAGTTTTTATCTTGCACAAGCTGACGGGGAAAAACTCAGCGGTAAAACCTTGGTACGACAAATGAACCTCGCCGGTATTGGCATCAGTGCAGGTGCAGCTTGTCATAGTGGTAAACTTAGTCCTAGCCCGATTTTGCTAGCGATGGGTTATGGCGAAAAGGCGGCTTTGGGGGGAATTCGTCTCACATTGGGGCGGGATACAACAGCAGCGGATATAGATTGGACTGCGATCGCATTAAAGCAAGTTTTGCAGCGGTTGACATCTATAGAGTTAGTGATTAGTCATTCCACTTAACCTCAAATCCAGTTTTTAACCTCAGCTTGAGTCATCATTTTGCCAACCTTCCGATATTCACCATCAGCAGCTACCTTGAGATGTTTCATCATCACTGACTCATCAGCATCAGCGGCTAAAAAGGCTGCATTCAAAGCAATATTGCGGATATTACCACCAGGTACACTCAACTGCCCCAACTTACTAAAATCCAATCCCTGAATTGGGACATCTTGGGGAAAAATGCGCCGCCAAATCTCCGTTCGCTCTTTAACATCAGGAAAAGGATAATTGACAATAAATCGGATACGGCGCAAAAAAGCATTATCCAGGGAGTCTTTCAGGTTAGTAGTCAAAATCACCAAACCCTGATAAGCCTCCATCCGTTGTAACAAATAACTTACTTCAATATTTGCATGGCGATCATGACTATCTTTAACTTGGGTGCGTTTACCAAAAAGAGCATCAGCTTCATCAAACAGCAACACAGCACCACCAGCTTCAGCCGCATCAAATATCCGTCGCAGGTTTTTCTCTGTCTCACCGATGTATTTACTCACCACCGCACTCAAATCAATGCGGTAAAGGTCTAAGTGTAATTCATTTGCCACCACCTCTGCGGACATAGTTTTACCAGTACCACTAGCACCTGCGAACAAAGCACTAATACCTAAGCCTCGTCCCCCCTTGCTGGCAAAACCCCATGTTTCATAAACCTTCATTCGTTGGCGCACATGAGCCGCCATACCCCGCAGAATTTGACGTTGTTCTTGGGGTAATACCAGATCATCCCAGACAGCATCTGTCTTCATCTGTTGAGCTAAGTCATCGAGTTGAGGACGAGCTTGGTTACGGCACATATCCCACAAGGCTGTACCGAGGTCATTAGATTGATGGTTAAAAGCATTTTTTGTTCCCAAAACCCCAGCGCAAGCAGTACGGATTACTTGTTGACTTAACTTAAACTGAGACACTAATGCTTTCACCTGTCCGTTAAGTTCAGTTGCTCTTGCACCCAGATGCTCTTCCCAAATAGCCAGTTGTTCACCACTCGTTAATTTGGGAACATCAAAGGTAATGAAGGCATCTTGGGATAGTGGCAAGCGATCGCGACTAATAATGATTAACCGACTATTAATATTCTCGATTACCTGTTTAATAGCAAATAAAATTATCCCATCAGCCACGCTGACCTCGTGGCAGTCCAGCAATAAAGTACTATTGTTTAATAATGCTTCTCGTTCCCATCGTCGCAGTAAGTAATTAAGGTCATTGGGGTTAGTTGGCAGAGTATGGCCCTTAATGATATGCAAATTACACCCCGCACCGTAGCAGACAGTAGCCGCAATATTAATGTTAGCCGCACTTTCAACACCACATAACTGTACTGCATTTACTTGTGACGATGAAATTGATTCTAACCAGATGCCTAAAAGTTGCGTTGCTATTTTTTCGTGAGACGGTTGCAACAGAGAAGGATAGACAAGAAGTTATCCCAGTCATTATAGATTGGACAAAAGATACAGCTGATTCAATCACCAACAAAATTGTTTCTAAATTACAGCAAATCTTTGGTAGTACTACCGAAGTTTTTAGAGAACAAATTGGTGGTTTTGTTAATAGTATCTGGATGGAAATTCAATCTGGACAGGAACCTACTAAACCAGAGTTAGCTATTCCATTCCCTCCAAAATCAAAGGATAAAGATCATGTACCTCAATCTCATTCTCAAAATATCCCAGCACCCTTACCAACACAAAACAACAGAGCATTAACTGAGGCACAAATAGCTGCTTATAACGCACAAATAGCTTATCAGAACGCAAGAACCGAAGTAATTAAGGCAGAAACCAGAGCAACAATTGCAGATACTAACGCAATTAACGCCAGAACCAGAGCAACTATTGAAAAAAATACTTCTGTTGCAACACAAAGACAAGCTAACGAAAATAGGTGGACTCTGGTCTGGAGAGAGAAGCTAAAGCAAGTGCCACCTGATCAACAGGAAGCTGTAATTACGCAAGCCGCAAAAGAATACTTTAAGCTCACGGGGGAAAAGATTAATGTCAAAAACCCCAATCCTAGTAATGTGGGACTTTGGTCAGACAGTCTAGGGAAGATAATTATTAATAATCAGATTTATGGACAACCTACATCAGCAATTACACCAGCAGCACCGCCACCAAAGTTAGGAGGTTTTGGTGAAGGCCCCCAAGCAGATGTTAGGAACAATACGACTTATGCCAGGACGGAATCATTACCACCCCTTGGAGGTTTTGGTGAAGGGCCACAACCTCAGATTCCGTCGCATACCGGTCATCCACCAACGGTTTCAGGGATACCAGAAAAGCTGGAAGGGTTTGGTGCTGGGCCGCAAGCGGATACAACTCATGTTTTAAAGATTAGTAATGAACAACTAAACAATATTCATAAGATTACACAGAAATGGAACAGACGGACAGGTACTAATTGTGATAAATGTGCCGCAGAACTTGAAGGATATTTGCGAGAACAGGGAATACCAGGAAAGCATATTAGAGTAGAAACAACCTCAAACCGTGGTGTAGCCGGAATTATCTACGATGACCTTGCAGGAAAACAGATTGCAAATAATGGTTATCATGAAGGTATTTCAATTGAAATAAACGGGGTAGAAATTGTTTTTGATGACGTACACTCTGAAGGACTTCCCAGAGACCAATGGTTGCAAAATTTAGTAATATCCCCAGTCCCAGGTAATCGCCTTAATATTGTCAGAGACGAGCAGATATAGCAATGCGAATTGAAGCGTGAGAAAATACATAGACAAAAAGTAGGTATTTATAAGCGTTTCTGCCTCTTTTTCTCGCACAAATGATTTAGGATTGCTATATAGCCAACTAAATAGTACAATTTTAATGATAAAAATTTTGTTTTGTACTAGGAGTTTAAACAATGGATATCTTCTATCATCTTCTACAAGAAATAAGAAAAAGACCTACTCTTTACCTAAGTAGACAATCAATTTTTGATTTTCAGTCATTCTATTTTGGATATAATTTTTCTAGACGCCAAATTGGAATTCCTGAAACAGATGAAGAACTAGAATTTGAAGAATTTTTACAGTGGGTAAGGAAATTGTATAGTGTCGATACAAATCAATCATGGGCTAGTATAATTCTTTTTCATTCTATTGATGAAAGAGATGCTCTAGATAGACTTTTTAATATTTTTGAAGATTTTTTAGAGGAAAAGAATAGTTTAAAAAATAACTCAGAATAAATATACTCTTAAGTATACTTTCGTAACGTCCGAACTTAATTTTCAGATTCAAGCTTTGTCAGGGATAGTTCTTTCCGATAATGAAGGTAGCTTTAGCTTACAGGTTTTAATTAATGTTGGCTAGCTGATAAAAAAGCAAGCCGAACTTATGTAGGTGCTGAATCAGTTGTAAAATTTTTTGAAAACGTTCAAAAATTTACATCTTGTTTACAAATGGCACTTCAAGAAGCAACAAGCTAAATGAATCTACATCTTTTTGAATTTTAACAGGATATAGAGAGGGCTAAGAGCCACTCACTACGAACTAATTTTAATATTTTTTACTTCGCTTAACATAGTTTGATTTCATTTTTGCAGACCATTGCTAGAACAGAGAGGCATAAAACCAGGTAGCATATGGAATGATAAATGGAAACCTGGTTTAAACCATCCCAGACGAAATGAACCTCCCAGACAATAGGAGTTAACCATATGAACTTCAATTTTTTTGAATATGACACTTTGGAAGAAGAGCTAAAACAGATACCAACACAACACCAATTAGCATTTGCAGCTTCTATTTGTGAGCGTTTGATTCCCAACTATAAGGCTTTTTGTCAAAACTTAGTAGAACCTTGGGGAAATCCTAGTGTACCAAAAGAAGCACTAGATGAAGTTTGGCAAATTTTAGCCGGAAAGCCATTAGATCCAGTTTTAATTAGCCAATTAAGAGACGAATGTGGTCAAGATGATATATTTCCAGACGACCTTGATTTTGGTGATGACTGTTATGAAGCACAGGAAACTTTAATAGCAATCCGCGCTATTCTAGCTGCCTGTATCGAGCCAGATTTACAGCTAATTATTGAAGTGGCAAAACACGCTAGAAATATTATTGAAGCATATATACCGTACAAAGATGAAAACTTTAAACTTACTTTAGAAAAAGATGGAGAGGAAAAGTTTTATGAATCTATAGCAAATCACCCATTTGCAGTGAGAGAAATAGCTAAACAAACTGAAGATTTACAAAGACTCAAAGTAATCCAAACATTAGATAAATTTTTCTTAGAATGGCTGCGTACTTCTTCTGAAAATTGTGGCAAAAGTCTAATTGACTTAGCCTAAATTATAAGAAAATACTCAACATCAACAGATAGACTAATTATGTCACAACTAACTAGTTTCTTACATCAAATAAAGGAAAATCCCAATCACTATTTAGGTAAACCTTCTATTACCTGTCTTGATGCATTTTTGCATGGATACTTACTGGCTCGAAACTACATGGGTTTGGAACTATTAGATATAGAAATTATATGGTTTCAAAAGTGGATACCAGAAAAATTAGAACTAAAAACCTCACACTCATGGGCAGCAGTAATTCTATATTATAGTGGCAATGAGCGCAGCGCTTTTTATAAGTTTTTTGACCTATTTGCAGAATTTCAAGCCGAAAAAAGACTTGAGATTGCTGATTATAATTATTCCCATAATCCAATTTGGGACGAAGATTTCTATGATTTTCTAAAACGACTTAGGCAACGTCCTGCAATGTACTTAGGTACATCATCAATTACTCGGCTTTATATGTTATTGAAAGGATACGATTATGCCCGTCGGGAAGCAGGTGTAACGCTCACGGCTCAAGAACAAGACTTTTTACAATTTCAAGAATGGGTGCAGGCAAGATTTGATATCCATTCTCCTCAATCATGGGACAAGATAATTCTTTTTCATTCAATTGATGAACAAGAAGCTCTCAAGGACTTTTTTAAATTATTGGATGAATTTTTAAATCGGCAAATGTAATTGCAGCAAAAATCCCCAGTCTTAGATCCCCGGCTTTTTTAAGAATTTGGGAGTTAAATACTTTTTTAGTAGTAAATATTATGTTGCAACTAACAAGTCTCTTACATCAAATCAAGGAAAATCCCAATTACTTTCTGGGGAAGCCATCTATTACTTGCCTTGATTCATTTTTGCGTGGGTACTTAATGGCTCGCACCGATATGGGACTACAACAAATAGGTTTAGATTTGAGAGAGTTTCACACATGGATAAAAGAAAGATTAGAGATGAAAACATCACAATCATGGTTAGCTATGATTCTGTTTGATAGTGGCAATGAACGCAGCGGTTTTTATAGATTTTTTGACCTATTTGCAGAATTTCAATCTGAGAAAAGACTTGAGGCTGCTGATTATAATGATTCCCGTAATCAAATTTGGGACGAAGATTTCTATGATTTTCTCAAAAGCATTCGGCGGCGTCCTGCAATGTACTTAGGTACATCATCAATTACTCGGCTTTATATGTTATTGAAAGGATACGATTATGCCCGTCGGGAAGCAGGTGTAACGCTCACAGATCAAGAACAAGACTTTTTACAATTTCAAGAATGGGTGCAGGCAAGATTTGATATCCATTCTCCTCAGTCATGGGACAAGATAATTCTTTTTCATTCAATTGATGAACAAGAAGCCCTCAAGGACTTTTTTGAATTATTAGATGAATTTTTAAGTAGAAAACTGCAAGAAGCCACAAGCTAAATGAATCTACATTTTTTTGAATTTTGACAGGAGATAGAGAGGGTTTTAGCCCTCTCTACGAACTAATTTTAATATTTTTTACTTTACAAAACACATAGTTTGATTTCTTTTTGCCTACTCACTTAATGTGTTGATATGAAATCTGAAATTTCCGCAGCTTTTGTAATAACTGATTTTGACTACGACCCCAACGAAATTACTAGCATTTTAGGAATTTTACCAACAAGAACATCTAGAATTGGAGATTTAATTGGAAAAAGCATTTTACGGCGTAAAGAAAATGCCTGGGTATTGAAATCTCAACTTGAGCAATCAGCCGATATAGAAAGTCATATTAAAGATGTACTGGCAAGACTTCAACCTAGCTGGGAAAAACTGGTAGAGATTTGTTCTCAATACTATACAGAAATTTCTTGTGTTATCTATTGTTATGACCAACAAAGTCCAGCAATTCATTTTAATAAAGCAATTATCAGGTCTGCTTTTGAGCTAAATGCACAAATCAGTGTTGATTATTACTGTTTACATAAATCTAGATAATGGTAGATAAATGTGTTGATATGGAATCTGAAATTTCCGCAGCTTTTACAATCACTGGTTTTGACTATAATCCCGACGAAATTACTAGCATTTTAGGAATTTTGCCTACAAAAACCTGGAAAATCGGGGATGTAATTGGAAAAGGTCTTTTACGTCGTAAAAAAAATGGTTGGGTATTAAAATCTCAACTTGAGCAATCAGCCGACCTAGAAAGTCATATTAAAGATGTACTGGCAAGACTTCAACCTAGCTGGGAAAAATTGATAGAGATTTGTTCTCAATACTATACAGAAATTTCTTGTGTTATCTATTGTTATGATCCACAAAGTCCAGTAATTCATTTTAATAAGCAAATTATCAAGTCTGTCTTTGAGATAAATGCAGAAATCGATGTAGATTACTATTGTTTATACAAGTCTAGATAATGGGAGATAAATGTGTTGATATGGAACATGAAATTTTCGCAGCTTTTACACTAACTGGGTTTGACTCTGAACCCGACGAAATTACTAGAATTTTAGGAATTTTACCTACAAAAACCTGGAAAATTGGAGATGTAATTGAAAAAAGTATTTTACTTCGTCAAAAGAATGGTTGGGTATTAGAATCTCAACTAGAAAAATCAGCCGATTTAGAAAGTCATATTAAAGATGTGCTGGCAAGACTTAAACCTAGTTGGGAAAAACTGGTAGAGATTTGTCCTCAATACTATGCCGAAATTTCTTGTGTCATCTATTGTTATGATGCACAAGGGCCAGTATTTCACTTTAAGAAAGAAATTATTAAGTCTGCCCTTGAGCTAAATGCAGAAATCGATGTTGATTATTACTGTTTAGGTGAATATGAAGAGTAAGTAGTTTGGTAAGAATAACCCAAATTATGTTAACTACAGGACTTACGCAACTGGCATGGCTTTGTAGGGTGCGTCAGATGTCAAAAATCTGTTTATTTGCCAGATATATCTAGTCTGACGCACCCTACAATCTATGTACTAGTTGGAGAACCGATTACCAAGGTCATAAATGAAACTAAAAAGGAAGAATGGAACTAGTAAAAAGATATAAGCGATTTTTGTGGTTGTTAATTGCGCTGGGGATATGCACCATTATCGGAATTCTAAGTGGAACATTAGGGCAATCTGTGCCAATAGAAAAACCACCAATTAGTAACAAAAAGTGTCCGCAGGTTAAATTGTGGCAAATAGCTTTTCTAAAGTGGGATGACCTAATCAAGCTAGAGGTAGAAGAATGGCAGCCTTCTGTTAGTGGTGCTTTCAACTATAATGCTTATCCAGGTCCTAAAAAAATGCCAGTACGGCCTTTCCTCAATCCTTTTGTTAGCCCTGGAGGGATAGCTGGTTCCTTGGAAACTGCTTCGCAGACTACATCTGTGGTCGTGCGATTAGGAAAGAATCCAAAATTGATACAACTCCCAAACCCACCCCTGTCTCTGGGCACTCGTAAAGACGGTGGGCTGTGGGTTGATTCCAAAGGAACGACAGGGCTTTATAATGCTGATGGTAAACAAGTACGCACAATTAAAACTATCAGTACTAACTTTATCAGTGTTGAACAAGATGCAATTTGGTTGATCAGTGCTGACAAAAAAGCTCAGTTTGTTGATGCAGATGGAAATGTCAAAGGGCCTTATCCTTGGGATGGACTTAACAATTACTCTGGGCACGGACAAAGCTTATGTCAATTAAAATCTGCTAATCCAGCCCGCATAAAGTGTTTGGAACCTGATGGTAAACAGCGATTTTTTTCTCTATCCTTATCCGAACCACCAGGTGGACAAATCCTCCAATGGACAAATCAAAAGTTGTGGACTGTGAGTGGAAGAGATTTGATTATATATCAGGATCTAATAACAGGAGTTAAATCAAAACTGGAGATTGCCAATGCAGGTATAACAACTACAGGAGATGTTTTTGTCTCAGTAAAAACTAACGACCAGTGGACTGAAGTGTGTATTAGTGACGGCTCTTCTCGATGGGTGCCAATTAGCTATGGTTTTTCACCAATCGCAGGCATGAATCTATCTGGACGGCTTTACGTCATGGCTATTGATAAACAAAGAACACTTGTTTATAACTATGATTTAGCCCTGTGGTACAAGGGAGATAAGATTGAGGAACGCTTTGTGGTCGATGAAAATAACTTCCGCAACCGTATCTTTCCTCACGCATGGATATTTAATCCTAACAGCCATCTTGAAAATGCAAAAAGTTCAGATGGAACAGTAGTTCTATCTGCATCTGGTCCAACTGGAATAGTCCTGATTGGATTACGCTGGAATCCTTAACACAATTGCCACAAAAAGTGATGCTACAGCAGAAATGTTGAATCTATATAAAAAATTTAAATGGAATTAATAGCCAAATATAGATGGCAAACCATCTGGTTGCCAGTAACATTTTTTTTATGCCTGATTTTGCTGGAAGGATGCAAAAATTCCTCACAAGCATCCTCTCAAATCTTTCCACTACTTATAGAACCAGAACCATTAGTAAGTAACAAAAAATGTCCAAAAGTAAAAATCTGGAAAATCGCGCTTTTAGAGTGGAATAATCCTGTACCACTGAAAGTAGTAGAAGAATTACAGCCATATCCAGGTGGTTCTTTCACCAATGCTGGTGCACCAGGTCCAAAACATAAACCAACGCGACCTTTCCTCGAACTTTTTGCTAGTTCGGGGGGAATAGCTGGCATAATGTCACTGGGTAATTATCGGCAGACAGGAGTTGTGGTGCGCCTGGGAGAAAATTTAAACCTGTTACAACTACCAGAAGCTCCAGTCTCATTGAGTACTCGTAAAGATGGCAGAATGTGGGTAAATTTTCATGGAACATTAGTAAATTATGATGCTAATGGAAAACCAATTCGCTCCATCAAAAATCGTGGTACAGATATGGTGAGTGCTGACAAAGATGCTGTTTGGTTAGTTGACTTTGAAAAAACAGCCTCGTTTGTGAGCGCAGATGGTGAAGTCAAGGGACCCTACCCTTGGGACGGATTTAACAATTCTTCTGCACAAGGGCAAAATCTTTGTAGAATAAATTATGATAAACCAGGAAACATAGAATGTTTGGAACCCAATGGTAAAAAGAGTTCAATAGTGCTTTTCCTGGCTGATAAAATAGCTGGAAAAATTATTAAATTTACTGACAAAATACTTTTAACTAGAACTCATAATACTTTGTCCTATCATGACAATACTAAAGGTGAGTCTCAGTTAGAAATAGAAAATGCAGGTTTGACAACTACTGGTGAAGCATTTATAAATTTACCTGTAGATGATAACTGGTCTGAAGTTTGTATAAGTGATGGAACATCGAGATGGGTTCCCATTAAATACGACAGCAGACACTTGAAAAAGCCGAAAAAACTGGTATTGCCGAAAATGACAGTAGTTGCTGTAGATGGCGATCGCACGCTGACATTTGCCTACGATAGTGCTAAATGGTGGAAAGGCAATAAAATTGAAAAAAGCCTGATTTTAGATGAAAATGGCTACCGCCAAGATGTTTTTACCAATGAATGGTTGTTAAATCCCAGAGAAGTTAAAGTTTTAAATCCAGATGATGGCACAGTAGTTATATCAGTCACTGGTCCAAAGGGTATAGCTTTAATTGGTTTACAGTTGAATCCTAGCTAGTTGATAAAAATGTGTGCTATTGCGTGGAATTCACGCGATCTACGCCGGGAAGTTGGATTCCATAGATATCATATTGAACGTAGCAACAAAGCAAAGGAGTCATCTATGTTGGAAGAAACAAAAGAACTAATGCTATCCCTTAAGCAGAGATGGCATTCACCAGCAGGTAAGGCTATATTAGAAAAGGTCTTATCAGCAATTCGATTACAACAGCCTTGGACTTCATTTCTATTAACTTTATCAGATGTAGAGGATGTGTTAAATCGACGGGATCTGCAAGGGGCCCCTTTAAGTGGTCTAGAGCTTAATAATGTAAATTTTAGGGAAACCACACTAGATTTTGTTGAGCTTCGAGGTGCAAGTTTAGAGTATGCAGATTTTAGAGGCGCACAACTGAATCATGCAGATTTATCGGGAGCTAAATTGTGTGGAGCAAATTTCGAGGGTTGCCTAATGGTGAGAGCCAACCTCGCAGGTGCTGACCTGTCTAATGCTAGTTTAGCAGGCTCTGCTTTAACTGGCGCAAACCTAGTCAGGGCAAATTTTTCTCAAGCAGATTTGACTAATGCTGTTTTGTTCGGAGCAGAAACTGAAGATGCTGTATTTGATGGTGCAATCTTAACTAATACTCGATTTGGTAAGTTTGCAAGTTGAGATTAAATACGCTCCCATCTTAGCTCTTACTAACTAACTCAAGTTGCAGGTTATTAAATTCTTAGTAAACAGTATCATCAATTTATGCGATCGCCTATGACAAATTGACGGCTGCGCTACGGCCAACCGCAACTTTGACTCAATCAGGACTAAAGCTGCGTGTCACAAAAAATAAAAATTTCTTGTTTGTAGTAAGGGCTTCAGCCCTTATTTTGTTCGCGTAGCCTCTCGAAGAGAGGACTAAAGTCCTCACTACAAACTTAGAATAATATGTCAGTGACGTCAGTCTTATCAATCAATCATTGAGTGAAGGGAATACTTTAAAAGTATGATAATAAACTTATTCATTAAACACGGATACTCAATAATTAATATTAAATATTATGTCTCTACTAACAATTTTATTACAGCAAATCAAGGAAAATCCCAATCACTATTTAGGTAAACCTTCTATTACCTGTCTTGATGCATTTTTGCATGGATACTTACTGGCTCGAAACTACATGGGTTTGGAACTATTAGATATAGAAATTATATGGTTTCAAAAGTGGATACCAGAAAAATTGGAACTAAAAACCTCACACTCATGGGCAGCAGTAATTCTATATTATAGTGGCAATGAACGCAGCGCTTTTTATAAGTTTTTTGACCTCTTTGCCGAATTTCAAGCCGAGAGAAGACTTGACATTGCTGATTATAATTATTCCCATAATCCAATTTGGGACGAAGATTTATATGCTTTTCTAAAACGACTTAGGCAGCGTCCTGGAATGTACTTAGGTACATCATCAATTACTCGACTTTATATGTTATTGAAAGGATACAATTATGCCCGTCGGGAAGCAGGTGTACCGCTCACGACTCAAGAACAAGACTTTTTACAATTTCAAGAATGGGTGCAGGCAAGATTTGATATCCATTCTCCTCAATCATGGGACAAGATAATTCTTTTTCATTCAATTGATGAACAAGAAGCCCTCAAGGACTTTTTTGAATTATTGGATGAATTTTTAAGTAGAAAAATGTAATATAACCTTACCCCTAAACAAGTAGTAGTTATCAAAATTGAAGTAGTTAGATGATTGAATATAAAGGATGTCAATACTGCCTTCACTTTCGTCCAGATGGAACCTGTTCTGCTTTTGACCCAGAGCCAATTCCATTGTTTATTGTCTCAGGTCAAATCAAACATATTAAACCTTTACAAAATCAAAAAAATAAAATTGTTTATGAACCAGTAGAAAAATCCATAATATATAGACTCAATGAGTATAGGAGGAATAATAATTTGATGCGTGAACGAATGGAAATTATAGAGGGAGATATTACACAGCAAAAAGTAGATGCGATAGTTAATGCTGCAAATGAGGCACTAATTGCTGGTGGTGGTGTCAGTGGAGCTATTCACCGTAATACTGGATTAGGACTAGAAGAAGAGTGTCTAAAACTAGAAGGCTGTGAGGAAGGACAAGCTAAAATTACGAAGGGTTACTGTCTTCCGGCAAAGTGGGTTATTCACACTGTTGGCCCAGTGTGGGAAGGTGGTACTTATGAAGAACACAAAATACTAGCTCAGTGCTATCGCAACTGTTTTGCATTTGTAGAACCATACAACATTAAAACCATAGCATTTCCATCAATTAGTACTGGAGCCTATGGCTTCCCAATAGAAAAAGCAGCAAAAATTGCAATTAGCGAAGCTAGGTTGTTTTTGGAGCAAAACACTACGCTTGATAAGGTCATTTTTGTCTGCTACAAACAGCAGATTTATGAATATTATACTGCCATTATTAAACAACTATTTACTCTATAATCTTAATAGATTTTGTCATGCCAAATCAAGCTAAATTTGCCGTTTAGCCAATCTCAGACGAAATGAAATTCACAAAAAAACTTGCCATAAACAAAGTTAATTTAAATAATTTTTCTCCTGGAGAATTGGAGATAAGGATGATTGTAATTCTAACCTTTAGTAAGGAATACTGCAAATCTATCTAAGTAAAATTTCAAGGTTATTTTATTCTTTGAATGAGAGCTATGCAAAGAAAATGTGTTCTTGAAGCCGATGGATATCAAGTTGTTTTCTATCTAAGCAGTCTAAATTACACTCAGGATAATATCGGAATTATAATTATGTTTGTATTGAATCCACTCCTGGGTACGGTTTCATTAAAAACTCCTGCTCACTCGATTTCAATCGAAAATTTGTACAGATTGATAGAATATTTCGAGCAACATATAACTAACCTAAAGAAAAACCCTGAAGTTGACTGTTATACTTTCGTAACTTCCGAACTTAACTTTCAGATTCAAGCTTTGTCAGGGATAGTCCTTTCAGATAATCAAGGTAGCTTTAGCTTACAGGTTTTAATTAATGTTGGTCAAGCTGATGAAAAAGCCAGCCGAACTTATGTAGGTGGTGAATCAGTTGTAAAATTTGAGAACGTTCATAAATTTACATCTTGCTTACAAATGGCACTGCAAGAAGCAACAAGCTAGGGGAAAAGATTAATGTCAAAAACCCCAATTCTAGTAATGTGGGCTTTTGATCAGACATTCTGGGAATGTAACTAATTACGTTTCTGTACTCA
This sequence comes from Cylindrospermum stagnale PCC 7417, assembly GCF_000317535.1. Classification (NCBI taxonomy): domain Bacteria; kingdom Bacillati; phylum Cyanobacteriota; class Cyanophyceae; order Nostocales; family Nostocaceae; genus Cylindrospermum; species Cylindrospermum stagnale. The sequence goes on from NC_019757.1 coordinate 6,870,352, forward strand.
TACTAAAGACATAATTATGGTTTTTGTGGTAAACCAAAATATAATCTCAGTCTCATGGTAGATAATAACCTAGCTTTTATTTTTAATACTGCAATGGGTGGAGATTCCAGCCCAAATCTTGTATCTAGATAAAAGCAAAAGTGTTATTTATGACTAAAAAATTTGGACACCCGGAAGTAAGAGCCGAAGATAGTGAGAACTATGACTATAGTCGTGAATGCGGAACTGTTAATAGAACCGATTCTAGACCAATTCCTGGCATTCTGTTGATTGGTGGTGCTGAAGGTGATGCATCTGGAGAAAAACCCGCAACTCGATGGTTTCTCAAAAATGCAGAACAGGGAGATTATTTAGTTCTTGGTTCTGGTGGAATTGGTAGACAGGCTGAATTCATTTGTGATAATTTTGGTGATTTTGTCAGTTCCGCTGCTGAACTTTCTATCGACAGCGAAGATGCAGCCAATAATCCACGGATTATCCAATACATCCGCGATGCTGAAGCTCTATTTATCCGTGGTGGTGATCAGAATGAGTATGAAGATTATTGGGAAGGAACAGGGGTAGAGGATGCAATTAATTACTTAATTAATGAAAAAAAAGTTCCTGTTGCTGGAACCAGCGCGGGTATGGCAATTCTCGGAGATTATTATTATGCACCTGCCCATAAAGGTGTGCTGAGTTCAGAGATTTTGAATAATCCCTTTCACAAAAATACAAAAAATATTTATTACAGTGATTTTATTCAAGTCCCAATTCTCAAACACGTGATTACTGACACGCATTTAGACAGAATTAGCGGCAGCAATCCAGAACCAAGATATGGCAGAATTTTTGGGTTTCTGGCTAGAGTTGTTCATGAAAACAATAATCAACTTAAATCTTATGCCATTGGTTTAGAAGAAGGTGCATTTGTTGCCATTGATGACAAGGGAATTGCTCAGGTGTTTGGTAATGGCTCAACTGAAGGGCAAGATGCCTATTTTCTGCAAACTAATGGTGCATTACCAGAACAAATTCAACTGGATTTGCCTTTAATTTGGAATAATAATGGACAAGCTGTGAAAGTTTATAGAATTTGCGGGACACGAGAAGGAAGTGGAAAATTTGACCTCAATAATTGGTCAACCGCTTCTGGGGGTAAATGGGAATACTGGTTTACTACTGGTGGAGCTTCCGGTTTCCAAAGAAAACCAATAGATTAAGTTTGGATGCCAGAAGTTTGTTAAGGGCAGATGGCATCTATCGATTATTAAATAATTCTGCAAAACGTAATCACACATTTTTACAGCTATTTTCAGGTAAATAAACCACATTTTTTTTGTCTCATGCTCCAGACACTCCATGTACTCTAGAGAAATCAAAAGCATGGTTTAAAATACGTGAAAATGGCTGTAAAAACCGACTGTATTAGCAAGTTTTATCATATTTCGTTATTTGTTAAATTTTTCGTTGTATGATAGAGGGTTGACTTTTGCAGTTATCCCGATTTCACGCTTCGCTGATTCACAACCCACCAAGTCATTAGTCGATAACTCTCCACTCTGCACCTGTAATATGGCTGAATTACCCAAAACTCTCGAAGATGCGATCGCACAATCTCGCGAAGCAACCCAAGCTGCCCTTGCAGATGGCTGTAAACGCATCCAAATTGATTTTCTCTTCCCAGAACTCAAAATCTTGCCAGTGGCAGAACAATTTTTACCAGTGTTTGCCGAATATGATTCCCGCTTAAAGGTGTTCTTTGCCGATGCTGGTGGTGCCGCCCTTGCCCGTCGCGATTGGGCAGATGCAGCATTTTCGATTGTGGATATCGGTACAGGTAGAACTGCTTCTTTACAATCAAAAATTCAGCCAGAGGATGAAATTTTCCTCTTTATTGCCCCCACATCCGTAGAAGTACCGCAACTAGAAAAGCTGTGTGAAATAATCGGCGATCGCCCCGTAGTCTTTTTAAATCCCCGTCTGGAGGATTCTGGAGTGGTGGGAATTGGTTATACAGCCAGAGAAACCCGACGACGGTTCATCAGTACCATTGAATCTTGCTATTACCTCCGTCCCGTAGATGATGAAACCGCCGTTTTTCGCAGCTACCCTGGACAGTGGGAAGTATGGGTAGAAACAAACGACGAATATCAAAGAATTGCCGAATTGCCCAAAAGACCATCTGGTGATGAGTTAGATATCCTCCTCCTCAAGGGACAACAGCAAACGGCAACAGACGCCACACCCGCGAAAAAGCCCAGTTTATTCAAGGGTTTGCAGCGATTCCTCAAGGCATTGAGTAGTTAGTTGATTTTTGGTGATGTAGAGATGGTTTAGGAAACGTCTCTACATCATCACAAGTATTTGGTCGGAATGTTGTGGTAGTACAGGACGATAACTGCCACCTGCTAATAAACCGAAAATAGTTATTAGCGATCGCTTTCTGCGGGCCTCCTTTCCCATCGCTTCATCAAGGAGCACTCCGCGCGATCGCTAAATTTTACACCCAAACTACAGCTGACTATATACTCAGTCACCAATTAGTTTGCAATACTTAATGTTAGAAAAACTAATAATTAGTATTTCAAAAATTGTGTTGGCCAGTACATCTTTTTTGTATCCATTTTGTGTAAGCTCTATGTGTTGAGTCAAATGGCTACATAAATTTGTAGTAATGCGATCGCCAAACAGCAGCATTCCTAGTTCTGCTGTGGTCTTAATCTTACTAACAGTTCAGTTCTTTCATTCCTTGTAGGGCAATTAATCGGCAACTGAAGCGCAAGTTTGGTTGCTAGAAGAGCATTTCATTATTACATTCAGTGTCTAGCAAGAGGTGAATGCCTGAGTGCCTGACACGAGTACCTCAAAGCTTTACGGGGACGCAAATCAGCGATACCGACCGTAAGCTCTGCTAACGCACTATAGAAAAAAACATATGAGCCAAACACGCAAATTTCGTTTAGGTGCATTCATTCAAGCCACCGGACATCATGTCTCCGCTTGGCGTCACCCTGATACACAAGCAGATGCTGGACTGAATTTCGAGCATTACAAGGAAATTACCCAGACCGCCCAACGCGGCTTATTCGATGCAGTTTTCCTTGCCGATAGCCCAGGAGTCTGGGGCGACGCGACCGGATCTCAGCATCGCAACGGTAAAATAGTCCATTTCGAGCCAGTCACCCTCTTCTCGGCCTTGTCCTCTGTAACCCAAAACATTGGCTTTATTTCCACCGCCTCAACCACCTATGAACAGCCCTACACCCTAGCACGTAAGTTTGCCTCCCTGGACTACTTGAGTAAGGGTCGAGCAGGGTGGAATGTAGTCACCACAGGCAATGAGAACGCCGCAGCTAATTTTGGCCTTGACCATCACCCAGAACACAGCCAGCGTTATGAACGGGCTGAAGAGTTCGTGGAAGTAGTGAAAGGACTGTGGGATAGCTGGGAAGACGATGCCTTCATCCGGGACAAAGAATCTGGTGTCTATTTCGACCCGGATAAACTGCATACACTTAACCACCAGGGCAAACATTTTTCTGTAAAAGGCCCTTTGAACGTCGGTCGTCCGCCCCAAGGCTACCCGGTAATCGTTCAGGCTGGAGCCTCCGAATCCGGAAGGGACTTGGCAGCGCGCACTGCCGAGGTGATTTTCACCGCCAATCAAACCCTAGCCGATGCCCAGGAATTTTATGCTGATGTCAAAGGTAGACTGGCTAAGTATGGGCGTTCTCCAGAAGATCTAAAAATTATGCCTGGCGCTTTCCCAATCATTGGTCGTACCGAACAAGAAGCTCAAGAAAAGTACGAATTCCTGCAATCTTTGATTCATCCCGATGTGGCTTGGGGGATTTTAAAGAACTATTACAAGGGTGTAGATCTGTCGAAATATTCCCTGGATGATCTGTCTCCGGAACTGCCCAGCGACACCAACACCAACAAGAGTCGTCTCAAACTGGTCAGAGATCTAGCTACTCGTGGCACTCTCACACTGCGCCAGTTGTATCTCTCTCTTGCTACTGCCCGAGGTCACCGCACCATACTTGGTACACCTGAAACCATTGCCGACCAACTAGAAGAATGGTTCAACAACGGTGCGGCAGACGGCTTTAATATCATGCCGCCAATTCTCCCCACAGGGTTGGAAGACTTCGTTAATCTAGTCGTTCCCGTCCTCCAAAAACGCGGACTGTTCCGTACCGAATACGAAGGTAGTACCCTGCGTGAAAACCTTGGACTGCTTCGTCCGGGCAATCGTTTTGCTGCCAAACAAGTTGAGCAGAGATTGGCGTTGGTATAAATAGACCTATTGTGGCAAAGAATCTAGAGACAAGTCATGCAACGTCCCTACAAGGGTTCTGCATCATGCATATTTAATTTTCACTGCTGTGTCTAATGAATTTTCATGTCTGCACAAACTGTGCTTTAAGCAGACATGAAGCGAGCACACTCTAGAAAACAAAAAAGCATATGAGCACAACAAGAGCTTGGCGGTGGCGTCAATGAATCTTTCACGGATGCTGAAGCCATACCTTTTAAAACACACCTTCTGTAGATCACCACCCTACAGAACTTGAAAAACTTCGTCAAAAACTTGAGATCCAAACTAATCGGCAGCATTGGATGCTGGAAAAACCCTGTAATTTTTTGAAGGAAAAAAACATGAGTAAATATAGCCGTTTGAAGACTTCGCCCTCCGCCGCAATTAGAGCAAGCCTTGATTATCCGGTAATCGACACCGACGTTCACACCAATGATTTTACCCCGGCCTTTGAGGATTACATCGCCAATTACGGCGGCGCCAAACTCGTAGACGAATTACGCAAGACGGAAGCCTCCCGTCTCAACTCCAAGAGCGAGGGTAAAGACTGGTATCAACAAACCCCTGAAGAACGTCATTACAACCGGACAATTCGCTCGCCTTGGTGGGCTAGAGTTACCCGCAACACTTTGGATCTTGCTACTTATACCCTCCCTGAACTGCTCTATGAGCGTCAGGCGGAGCAGGGGTCAGACTATTCGGTGCTGTTTCCGAACAATGTTTTGGCGCCGGCTGGAGCAAGTCCAGAGAACCGTCAGGCACTGCAACGTGCGGTTAATCACTATCATGCTGATATTTACCGGAAATATAGCGATCGCTTAACACCGGTGGCTGGAATCCCCTTGACCAATCCGCAAGAAGGTATTGAGGAGCTAGAGTTTGCGGTCAAAACCCTGGGTTTAAAAGTAATTAATATCACTGGCGGTGTGAAACGCCCGATCAAAGCGATCGCTGATAAGTATCCAGCGGATAAATTCCCCGAAATCGCCAAGTATGCGAGTTATATCGACTTTTACGGGCTGGATAGTGAATACGACTATGATCCCTTCTGGGCCAAGGTTGTTGAATTGGGCGTACCCGTCACCACCCATTACGGCAGTCAGGGTTGGACTGGACGCTCCTCGATCAGTAACTACATGAACAACCATATCGGTCACTTCGCCGATGGGTCGGAAGCGTTTGCTAAGGCGTTGTTCTTCGGCGGTGTAACCAAGCGTTTTCCGCAATTGCGAGTAGCTATGCTGGAAGGTGGTGCAGCTTGGGGTGCCAACGTCTACATTCATCTGGTGGATCGCTTCTCCAAGCGCAATTTGAAGGCGCTGCAAAACTACAATCCAGCGCTGACGAATTCCCAGGAGCTGTTTGAGATATTTGAGCGCTACGGAGCGGAAATTACTCAAGGGCATTCCCTCGACCCGGATGAGTTGACTAAGAGTGTGCTGGGAGCTTCATTCAGCCGTTATAGCCGCGCACCCATTGGCAGCGAACTGGAGGATTTTGCAGCGGCTGGTATTGAAACAAATGAGGACATTCGCGATCGCTGGGTGAATAGTTTCTTCTTTGGTTCCGAGTCTGATGATCGGACGATCGCTGCGGCATTCAACGACAAAGCCAATCCGTTGGGTGTCAAAATCAACGCGATCTATTCCTCGGATGTTGGTCACTGGGATGTGCCAGACCTCACCTCCCCCTTGGCTGAAAGCTGGGATCTTGTGAAAGAAGGCGTCCTGACCGAAGCCGACTTCAAGTCCTATGTATTCGCCAATCCCTACAAGTTTTACACCGAAGCCAACCCCGAATTCTTCAAGGGTACGGCGATCGCATCCGGGCCGGGTAACATCGAATCCAAACAACTGGATAAGAGCCTGGTGGTGGCGTAAACGATATACGCACGGCAGCCTGAATGCAGATCCATGCCTGCCGATTGGTTCAGGTAGGAAAATAATTTTTCCTACCTGAATTATTGTCAACCACCTTGCAATGGGGCGTTTAAGGTTTTCTCGATGCGATCGCCACTTTCCAACAAATGCGCCTTGGTGTATTCATCCCCAGAACCCACCCGCTTTAACTGTTTATCCAATTGCTTGAGTTTATACCAAGCCAAAGTGCGGGCATCTTCCGGGACATTTTCTTTTCTTAACACCATAGCCATCAAAATATCGAGATATTGCCGCTGTAAACCCCGCCGCAAACTAGAAATCTTCAATGATTGACCCTTTGGTTTTAGTACTTCCGTCCAAACTCCCTGGTGCAAAGTATTAAACAACTCAGGTAGGCTCAAAGCATTACCTGGCTGGCTTTTGAGTTCAATATCCTTGAGGCGAGAAAGGCGATCGCTTGAAAGCAACTCTCGCAAAACAGCACCTTGCATAAACAACACCAAATCATGAATCGGAAAATCCAAACGCCCAACCTGAGGACTACTCCCCCAATGTCGCCAACGAGAAGGCGCTAATTTATTCAGCAGTTCTGGTGAAAAATTCAGCGCATCCTCTGCAAACACATACTTTTGCAGCGTCGCTAACGCCTGCCGTTGTTGTTCAACCGGCACCGATGCAAATGGTAATCGGTTTTCGCTTTCACCACCATGAACTCGGTAAAAAGACTGCCCTCCAATGTATTTGCTAGTGTAAAAAATCTGCTGAAAATAGTTATTTAAGACAGTGATAAAGCGTTCACTCACATCGCTGTAACTCTCGCCAGCACTTGGGTAACTCTTTTGAAGACGCTCCCAAATCAGCCGAGAATTATCCAATTGCCACTGCGAATAAAGCAGCACATTACCGCTATTATCCCAAGCAGCAGCAGTTGGATCAAGATCATATACATCCTCATCAGTCGAATAACTCAACTCCGGCTTGTCAGATTGCCTGGCAATTTCCTCTAAAATCGGCTTTTCAGCTATAGGACTTTTTGCTTGAGTTGGTATGTAGCCATACTGAATCGCCCAATCATCATAAGGCCCCACCATCCGTGGAAAATAATCTCCCTGCTTAATACCTTTAGGGGCAATATTCGGCGGAATGTAATCCATCACCGATGCCGTCAAACCTTTAGTGTGAGTGATCTCCTGATTGTTCATCTCCTCTGGTGGTAGTAGAGTACTACCACGAAAATTGTGGCGTAAACCTAGAGTATGTCCAACTTCATGAGCAATAATTAAACGTAAATATTGATGGATATAATCTTTTACCTGTTCCTGACTGGGAACGGTGTTTGGCAACAGTGACATCGCCAGTGAACCAAAGGCAAACTGGTTAGCAGCTTCCATCCCATAGCACAAATCGTACTCACTCGCCATTTTGGATAAACTGCCAAATAACTTGTTTTTTCCAGGAGATTGCTGAGAACTGCCATTATTATTTGCATCTAAACCATTGGCACAAAGCAGGCGATTTTCCATCAATGCCGATAGAGAAGTGCGGGATTGTGTTTGATTAGGTTGGACGATTTTGCGATACTCATTCTTTAGTACCCGAACAAAACTACCATCTACAAGAATATCTGCATCCAAAATTTCCCCAGTCAATGGGTTAACGCGGGATGGCCCCAAGGCAAAAAATCCATCTACTGTATTAATCCAGCGAATTGTGTTGTAGCGGATATCAGCTGAGTCCCATGTGGCGTTATCCGGCATTTGCTTAACTTCAATTGCATCCTTGAATCCCGCCCGTAAAAAGGCTTTGTTCCACATCAACACCCCTTCTTTAATTGCATCACGGTACTCAAAAGGTACAGCGTTATCAATCCAGAAAACGATTGGTTTTTTGGGAAGAGAAATTGCTGCTTTTGGATCTTGTTTTTCTAAATTCCAGCGATTAACATAGCGAACAAATGGATCGCCGCGCTCGTCTTTGGATAAATCCTGATAAGCAGTGATAAAATAACCCACGCGTTCGTCAGCTAAACGCGGTTGATAATTATTGTCTGGCAGTTGAGAAAGACTGTAGTGAACGCGCAGAGTAAAGCCACGGCTGTCAGGCAAAGTCCCAAAATTTGTAGCTTCACTATCACGGCTTTTGCTACTATTAGCAAAATTAAAAACCGACTCAAGTTCCAAGTTTCCTGGAAAAACTTTTGCATTTCCAAAATAAGACTGTTCTGGGCTAGCAGATAATCCCAACCCTGTAGCTAATCCAGCCAAGTCTGTCAATAGCAAATCACCCAAATCAATCACAATGCTTTTACGTTCTGAATGAATACTTTTTATGGGAATCGCGTAGAGGACAGAGTCACTAAAGGATCGGGCAAGCGATCGCACTTGCGGATCTCCTTCCCGCGTCCGAAAATTCACATTACGGACAACAAACTGTAACTTGTCATCCATTCGCTGGAAATAAAATAAAAAGTTTTGCAAAGGCACACCGCTGTAAATACCACCTTCGCCAATTCCTGATTCTAAGTTCGCCGTAGCTAAGTAATTTTTATTTAGTTGTTCTGGCTTAATTTCTAGATATATTTTATTCTTCTCTTTATGGCGATAAAGGGTAAATATCCCCTCCTGTTTTTGAGTATCTTTCACCACTTCATCAAAAGCTGTAAACTCATCTTTTTTTTCTGGTTTCACAGTATCATCAGGCTTTTTCTTGGCATTAGTCGTCGTTTTTGCAACTAACAAAAATGGTTGCTGTTCTACCTTTTTAATATCCTTAACTACCCAAAAAAACTCTTGTCGCTGTGCCTGTTTATTCTGATTAATCACCCATACTTTGGCAGGTGGTAGCTGAGGCATTAGCTTTTGATTAGCAGATAAATTTGAATGTATCCGATTAACAGGTAGTGACTTGGCGCTAGCGCTTCCTATTCCTAAAAACAACCCAGGCAACAAAATCATATAAAAGCTGAATCTCTTCATCCCATCCATCCCTGATAACTATTTTTCAACAGCAACCGATTTTATTCCGTTCTCATTGCCATTTTTCAGATCGGTTGCACTGTTTTAATTTAGTATTTTTTCTAACAATTGTGTCTGTAGCAAACAATATGTATTATTTTACACGTTTCGGCGCAACCAGCCTGTAGGGTGCTGCCCAGCACAATCTAGGGGACTTTTCAGCGGACAAACCATACCTCATATTTACTAATTTCTGTCCTTTAAGTCCTACAAACTACTGAACCGGCAAAACTTGCACTTCCTCTCCTGGAGAAATCAATGTTTTACCCACTGGTAAAACAGCTAAGGCATTAGTTTGAGTTGAATTAATTAAGTTGCCAGAACTTTGACTACCAGCGGCTGGTGAAAATTCGTAAACTCCATCAATTAAATGTAATTTACCCCAAATATAAGTTTCCCGCTTGCCATCCGATCGCAACTCAGAACGAGATCGCACCTTCACAAACGCCGCTTCCCACCCTTCAGCCACTCCAGAAAGCTTTTTAATCGTCGGTTGCACAAATCGCCAGAAAGTCACCAACACAGCAGCAGGATTACCAGGTAAACCAAAATAGAGTGAGGAGTTGGGATTGGGGAAAGTAGCGAATGTGAGGGGTTTTCCTGGCTTCATCGCCACAGAACGAATGTGTTTTGTTGCACCTAGTGACGCGAGAATTTGCTCAACATAGTCATATTCCCCCACAGAAACCCCACCGGACGAGATTACCACATCAGCATTTGCTATGGCATAGGCGATCGCATCCCGCAAAGCCGTCGGTTCATCCTTCACAATTCCTAACAATAACGCCTCCGCCCCAGATTCCCTTACCAAAGCCGCCAAAGCATACTGATTAGAATCTACAATTTGCCCAGGTTGCAGCGGTTGTTCCGGCGTTACCAACTCATCACCCGTTGACAAAATCGCCACCCGTGGACGCCGGAAAACACTTACTTGAGAACATTGTGCCGCCGCTAAAACAGCAATTTCCGGCGCATTCAACCGAATTCCCCCAGGTAAAAGTTCTGTACCCGCTTTGTAAAAAGCTGCCTTATGTCTCACAAAATCTTTTAATTTCGGTGCAGCGAGAATCAAAACCCGATTTTCCTCCCGCCTTGTTCTCTCCTGCATCACCACAGTATCCGCCCCTTTTGGCATTACCGCACCCGTAAAAATCCGCGCCGCTTGCCCTCTTTGAATAGTAGATTTAGGCTGACATCCTGCGGGAATCTCTTCAACAATTTCCAAAACCGTCGGTTGTTCAGCACTAGAGTTTTGCACATCTTCATAACGCACCGCAAACCCATCCATCGCCGAATTATCCCAATGAGGAAAATCCAAAGGACTAATCACAGGATTTGCTAAAATGCGATTATTTGCATTCAATAAATCAACAACTTCAACATCCAGTTCTTTATCCAACGGCTGCACCGAATTTAAAATAATTTGCTCTGCATCGTTGACTAAAAACATAGTGAATAACTCCGGGTTTATGGTTTTGAATTACTTCAGAAATACTTGGTAAATTGAATACTTTAAATATATAATACTTATGCTACCAGAATGTGATAATTTATTTTTATGGAAGAAGAAATAAGAGAAAGAGTCCAATACCTTATTGATTTTGGATATCAGTTGTTGGCAACCAAACATCAAGGCAGAACAGATTTAGGTACTGTTGAATTCATTCAAGATACAAATCGTTTTTATGAATGGGAACTTTAGCTCATTCATTTTTGTTAAGTATTTTTGGAGAAGATAGCTCTCAATACAAGCTATTTGTGAAAAATTGTGAAGATCGAAGGAGTTTGCGAGATTCTATACCAAAACGAATCAAGAGGGGATTAGCAGTTTTAAATGCTGCTAAGACAGATATTGAACGTGGTTATCTTAAGAAGATAGAAGCATTAGTATCGGCAGATATTTTTAGTGATTTCCTAGAAATGGCATCATACCTATTATCTGAGGGATACAAAGATCCTGCCGCAGTCATGATAGGCAGCACTTTAGAAGAACACTTGAGGAAACTGTGTAATAAGAATAGCATTGACATAGAATACACAAACGGCAGAGGTGACTTAGTTCCTAAAAAAGCTGATGCAATGAATGCCGACTTAGTAAAAGCAAATATCTATAATAAACTTGACCAAAAGAGTGTAACAACATGGCTAGATTTAAGAAATAAAGCGGCTCATGGTCAATACGGAGAATACACTAAAGAACAAGTTGAGTTAATGCTGCAAGGTGTAACTAACTTTATGACTAGAATACCTCTTTGACTCCATTTACTAAATGTTGGGTTATGCCTCCGGCACGCTACGCGAACGCTCTGCTCAAACCAACCTACATAAAATAACAGGACTATTTCATTTTTTCAACGCCTACAATAATTTTTATGTCCTTAGTCCGCGCAGGCGGACTATCCCTACGGGACGCTTCGCGAAAGTTCTTGTAGCCGCGACTTCTAGTCGTTAGGGTTGATAAAATCTAGAACCACCCTAGAATATAATTACAGATAGTTGGAGCATTAACAACTTCTGATGATTGCAAAATGACACCAATCACCAACGAACTAATAGCCGAAATCACTCGTCGATTAATAGCTTCACTCAACCCTGAAGAAATCATCTTGTTTGGTTCCTATGCTTGGGGCACACCTCACCAGTATAGTGATATAGATTTGTGTATAATATTGCCAGATAACATTCCAGGGTTTGACCGGATAGAGTGGGGAGTTAGAGCAATAAATGCTCTTAATGATTTGCTGGTTGATGCCGATATTCTCATCAAAACCAGAACTGATGTAGAAACATTTAAAAGCGTTCCAGCTTCCCTCACCAGAAAAATTGTGGAACAAGGAAAGTTACTATATGGACAAGGCAAAGCGGACACTGGTTCAATTCTGGTTGAAAAAGTCCCAACGTGATTTAACAGCAGCACAAAAATTAGCCCAAGAACTACCAGATATCGCAATTTACCATTGCCAACAAGCAGCAGAAAAAGCACTAAAAGGGTTTTTAGTTTTACATGATACAAATCCAGGAGATACACATAACATAAACACCTTAGTCAGATTAGCTTCCACATTTAAGCCAGAATTGGCGGCTGTACTAAAAGAAGCAGGATACCTGAGTCAGTATAACCAGACATATCGATATCCGATGGAATCAACGGAAGATTTTAATCCAACTCCTGGAGAACTAAAGAAAGCAGACAAATTAGCAAGTGATGTATACAAAAATGTAATTGATTCTCTACCTGCTGACATTACCGGAAATTAGCCAAAATAAACAGCCTGATATAATTACCCGCTACTATCACCCAAGGTATAACTTTAAAATTTAAAGTAGGGGCAAGAATTAATCCCCAACCCCTAAATAAAAATACCTGTTTTTAGTATGACCATCGTCAAAGTTCCTCAAAAACACTATCCCAAGGCAGAAATTGCCAGACGAGGAATGGCATTCGGGCTAGATTTCCTTGGTGCTTGGTTAATCAGCGCCGTCTTTAACAGCGGTACCCCAGGGATTCAGTTTGTGCAAATCTTGGTATTTATCATCGCTTGGCTAGTGTTGCGAGTGCTAGTGGTGTACAACAATCAGGGACAGAGTTTAGGGCGTTGGGCCTTTGACTTGAAAGTGCTAGAAGTTAACAATGGGCAAGTGGTGGGCAGAATTCCTCAATTGCAGTCATTATTGATGCGAGAGGCGATTATTTGCTTTAGTGCCCTGATGGCGTCAATTACCCTCAGCACCATTATTGCCAATCCCACTGCTATACTGCTACTACTTCCCCTAGCAATTGACTGTGGTTCTGCCTTATCAGACTCTCTCATGCGGCAGGCTTTGCACGATCGCTATGCTAGGACTATCATAGTTTCGTCGCGGCGTGGCTATTCGCTAGATTTAAAAGTTAAGCGATTAGTTGAAAAATTGCAGCGAAATGTGAGAAGATAGGCATTTGTGTTAATTCTCTCCCAGCTTTACAGTTTGTAAGATTATGGCTAAGAGTAAAGGTGCCCGCATAATAGTGACACTAGAATGCACCGAGTGTCGTACTAACCCAGACAAGCGTTCTGCTGGCGTTTCCCGCTACACCAGCACCAAGAACCGTCGCAACACCACGAACCGCCTAGAACTAAGCAAGTTCTGCACCCACTGCAACAAACATACTGTTCACAAGGAAATCAAGTAAAAATGAGTTACTACCGTCGTCGCTTGTCTCCAATCAAGCCAGGAGAACCAATTGATTATAAAGATGTTGATTTGTTGCGTAAGTTTATCACCGAGCGTGGTAAGATTCTGCCACGTAGGATTACGGGGCTGACATCTCAGCAACAGCGAGAATTGACATTAGCAATTAAACGCTCCCGGATTGTGGCTTTGTTGCCATTTATCAATGCAGAAGGCTAAATCAATTTTGGATTTTGGATGAAAGGATTTTAGATGATCCAAAAAAAGTGGCGTTTGTATAGAATTAAACGTTGGCTTTAAGTCCAAAATCTCAACTTTGACTAGAAGGGAGTGTATAATAACCTCCCAAATTTCAAATCAATCATCAGATTAGGGATTAAATGCCAGTTATCTAATCCAAAATCTAAAAGCTAAAATCTAAAATTAGTAAGTAGCGAGAGTTGTGGAGAAGGGGACGCTAGTTGAATTTAGGGTTCAAGGCGATCGTCGTCTGGGCGTAGTAGACCGTCCAGACGGCAAGACCCGTTGGTTTGTGGTAGATGAACGCGGTCAGTCCCACAGCCTCGCGCCTAGACAAATTACCTACACAGTTAACGGACAAACCTACAAGCCATCTGAGATTGCCAGCTTTTTGCAGCAGGTTCAGCCTTACTTAGATCCATCTAGTTTGGAAGTTGCTTGGGAATTATTGGTGGAGGATGGGGAAACAGTCACTCCATCCCAAATGGCGAATCTGTTGTATTCGGAATCGGCCGCGCCCCATTCTTACGCCGCCTATTGCTTGTTATCAGAGGACAAACTCTATTTCAAGCAAAAAGGAGAGGCCTACGAGCCGAGAACTGCTGCTCAAGTGGCAGAACGTCAACACCAGATCGAAGTAGAGTCACTCAAAGCTAAGGGACAGCAGGAATTTTTAGCTCGCGTAGAACAGGCGCTCAAGGGTGAAGCAGTAGAATGGCAGCGACACGACCGCCAGCGTTTAGAAGGACTGGAAAAATATGCAGCGCTAATGGCGGACATCGTGCGGATGGGGGTAAATTACGATTCTTTGGCTCGTGCCTATCCTCCAGGTGCTCCAGTATTGGAAACTATGACCATGCTGGGACGTTCGGCAACTCCCCAGGCAGCCTTTCAACTGTTGATCGACTTAGGTTGGTGGAGTCCCCATGAAAACTTGTTCCTGCGTCGTTCTTCAATTCCGGTTCAGTTTCCTCATAAGGTATTAGAAGTGGCGCAACAGCGTTTGGATTTTCCGCCAACTGACTTAGATGCAAATCGTCTGGATTTGACTCACCTGAAGGTGTACACAATTGATGACGAAAGCACTACAGAAATAGATGATGGTCTAAGTTGGGAATTACTCTCGGATGGACGGCAACGCCTGTGGGTGCATATTGCCGATCCTACCCGGTGGTTAGTACCGGAAGATGAATTAGACTTAGAAGCCAGAAAGCGCGGAAGTACAGTTTATTTGCCGACAGGGATGATTCCCATGTTCCCGGAGGTATTGGCTACTGGTCCCATGAGCTTGGTACAAGGAAGGATTTCTTGCGCCCTGAGCTTTGGAATCGTTTTAGAAACAACTGGGGCAGTAGCAGATTACAGCATTCATCCCAGCCTGATTAAGCCCACTTATCGTCTCACCTACGAAGATGTAGATGAGATGCTGGAGTTAGGAGTGGAGGCTGAACCAGAAATAGAGGCGATCGCAAATTGGGCAAAACAGCGCAAATCTTGGCGATATCACCAAGGTGCCATCAGCATCAATATGCCAGAGGCAATGATCAAAGTCAAAGATGGCGAGATCAGCATTGACATTTTAGATGATTCCTCATCGCGGCAGTTGGTAGCAGAAATGATGATTTTGGCTGGTGAAGTAGCGGCCCGTTATGGTCAAACTCATAATATCCCCCTACCATTTCGTGGTCAACCACAACCAGAATTACCCCCAGACGAAGAATTGCTTCTACTTCCAGCCGGATTCGTCCGCGCCTGCGCCATGCGTCGTTGTATGCCCAAAAGTGAAATGAGCATTACGCCTGTGCGCCATGCTGGTTTAGGCTTGGCTACCTATACCCAAGCAACTTCCCCCATTCGTCGTTACAGTGACTTACTTACCCACTTTCAACTAAAAGCCCACTTGCGGGGCGAAATTTTACCCTTCTCCGCCGAACAACTCAAAGAAGTGATGATGAATGTCACCTCTACGACCCAAGAGGTGACAATGGTGGAACGGCAAACTAATAGATATTATGCTTTAGAGTATTTGCGCCGTCATCCAGAGCAAGTTTGGCAGATTACAGTCTTGATGTGGTTGCGAGAAGATAGCAACTTGGCACTAATTCTGTTAGAAGATATCGGCTTGCAGTTGCCGATGACCTTCAAGCGTTCTGTGAATTTGGGCGAACAATTATTAGTGAAAGTCGGCCTCTCCGATCCGCAAAAAGATATGATTCAGTTTCAGGAAATAATGTATCAAGAAAGCTTAGTCAGCGGCAATTAAACCATACTTGACAAATGACTAAAGTGATAGTTTTTGACACCACCATGCGTGACGGAGAACTTACGCCTGATGTCAAAATGAATCTACAACAAAAAATTACCATCTCCCAACTACTTGAAAAAATGGGAGTAGATATTATTGAGGTTGGTTATCCGGGGAATTCGCAAAAAGATTTTGAGGAAGTTTTTAATATCTCGAAAATAATTAAAAATTCTACTATTTGTGGATTAGCAAGTTCACAGAAAAATGAAATAATTAGTGTTGCTGAAGCAATTAAACCAGCGGCTAGAGGCAGAATTCATACTTACACTCCGGTAAATATTAAAAATCAGTCGAGACTCGGTGAAGAGCAAATATTATCAATAATTAAAGATAGTGTTTCTCTAGCACGCAATTACTGTGATGATGTAGAGTGGAGTGCTTTTGATGCACCCAGAAGTCAGCCAGATTTTTTGTGTCAAGCTATTGAAACGGCAACTAAAAGCGGTGCTAATACGATTAGTATTCCCGATAGTTTGGGTTTGTCTTCACCAGCAGAATTTTCCCAACTTCTGCAAATGATTTTTAATCGCGTGCCAAATATTGATCAAGCTATTGTTTCTGTACATTGCCATGATGATTTAGGTATGGCGGTAGATAATTCGCTTATAGCTTTAAATTGCGGTGTCAGGCAAATTGAATGCGCGATTAATGGTTTAGGTGCGAGGAAAGGTAATGCAGATTTAGCAAAAGTTGTTATGGGTGTTTTAAATCAAGGCAATTATCAAATTGATATTGATACTGAGTTAATTAATCAAGCCTCAGAGTTAGTTTCCCAAATTACGGGGGTGGAAAAGGGAAATTATTAAAGGGAAAGTTGAAAGCGAAGTGGATATTGTCGGGGTACAAGTGAATTGGCAATTTTAGTTAAGGAAGTGTAAAAAATTAAGCGATGGCTCCATTGTGGCATTTAAGCTAGTGCTGGCTATTTGGGGAATTGAATGTCTTGATACACTGAGATAAGAGATATACTCTCAATACAATTCAGGAGCAGTTGACTTAATGCGATCGCCATCCAAATTTCTCTCAGAGGTTCGTGCCACCTTGCAATTAGCAGTGCCTTTGGGGGGTATTCAGTTATCCGAAGCATCTGTGAGTTTTGTAAATACAGTCATGATGGGATTCTTAGGTATTGAACGCCTCGCTGGTGGCGCTCTGGGTGTTATTACCTTCTTATATTTTTTAACGCCCACCTACTTATGGATGTTGCTATTTAATACTTGTTGAAGTAGATCAGTCGCTAATCTTTTAGTATATCCTTTGCTTTTATCTACGGGGTACAACTAAATTGGCAGTTTTAGGTAACAAATCAAGCCATCGCTACATTCCGGTATTCTAGCTACCGCTTTTGATTTGGGGAATCTTAATATATTGATACAGTGAGATTAGAGATACTCCCAATCTAATTCAGGAGCAGTTGATTCGATGCGATCGCCTTCAAAATTTCTATCAGAAGTTTTTGCTACCCTACATTTAGCAGTTCCTTTGGGGGGCATTCAGCTCGCCGAGGCGGCTGTTGGTTTTGTAAATACCGTCATGATGGGATTCTTGGGCATTCAATCCCTCGCTGCCGGCGCTTTGGGTGTCATCACCTTCTACACCCTCACACTCATATGTATGGGGGTTATAGAAGGAGCCAGTCCCCTAGCAGCCGAAGCCTTTGGCGCCGGCAACACAGAGCGCATTCGCCAAATCTTCGCTCAAGGACTTTGGCTGGTGGTTGCTCTGTCTTTACCAATGATGTTGCTCACTTGGCATCTGGACTCGATTTTGATGCTATCGGGTCAAGAGGAAAACACGGTAGCCCTAGCTAATACTTATTTAAAAGCCATTGTTTGGAGTTTACCGGCGGCAGTGGGGTTCTTTATCCTTAAGGAGGTTGCTACTGCCGTCAATCGCCCCCAACTTATTAGTGCGATCGCCCTAACTAGCATTCCCCTGAATATTCTCGCTAACTACCTTTTAATCTTTGGTAAATTAGGCTTGCCACCTTTAGGATTAGCGGGGATTGGTTGGGCTGGTACCTTTGTCTACTGGGTGAATTTCCTAGCTGCTGCCGCCGTAATTGGTTTCCATCCTTGGTTTAAAGAATACAAACTATTTGCTTCTCTACAGTTCAATAAACAGGTGTTTGCCGAACTTTGGCAAAATGGCTGGCCCCTTGGATTGGAATACGCCTCCTCATTGATCTTATTTACCCTGATTGCCTTGCTGAGTGGCTATATGGGAACAACCTTGCTAGCAGCCAATGAAATTGTCGTGCAAACTCTAGAAGTATCTTTGATTGTGCCGACAGCGATCTCTTACGCTACCATGACGCGAGTTGGACAAATGATGGGTCAGAATGACCCCGCTGGTGCAAAGAAGGCAGGATTTGCAGCAATTACCATCGGTGTAGCAGCAATGAGCCTGATTGCCGTTGCTATATGTCTATTTCCAGAGCAGATTGCCACCATCTATTTAGATGCCAGTAATTCAGATAATATCCTAGCAATCAGGTCTGCAATCCCCTTGTTGAGAATTGCCTCACTTTTTCTCATAGCTTTGGGACTTAACCTGATTGCTTTAGGGACGTTGCTGGGCATCCAAGACACCCGCTTACCTTTATTGATTAACATCCTGTTTCAGTGGGGTGTTGGTATGACTTGCGGCTACCTGCTTTGCTTCCATCTCAATTGGGGATCTATCGGCTTGTGGTCAGGGTTAACGATAGGAATCACACTAGCCACACTGTTTTTAATCTATCGTTTTTACCTTTCGACTTCTGAGATTATCCAAACTAGCGAGGGTGAAGAAGCGGCAGACAGGAGTCAAGCCACAGATGAGGATCAAGCTCCTGTATTGAAATCAGTTTCTTAATCACTCTCAGCAGAGTTAGCGATCGCATCTTGAATTTCTTGCCCAAAGTTTCGACCCACAATTTCTGACAAAAACTTCAGTTCTTCCTGCAACAGAACATAACCTAGTTGCCCACTATCAGAAGGTTTGCCACAAAGCACTTTTGTGAAGAAACCATCATAGCCATACTCTGGAAAATACCAAGGTTCAGTTTCGGGACTGGGTAAAACTATTTCCGGTTGATTCTCCCCTGGAGCAATCAGAATTGGGAAAAGCCAACAGGTGAATGGTTTATAGTGCCAGGGATGTAATCCTTTTGCTTTGGAAAGCTCCTGTAATCCGCAGCGAGAATCATCTAGTAAAAAAACACATCCTGTGTTTTTGAAATGGCTTGGATAGTCGTTCACAATACTGGAAATATTTTTCTCCTTTACTGCTGTTTTCTTAATCGAACATAGACCTTTCCATTCCAACTTTTCAACCGGAAAGTCTTCATAATCTTCATCATCGATAATTACTTCTTTTGGTAAGTCAAGACCAAGAGACTTAAAAAACTCTGCTTCTTCTTCAGCGACTCTTTGAATAACTTCAGCAGTTTCTTGATTGACGTGAGTTCCATGATGACAGCACATACCGTGACAGCTAGATAAAGAGCAACGCTGACGATTCTGCTTGAATGAATCAATCTCAAGAGTAGCCTGAATAAGTTCATCTCGGCAAACTTGTTCTGTCTGTGGGTAAGCCGTAAAAGTTGTTAATTTTTCTGGAAGATTAGCGTTAGACATTTGTTTTAATCCCAAAGAATGGGGGAATGCAAAACATGAGTAAATCCGCTGTAGTAAAATCAGTTTCCTATTTGTTCTTAGGAGAGTTAGCAACTGATTCTTGGATTTATTACACAAAGTTTCGACCTAATAATCTCGGACGAAACTATTCTGGCTATCCTTATTTAAAAATCTGATAAGTTTTTGGGTTGATTGTAATCAGGAGCCTTTAGGAGACAAACCAATAATTTTATCTTGATTGTTAGTTATCAGTGTTGCCTCCCCAGCAAAATGAACAAAATAATTAGGAACGGCAAATTAATATTTGTCGGGGTGATTCCGAAGTGAAAGGTGTTAGATCATAATCACCAAACCAATGTTCGATTGTAAACCCGTTATACTTCAGCAGCATATCTAGCTCTTTTGGGAAATATAACCGATATTTTATTTCTTCTATAATTTCTTTTTTTTGTCCTGTTAATTGAAAAAATAGCTTCCAAATCCATATCTGTTGAGGCAAATGTAATTCATTTTCATAAGTTACCACGACTGTACCTTTTCCATCTGGATCTTCATATACTGAATATAAGTTTCGAGTTTTAGATAATAAGAATTCTAGGTTATCTTCTCGCAAGTAATTTTCTAGTTCAATAATAAATCTGCCGTCTGGTTGTAGATATTTACGAACCAATTTCAAGCAATTCTCAATTGATTGTAAATCTGAAAGATGTCCCAGGGTGTTGAAAGGAATTATTATCAGGGAGAACTGCTTATCAAGGGCAAAGTTTTGGACATCAGCTTGTATCCATTCTACTTGAGAGCATTTTCTTCTAGCTTCTTCTAGCATAGATTCGGAAATATCAATCCCCGTCACCTGCCAACCTTTTTCGGCTAAACTAATGGAAATTCTACCATTACCACAACATAATTCTAAAATTGGCTCACCATAACGATTTGCCATATCCATCCAAAATGGAATGTCACGAACTAGTATATCGGGTTCAAGGTAATTATTCTCATAAAGTAGATTGTAATGTCTACCATCATATAAGATAGACTCATTATTATAAATCTTGCTCACACTTTCTAATTTAGAGTCAATTTGTAATCTATCAAAAATTGATAACATTTGATTTTTTTCACTATTCATTGGCGATTAATCCCTGTTTTAATTGATGAGAATTTTTAATTTGTAACACTAAGATTTTTTTGAAAATAACTCAAATTCAGAAATTTTTATTTCTAAATTTTCAACAAGCCGCTGAAGAATATTTTGATAGTCACTAAAAAACTGCTCTATGCTTTCAGATGTAAATAAGTTTGTACTGTAATATGCTAAAATTTTCATAATTGAATAATCTGCTTCCGGTGAATAAATATAAATTTCTAGCGGATTCTCCTCTTCATTCCAAAGTTCACCTTGATTTACAAGTGCTATGGGTTCTGAATCAAACATTTCACCTTGCCCAGAAACTGGTGGAATCATACTCACAAATGTGGTTTGCAGCGATTTTAGTCCGCTGATATTATTAAACACATTATTTACAGGAATATCTTGATGAGCGATCGCTTCACTAACTGTCTGTTTAACCTGTTGTAGAAGAGTTTGTCCTGTTTGCGAGTCATCAATGTGGGAGTACAAATAAAGGCAATTAAAAAAGCAACCCATCATTTTTTCAACTACTGGAGTTCGGCGATTAGCCGTTATCCCCGTGACTATAATTTCTGTTTGTCCACTTAATTTAAATAAGAGTATCTTTAGAGCTGTCAAAATAATGACAAAATTGGTAACTCCTTGGGAACGGCTGAGAGATGTGATTGCAATTCCCAGACTCTCTGGTAGTTCTAGAGAATATAAAGATGCATATTGACTGCTGGTGGTTTGCTGTGGCTGTTTAGTAGGTAGGAGATTGAGTGGTGTGGGAATATTAGCCAGCTTTTTCTGCCAATAAGCAAGCTGCTTTGCCAGTAACCCTGCATTTAACCACTGTTGCTCCCAGATGGTGAAATCCCCATACTGAATAGGTTCTTCAGGTAAGGGTGAAGGCTTACCAATGGAGAAGGCGCTATAGATAATTTCTAACTCTTGAAGCCAGATTCCCATTGACCAGCCATCTGTAATTATGTGGTGTATTGTGACTAATAGCTGATACTTCTCTTTTGCCAACTTCAGCAAGGTTGTCTTCATCAGAGAGCCAGATGCTAGATTAAATTTGTGGCGGGCTTGTTGAGTAAAAATTCTTTGAGCCGCCGCATCTCGCTCTACTGGAAGTAGATGCTGTAAATCTAGTATCTCTAGAGGCACGGTAAGGGATGGAGCAACGACCTGCTGGGGTTGACCTTGTACAATAGTAAAGTTAGTACGTAGAATTTCGTGTCTACGGATAATCTCATTGATGCTTTGCTCCAAGACATTGGCAGAGAGCGGGATAGTAAAATGTAGAATCATAGGGCAGTTGTAGCCGCAGCTGTCTGGATTCAACTCCACTGACTCCCATGTAGACTTTTGTGCAGAAGACAAGGGTATATGTTGCTCTCGTGGGACGTGTACCAGAGGCGGAAGGGCGTCAATCACCATACTCCTGGATTCAATTAGGCGTGAATTTTCGATGTACTGACTGACTGAAGCTATCGTAGGTGTCGTAAATAGATAGTCTAGAGGAAGTTGGATAGAAAAGGCTTGCTCAATACGTGAGACAACAGAGGTGGCAAGCAGCGAGTGTCCCCCCAATTCAAAGAAGTTGTCGTTAATACCTACTTGTTGCAGTCCCAGAACCTCAGACCAAATAGCAGCTAGGATTTTTTCAGTAGGACTGCTAGGGGCGACAAAATTTTCTGCTTGGTCTGGTCTAGTAGCATCAGGCACTGGTAGCGAGGAGCGATCGACTTTGCCATTAGGGGTTAGGGGTAAAGCATCCAACATGACAAAGCGATCAGGTATCATATACACAGGCAGTTTTGCTTGTAAAAAACTGCGGAGAAGCGGTATTAGCTTTTGCTCAGACAGTACGCTGCTTTGTGGGTTTTCCACTAGATAGGCCACTAGGCGCTTATCACCTGGAATATCCTCTCTAACTATCACAACAGCCTCCCGCACGTCTGGATGTTGAGTTAGTGCTGCCTCAATTTCACCCAGTTCAATACGGAAGCCGCGAATCTTTACTTGATGGTCGATACGTCCGAGAAATTCAATGTTGCCATCAGGTAGATAGCAGGCTAAATCACCAGTTTTGTAGAGGCGAGAACCTGGTTCATTGCTCAAGGGGTTGGGGATAAATTTCTCCAGAGTTAAATCGGGACGGTTAAGGTATCCCCGTGCCAGCCCATCTCCATCGATGTACAGTTCTCCAGGGACACCAATGGGGACAGGTTGCTTTTGAGCATCCAGCAGAAAACAGCGCGTATTGGAGATGGGGCGACCTATGGGAATAGTTGTATCTCCTTCTGCGACATCCTGTACCAAGTACCAGGTGGCGAATGTTGTACTTTCTGTCGGTCCATAAACATGAAGCATTCGCTGAGGTGGTCCATTCTTCAGCACTTCTTTGACCCACCTTGGCTCGACCGCCTCTCCTCCAAATAGAAGGTGGTGTACCGAACGGAAAGCCGAGGGAACAACACTCGCCATTTGATTAAATAAGGCGGTTGTCAAAAACAACACGCTGATTTCTTGCTTTTGAATAAACTGTGCAAAGTCATTGGGTGAAAGAACCACATCCTTGCAAACCCCAACGAGCTTCGCCCCGTGAAGTAGCGCTCCCCAAATCTCAAAAGTGACAGCATCGAAGGAAAAGTTTGACGCGAAAGCAACTACATCTTGGCATTGTAAATTGATGTAATTCGTATTAAGTAATAAGCGGTTTACTGCTCGGTGAGGAACAGTAACCCCCTTGGGCTGACCAGTTGAGCCAGAGGTGTAGATGACATATGCTAGGTTATCGGGCGTCACGTCGCTCGTGGGGTTTGACTTCACCTGGTGGGCAATTTTTACCCAATCAGAATCCAAGCAGATGGTATGTGCAGAGTATTGGGAAAACTCCTCGGACAGATGCGCCTGGGTAAGCAGCACTGGCACAGAGGAGTCTTCCAGCATATAAGCCAAGCGCTCAGACGGATACCCTCGGTCTAAGGGAACATAAGCACCACCTGCTTTAAGGACACCAAGAACTCCCACTATCATTTCTAGGGAGCGTTCAACGCAGATACCCACTAGCACTTCTGGCCCAACGCCCAGGCTTTGCAGGTGATGTGCTAGCTGATTGGCTCTGGCATTAAGTTCTTGGTAGGTTAGCTGTTTCCCTTCAAAAACCACAGCGACAGCTTTTGGAGTGCGTTCCACCTGCTCTGCGAATAGCTGATGAATACACTTATCTTGAGGATAATCACGCTGAGTGTCATTCCACTCGATTAATAACTTATGCAGTTCTGTCTCGGTAAGAAGTTGTGCGCTATCAAGTTGTTGTTTTAGATGAGCAACTAGTATTTTTGAATCATTAAAATGCTCATTCATAAGTAACCCTCTGATAAAGAATTATGCTCCTGTTTTAAATGAAATGCCTACAGAATGAGGCTTTCAATGATTTTTAACTGGTTTTTCCATCGAAATAACCGAAGAACCCACTACCTCAACTAAGGTATCTGGTGCTATTGTCTGGAGATGCCAGTCAGTGATTTCTTCACCAGGTATCAAAACCGGAGTGCCAGGGGGGATTTTTTTGATGCTTTGACAGCTCACCAGTCCTTTTGCTTCCTGGAGATAAACTTCTTTTCTTGTGGATGCAAAAAAAGCCTCTCTCGGTAAACACCGCATTACTGGAGTTCTCATTAAAATATGCTCGTCAAATAATTCTCTGGGAGCTTGAGTAGCCAGAGTTGTGTAAATTTCTTCCAAGACTTTAGCTACATGAACAAAATCATCATCAGTATTTTGAAATGAGAAAATTAGTAGTACTCCTCTGGAATCAGAGTATTCGTCATCAACACCACGTTCATACAGTAATTTAACTAGATTATCGCCTGTAATGCGATCGCTATACAGGAAAAGTTTGAATGGATCGGACACCTGGGAATCATAAGTTAAAGTATTTCCCCAATTATCTAGTAGAGACCGCAATTGATCACAATTGCCAGCCACCTTGTGAAAAATAGATTTTCTCTCATCTCCAAAAGCCAGTTGAATAGCTTCTTCTATACTTAATAATAGGAGATTACTCCTTGATGTGGTTTCAAACAAGGCCAGGGCGGTGAGTGCTTCTTCCTCGGTAATCACTGAAGCTTCCGGTAAGTGAATTAATGCTGTTTGCACAAGACTACCAACAAACTTGTGCAGGCTATGAACAACCAAGTCACATTCTAATGTCACTGCTGATGTTTTTGCTTCTAAGAAAGGAAAATGAGTTCCATGTGCTTCGTCGAGCATGAACTCAATATTTTTACCTCGGCAATATTTGGCAATCTTCTCTAAGTTAGTTATTTTTCCATCGTAGCTAGGATAGGTTAAAAAAAGTGCAGTTACCTCCTCACCTGCTGTTTCTAATGCTTGAATAACTTCTTCATCTGTGGGCATGAAGGAACGAGATGGAATAAAAAATGGTTCTGTTCCCGAAAGGATAAATCCATGAATTATGGATAAGTGGCTATTTAGACCAATAGCAATTTTTCGATGTTTTCTTGCCAATAGACTACAGGCAATTAAAATTCCTTGAGTAGCTCCTCCAGTAATAAAAAATGTACGTTTTGTTTTATATAGACTAGAAATATACTTTTCTACATTGTCAAATTCGTCACGGTTAAAGAACGGTAAATCATAGCCATAAATGCGCTCGTCAAAATGTTCCGATTCTCCTCTATATCCTTGATGAGCAGGAGTGTGAAGCCTCAGTTTTGTTAATGATTCATGAGACGAAATCATCTGATAAGTAAGTAATTTATCATTCATCTAGGACTCCTATTAGATTATTCAACAGTATACATTTATAGGACTTACGCACTGTACAAATTTACCCTTTTTTCAGGCTTTTTCGATGCGTCTCTTTACGCATCCTACACGTAGTGTGCTGCCCAGCACAATTTATAGGACTTTCAATGAATAAAATCGATAAACATATTTACCATTTTTGTCAATGCGTAAGTCCTAATTTAATTCACAATTCAAAATCTTAGTTATAATCAGCACTCTGAATAAAGCTCCAATTGTAAATTTATTGAGTACAGTTTATTAGCTCTTCAATTTGCTCGGTTATAAATCCCCAGATGCAAACAACCTCTTTAGTGGAACTTAAGATTAGACTGTCTCCTAAACGCTACTTCTTTAACTCATGACTTTAACTAAGGTATCTGGTGCTATTGTCTGGAGATGCCAGTCAGTGATTTCTTCGCCAGGGATCAAAACCGGAACGCAAGGGGGGATTTTTTTGATGTTTTGACAACTCACCAGTCCTTTGGCTTCATGGAGATAAACTTCTTTTCTTGTGGATGCAAAAAAAGCCTCTCTCGGTAAACACCGCATCACCGGAGTTCTAATTAAAATATGTTCGTCAAATAATTCTCTGGGAGCTTGAGTAGCCAGAGTTGTGTAAATTTCTGCCAAGACCTTAGCTACATGGACAAAATCATCATCAGTATTTTGAAATGAGAAAATTAGTAGTACTCCTCTGGGCTCAAAATATTCAAAATAAACACCACTTTCATACAGTAATTTAGCTAGATTATCACCGGAAATGCGATCGCTATACAGGAAAAGTTTGAATGGATCGGACACCTGGGAATCATAAGTTAAAGTATTTCCCCAATTATCTAGTAGAGACCGCAATTGATCACAATTGCCAGCCACCTTGTGAAAAATAGATTTTCTCTCATCTCCAAAAGCCAGTTGAATCGCTTCTTCTATACTTAATAATAGGAGATTACTCCTTGATGTGGTTTCAAACAATGCCAGGGCGGTGAGTGTTTCTTCCTCGGTAATCACTGAAGCTTCCGGTAAGTGAATTAATGCTGTTTGCACAAGGCTACCAACAAACTTGTGCAGGCTATGAACAACTAAGTCACATTCTAATGTCAAGGCTGATAAATTTTCTTCATCTAAGAAAGGAAAATGAGTGCCATGTGCTTCATCGATCATCAACTCAATATTTCTACTACGGCAGTATTGGGAAATCCTGCCTAAGTCCGTCGTGATGCCATCATAGCTAGGATGTGTTAAAAAAAGTGCAGTCACATCTCCATCTGCTGATTCTAATGCTTGAATAACTTCTTCATCTGTGGGCATGAAGGAACGCGACGGAATAAAAAATGGTTCTGTTTCCGAAAGGATAAATCCATGAATTATGGATAGGTGACTATTTAGACCGATGGCAACTTTGCGGTGTCTTCTTGCCAGTATGCTACAGGCAATTAAAACTCCTTGGGTGGCTCCTCCAGTAATGAAAAATGTACGTTTAGTTTTATACAAACTAGAAATATGCTTTTCTACATTGTCAAATTTATCACGGTTAAAAAAGGGTAAATCGTAAGCATAGATGCGATCGCCAAAATATTCAGATACTCCCCGAACTCCTTGATGAGCAGGAGTGTGGAGCCGAACTTTTATTTCTGGGGAATGAGATGCAATCATCTTATAAGTGGACAATTTGCCATCCATGTCGCTCGCTATAGGTTCCATAAGCCTGCTGTTTGACCTTTAATTTACTAAGTTTAAGAGCATCCCAAAATTGTAAAAATCCTGTTGAGTCAAGCCAGTCTGACTTTGCTATTCTCCGCAGGAATAAATTTACCCAAGTGGGATGCTCCCCTCCCTCGGTTTTGCGTTTTGCTAACAAGTGTTAGCAGTGACTGAAAAAATTCGATTTTAAAGAAAAATTGGCTCTATTGGGGGTATTGGACGTGTAGTTGCTTCAGGGGCAATTCCATGTCGTAAAGCGAGGAGTAACCCAGAGGCTTCCATGTAACTATTCACGTAGTAAATTTTTCTTCGTTCATGGTCAATTCCCAGAATGGAGGGAGTTACTTCATACTGAGTGTAATTGTCCCGAACCAGAATAACTGGAATATTTTGCTCAAGAGAGGCAAAGAAGGGAATATTGCCTACCGAACTCTCTGGCATCACAACTGCTGAGACATTTTCTACAGAAATTCCCTGACATCCTGATGGCAATGGAGTGTCGAATTTTGCTAGACGTGGAGAGTGGGTTAATCCTCTCAAAGTCGAACAGAGAAATGAACTAGAGATTAACTCTGCACCATCCCGTGGGTCGCCTAGAGTCCCAAACATGGTATGAGCTTCATCTAGCAATAATGGTGAATGGGCAGCAGTAAAAGGATAAAAATTTGTTGTCATGTGGGTAAGAATTGCCTCTGCTCCTCCCCAGGGATTTGGTATAGATTCTTTGTTGTAATACTGCTGTCGAACTTCATCCTCAACTAAGAGGGTGGTGGAAAAAGCAACGGCATTAGTGTCTGTCTGAGCAACAATATCTAATGCCTTCATCAACTCATCAATGCCCTCAAATTCTCCAGAGGCATGACCGTAGGGGGAATAAGTGCATTTGGTTCTCACTTGTCCACCTGTCACCACCACAGGATCAATATTGATTCCTCCAACAGTTCTCAAAGCATTGAGGGCATTAAGGATATTGTTCAAAAATTTCTCTTGGGTTTTCTCAATAATCACACCAATTTTGGTGCGAGTTTCTGGTATCAGAGTAGTATGCCCCAACAAGAGATGGCAAATTAAATTTCCTTCTAGGTAAAGAACATTGTCACTAGCATAATAGAGGTCAGAAGCTGTAACCGAATTGGGATTAACAACTAAATAATCACAAGCTTTGGCTAAAAGATTAACACTTGGGGTAGCATCACCAGCAAAACCTCCTATTTCCGCACGGACTCCTGTCGGGATAATACTAACAGCGACAAAAGGTTTAGCCGAAGATATTTGACGAGGACGAATATTTAATAAGGAAGGCCAGACAGGTTTTCTATCTGTTTCCAAAAAACTGCTTTCAAATACTAACTTATTTTCTCTGAGTGCTGTTAATATCAGCCGGATTGGTGTTCCTGGTAGTCCCAGTTCTCCAATTCGATGAGCGATTTCACTCCAAATTAGTTGCTTAGGAGAACATTCGATTTCAAAAGCTTTGGTGATAACTTGTGACACAATTAAGCTTACTCGATTAACTTCAACCCTTACATATACCTTATATTGAGCAATGATTATTAAATTTTCCATAAAATTTAAGTGTTAGTACTTGCGTAGTAATACTTAAATTTGTAGTTTTAAACACTTTTTAAAATTTGATTCCTAATCTTGATAGGCGATCGCTACCTAGAAAACTAAATCAAAAAGCGTAGGCGATGCCTAGGTTGGGCATCGCCTTTGACTCTAACTAACTACAGCCTCGGCTTTTTCTTTCACCAGCACATAAGGCTTTTCTGGCCCTTGCGCTAAATATTCAGCTAGCTGACTTTCAATTTGATCGCGGACAATTTGGCGATACTCTAGAAAATGCTCGTTGTGGGCGCAAGTAGAGATATATTGCTCAAGTACTTTGGGGTTACGCTTAAAAATGCTAAACAAGTGGTGCCAGAATTTCCAGCGAGTTTCCCGGATGACACCTTGTCGCCAAATCACAGTTAGCAGTGCTTTGACAACTATCCACTCTGGCTTTTTAGCTGGTGCTGTCCATTTGGGGGAACCCAACATCAAGAAACAGCGATAGGTGCGATCTAAGTATGCAATTGGATCGTATAAAGCGCAAAATGCCTCAACGTATTCTCTCGCAATGTCTTCTAGGGGACGGGTGGCGACAAAGTTCATCAACGTTGTTTGGTTGATGTTGCCGTCTTGATTTTCTCGCAATCTACCTTCTTTTGTCAGGCGATGCCACAAAGCGGTGTTGGGTAGCGCTTGCAACATGGCGAAGGTGGTAGAGGGAATTGCAGCCAGTTCTGCAAAGCGGACGATGCGATCGCCTGCACCGGCTTTTTCGCCATCAAAACCAATAATAAACCCAGCCATTGGGCGCAACCCAGTTCTAATAATAGTTTCCACCGACTCAGTTAAAGAACTGCGGGTATTTTGAAACTTTTTCGTCAATTGCAAACTATCTTCATCTGGTGTTTCAATGCCCAAAAACACAGCTTTAAAGCCGCAATCAACCATCAACTCCATCATTTCTTGGTCTTGTGCCAAGTCAATTGAAGCTTCAGTGTCAAAATTGAAAGGATATTGATGTTCTTCCGCCCAGACTTTTAACTCTTTCAGCAACAATTTAACATTCCGCTTGTTGCCAATAAAGTTATCATCCACCATAAACACACCCCGCCGCCAACCCAATTCATAGAGGTAATCTAACTCTGCTAACAGTTGTGCTGGGGTTTTAGTACGTGGTTTGCGTCCGTAGAGAACGATAATGTCACAGAATTCGCACTGGAAAGGACAACCCCGCGAAAACTGCACCGACATCATGTCATAAGCATCAAACTCTAATAAATCAAAGCGGGGTATAGGTGTGCTGGTGACATCAGGTTTTTCTGTAGCCCGGAAAGTCCCAGAAGTTTCTCCCCGTTGAACAGCTGCGACAAACATGGGTAGAGTCAGTTCCCCTTCATCCAGAATCAGAAAATCTGCCCCAGCGGCTTCCACTTCATGGGGTGTAGAGGTGGGGTAGGGGCCACCCAGCGCCACTAACTTACCGCGTCTTTTCGCTTCTTTGATTTGGTCGAGTAAATCTTGTTTCTGGACAATCATGGCAGAGAAAATCACTATATCTGCCCAAGCCCATTCTGCTTCTGTTGCTGGGCGAATGTTGCGATCGACCAACTTAAATTCCCATTCTTGGGGCAAAATCGCCGCCACCGTTACTAAACCCAAGGGTGGTAACAAAACCTTGCGATCGACTAATGCCAAAATCTTTTCGTAAGACCAAAAGGTTTTCGGAAATATCGGATACACCAGCAAGACTCGCATATAGTATCACTCCTCACACTTTGATTGTTATCTAACTGTAACTAAAAATAAAGACTAATTGACTTTTTAGTAAAGTTGTTTTGTTTTAAAGCTAAAGTTTTTATTTAAAACTTACAGCAGATTGCAACTTGGTAAAGTACAGATTATCGTAGGGGCACAACAATGTTGTGCCCCTACCCGTGTACTTCATTTACCTGAACAATGCTGTAATTAAATCACCTCAAAAATGCGCTCCAAATACCTATTAGGGATTGAGCCGAGATGCGTGGTAATTTACAGTAAAATGCTCTAAAAAGTCTCGCCCTATCTGGGTTTGATAATTTGCTACCCAAAGCAAAAAAGCCGTTATCGGTAGCGATAAATCAAGCATGAGTGAAGGACAAACAACAGTTTTTTACCAACATCTCGGTGCAATGCCTAGTTGAGATTGAGACGTGCCATCTCTCTATCAAATTTTTTGGCAATAAAGTCTGCGTTGTTGTCTTGCTGTCTTGTTGGTAGTATCCGCACAATTTCGCCATTAACCAGTTCTTAGCGACCTTGTGCGGGAAAGTCGTAGTTGAGAAATTGTTCAAAGGGGAATCGCTGCTTGGCTTGGTTTGGTTTGAAGCTAGGGTCATGGCCTGCGCTGGTTTGATGCAGAGGCTATAGTTTTAGGATACGCACCGATTAGTAGTATTATTCAACCCTTTTTACTCTCCTCACACTTGTACCTTGAAATTTTTCAATTTTTACTTTGACAATATCTCCTATAAAAAGGGTAACTTCTTGTTTATTCACTTCTTCTTTTGATGGACAATCAGAACCTTTAATTTCATAAGTGATAGTAGTTTTTAATTTAGTTCTTCTACCATCTTGTACCGATTGCTTTTCAATGTTGGTTACAGTCCCTTCAATAATTTGACCTTCTGTAAACTCTAGGATAGGTAGAATTTCCTGAATCACCTGTAAAGGTGTGGGTAAAACTCTTCTTGCTTTATATTCATTGTGGTCATATCCAAGACGAGGCTTTTGTTCACGCTCAATTTCCATGTATCGTGTTTGTTCCAAATAATCTTGTGATGGATCTTCTTCCCAAGTTAATAAAGCTAACAACATTTTAATTCTGGGAATTTTATTAAATTGTCCAATTTTCGTGAGTTGAGGTTGAGTAAGTATATATTTCTCAAATTCATCTTTGTACTTAGATGCTTGTTGAACTGTTTCTGCAAGATTCCAGTTATTACCACTAAATAATTGAGCGTATCTATTTGTGCGTTGATTTAAATAAAGCTCATGGGTAATTTTAATTGCACCCATACCCAAAGGTTTACCCATACCCAACGATAGCCGATATTTATTGTCTTGAGCAATATCAAGTACCCACATTAAAGCACCCAGTTCAACATCACTCAAGTTTTCAAAATGAATAGTGAACTCAAAATTTACTCCTGGTTTAATTGGCTTTATTTGAGTAAGTTGAGTAGCTGAAGCTTCATCTGGTTTTAGATGTTTAATTTCTGGTTCACTCCCCTTGTGCCAATAAAGTTTATGACCACGAATGACAGTATCTTTAGTTGGCTCACTAGCATAATGGTTCAGATTTATCTTGACAGCATTTGTATTTTCTGATTGCACTAAGTAGTGCTGAAATGTTGTCGGTTTAGGACTAGCAAGAATTTTAGGCGTGATTGGATAATTTTCTAGCCAGATATCATTATTATCTGTTTGACATTCCGCGTTGCTGATAAAAATTCTACCAGCGCGACTTTGTTGAATTCCTTGAGTTTGTTTTTCTGATCTGACAAAACCAAAAATTGCATCTGCAATATCAATAATTGAAGATTCCCGTAAATTTGCTGGAATAAAATCAACAGCAGATGCTGTCTTTATATGCCCTTTTGGATAATATGGAATACGGAAATTAGGACTTTGACCAAATAATTTTATAGATTGTCCTTGTTGATGTTGACAATAAAAGATAGCACGACCCTGTTTAAGTACACCCATTTCTGGATCAAATGGTGGTTCTTGCTTCTGAAAAGGTGTTAATGATTTTTTATAATCTTGAATGGCATCGTCATCAATTGGTATTAATTCTGCATCAGGATTTGGTTCTCTAATCAGGCAATGATTTTTACGGTTTACTTCATCTGGCAGTCTTGTTGCACCTTCCAGCATATTGCCGCTAGTTAGTAAAACACCATTGTAATCATAATCCTGACTATTAGAGCTTATCTTTTGAGCAAATTTACGACCATTTTTAGTTTGTATATCCTCAAAACTTATATTAATAAAATACTGAGGTTTATAATCTGATATATTTTCGATAGGAATATATCCAGAAATCCTAGCATTAATAACCGATTTCTCTTTGACCCAAACAAATGGATAATTATCAATACTTTTGGCAGGACGTACAAACCATTTGTCCCCTTTTTGTTGAAAATAACCAGCTTTTACATTTTTACCCTGATTTCCTAAATACTTTATATATTCATCTTTAAGCGGGTCATCTTTATCAGCAGCTACCGCACGAAAGAAAAACTTTTGGGCATCAGAAACTTTGTCAATTTTGCTAAAACTGATTATTTCTATCAGCGTCCTGAACATTCCTCGTAAACTACTACCTGCAATTTCAGGTTTATTCGTCACTGGATTATAGAAAAAATCAGGATAATCACTAACTTCTCTTTCTTGTCTAAGTTGTTCTTGTACAAAATTAAATTGTTCTGGTGTTAGTCCACAGCGAATATATAGAGGTGAAGAAGTATTTAAATTGCATTGTATTCTACCAGTATGTCTATCCTGATAGTAACGATCATTATCACGCAGCTTACAATTTTCCTCTAGTTCAGCTTTGACTATTTGGTCTGGAAGTTCCACAAAATTATATGGTGCAACTGCTTTCTTATCTTGCGGTACATGGTGAATATGTTTGATAGTCATCATTTAACTCCTGCTTTTGCTTTTAGTGATACAAGACGACTGAGAAAAATTCTGGCAATACCTGTTTCATCGTCGTATTTAATGTAGTGATTTATTACTAAACGGACTGGACGATAAAGCTTCTTTTTATCTGTTGGACTAAAATAACTGCTTAAACTAGTTAAAGGAACAGCGTGTTTTAGCCCTTGGGAACCATCAGAAAGTAAAGTAAATCCATGCTTTTCACCATCCTCTCCATTTTTACCTTTCTCTATTTGAGTTCCCCAAAGAATTTGTTCTTCATGAATATATTCTATTGATGGATTATCTTTGATAAGTCGTGCTTGCCAATTTTTATGAGATTTCCAAAGTAAAATTTCTCCGTTCTCTCCAAATATTCGACACTGTTGCAATGTGAGTAATCGAAGGTTAGCAAAATCAACAGCAAAATTATTTTTATGAAAAACTATATCAGCAGTAATTATTTTATAATTTTCGTCTTCATCAAAATGTCCCCAAATTATTCCATCCTCAGCATAAGCCAAAAGATACTTAAATTGATATTCTTTAGCTTCTTTTTGCAACCAATTTATTAGAGTGCTTTGGTCATCGTCTCTAATCTCATCGACAGAGATAGTCTGACATAATTTTTGATTCATGCTACTACCTGATTAACTATTTTATTTAAATCACCCACAAATTTTTCTAAATTATTCACATCACTAATTTGTAACTTGTCTTCCTCTTTAATGATTTGCCAATAATCTTCACCGTTATCTGGTGTAAATCGTCTCATTTCTGCTTTAATTCCCTGTAATCTCCCTCTTCCGATGCTGCTTTCACCACCAATTGGTAAATCACTTGTCCATAAATCTTTTAGTAAAAGTAACAGTAAGCCAATTTCAGCATTATTCGGTTGACGTAATTCTAAATCCAAAGTAACTATTGTCTCCTTTCCGCCAAATATCGGTTGTTCGTCAAACAATGCACCATGTAATGCGCCACCTGTAAAGCGGTCGATTGCTATTCGATTTTGTACTAAAGGGATTGCTTGTTCAATTACAGTTTCATTTACCACTAAGCGACTTGATTGAGCATCTTGAATATTTTCTTCGAAAATACCAAATATGTCATAAATAAAAGTTGTTGAAATTCCCAGCGTTTTTACTATTTTCTCTGCTCGATGCCGCAAAACTCCCGTAAAACTTGTTCCTGGTAAAATTGATGCAACCTTACCATTACGGTGTGATTTTATATGTACTACATCTGGTACGGTTTCTGTAGAAAATTGACCAGAACGAATTAGTAAAGAACCAATTAAGTTAAAAGTAGCTTTCAGATGAAACCGATGGCGTTGGTCTGATCTTATTTTTTCTTGAAAGATATCTACAATTTTACCTTCTATAGCTAAAATATCTTGAGTGTACTTCTCTTTCCAATCATCTCTGTCAAAAGTTAACCAAGCTAACCTATGTTTGTAATCATTCAAATCAAACTGCCAAATTTGCCATTTTTCAATATGACAACGACCAAATCCTCGGCGTTTTTTCATGCCAATATTAATTTCAGACTTTTCTAGCCCTTGTAAAGCAATAACCAAAGCTTCAAGTAGTTGATTTTTATTTTTTCCTTCTTCAATTAACAACTCAAAATAAAGAGGGAATTCGGTTCCTGCTGCCAAGAGTTCCAAATCGTACTTTGCCTGATTTTTTGCTGTCCCTGTTGCAATATCAATTCTTACTCCATCCCTGAGTTCTACGCGGGGAATTTCATTACTAATCGAGTCATGGATAATGAGAGGACTTTGTTCACCATCTTTATCTTTGCGACTTCCACCAAATAGATACGTAGATAAGTTGTCATTTTGATGTTTCTCATCTTGACCATAACCATATTGATACTCGTGTAAATAGTTCCGTAATGCACCAGCGATAGACGTACCTGTGAGAAGTGCTTTAGAACTAATGCTGTCACGCAGTAACATTAAATCTGTAGACCCATCTGCATCACCATTACCCAAACAGGTTGGGGTATCTAATATTAGAGTTCCTGTGATGATAATGCGTTCAAGGATAATACGTTGGTTACGTTTTAAGCGTTTATTGCTCATCAGCCTTCTCCTTAGTTGCATTTTTAGCTACTGCCATAATTAGACGTAGAGTATATTCCATAGCTAGAGAGTCACTTAAACTGCACTTTTCGTCACCAATTAGAATGTCTTGTATTTCAGTTCCCATCCATTTTCTTGGAGAATCTAACCACTGCTTAATTGTTTTTTTTAAAGATTGGTTTCCTAATTTAGTTCCTTCATATTGGCTACGGGCATTTTGAGTCAGTTGACTGAAAAGACTATCCAGGGGTTCACGACTGTTTTTATCTAATGCTTGTCTCGCAACTATTATTAATCGCGATAACTGGCTATTAGTCATTTGATTTACTTGGAGTCTATGCAGTTCAATTTGTGTTAGGAGTAATTGTTCTAATTTTTGCCGTAAGATTCTTTCTCCGATTTCGCGTGCTAACTCACAAGATTCTGGAGTTTTAAATTGAGGTTTTGTCAAGGTTACTTTAATTTGTGGCTTTTTAGCTGTAATTTTTTTTTCTGTACACCAGTTAACAGCTACCCTAC
Source organism: Cylindrospermum stagnale PCC 7417 (assembly GCF_000317535.1). NCBI lineage: Bacteria > Bacillati > Cyanobacteriota > Cyanophyceae > Nostocales > Nostocaceae > Cylindrospermum > Cylindrospermum stagnale. Next base: position 6,906,365 of record NC_019757.1, read on the forward strand.
CAAAACCTTCTTCTCTCCTTTCTCCTATACCTTCTGTTTCTAAAATATTTATTTTCTCTGGATTTATTTGAGCATTTTCATATACAAAGACGCTTCCTGCTTTAACTGCTAGTACTTGTGGTATAGGTAAACCCCATTTGCGGTTAAAACCTCCTATAAAAATGCTATCCATGTAAGCACTTCTTGGCTTATCTAGGTATATTTCTAGTACTTCAGAAAGTAAGTTAGTTGGCGGTATCGCAGCATATTGACCCCATTCATCGCGTAGAATTAAATCGCTGAGGAGGGTAACTTTCAGAATATTATCACTAATCCTATTTTCTGAAGGAATCCCGACTTCATTCCAAGAATCACAGGAGTTTACTTGTGAAATTTCCACATGACCATAACCAGCACTTCTAGAACCCCCTAACCAGATATCTGAGGGAGATAGTAAGTTGCAGATAATCTCTTCATTGGCTTCGTCACACAAGATAACTCCTTGAAAAGTTTGTCCTGCATCTATAGCATCGTAGCGAAAGATTTCACCTTCTGATTCTGTGGAACGACCTTTGGAGCGATCGCGCAAGTTGTGAATGTTAATTCTGCGAGCAACGTGATATAGTGTAGTGTATCCGCTTTCTTCAACCCAAAAAGCTTCTCCTACTGTCTTCGGTGAATCTAGTTTAGGTCTAGCTATACTAAAGTCATAAAATATCATCCTACTATCAGATTCATTGTTAAATTCCACACCTTTTTCTTTTCGCCAAGAAAGTAATGTAGGATATGTCCTTTTTCCTTCTTGACTACTGATGTATGCATTTAAGTAACGAGTTGAATCGTCAAAAAACAAATCCCTAATTTTTGGATCAATTAAGATATCAGAATTTTGCAATCCATAACTATTCAGATACCGACTAATCAATGCACCCCGAATCATGCTTCCAGGAATGTATGAATAGGAGACATCACTGTTTGGATCACCTTGAAATGAAGTCGCTAAAATAGGTTGTTTAGTTCTTAGTAAAAAGGTAATTGCTTTCATTTTTCTATCTTCTTTCATTAGATAAAATGCTGTATAAAATTATCTATAATCTCTTGGTTAGTATAGTCAAATAATTGGCACTGCACATGGCCACGTCCGCGATTTCTACCACTTCCTACCCGCCTTAAAGCTAAAGTACCAACTGATAACAACGTTAAAGCATCATCATTGGGTTGAACGTCAAAACTTAGATGAGCAGTAAATTTGAGTTCGCGCAGTATTACACGCGATGATCGCAAACTTTTCCTATCTGGCGTTCCTGTTTTCATATCAATTGCAGTTTGGCAGCGAATAGTTGTTAAGGATTCTAAAATCTCGACTTTAGTTAGGTTGTTATCTGTTTTCATCTGATACGCTATGACTTTCCTCAAATCTTCTGGTAAACAAGCATCCCCAATGTGCATATATGAATTAGTATTGAGGATACTTCCTGGCTTACCGAATAAGTGACAAGCAACTTGTTCCCAATGTTGGCGACTATTCTCAGGTAATACAGCTATCAAGTTATCGCATTCTTCACTCAATAAACCTTTTAAAGTACGTCCTCGCAAATAAGGAAATCCATAAGCGTCATGTTCAACTTCTTGGTCAACTAAACCTGCTACCCCATCTCCACGTCCAAAGGTAGTATCACTCAATAGTTTAATTTTCAGTTTGTAGACAATCACCTGATTCTCCTTTATTTAAGGGAAAGTAAAATTCCATTGCTTCTATAGCATCAAAGTAACCACATCGTAGTAGTTCATTTTCCGAATCACTATCGCTGACCCACCCACTTGTTTGAATTTCATCAGATACTTCTTTAACTGGTGGTAAAGTATCTATCCTATAGGCTTTGAGAAACTGTCGAGTTGCTTCTTGTCCGTCGCGTAGCTTTTCTCGTAATCCAATAACTTTATTACGACGGCCTTTCCATTCTTTATCTTCATTAAAATTTTTAACTAAATTTCTGAAATTAGACCATGTGCGCCATTGATTGGTTTCATTTTGCATCATGACAGGTCGCATTGTTAAATCACCTTCTGCAACTTGATATTCTCGTTGACGAATATCACCAACAGAACCAAATAAACCACTAGAGGCAATATGCCAGTCAATAGCCGAAAATTCCTTGTCTTCTTGTTTACGTAAAAATTTCTTGGCATTACTGCATAAAGCCTCACTCATTTCATAGGCTCTAGCAAAAGGATAATGGGATTTGACAATACATACACCAGCGCAAGCAGTTAAAACTTTGAAATCAGCAACTTTCTGTTCTTGAAATGCTTCTAGATAAATTGCTGCTAACTCTAAACCTAATCTACCATCACATACAAAAGTAACGTCATCGCCGCCATACACCAGAGGACGGAAAGGCAGATAATTATCTTTGATGGAAAACTTACCCATAAGTTCTCCATTTTCAATAGAGTTGGCAAGGGTTTGGACTACTGTTTGCATTGCTGATAATCCAGCTTTTTTAACAGTTTTAGAAAGATTACGCATACAATCGATATAGCCTCGATTTGGATCTTGTGGATTGCATTTCTTCCCTTCTTCACCACAAGCTTCAAATCTTTTACCCATACTATTTCCATCGGCATGAATTACAGCATAGTAACTGCTTTCATGTTGACTTCTACCTAAATGATCCATCCGATAGGGAAATTGAAGATTTTTTTCTATTAAGATATCACCAAAATATTTCTTAAGAGCTTTATTTGCTGGTTCTCCATGTTTTGAAGAAACAGCTTTTAATTTTGCTTGAGTTTGCGAAGAAATAAGATAAATATCTTCTTCATCTGCTTGGATATAATCTGCGCTTGTATTTACAGCAACTAACTGAGTTGAGTTACAGGATGCAGTTATTCCTAATCCTAGTAATGGCACGGAAGGAACTCTGGCTCTTTTCTGTTGTTCAAGTTCATTATCCATCAGATTTTGAACTACATCATATAGTAATTCATTCCAGTCAAATTCCTTGTGTGCGGCTACAAGATTTATTCCAGGCGCATATTCTAAAATGTGTCTGCTTAGATGACGAGTAAACCGCTTTGCATCCTCCATTGATTTAAATAACAGCATGGCATTTCCACCACCTGCATAAACCAATTCTGCGATTAAGCCACTATTGGTTATAGGTTCATTTTGCCTATGTTTGGGAACTCCTAATTCTTCTAATTTATCTTTTACCCAATTACCAGTTGCCTGCTCTACGAGATAAGAAGCGCCAATATTTTCTCGTAAGCGATTACTGGTGAAAATATAGGACTGAATGCCAGTAGAATCTAGTATTGTTACAATATACTTACTCATCCACCTACCTTCTGATTATTGAGCTTAATCCAGGTTTCAATACCGCCAGCAAGATTAGCTAAGTCTTCTCTTCCAAATACGCGAATTTTTTTGTCACGTATAGAAAATTTTATTTCATCTTCAATATATCCTGGTGTGTCAGAACAACAAACTAAAGCTGTTCGTGCTTCATCACCTCCTAATTGCCTAGCACGTAAATGTGCTTCAAATAGTTTTTGCTTACACAACTTATGAGATTTACTTGTTGTGCATGATATAGCAAATAGCTGATACCCTATTATGAAAGCAACATCAAACTCAAAACGCGGCTCGTCTTCCCATGTTATTTTATTTATTCTTTTATATTCAGGGTCTTTAATATAAAAAGACATACCGCTTTGTTTGATATTAAAGTCATATTCAATTTTCTTGATTTGCTGTAATACATAACTTTCTAGCCATGTGCCATCTAACCATTCACAGACTTGTGTTAGGCTGCTAAACCCCCTTTTTTGAGTTATGTCAAGGCGAAGCTCATCGGTAGATGCATATAAATCGGTACGAAGTATGTCTCTAATTTTTGGAGGTAAATATTTAATCGTAATACCACGTGTTTGTATTTGTTTGAGGTCTTCTTCTCTTTTCCAAAACTCGCCTTTTTTTGTTAAGGAATGAAGTTCTTCTTTCAGCCATTTCTTCCATGATTCTGCTAAATTTATATTTGAATAAATTTCAACAAAATTTTCTGCTATTGTGTCTGGCAAAAATGCCTGAAAAAGAGGGGGTTTATGATCAAGCCAATAATTATTGTTATGTAGCTTGAATAGTTCTTTGAGAGAAAGTTCAAGCGGAACATCAAATTCAAGAGGTTGGTTGTTTTCTCTATCAATACATATTTTTAGGCTTCGTGGATCAAGATAGCTAAAAAAAGCATCAGGTCTTTTTTCATAAATTGCTCTATAGGCATGAACGGCCATTGCCTTTGTACCACCTGTATAGTTTAGTCCAACGCTGTCATTCTTCGGTACTTTTTTTTGAACTCGGTCGCAAATATGATAAGCATTTGATTCATATTTAACTAAATCAATAGGAACAATATTCACTTTTATGTGATTTTGATTTTTTAATCCTTCTTCAATACATTTTTTTTGCTCTTTTGTAGAATGTGTAAACACTAGCTAAACTGTGCCATCATTTTCTAGTAAAGTTCTGGCAGCTATATAATTAGGTAAAGGATTTTCACCAACCAGTAAAAAAAGATGCTTAACTTTGTAATCGTTTAGGTTACTCATGTTTTAATTTCCAGATAACTATGTTTGTTAAAATACTCAGGTTTTACTTTACACTCTTGGCTATCTACTCCCCACACAACCCCACCAACAACCGCGCCAAAGCCTGTACCACTAAGCGTTCTGCAACATTCTCCCCTCGCTGCAAACGGTGAACGCTTCCCTGAAGAGGGGACATTTCTGAATGTATCACGTCATGTGTTCCGTGATAATCACTAAAAATGATAGCTACTATTTGTAAATTCAACGACTCACATAATTCTTGCCAAGGTGCTATTTCAGTTTTATTTTTCACCAAAATCACTGCGTGAGTGGCTTCAGCCATAATCAAACGGTTTTCTGGGGAAATTTTGCCACCTACATCAAAGACAAATATTGGTGTATTAATTCCCTTGACTTCCTGCGCTTTCAGTTGCGCGAATTCAGGGGTAAATCCGGCTTTGTATTCCGCTTTTAATGTCTGCGCTAAATCTAAATCGCGGCGTGCAGTTTCCCCATACCAAGAACCATCTCCATCTGGACAACCTGAGATGATATAAGACTCTGGTGCATGGGAAATCTGCAATAACGCCTGTTTTAAACCATCCCGAAAACAAGTTTTACCTGTATTCGCAAATCCACACAGCACAACTTTGATATTTGACTGCTGCTTTGTCCGGACTACATCCAAAATATCCCCAACTTTGTACTCAGGGTTATTACTAATAGTGACTACGTACCTATCCAGTCCTTTATCGCCAATCTTGGGGTCAAAAAATGCGATCGCATCATACAACTTCGATAATTTAGCCGCTAAAACTTGACTAACTAGCACAGATGTGCGTCCGTTGATTTTAATCAGTGTACCACCTGGTAATTCCCCGGAAGCAATCATCTCATTTAGCCTTGTGTCTGCATCACGGACAATTTGATCACCTGTGGCTAGGGTAGCGCCAAATCCTACTTTTAAGATGTCACCCTCTAAATTTATCTGGTAAGTACTCATAAATTAAGGCGCTGGATAAAAACCAATGAGGGCAACAACCTTGCAGCTTTATTGCTTAACCGTCTTTTATTTTTTCGTCAGATGAAAATCTAAAAGTCTCTGAAATCAAGACTTTTATTTTTCTTTGAAAAAAGTAAATTAATTTTGGCGAGACAGGCAAAAGTTTTGTTTATTTTCTCTCTCCAGAGTAATAAAAGAGGTGATGAATTTAATCAAGCAAGTCCCCTAATTTATACGCTGGATTATGAGTAATAGAAACCACATATTTACCTAATTTTGGGTCAAAAAAGGCGATCGCACCATATATATGAGCAAGCTTATGGGCCAAGACAAATGCTACGGGGATAGAAACAGGCCCATTAATCTTCAATAGCTGGCCACCAGCCAGTTCTCCCGACTGGGCCATTTCTTCCAACCGTGCCGCCGCATCCTTCACAATTTGGTCATTCTGCGCCGGTTCGCCAAAATTAATCCGTAATATTCCGTCTTTTAACTCGATTTTGTAAGTACTCATTGCTGCTATCTTCCAACCAATGGTTACATCATACACGGTGCTGGAAGAAGCTAGTTCCAATGTGTTTTATGCTGGTGTGAGACTAGATTCATACCAATTACCTCTAAGGTGGCAACAAATTTGATCCCCCCAACCCCCCTTGGAAAGGGGGGCTTTTAAATCTTTTTTACCCCCTTGGAAAGAATGGCAAAGAGAAACTATATGTATCAAGTTTTAAGAGAGATGGTGTCAGCAAGTGTCCGAGCAAATTTTTTTAGATGTACCCCAAGTAGAATTGCTGCAATGGTTAGCACGCGGTAGCCTTAAACAAAACCTGCTGCGGGCAATTCGTTTGTGGGTATGGTTGCGTTAGCTTTGCTCACCGAAGGTATCGCTATATGGTTCGGATGAAACCCGCTTGGTGCTTGACGATTCCTTTACTTTTGCCGATTGGAGAGATGCTTTCTTTGATCAAAATCATCCTAGAGGAGAAGCCATCCCTGACTTGCATGATTCCAATTGCCTTTGTGCCAAAACTACCGCTGCATGGTTGTTTGATGCCAAAACGGGATTGAATGAGTCAGAATGGAAGCGATCGCTTCTTACTCATGTTAATATCTCCCAAAAATTAGACGCACTACTACAGCAGCGGTTGTTTGGCGTAACTCGTCGTTCTTTGCAAGCAGATTTAGAAATTCTGGAAAAACTAGGTTGGCTGGAATATCGACAGCACAAATATCACCGCGTCAAAAAGTTACCATCTCGTCCCATCTCTGCAAATCCAGCATTAACCTCTACCAATCTCAATAGTTATGAACTGAATTTTCTCAATCAAGAAGACTTAGCAAGCATTGCCCAAAATCATTCCCAGGAAATCTGCGGTGTCCGGCGGTTCTTTTTCAAACTTGATTATGTCAGCCCCCGCACCACTATAGATCAAGTAGAGGACTGGCAACACGAATTGAGAGAAATTTGGGGACAAACTCCAGTCCCACCCATCAAACTAACTTACAACAGCGCCAGGTTAGGAAATGTTGTCGAATCTTTAGTTTACCCAGTCTGCATCTACTATGTACAACGTGCAGTTTACCTGTGTGCTTTTGGGCAAAGTCCTGATAGAAAAACTGATTGGTATAATTATCGTCTTGACAGAATTCAACAAATTACCCCCATCAAGTGGACAAATACTGCCATTCCCCAAATTCTACAACAGCGCTACAATCAGGCAACTTTACCGAATCCAGAAGAAATTGAAGGGCAATTATCTAAAGCTTGGGGTTTTGATTTTTACTTACAGTCTCAACTGATGCTTTTGAGATTTGACCGTCAGTATCATGACCGCTATATTCAGCATACCTTTCGCCATGAAACTTTTGCAGCAATTTCCTATCAGCAAGCACAACGTCTGATTCGACAGCACACACCGCAACTGTCACAACAGCAGGCATTATTGAAAGTTCTTGCAGCCCGTTCTCACGAAGATGCCTACTACCGGGTGAACTATCGACATGGGGATAATAATGTAATGATGCGTTTACGGGCATGGCGTCCAAAGGCTGAAGTGCTTAGTCCTTGGGATTTGCGGCAAAGTATTACAGCTGATGTCGCTGCCGAATTTCAGCTTTATCAAGATTCAGAAAAACTATGAACACAGCAAAATTAACAAGTTCGTAGTAAGGACTTTAGTCCTTATTCCCAGCCAATTTTTTGGTAAAGTAACAAATAGGCTGTTAAACTTAGTTACATCAGCAGTTTTTTGGCAAACCGCAGCGGGGGCAAAAACCCTGGGGGGTTCGCCAAATCGCCAGAACCTTGACAATTCAATAGCTTGAAGGTTTCTATAGTTTCGGTTGGCAGTGTTTTGCACTCAATTTTTGTTCAGTATTTTGAGGTCTGCCAAATTCCTTTCTAGAGTCTGCTTCTAGTCTCGTTTCCAGAGGGCGGACTTTCCGCTAACTAATTCCCCGCAAGGGGACTGAAACGAATGATTCTAGAAGGGAATACGTCGCCGTACTCTGCACTTTCCGCTAACTAATTCCCCGCAAGGGGACTGAAACGCCTCAATCCGCCTTCTAGCCGTTTGAGGCGATCGCGCCTTTCCGCTAACTAATTCCCCGCAAGGGGACTGAAACTTTGGAGCAATTGTAGCGATCGCGGATTTAACAGATTGCCTTTCCGCTAACTAATTCCCCGCAAGGGGACTGAAACTTATTAGTGAGGATGAAAACGACTGGGCGATCGCCTTTCCGCTAACTAATTCCCCGCAAGGGGACTGAAACATTAATAGCGCCTACGGTGGCAGGATTTATCGTTACGCTTTCCGCTAACTAATTCCCCGCAAGGGGACTGAAACCTAAAGCAGCTTTTTTACCTTTGGATACAGCATAACTTTCCGCTAACTAATTCCCCGCAAGGGGACTGAAACAGATTAACCCTAGTAGATTGGTCGAGGCGCAGGCGATCTTTCCGCTAACTAATTCCCCGCAAGGGGACTGAAACAATCTATAGCTACTGCGAAGGCTGAGAATATGGACTTTCCGCTAACTAATTCCCCGCAAGGGGACTGAAACATTCTGATTCCACTTCAATAGCTAGTGCTGGCTTGGCCCTTTCCGCTAACTAATTCCCCGCAAGGGGACTGAAACAATATTGGGGAAAAAGTTAGGGACTTAGTCAACTTAGAACTTTCCGCTAACTAATTCCCCGCAAGGGGACTGAAACCAGCAGAGAGTCTCATCGGGTGCTACTGAGCTTAAAGGCTTTCCGCTAACTAATTCCCCGCAAGGGGACTGAAACTTTAGCTATACGGTCAAGGCATATCTGATGATAGCTTTCCGCTAACTAATTCCCCGCAAGGGGACTGAAACTCCTTTTTTGGTCAGCAGTCGCCCCCTGCCCATACTCTTTCCGCTAACTAATTCCCCGCAAGGGGACTGAAACAGCCATCATCTTTCACAAGGTGAATGGGATTGCTGGTGCTTTCCGCTAACTACTTCCCCGCAAGGGGACTGAAACATTTTATATGTTGTTTAATAGCAGCATACAAAAAAGCTTTAGCTTTCCGCTAACTACTTCCCCGCAAGGGGACTGAAACATGTAAATCTAGAGTAGGGTGCGATACCCACCCACCTTTCCGCTAACTACTTCCCCGCAAGGGGACTGAAACTAATCTGACTGCCACTCTGGGCAGACTTCATCAAGTCTTTCCGCTAACTAATTCCCCGCAAGGGGACTGAAACAGAAATTTACCAGATTTTTGCACAAACATACTAAGGACTTAACGGACAGGAAATAGTGAATATGGCGTATGGTTTGAGTGATTAAAAATGCTAATTGGTGCGTTAGGGAACGCACCCTACGGGTAGTAAAGAGACGCATTAAAAAAGCCTGGAACGAGGGTAATATCATGTTCGGCAAATTACTTTATATTCCCGTTCGCGGAGCGTGCCGTAGGCAAAGAAACCCACCCCGCCTTCCTTTGCGTTTTGTTTCCCCTCACTGCTTGCCTACCCGTGTACACACAAGTCTCTCTATGAAATTTATGGTTGTGCGAACACGGGAAACAAAACCTCACCCTGGTTTTGCGTAGCAAAACCTGTCCCTCTCCTTCGCAAGGAGAGGGATGTCCGTTAGGACAGGGTGAGGTTTTTTCGGATAACTTGTGTGTACACGGTAGCTCTGCTTGCGGGGTGGGGTGTTAGGATCTGTGGGTAGATCCTAAGTATTTAAACAGACCTGATATAAGCCCTAATACAGTTATCCAATTAATTAAAAATAATCTCCAATGGGGGACGGAAATAGAGTAAAATAGGCAAAATCATATAATATCCAGCGATGCCAAGAGCAGCTGCATCCACCAGTCGCAAAGCCAAGGCAAAATCAGAGTCTTTTTCCTCTATGCCCACATTGGCAGATGACACAGAGCTAGTAGGATTGGTTTTTGACCTTCAGCCAACTACTTCCAGTTCCCTTTACTCTCAATACACAATTGGACTCCATGCTTGGTTTCTTGACCAAGTGCGGCAATTTAACCCAGACCTTTCCGCCTATCTCCATGATGGGGAATCAGAAAAACCCTTTAATATTTCTTCACTAGAAGGTCAACTCCTCCCCAGTGGGAGACAATTGCAACTGCAAGCAAACCAAATTTATCGCTGGCACGTTAACGGACTTTCTCAAAGAGTGGTGCAATTTCTCAGTCAATGGTTAAGCCAATTGCCAAAAACCCTAGACTTAAAAGATGCTCCGCTGCTGATAACAAAGGTGAGTGTTGCCCATCCAGCTACCACTTATGCTCAACTGTTGAACTCAGCTACAGCAAAACATTCTAACGTTAGTCTCAGCTTTGTTTCACCTACTAGCTTTCGTCGCAAAGGTCATCATTTCCCGCTTCCCGTTCCGGTTAATCTTTTCCACAGCTACTTGCGACGCTGGAATGATTTTTCGGGAATGGCTGTAGAACAAGAGGCATTTCTCAACTGGATTGATGAAGGGGTGATCATCCATCAGCACCGCTTGGAATCTGTGAAAGTGGCAGCAGGTAAACGGGGTTCAGTGACTGGGTTTACAGGGACAGTTTCCTGTGGTTTGAGTAAAACGGCTTTGGCTAATACTGAATTTACTCAGTTGTTTTATGCTTTGGTAGAACTCGCTCCCTATTGTGGAACGGGACACAAAACCACCTTTGGACTAGGGCAAACTCGCTTAGACTTGGTAAAACCGGAAGTTGCTACATCCAGTCAGTTGCTGACAAATATGCTGGGAGAACGAATTGATCAACTGACGGCGCTATTTACAGCACAACGAAAACGGACAGGTGGCGATCGCACTGATAAAATTGCTGCAACATGGGCAACCATCCTCGCACGGCGGGATATGGGCGAATCATTGCAGGTGATAGCCGATGATTTAGAGATGCCTTACACCACAGTCAAAACTTACGCCAAATTAGCCCGTCGCGCCTTAAAGCCGGAAAATATTTCGTAGAATAGGCGTCCCGCCTGTTCTATATCTCATTTATTTTTTGGATTACCCGTTTCGACGCCGCTAATTTTCAAAACATCGGTCATGGTTGCACAGTAATTTGGCAAGCCGAAACTATCAGGATTGATAATATTGTCGTAAGTAAAATGGCGATAGTTCATACAAAACCTGTCCCATGCAGCCATTTGAATGCGAAATACTTTAATCAGCACATTAGCTAAGGCGATAGACAGGGGAATGCGAAAGTAAATCCTTTTACCCAAATAGGCGCAGACTTCTTCTACTGCTTGATTGACACTTAACTCAGATTGACCTAAAACAAATCGGCGTGGTTCGTCTTCTTTGGGTGGTTCATTAATTAAATATTCGACTACAGTGGCAATATCTCGCCCGTGGATAAAGTGAAAACTACCGTCCACCTGTAGAAAACGAATCAAGTTAATATATTTGGTAACTTCTGGAATACCAGATGTTAGATGAGAATAAGGCTTTTTGTCATCGCCGCCTAAAACTAGGGTGGGAAATACAGTGGTGATTTTCGGGGCGATCGCTAATTTATCTAACTGCTGTAAACAATGGAATTTAGTACGGATATAATCTGTACCTATTTGCCCGGATTCTTTCAGTAGTTGGTTGTGGCGGTCCAAAACGCTAGCAGTAGAAAAATAAATTACCTGTTCGCATTTATCTGGATTTAACAGACTCAGCAACTCTAGAGTTTTGAAGACATTCACATCAAATATACCATCGCCGCCCCAAGATGTTGCCGTTAGTACTGCCGTATCAATGGTGGGCAATAACTCGGCAAATTGACTAATTTTTTGCATATCACCCTGCAAAACATGGATACCAGGACGTGCTTGGGTATCAACTTGCAGTTTACTGGGGTTTCTCACTAACAGATACAATTCGTGATCTGTGTTTTTAATTAAGGCTTCACTTATATAGTGACCTATACAGCCACTTGCGCCGGTTACTAAAATTCGTTTCTTGTTCATAGAAGTTTAAAATTTTGGTTGTTAGTTGAGAGTGAACTACCTACACTGACCTTTCGGTACAGTGTAGGCTTCCCAATTCAACAGGGATTGCCTCGACCTTCGTAGATTTTTTACGTCCCGAAGACTTTGGTCTTACATCCCCTCCAAGGGCAGAAGAGCTAGTCCCTAACTCCAAAATTCGCAATCCTTCATTTCTAATATTTATTGCAGCGTTGATGTCTCTATCATGCTGTTTCTGGCAGTGAGGGCAATCTACAAATCTTACACCCAATGAATCATAACCTTTTTGCAGCATTGGGATTGGTAGTAGAGTCTCGCTACAAAGTTGAGAAGATGGAAAGAAACGACCTATTTCAATATAGGTATGACCAAATTTCTCGGCTTTGTATTTGAGCATGGTTTGAAACATCCCCCATCCCTGGTCACTGATAGCTTTTGCTAAGTTATGGTTCTTCACCATATTTTTAACTGCTAAATCTTCTACACAAATAACTTGGTTTTCGTATGCTATTTTGCGAGATAGCTTGTGCAGAAAATCCTCTCTAACTCTAGCTATTTTGCTAGAGACTTTTGCAACTAAGCGTTTGGCTTTACGACGTTTGTTAGAAGTTTTATCTGTCTTCTTAGCTAACTTTTTCTGCTGGCGTTTTCTATTCTTTTCTAACTTTGCTAATTGTTTTTTGGGTAGGTCATATTTTGAGCCTTCTGAAGTTATAGCAAAATTCTTTAATCCTAAGTCAACTCCAATAGCGTCTCTAATTGCCACTACTGGATTATCAGCTTGATTAAAAAGAATAGAAGCGTAGTATCTACCGTCTGCATTTTTGGATATTGTTACAGTAGTGAATTTTGCATCAGGTAGTTCTTTGTGAAACACAGTTTTCATTAATCCCAAACTACCGGGAAACTTAACAACAGAGTCCTGTGGTATTAGTTTTACGTTTTGGGGATACTGAATTGATTGCAAACCATGTTTAGATTTAAAGTTAGGGAATTTAGCACGCCCCTCAAAGAAATTAACAAACGCGCTAGAAAGGTTGAATGTTACTCGTTGCAATACTTGACTGTACGCAAGTCCTAACCATTCATATTCTTTTTTTAAAAGAGGAAGCAACTTATCCATAGCTGCTTTAGAAAGTCCTTTTCCTGTTTCTTTATAAGCGGTAGTCGTGGCATTAAGCATATAATTCCACAACCATCGAGTGTTACCGAAACACTGAGATAGATAAGACTCTTGCTCGTCAGTTGGATAAATTCTCACTTTAATCGCTCTATACATGGTATCGACCTTACCGTGTTTACATATTCATAGTAACAGATATTTTGATAGGTGTGTTATCCAAGACAAAATATTTTGTTCGTCTCGTCGTAGTCTTTCCGGTTTTCGCTACGCTCAAATATGGTCAGACTACACTCCTCACCTCACGCTGCTGTTTCAGGTAAATGCAAAAACTAACAACTACAGAGAGAGAGGGCGGGGAAACCCCGCCCCTACAGAAGCGGGGAAACACTCGGTTATACAAGTGCATTCAGTTTTTTTGCTGTTTCAAAGAAGAAAGCGACATTTTCTTCTGGTGTTTCTGGTAGTACACCGTGACCGAGATTGAGGATGTGTCCCCAATTGCCGGCTTTGCGAACCGTATCCAAAATGCGATCGCGAATAAAATCTTTAGAACCAAATAACACACCTGGGTCAAGATTTCCCTGGACTTTAACATCCTTACCCAATCTCGCCCGTGCATCTGCCATATCCACTGACCAATCTACAGTGACGATATCCGCACCGGATTGTGCCATTCTCTCCAGCACACCTGCACTACCGCTAACGAGCAAAATCAAAGGCGTATCGGGATGAGTTGCTTTGACTTGCTGGAAAACCCTTTTTTGGTAAGGCAGAGCAAAGGTATCATAATCTTGAGGACTCAATTGTCCTGCCCAAGAATCGAACATTTGCACAACTTGAGCACCACAATCAATTTGATAGCGCATATAAATGGCGATCGCATCAGCCAATTTGCTTAACAACTGATGCAACATCGTTGGCTCTGTGAATGCCATATTTTTGATGATCGAGTAAGTTTTCGATCCTTTACCCTCCACCGCATAAGCTGCCAATGTCCACGGCGCACCCACAAAGCCTAACACCGTTGATTGATTGCCCACTTCCTGACGCAATGCCTGCAAAATTGTTTTGATAAACGGCAGGGCTGCTTCTGGATCTAAGGGATGCAGGTGATCGACTTGTGCAGATGTGCGAATGGGCGAGTGAATAATCGGGCCTTTACCTTCTGCAATGTCCATGTCAATGCCTAAACCAGGCAAAGGAGTGACAATGTCAGAAAATAAGATCACTCCATCTGGCTGGAAAGCTCTCCAAGGTTGTAGGGAAACTTCAATCGCTACTTCTGGAATTTCCGAGCGATCGCGAAATGAAGGATACTTCTCCCTTAAATCCCGGTAAGCTTTCATATATCGTCCCGCTTGTCGCATCATCCATACCGGGGGACGATCTACAACTTCACCACGAGCAGCCCGCAGGAGATGAGGAGCCGTTAAGGAAACACCCATTTAACACTTCATCCTAAGTCACTTAATTTATGCCACTGTTTAGCTTATCATTCTGAGATTACGCTTTTTCAGGAGGCTGGCTTCAAAAGCGCTAGTTGCAGCTTTACCTAACTTTATATGTCAACCGACTCCAACAGTTCCCCCACCACCGCCGATGATCAAAACATACCTCATACAGGCAAGTTTTTCATCCCCCGCTCCCAGCGCCGTCGGTTCTTGATCCAGTTTACCTTCATCACTGTCCTGGGGTGGGTCACAGGTGGAATTGCTAGTATAGCTTTAGAAACAATCATTCTCGCCAGCTTGTCACCACCAGATTCTGCCCAGTCGGCGATGTTGATTGGATATCTCAGCAACATTCTGTTTGCAGTCATTTTCGCCGCCAATCAAGCCCTAATTCTGCGGCGATATTTATCCGGTTGGCTGTGGTTGCTGGCCACTAGCATCGGTTGGCTGATTGCCAACAGTATTTCTACAGCCTGGATTAACTATATTTCGTCTATTGCCGCATCTTTAAATGAAAGTTTATCACCACAGGCAAACGTCATTTTTGGATTTTTATCAACTACCTCATATATTCTGGCGGGAATTTGGTTAGGAATTTGCCAGTGGTTAGTGCTGCGGCGTTACACAGCAAGTGCTTGGCGGTGGAATTTTTTACCATCAATTTCTTTCTGCTGCATCAGTCTTGTAATTTGGTCACTTTCTCTCGTCCAAGGTGTTATCCCTGAATCCAATCGCCCGCCGATATTGTATGGAATTGAACAAGGACTGACAGCAGTTATTCTCGGAATTATACCAGCCATTGGTTTGTGTACCTTGAAAAAAAACTCACCCCGCAAAACTGAGCTTTCCAGTTCCTCATAGATCACAACAAAACTAAGTCGCTACACATCAGCATCAAGGTGAAAAAAGCAAATATGAATAAAAATAAAATTGTCCAAAATATTGTGAAAGCACCCGTCGCCGAAAAACAGCCCCAGATTTTAGAGTTGCATGGCGATCAGCGAGTAGACGACTACTTTTGGCTGCGCGACATCGACAACCCAAAAGCGATCGCCTATCTAGAAGCCGAAAACGCTTACACCACAGTTATGATGCAGCACACAGAAGCACTGCAAACAAAACTCTATGACGAAATGCTAGCGCGGATCAAAGAAACTGACCTGTCAGTACCATACCGCAAAGATGACTATTACTATTATTCCCGGACAGAAGCCGAAAAAGCTTACCCACTTTACTGCCGCAAACATCAAAGTTTAGATGCGCCCGAAGAAATTTTACTAGATGAAAACATCTTAGCCAATGGACATGACTTTTTTGACCTAGGTGTATTAGCAATTAGTCCCAATCATCAAATATTAGCTTATTCAGTTGATACCGAAGGTATTGAAGAATTCACACTTTTTTTCCTAAATCTAACCACGCACCAGTTATACCCCGAAACCATCCTCAATACAGATTGTTCTTTTGCATGGGCTAACGATAACCAAACCTGTTTTTACACTAAAGTTGATGATGCTAGCCGTCCCTATCAACTATTTAGACACACCCTAGGCACACCCGATTCGGAGGATGTGCTACTTTATGAAGAACCAGACGATACTTACTCTTTATATATAGACAAAACCTCTAGCGAAGCATATATTTTAGTAGCTTTACAAAGCACTATCACCACAGAAATTCACTATTTAGATGCTAATTATCCCCATAGTAATTTGCAGTTAATCTACCCACGCACTACAGGGATAGAATACGATATTGAACATCACAGCGATTACTTTTATATCCTGACTAATGACGCAGCTACCAACTTTAAATTAGTCAAAACTCCTATCGCTGCGCCAACAAAAGACAATTGGCAAACCATAACTCCCCATCGAGATGATGTCATGCTATCAGGCATTAGTCTCTTTGCCAATTACTTAGTAATTTATGAAATAAATCGAGGTTTGGAAACTGCCAGAGTGCAAAACCTCACAACAAGTGAAGAACATAGTATTACCTTTCCTGAGCCTACCTATGATTTTTCTGAAGGCAATAATCCAGAATTTAATACTAATATCTTACGTTTTCATTACACCTCATTTATCACACCACAATCGGTTTTCGATTACGACATGGAAACCAATCAGCGGGAATTGAAAAAAGAAACAGAAGTTTTGGGAGGTTACGATAAAACTCAATATCACAGTGAGTGGCTGATGGCTACAGCCCAAGATGGAACCCAAGTTCCCATATCCATCGTTTACAAAAAGGGAATCAAAAAAGACGGTAAAAATCCCTTATTACTCACAGGTTATGGTGCTTACGGACAAGCCTATTTTGCGTCTTTTTCATCAACTCAACTTACACTGTTAGATCGAGGAGTAATGTTTGCCATTGCTCATATTCGTGGCGGCGAAGAAATGGGGCGTAAGTGGTATGAGTCAGGTAAATTTTTGCAGAAAAAAAACACTTTCACCGATTTTATCGCTTGTGCTGAATATCTAATTACCGAAGGGTGGACAGCAAGCGAACGCCTAGTAATTACCGGCGGTAGTGCGGGCGGTTTATTGATGGGAGCAGTCATCAATATGCGTCCCGACCTGTTTAAAGCAGTAGTTGCCCATGTGCCCTTTGTAGATATAGTAACTACAATACTAGATACTTCCTTGCCTCTGTCAGTCATGGAATGGGAAGAATGGGGTAATCCTAACGACAAACTTTATTACGACTACATCAAATCTTATTCACCCTACGATAACGTCGAAGCGAAACATTACCCAGATATGCTGATTACCGCCGGCTTAAATGATTCTCGCGTCAAATATTGGGAGCCAGCCAAGTGGACAGCCAAACTCCGGGAACTCAAAACAGATAACAATATTCTCCTGTTGAAAACCAACATGGATGCAGGACATGGTGGTGCATCTGACCGTTATGAAAGTTTACGAGAACAAGCCTTTGAATATGCCTTTATTTTGGATAGGTTGGGTTTGGGAGATAGTTGATTTTAAGTTAAGAGGGTGTTTGAAAAGTTGTTTGTGATAAATCAAGCACTCGTAGATCCCCCAGAATCCACGCCAGTCGCTCATGGGGAGCCACTGCGTTGGGGAGGCAGCGCGGTGGTGAGGCAGCGCGGTCTTGGGGGTTTCCCCCATGAGCGACTGCCGAAAGGGTTCCCCGGCATAAAGCGACTGCCGTCGGCTCCGCCGACTTGTTCGCGCAGCGTCTCCCCTTGGGAGAAGCATGTGGCGTGGAGACAAGACAGTTCTGCGTGCTGGCTCCCCTTAAAAAGGGGGGGGTTAGGGGGATCTCGATCAATTTTGATACTTTTCAAACATCCTCTAACCATCCTGCTTATTCATAAGACCAAAAATAATGAGCACTTTCCACCCTAAACATGGCAGTAAAAAACCGGGGGACTTATGCGCCACCCGGTTTATTTATTACTGTAGGGGCATAGCAATGCTATGCCCTATTTATACTAGAGAAGAATTAAACTTTAGCAGCAGCCTTGACCTTGAGTTCGCCCTTAGCATACTTAGCAGCGAAATCTTCCAAAGAAATCTGCTTAATCTTGCTAGCGTTGCCGGCAGTACCAAATTGTGCATAGCGATCAGCACAAACCTTCTGCATATATACAATAGAAGGCTTGAGGAAGTGACGGGGGTCAAATTCCTCTGGTTTTTTAGCCAAAGCTTCACGTACAGCAGCGGTAATCGCTAGACGGTTATCGGTGTCGATGTTGACTTTACGCACACCGCTCTTGATACCCTTTTGGATTTCTTCCACGGGTACGCCGTAGGTTTCTGGTATTGCACCACCATACTGGTTAATCAGTGCCAGCAAATCTTCAGGTACAGAAGAAGAACCGTGCATTACCAAGTGGGTGTTAGGTAGACGACGGTGAATTTCTTCAATGCGGCTGATTGCCAAAATTTCGCCGGTTGGCTTGCGGGTAAACTTGTAAGCACCATGACTGGTACCGATAGCCACAGCCAAAGCATCTACTTGAGTTGCTTCTACGAAGTCAACAGCTTCGTCGGGGTCAGTTAGTAATTGGGAGTGGTCGAGTGTGCCTTCAAACCCGTGACCATCTTCAGCTTCACCTGCACCAGTTTCCAGAGAACCCAAACAACCGAGTTCACCTTCAACGCTCACACCTAGAGCATGAGCTACATTCACCACTTCGCGGGTAACATTGACGTTGTACTCGAAGCTAGCGGGGGTCTTAGCATCAGCTTCCAGCGAACCATCCATCATCACGCTGGTGAAGTTGTTCTTAATTGCTGAGTAGCAGGTAGCAGGAGCATTACCATGATCCTGGTGCATGACAATGGGAATATGAGGATAGGTTTCTACCGCTGCCAAAATCAGGTGGCGTAAGAAGTTTTCACCAGCATAATTGCGGGCGCCACGAGAAGCTTGTAAAATTACAGGGCTATCTGTTTCTACAGCGGCCTTCAGGATTGCCTGAATCTGCTCTAAATTGTTAACGTTAAAAGCTGGGATGCCGTAACCGTTTTCAGCCGCGTGATCCAAAAGCAGCCGCAGTGGTACAAGCGCCATAGATAGTCCTCCTAATGTGGTTTTTAGCTAGTTGGTGAGATAGAAGCGTAATTTTTATCTTAATGTAATAGTTACGCTAATCTTAATACTTTTTTCAACTTCTTAGGAAATTATAACTAGCGATGGGTGTTTATGTTGATAAAGTTTGCGCTATCACTCATAAATATGACCTATAGTTACTATATCGGGCTGTACAGTCAGCTACCCCATGGTTAGTGGCTCTAGTAGCTATAGATACTGGGCGCTTAAGGCGCGATCGCAATCTTCACCTGAACACCCAATCAAAAAGCGAGATCGCCAACCGCACAACCGTATGCCAATCGCCTGATCAAATGTAGAGACGTTAAATGTAACGTCTCTACTAAATCGGTTTATTCAGGTAAATTAATTGCGGGATTACGACTAAAGAAGCCTCTAGGGATCAGCTTAAACCCAACTCGGTGAGTTGGCATCACGGGCCAATCCTCTGGTCGCGGAATATGGGTGACGCCCATTGTGTACCACAGCACGACATCTTCACCTGTTAAAGACTCGTCATCAGCGATATATTGTGGTAAACCTTGTCCGGGGTTGGTTTGGTTGGGATAATCGCCACCTGCATAGAGTTCACCGGGTTTGTACTTTGTTACCCAAACATGATGAGTGGCGAATTCAGCTTTTTCACGGATTTTCGCTTTTTCTACGGGGAAAAATGGCGAATTTCCTCCCGGCATTAGCATATATCCAGGCGCAGCACCCAAAGCATTCTTTTTATCTGCACTTATCATCCATTCTCGACTGTGTTTCATATCCAAATCACGCACAGCAGCGGTTTCTTTTGCCAATGGGGTTTTTTCTACTACAATGGCATTTCCTAGAGGATTTTGATCATTGATGGGTAAGCCGAAAACGTTCATTTCCATCACAGAATTCGCCTGACCATCTACATCCATATCTAGGCGGTAGTTAAAAAAGTGCTGATGATGTACCCCAAAGATATTTTTGGCGATTAACTGACCATAGGAATTAGCCTCAGACTGTTTTTCAGCCGTTGTTCCCTGTGTCAGCATAATACCCGTTAACTCGTTCTCAATTTCTAAAGTGCCATCTTGGTGAAAGATCCAATTGATGCCGTAATCATAGTTGTCAACTGTTGCCGTTATTTTGATGACTAATTCACGACTGCGACGCAGATCATTACGCTGGGTGTTGAATTCATAATGCTTCCAGAGGATGCCGTTATCTCTCTCGTAGATGCCGATAACCTTTGGCATTGTGTAAGTTTCTCCGTGACCATTAGCAAATACGGCATCTAGTAAAACGCCGTTTTCTGGAATATCTTTACCTAATTCCATCTTGTTTCCTAACAACCCAAGGCTATATTCCCCAACATCAAAGGCGTTGCGAAATGTCCAGTTAGGATTGGGATCGCCATAAGGTACTACCATTTCTGATAGGCTGGCGCGATATAGCACCGGTCTAACATTTTCCCCGTCGCTGTAATTTACCAGATACAACACTAAGCCATCACGGGGATGCATTAGATAGCGAAACTGCCAACCTTGCCATTTAATTTCATTGCCGTTTATTTGGAAACTTTTGCCTTGAGGTTGGAGTATGTTTAATGCTTTCGGTGGTGAAAGTAATTTGCCTAAAGACTTAATATCATAGTCCCAGTTTTCTTTGGAAAAAGGAACTACACCGTTATCTACAAAGCTGGCGATTTTACCTTTGTTCAAATCGACGGTTGCTAAAACACCTTCAATGGGACTACCGTAAAAATTCCAGTGTTTGCCTTTGTAGTAAGATAAGGCGCGACACAGGCGATTACCTGCTGTTTCTTCCTGTTGACTCAATATTCCTGGTGCCCAACAACTGATTTGGATAGAATCGAAATCTGTAATTCCCCGCTTTTGCATGGCTTTTTGCCATTGGGGATGAGATTTGACTACCTCTTCTGCTAACTTGTAGTCTAGAGGAAATAAGGCAGGTTGAGCATTGGGGATTTGTTTCCAAGAATGTAAGGTTTTGGTTTTTAGATCAACAATACCTTCAAAAGTTTTATTTTGCGATCGCTCATAGACTACCAAAAAAACCTGGCGTGTAAATGGTTTACCAGGTGTAAAAGCTATAACTTCGTTTTTGTCTGGTTCTTGCAAGGCAATAATCGGGAAAGCTGCGGTTTCGCTCAAGGTTTTTTCTTGTTTGAGCACCGAAACAGCCGTACTAATTTCTGCCTCTGTTAACGAAGTCAAAGGATGGGAAATAATCGGCTGTTGAGCGGACAATATTGCCATCAATCCGAGTGAGATAGAAATGAAAACAATGATGACAATAGCTAGCCTAAAAAACCACCTCAGCCTTTTAATCATCACTTTAGATGTTTACAACAATGTGTATTTATCTATTTCCTGGCTATAGCTCAGGAACCGAATGATTAAGAGACTAATTTCTCAACAAATTGCCAACAGTATCAGCTATTACCCAGTAACCAAACGACGCAAAGATTCAGCACGACGTTTTGCAGTAGTGTTATTTGGAGCTAATTTGAGTGCTTGTTCATACATTTCTAGCGCCGGAGCATTTAATTTTTTTCGCTCGTAGGCGTGACCAAGATTATTCAGTGCTGTTACGTAGTCGGGTTTATATTTGAGGGCTTCTTTGTATTGACGAATCGCTAAATCATATTGCTCTTGGGCAAAGTAAGTATAACCCAAACCATTGTAAATAGGAGCAATTTCTTCTTCCTCTTCGACCGCTGCTTTAATAGCTTTTTGAAACAGTGGTATCGCTTGGGCAAATACTTTTTTTTCAGAATAAATACTGGCTAACTCATAATATTCTTGAGCCGTACCTTTTTCTTTATCCAATTTTTTTCTCAAGCGTGACAGAGCGTTTTCACGCTTGCGAGATTTAAATATCTCACGAAAAACGCTTACAGCCGCAAATGCGAGTATGCCAATGAAAACTGAGAGATAAACAACCGCTAAATTATTATCCATTGCCTACAAATACAAAATACAAATATAAAAGTTGCTTCTCTATCTATTATCAGATTTTTGTCAGTTATCCGTTGTTTCTTCTTGACTACTGTAGGGGGCATCCCCTACTCCCCAATACTGGGTACGTTCTTTGAGCCAGCCGGATTCAATGTAACGAGCGATCGCATTATTCACCCGTCGTCTTAACTCATCGTACTGCAATCCTTTGGGCATGACTACCGATAAGGGGAAGGTTGATAGCTTGGTTTGCAGTAGGCGATATTCGGGATATTCTTGCACCCAACCACTCAGAATGCTTGTATCGGCGGCAAATGCATCGGCGCTGTTGCTTTCGATTAGCGATCGCGCTTCTGTGTAGGAATTCACTCCCACTAATTCAGCCGTCGGGATAAAATATCGCACCTGGGCAATAGTGCTGGAGTTGTTGAGTACAGCAATTTTTCGTTTAGCTAAATTTCTTAACTCCTGGATAGAGGCGTTGCTTGTAACAAAACTTGTGCTATCGAAGTAGTAAGGAACGCTGAAATTCACTAAGCGGGAGCGGGACTCGGTGGCTGTGACTCTAGCGATCGCCAAATCAACTTTTTTTTCTAAAACGACTCTCAGGCGATCGCTATTGGCTACTGGTTGCATCTTGACGGCATCAGCTTTACCTAGTAAGTCAACTGCCAAGCGCTTTGCCAAGTCAATTTCTAACCCTTGTAAATTGCCGTTAGCATCTCTAAATCCCAAAGGACGTAGATTATCTTTAACTGCGATCTTTAGATAGCCCCGCCGCTGAATTTCAGGCATTTGGGCGGCAGATGCAATCCATCCTGTCCCCAAGAAGGAGAAACACAAACACAAAATCAGGGTGGCGGACAATATCAGATGTAACCGATTAATTCCTGACCATCTGTTACATCTTTTATTCATCCGTTGCCACCTTTATCCTTTCTGTTGACTTGCTAATTCAGCGACTTTGCCGAAGGTAGCAGGATCGAGGACTGCCAATTGTGCCAACATCTTGCGATTTAGTTGGATCTCAGCTTTTTTCAAGTTGCCGATCAACTGGCTGTAACTCAAGCCATGCTGTCTGGAGGCTGCGTTGATGCGGGTAATCCAGAGACGACGGAAATCGCGCTTCTTCTTTTTGCGATCGCGATAGGCACTCCGTAGGGCCTTCATTACCTGTTGGTTAGCTGTTCTAAACAGAGTTGAGTGGGAACCACGAAACCCTTTAGCTAGTTTGAGAACTTTATTGCGGCGTTTACGAGCTACATTACCGCGTTTTACCCGGGTCATAACTTAATTTCCTGACTTAATTCCTGAAAAATTTACAAATATGGCAGCATCAAGCGCACGTTGTCTGCGTCAGTTTCATGTACAAGGGCAGTTTGGCGTAAACCGCGCTTTTTGTTAGAAGACTTGTGCTCTAGAAGGTGGCTTTTGAAGGCTTTGCGACGCACAATTTTACCGGTGCCGGTGGCACGGAATCGCTTCGCAGCTGCTTTACGGGTCTTGAGTTTAGGCATGGTTTGGCTTTAATTCAACACGATCCATCATTATATACTATGAGATTTCGGCAAATATGACTTGGGCCAAAGATTTATTTGCTAGGAGTCGCGCTGACTTTGGGATCTAAAACGATTTGCTCCCCAGATTGATTCACGTGGTAAGTCCAAGACTGCTGCTTAACCTTAACAATCACTAACCATCCTTCCACGGGGTCGAATATCTGGGTGCAGACTTCGCCAAAGCCGAAAAAGCAGGGATTACTGAAGGTTTTTTGGGTAGCCTGAGTGATTTTTAAAGCATTACTTGGTAATCCAGAACGCTTTGAGGCATCGCTCAAAACTGAAGAAGCGATTTCTTTTGGCAGTTTGTCAGCACTAGATACAGTGACTTTGGGATCTAAAACGATTTGCGAGCCGGATTTATTTACATGATAAGTCCAGGATTGATCCTGCACCTGAACGATTACTTCCCAGCCCTGAATCGGGTTATATTCCTTGGTGCAAATCTCCCCAAAATTGAAAAGGCAGGGATTGCTAAAGGTCTGGGATGTAACTTGAGTGATCTTTAAAGCCGCAATTCTTACCCCAGAACGCTTGGCGGCATCCCGTAGCACCGCCCTAGAAATAGCTTTTGGCAGTGTATTTTGGCTATTTTGGGACAATTGTAGCTGTTCTGGACTAGGAACAGCTACAGCGTTGTTTTTGCTAGTAATGCCGATTCCACAAGCTAACAAGCTGGTTAATGCGAGGGTTAAAACAACAGTTTGGGGGAATAGCTTGATTATGCTTTTCATACCATTGTACCTTGAACATCTAAAATTACTGCCTGACAGTTGCTCTGCGGACGTAAAGGCGGTTGATTTATCGCACCTCATCCATTTTTTGCTAGAGCATTCCTGACCGGGTAGGTTTAAAGATGACGCTAACCCCGCTGTGGTTCCCTGCTATGGGCTATTACTTAAACAATTAAAAATTAAAATCTGCAACCTAGTTTAGGTTCTTTCGGACGTTTCGTATTTTGAACGAATTCGGTGAACGCATCTATTTTTGATGTTTTCATTGCACCCTGTCTCCTATAATCAGACTAATTCTCTCGTCGTTGGTTCACAAGCTATCTGAGATTGCTGTAAATTCTTTATTTGAATCAGGCATTTTGTGAAATGGTATAATCCTTGAACATGCATTTCTAAAATCTTGATTTTTACCTGCTGTTCTAAAGTGAGTTCTGTAGAGTTCATGATTTCTCTCCTGTTTATTTATTTTGGACTGTTTCCTTTGGGTTCGTAGTTTGCTAATTAACTACATTGCCATCTTCATTTGGATAATTTAAATTCGGATTTAGGCAATTTTATCCTGTAAATAAAGTCTGAAAAATCGATTTTTCAGACATTAACCAATTTGGTTAAATTCGAGAAAGAACCAAGCTTGTGTGGTTGGCTTGAGCAGGAAAAACAATATTAAAAAGCTATTTATTGGTTATTGTTATCTTTCTGCCCAATCGAAAAACTATCTTATATCAAGTCCGGTTAATTACTTATAATAAGTTTAGCCTTGTTGGTAATTGCTGTTTTCCTTTTTCCCAATTACCAATTACCAATTACCCATTACCAGCCCTCACAGATATGATAAGTATTCAACCGGACATGATATTAAATGAACGGTATTGATAAATATCTAACAAGTTTAGTAGTCCTATTTAATAGGATACTTTGAAATAATAATTAATGGCTTTAGTATTTTCTGCGAATTTAGTTTCTGATTGGAGAAGGAATAATTGAAGTTTTATGATTGTCTAATTTCATTAAAATACAGATGGCATCTCTCAATCATTTGTTGAAAACTCTAAAAGTGGTATAAACGATAAATATCATTCTGTTTCACCTTTTGTTTAAAACATACCTTTATTGATCAACACCAACTTCTCCACAGCGTTTTGGTAATTAGGTAATCCACATATGTTGGAGGTAGCTGAGGCAAAGCGAGGTGCAAAGCTTTTATCTGTTGTTGGAGCAAATTATTTAGAC
The DNA here is from genome assembly GCF_000317535.1 of Cylindrospermum stagnale PCC 7417. Taxonomy (NCBI): domain Bacteria; kingdom Bacillati; phylum Cyanobacteriota; class Cyanophyceae; order Nostocales; family Nostocaceae; genus Cylindrospermum; species Cylindrospermum stagnale. Next base: position 6,932,034 of record NC_019757.1, read on the forward strand.
ATCATTGCCTACGGATTAACCACACATTCGGGAAACTTGCCCTTTAATGCTGGAAACACGGGACAAGGCGCTGAGGATTGTAAATTTTCTGGTTTACTCCAAGTAAATGGCGCTTTTTGGGCAGCAGACATCCACAACAGCCGCTTTGCTCTAGTCATGGCAACGTAAAGTAAACGGTACTCTTCAGCTATTTTCAGCTGCTTTGCTTGTTCCCAAGCTTGGGTAACATTGGGGATGCTAGATACATCATGGTGAAGAGCAGCGCGAATTTGGGCGCGGGCTACTTCTGATAAGGTAAAGTCGCCTAAAAACTGGCTTTGGGGAGGAACCCAAAGTCCCCCAGGAATCAGTCTTTCGTGGAGAAAGGGGAGAAAAACATAGTCCCAGTCCAGCCCTTTGGCTTTGTGCATGGTGATGATTGTCAGTTGACCGGTACGGGTGTAACGCGCTTCTGAATCCTCTGTGTCCACTGGTTCAAAGCGTTCGGAACTGACGATTTCACTCAAAGCCGACAGCATTGCCCCCATCGAACTATTACCAGCTATTTGTTGATTTACCCGTTCTGCGAGTTTGTCAGCTGTGGCTAATTCTGCTTGTTCGTACTTTAAGGCTAAGGCGAGAAAGAACATCATCTGATATGGGGGCAGTTCCAAGCGAGCGCGGAGTAAGCTACGACATAAATGTGCGGCTTTTTGGACTGGCTCTGGTTGGGGTGGCGCTAGGGGGCCAGGATATAAAAATTCTTCTGGTAGACTGGCGGGGGTGTTAAGGTCTTGGGTAGGAATTAATTGACGCTGTACTAATACAGATAGGGTGGCTTTGAGATAGTCGGGGGAGTGGGGGCGATCGCAAAATTGCAGTAATGTTAAAATTTCTTGGGGAATACGAGAACGGCGATCGCTTTCTTCCACATCGAAAAGTCTAATTTTATGCTCTTGACACACAGGTGCAAGATTCTGGGCTAGCCATCGTCCTTGGCGATTTTCCCTGACTAAAACTGCTGCACAAGACTCAGGATCTTGGGTAAATAACTCCACTACTCTCTGTCCAAGTAACTCAACTGTGTGATGGATATCGCGGGGAGTGTAAAGTTCTAGCCCTCGTCCTACTTGCTCTGGATTAGCATTTTTTTGGGGATCATCGGCGTCAACAGGGCGAATTTTTTGGTGGCGAAATGGCTTTTGTCCGTTGTTCGTTCCTGCGGATGGCAGACTATTTACCCATTCCAAAGCAAAGTTAGCCGCTTCAATGATAATTCTGGTACTACGACCGGCTTGATCCATTGTTGCCAATAACTGTTGGCGTTCGCTTCCAGCGTGCCGTAGGCATTCGCACTTTTGGCAAAATTCCCGAAAATAAATCGGATCAGCCGGTGTAAAAGTGGAGTTAATCGCCTGGTTGGGATCACCAACGCGCACTAAATTCATGAGGGAATTATCAGCATTTTCCCCATCACTAGCCAAAATTTCTAACAACTGCGTTTGCAGTGGGCTAGAATCTTGGGCTTCGTCTTCAAAAACGGCGAAAACTTGGTTTTGTTCAATGCGGCGGGCGCTGTCGTTGTCTAGAACCCGCAGCGCGGCTACAATCATGTCGTCGTAGTCGATGAAGTCACGCGATCGCATTAAGTTTTGATATTCTGCATACAATCCCGCCGCTACCCTTAAAATTGCATATTCATCTGTGGTTTGTTGACTCCACTCCCGCAGTTTTTCTGGCGATATCCCCGAACTTTTGGCTTCATGAATCACGGTAAAAGCCAAATCTGGCAATACTTCTGTCCTTAGCACCGACTGACGACGCAGCCTTTCTGTTTCTTCGCCATCAAATTGATTACCTGCCAACAGCCGAGAATAACGCCCTGGATGTTTAGCAATCCATTGTTCTACAGCAGTTCTGATCAAGCGGTGGCTTTGGTTAGGAGTAATTAACGTGATATTTTCTAACTGCAACTGGGATAAGTCAGGATGGCGGCTGGCAATGTTTAATGCTAGACCATGCAGGGTATGGACAACAAAGCCTGTTTGCGGTAAAGATAATTGCTCTCGTAAGCATTCGCGGATTTTTGCTTTAATATTGGCAGCAGCAGAGCGTGTAAAGGTGACCACCACTAGCTGACGCCGGGAATTTCTCCCGGAACTTTTATACTGGCGAGCTATGGCAATTGCGGCTGCATCTGCCATGCCTTTTGATTTACCAGCACCAGGAACAGCAGAAACAGCCAATGGCCCAGATTGCCAGTCAGCCATCTGCTTTTGTCCAGGGCGCAAACCATTGCGAATGGCGTCAATCTTCTCGTTGAGCAGCGAAACCCGCGATTGCTGAGATAATTCTAAGTGGAGAGATTCTGGCGGCAGGGGAGCAGTAATTTTTGGATCTGACATAGAGATTTTTAGATTTTAAATGTAATTCCTAAACCACAGATAAGTAGAGAAATTAAATTAAAAAAAAGCTCGTAGTAAGGACTTTATTCCTGGAAGTTCTTGCCCAGAGCGATAACTCACTCACTACAAACAAAAATTTTATTTTACATTTAATTATGTATACCTATTTATGCATAATCATCAATAGATGGCTAATAATTCATTAATTACAAATCGCCGGCTTTCTCTACATTATCTGGGTTTCGTTGGGGCGATCGCACTAGGTGCAATCTTGCGCTTTTGGCATCTAGATTTAAAACCCCTGTGGATGGATGAGGTGATTACTGCCATTTTCAGCTTGGGTAAAAATTACCATGATTTGCCTTTGGATGTCGTCTTTCCCCTGAACCGCGTGCAGGAGATTTTTACTTTCCAGTCTGGGGTGAGTTGTGAGCAAATTGCCAAAAACCTTGCTAATCAGTCTACTCATCCACCGCTGTTTTTTTGTGGAATGTACAGTTGGTTGAGCTGGATGAGTCCTTTGGGGACAGAGTGGGTGGTCAAATTGCGATCGCTACCAGCTTTTTTTGGTGTATTTGCGATCGCTGGAATTTATGCTGTCAATCGAATTGCCTTTTCTCCTACATCCGGAATCATGGCAGCGTTGATCATGGCAGTTTCTCCCTTTGCTGTTTACCTTTCCCAAGAAGCACGACACTACACCCAACCTATGCTGATGATCACTTTAGCATTATTGGGGCTGATGCAAATTCAGCGGGATATCTTTGATCATTCTCGCATCAGGTTTTGGGTGTGGCTGTTATGGGCAATTATTAATAGTATCGGTCTTTATATTCACTACTTTTTTGCTCTAGCTTTCATCGCCGAAATTGCTTCACTACTTCTGCTAATGTACTGGGCTAGGGAAAAAATTCTCAAGCCACGTCAAATCTGGCTAGCGCTCTTTCTCTCTACCAGTGGCGTTGTTCTTAGCTTTGTGCCCTGGTTGCTAGTAACATTGAGTCATATTAACCGTTCAGAAACCAGTTGGTTACCATCTCCCACTCTCATTGCACCTCTATATCAAACTCTGATGAACTGGGTGCTGATGGTAATTGCTCTCCCCGTAGAAAATCAGCCTCTACCAATTGCCGTAATTTGTGGCTTATTAATGGTAATGTTTGCTCTTTGGTTGTGTAGGCAAGTATTCCTAGGTTTAAAACTGCTGTGGTTACAAAGCTCCACTCATTTAGCGACATTAACGCTTTTAAGTTTTACTATTTTCGTATTGTTGCAATTCTTGGTTATTGCCTATTTATTCGGCAAAGATATTTCTGTCGTTCCCCGCTATAACTTCGTTTACTATCCCAGCTTTTGCGCTTTACTAGCAGCCAGCCTAGATAAAAGTCAAAAGTCGTCTGGGAAAGTTGAGCGGAACCCAAACCGACACCGCCCACTTTCGTCAAAAGTCAAAAGTCAAAAATCTATATTAATTTTTTTACTGGTTGGGATGATCAGTTCTATTTTTGTGGTTTCTAACTTGGCGTTTCAAAAGCCATTTCAGCCTGAGCAAGTAGCCCAAAAGATGAATATAGAACCAGCAGTACCCCTGATGCTAATGGTGAAATATAACAGTTATCAAGATGTAGCATTAGGATTAAGTTTTGCCTTGGCATTAGAAAAGATCAGAAATTATGATCTGAAAAATCCAGTTCTGCAAAACGCCGACCATTTAGCTTTTTTACAGGCATCACCTGATTTTTATCCTGTCATCAAAAAGCTTTCTCCACAGTCTACATCAGGAATATCTCAGTTAAATTTATGGTTTGTGGGGCCGGGAATGAGACAGCGTGACTATCCACCCCAGCTAGCATTTGCTAGTCAAACTACTTGCACCATAGACCCCACACAGCACTATCGCATCGGCATCCCCTATCAGCTTTATCGCTGCACCAATGTTCCGTAACTGAGATTAGGGATTGGGAAAAGGAAAAAGGAAAAAGGAAAAAACTATTACCCATTACCCATTACCCATTACCCATTACCCATTACCCATTACCCATTACCCATTACCCATTACCCATTACCCATTACCCATTACCCATTACCCATTATCTAGTTATTCGTCAATCTGCCAGGCATCCTTGGTGAAGTCTTCATCCAGGATTTTCTTGGGACGCACAATCACAATAATTTTCCCTAGCAGGGGGATTTCTGGCGCAGTTTCAAACCACTGAAAATCTAATTCACCAGCGGTATTTTCAATGACAAAATAGCTAGAGACATCCCATTCTCGTTGTGCCCGATCTACTACTACCAGGACTGGCATTGGCTGGTTATGTATCTGGTTCGGTAAGCGATCGTTACTGGCGATAATCACTACTGGATCTTCAGCCGCCAACAGCACTTGCCAACCAGGTAAAGGTACCCAAGCTTGTTCGCCAGTAAATTTGACAAGGCGAAATGGTTCGAGTTGTGTGACTATAGGTACAGCTTTTAGGTCTTCTGGTTTCAATGGCAACTTACCCACCACAGGCAAAATCCGGGGTAATTCTTCTTCTGACTCTAGGCGGTAAAAAGGTAAAGTTGGCACCGGACGCTTCTGAGTGACGGTAAAATCAATCAGTAGTTCTTCGATTTTTTGTCTGGCTGTTTGCGTGTGGGCAAAGCGCAAACCTTTGGCGATGAGGCGCGATCGCTCTTGCAAATCTGAGTATTGACGTGCCAGTTTCCAAGTTTGATAAGCGATCGCATCTCCTGGATGGGCAGAAAACCCTTCAGGCAAGACGGGGAAATAAGAGTAATCTTTAATTGCTTTGGCCACATCTCGCGCCTCCTCAAGGTCGAGTTTGTGGATAAAGGCCAGTTCAGCCGTTGTGGCCCGGTCTTCATGGGTAAGCGAACGTAGTTCATACAACACATCACTGCCGCGTGCGGTGTAGTGCGATCGCGCTGCCTCTGATGCACCAAACTTTTCTAAAGAATTATAAACTTGGGAGCCAACAATCACCTGATTTTGTTGAATTGGCTCAAATCCAGTCGCTTCAAAAATGTCTTGGGGTTTGTAACCGGCTTTTTGCAGATAGGCGATCGCCACTCCCCATTCCACCCAGTTACCTTGCTTTTGCCTCAACTTGACCAGCAACTCTTGGGCTACATCATTAGTAGCATTCTCAGGATTTTGGGTGTTGGGTGGTAGATCAGTCATAAAATTTCTCGGATGTTTGGAAACCCAGTGGCTACATAGCCTAGGGAGGAAAAACGTCGTAGACAATTCTGGAGTACGAGCTTCAACTTATTTTAATCTTAATGAGTGCTTACACTAAATTACTCATCTGCCAGATAAAATCATGAGTTATGAACAACTCTTAGCAGTCTCCATCTTCAGTAAAGTAGGGTAGGAATATCGCACTAATTATTGATCGGGCGGTGAGAATAAAGGAACTGAGAACCCGACGCTAACCGTCAGTAGTCGTTAGTCAATCAGTTAGTCAATCAAAAGTTGTCCCTAATACTAGCTATACACAAAACTTCAGTGAGGAGGATGATGATTCGTTGTTTTACGCCCAGTTACCAAAGAAAGGCACGCTTGCAAGAGGCAAAAGGCAGAAAATATCTTTTTGGACTCTGCCACAGGGTAACAGCGCCCTAAATTTATTTACTCCAAGTGTAAAAGAATTTTTTAAGGGGAGGCAAAGCGCGGGAAAAAGGCGTCCTTGTTTGAAACCCCTACAATTCATTCATGGGGTTTCCCTTCTGTCTTTTGCCTTCTTACTTGGTTTTGATCACCTAAATTTTCTGGAAAAGTGAAATTTGGGTAAGTAGATTTATTTACTGTAGCGTTCAGTTTTAGATGGGTGAAATTCGCCCTATTCTTTATCTAGAAGGCTATTCTCAACTAAGCTTGGTATGGAATATAACCAAATGGTGAAAATTTAAAGCAATTCTCTTATGGATAATCCCAGTCTCGAATTTAATAAAATCCCTCGTCAATTGATGACTCTCGAACGACCGAAAAAACTCAAAATCCTTGTAGTTGATGATGAGCCAGATAATCTTGATCTGCTTTATCGCACCTTTCGGCGCGACTTTCAAGTTCTAAAAGCTGATAGCGGCATCAATGCCCTAGAAGTATTGGCAGCAGAAGGGGAAGTAGCAGTGATCATCTCCGATCAGCGGATGCCAGAAATGAAAGGCACTGAATTTCTGAGCAAGACTGTACCTCAGTTTCCCGATACAGTGAGGATAATTCTCACCGGGTTTACTGATATTGAAGACTTGGTGGAAGCAATTAACGCTGGCCAAGTCTACAAATATATCACCAAGCCTTGGGACCCCGGGGAACTGAAGGCAGTGGTGCAAAGAGCAGCCGAAACCTACGACTTGCTTAAGCAACGTACTGAGGAATTACGCCGTGCCCATGCTCAAATGGGGCTGCTGACTGTTTTGGTAGATGTCACCCAAGCAGCATCTAGTAAAGACGCGACTCTCGCACCCATTGCTCGGGCTTTTAGTGATACTTTTGCGGCGGATGGCTGTATTTTACAACTCATAGAGGGAAATACCCTGGTTGGGTCTCAAGGGAGTTACAGCGATACGGGTAAAATAGAGAACTGGCTAGCACAAGACCCTCTAGCGAAGGAAGCGATCGCCACTGGGAAAATACAAGTATCTTTAAATGTACCTAAAGATACTAAATTAAATAGTATTAGTCATTACCTTGATCATGATGTGCAAGCACATGTAATCATCCCCATTCGCTACCGTTCGGAAATTTTGGGGGTATTGTCGCTACAGTGGAAACAGCCCTGCACTTTGCGAGAAGATGAAATCAAGTTAATTCATTTATCAGCAGAACTAGTGGCGATCGCGCTAACGAGTAGTCACTACCATCAAACCACTGTGTAGTTAATTATCCTCGGTCATTTGTTTTTTTCCTGGACAAATGACCAAGGTCACTTCGCGCCAATTAAAAATTCAACACGAAGCGACTGACCAATGACCAATGACCAATGACCAATGACCAATGACCAATGACCAATGACCAATGACTAACGAAATTCGCGCTATTTTTAACCGTATTGCTCCAGTCTATGACCAATTGAACGATTGGTTGAGTCTGGGACAACACCGAATATGGAAGGAAATGGCAGTAAAATGGAGCAACGCGCAACCAGGCGATACTTGCCTAGATTTGTGTTGCGGTAGTGGAGACTTAGCCCTACGTTTGGCACGGCGTGTCGGATTAACGGGACAAGTATATGGAGTTGACTTTTCCCCAAACCTGTTAGAAACTGCCAAAGAACGCTCACGTTGGCAATACCCCCAAAGAGCTATCACTTGGGTAGAAGCTGACGTGCTAAATTTGCCTTTCGGCGACAACCAATTTGACGCCGCCACAATGGGCTATGGTTTAAGAAACGTTAAGGACATCCCCCGCAGTCTCAAAGAGTTACATCGTGTCCTCAAACCAGGTGCCAAAGCTGCGATTTTAGACTTTCATCGACCCAGTAATCAACAATTTCGCGACTTTCAGCAGTGGTATTTGGACAATTTCGTCGTTCCACTAGCAACTAATTTAGGCGTAAAGGAAGAATATGCTTATATCAGTCCCAGCTTAGATCGTTTTCCCATCGGCAGAGAGCAGGTAGAGTTAGCTCGTCAAGCTGGTTTTACATCTGTCACTCACTACCCCATTGCCAACGGTATGATGGGAGTACTAGTAGTCAGTAAATTTTAAATTTTAGATTGGCTAATGGGTCATGGCTCATAGTTTTTTCCATTTTCCCAATTACCAAATCCTAATTACTAATTCTTAATCCAAAATCCTGTGGATTGGTCTCATGTTTGGCTTTATGTATCAGCCCCGGTTCTCGGCGGAATAATTGGCTATTTCACAAACGATATAGCCATAAAAATGTTATTTCGTCCCTACCGGGCAATTTATATCTTTGGACGAAGAATACCCTTTACTCCTGGATTGATTCCCCGCAACCAGGAACGTCTAGCGAAGAATATTTCCGATACGATTATGGGGTCGCTACTGACGCCAGAAGAACTGCAAAAACTGGCGCGACGACTTCTAGAAACAGAACGAGTGCAGGGCGCAATTCTCTGGTTATTGCGGCTGGCAATCGAACAAATTAAAGCTGATAAAAACCAGAAAAGCGCCAAAATTGTGGCGGGAATTTTGCGCGATTTGTTAGGGGAATCTTTGCCACGACTCCTCAAGGTTTTGGCGCGACGAGAAGATTTTCTGGAAGCGCAGATCAATCAAATTTTTGACCTGGTATTACTAGAATTTCAACTGAGTGATGAACAAGCCACGCGGCTGGCAGATTGGTCTTTAGAAGTTGTTTTACCACCGGATGTGCTACGACAGGCGGTAGTTGATTTCTTGACAGATCGCACAATTCAAATTATTGATGAAAGCTTTCGGGAAAAAACTAGCGGTACTTACTGGGTAGTAGCCAATTTATTTGGTTTACGCAATACACTGACGCGGCTACGGACCTTTTGCTTAGATGAAAAAGAAGCGACAAACAACCGCTTGCAGGAATTGAGTCAAGATTTGCAAATGCGCGATCGCCTCAAGAAAATCCTGCAAAATTTATCTTTACAAAACCTGCCAATGGGGACAGTACGCCAACTGCGAAAAACTACCAGGGAAAGCGTCCGCCATTACTTACAAACCAGTGGCAGCGATGTGCTACAAGGCTTAACCGACTCTGTTGACTGGGAAAATATTTCTGTATTGCTTTTGGAACGTCTGAGCAATTCACCTGTTGTCAGCGCTTCCTTAGAAGTTGTTAGTCAGGAGTTGGCGCTAATTTTAGAGCGGTATTTGGAAAGAGATTTAGAAGTGATTGTGGCCCAGGTGATTCCGATTTTGTCGATAGATCAAGTGATTGTTGATCGGGTGAAATCAACTTCACCTGCTGATTTAGAAGCGGCAATTGAGGGAATTGTCAAAAATGAATTGCAGGCAATTGTAACTTTAGGCGGTGTTTTGGGTTTTGTTGTTGGGTTGTTTCAAACAGCATTTTTACTGTTGAGCCAATTTTAATTTTGGTTCTTCAGCTTCCGCCTAAAAACAATCTTCATTCAGGCAAAGAGTTAATAGAGATGAAGAACGTATATAATTTTTACAGCGGTTTCAAATGACATTTGCACCCACAGACATTATTAAACAAGAATTAATTGACAGTTTAATTGAAAATATTAATCCATTAGTACATAGTGTTTCACGACGAATTAATCCAATTACGCCTACTTCTACTATTTCTGAAACACTGATAGTTTTAGATGATCTTAATAAAATTTTTAATAGATTAAAAGACAGCCAAAAACAAAAAGAAGATAGAGACTACTTATCAAAGCTATGGGATTATTTAGATGCCCATTTAAATAGGGATAGTAGCTACTGGGTTAGTCGTACATTGGTCTGGGAGTATGAAGTAATATTTTTTCTCAGGCAAATCAGAAAAAATGAAATTATTCTTGAACCTTTAAATATAAATCTAGAGACAAATAATTCATTATCAAACCCCAAAAACCGAATTTATCAAAATAAACTGAATACACAAAACAGCAGCGTTCCAACTATAAGTAAATCTATTCCAGAATATGAAAGACGGAATTTTTATGAGAGTGAATCAGCAATTAAATGGTATGAAACAAATAGTATTGAGCCAGATGATGCCACTAAACATTGGGGTTCTTTATCCAGAGAACATGGTAAATTTGGCTCACATCCAGTCTGCGATGATTATCATGAGGATTCTTTTCCTTGATAAAGGTTAACGAAGCATTGCTAAATAATAGAATGTTTACAAAATTTGTGCTAAATCCAGCATAAATCCAGGCAGTACGTCTTCTCCTGATAAACTAGTAGGCGATCGCAATATCTCAACTTCTTGCTGTGGGCGATATATTTCCACTCGTTGGTTTTGAGGATCAATCAGCCAACCCAAACGCACACCATTGTCAATATACTCCTGCATTTTGCGTTGCAGTTTTTCCAAATTATCTGTAGCAGAGCGCAATTCTGCTACGAAATCGGGAGCTATTGGGAGAAATTTGGCCGGATCTGGATTGAGGGCTACTAATCTCTCTCGTTTCACCCAAGATGCATCTGGAGAGCGATCTGCACCATTGGGTAGTTTAAAACCTGTAGAAGAGTCAAAAGCCAAGCCTGTACCATCAGCATCTGTCCAATTAAACAAGCGCTGTGTCATTCGTCCATTGCGATTTCCACTTTCCCATCCCGTTGGTGGCATAATAATTAGTTCTCCTTCGGCCGTCCGTTCTAGGCGCAAATCTCGATTTTGCTGACAGAGTTGTAGGAATTGTTCATCTGTTAACTCAATGCTGGGGTGGAGGTTGAGGATTAGAGCAGTCATATTAACCTCTTAATCTTCCTAAATTTAGCCTAACAGTTATAGTCAATCATCTGCAAATAGGATATTTAATCGTAGCCGCTTGCATGTGCGGACAGATGTTATCTAGTGCAAACACTTCGCCTTTGTAGTTTTGCCCAAGAACATAATCTTGACCATTGAGGGTAATTTTGTTTGGTTTATTTACTCCCAACATTGATTTGTGACCAATCAACCAAGGCGCACCTGGTAAAATTGCTGCCATTGTTCCTCTAGATTTAGTTAAAAGTCGTTCATTTAATGCTCTGTAAAAAATGTTATTATTCAAGTCTGCTACTTTATTTTTTTAAAGCATTAGTTCTCAAAATGGGCTGTTCCGTCGCCGCTAATTTTTGCAATTTTGAATTTATTATTACTTACTAGCCGTTAACTTGGGATAAGCAATGCGTTTGTGATGGAATTGCTGCCAAACTTCCACGAATATTTGGGCAATTTTTGACATTTCGTCCCGTGTGATTCCTGAATCTACCAGTTGGTCATCTTGCCATCTAGCACGGAGAATGTTGTTAACCATTGTTAAGGCTTGTTCACCAGTGGCGTCTTTAAGCGATCGCAAAGCTGCCTCACAGGAATCTGCCAACATGACAATGCCTGTTTCGCGCGACTGGGGAATTGGGCCATCGTAGCTAAAATCTGCCTTGTCTACTTTTAAACTGGGGTCTTCTTTAGCCATTTGCTGTGCTTGGTGATAAAAATAGGAGATCGCCATTGTTCCCTGATGTTCAGGAATAAAAGCTTGAATTGCCTTTGGTAAACTGTGTTTACGTGCCATCACCAACCCTTCACTGACGTGCTTTTTGATAATTGCCGCACTCTTCCAAGGGTCATTAATCTCCGTCTCATGTTTATTCGGCCCCCCCATTTGATTTTCAATAAAGCCCAGAGGGTCGTGCATTTTACCGATATCGTGGTACAGCGTCCCAGCCCTTACCAGTTCGACATTACATCCGAGTTGTTTGGCAGCAGCTTCAGCCAAAGTAGCAACAAACAAAGTGTGTTGAAAGGTTCCCGGAGTTTCGGTAGCGAGTCGTTTTAACAAAGAACGGTTAGGGTTGGCCAATTCTGCTAACCGAATCGGCGTGACTAAATCAAATAGTTTTTCCAGATAAGGACTCAAGCCCAAAGCCACAACACTCCAAGCTAAACCAGATAAAGCAAAGAACACCGCTTCTTGGAGGACGATATACCAAGCTGAACCAAAAGCCTCACCGATGAACATCTTCAGCAGCAGATAAATACCGCCTTGAGTTAAGGCAATAGCAACACCCAATAGTGCTAATTCCTCACGCGATCGCAGTCTTTGGGCCACACAACTGCTCAAGATTCCACCCGCTGCACCAGCCACAAGCCAAATCTTACCGATTTCCAGACTAATGGGTAACATCAGCAACAGCAGCCCCACTACCGTCAAACTTAAAGTCGGGCCATAGAAGCTACCCAACAACAAACCTAGGGCACTCCAAGTGGTGTATGGCAAACCCAGCGCTAATACCCCGGGCGTACTCAGCGTAAGCAGCAACACCAAAAGGCGATCGCGTTGTCGCAAGTGACATTTAGTTCGTCGCTCTACCCAAACAAAAATCCCAACTGTTGTAGTTACAAAGCTTGCCAACCCTACCAGCCCCTGCCAATTCACCTGCCGACGAATCAGGCGATAATGTTCGAGCACCTCAAATTTCCAGACTGTAATTGTCTCTCCCTTATTGACAATCACCTCTCCTAGGCGCACCTCCATGAACACGGCTGGCACCTCGGCAGCCGCCTGTTGCGCACGTTGTTTCGTTTGTTCTTGATCTTGCTTTAAATTCGGTTGGAGTACAGCCAACAACAGTTTGACTGCCAAAGGTTCGGCATCACTGGGTACAAGCATCTGTACTTGTAGGCTCACCGCATCATCTAAAATATTCGGTGGTAAACCGTAGGGGATACCTTGGGTAAGAATTCGCTCTGCACTCTGTTGGATTCCCGTTCTTGTTCTTCCCCAGTCCTCATCTGACAAATCCAGAAAATCAGTTGACTCGTATATTGTTTCTGGCTTGAGAGTCTCTAACTTGACAAATTTGGCGATCGCTTGAGCGTATCCTTTCCTGGCTTGAGAGATTTGGGTAATTAGTGAAGACAAGTTTTGTTCTGAAGTTGTGATGCGGTAAGCTTCTAGTTCCGCCACTGTTTGAGTAAAGCCATTATTCTGAGTGCTAAGTGCTGATTGGGAAGAATTCTCCTGTGATTCTCTATTCCTCAGCAATGGCCGCGAAAATCCTAATTTTTGTTTTTTTTCTATAGCTACTTGCAGCTGTTGCCATTCTGAGTTGGAACAAGCGCGAAGATAACGCTGGGTAGAGATGGACAAAACTAAAGTATCAAAAAACGGAAAAGACCCAGCAACGGCACGAATTTCATTACCATCATTCAGAAGTTGTCGCAACTTTTGCTCAATTAGTTCATTCGTTTCGGCATCAATCATCAAAACAGGGATGGAACTTTGACTGACGGCTTTGCGCTGAACTGCTGTTTGTTTTTGATCTTCAATGCGATCGGTATAAGGCGCTGTAAATGTCTGTGGCGCCAGAGTACCCACTTGTAACTGGGGTTGGTTATATAACTTATGTCCGATAACGCCTGTGAGAGATGCTACAGCTAACACTAAAATCACTGAGGAACGCTGTTCATGCATCCAGCCGAAAACAATAGCATTAATGCCACTGTTACTATTAACCGATCTGGATGCTTGTCTTGGCTTTCGCTGTCCGCCTGTGCCACTATTTGTGGATAAATACAGAACTATATTCTTGAGCACAGCCCTTGTTCGTTTCTCCCTGCGGGTTTTACTGCTGGGACTACTCCCAAACAACTTACCATTACGCCATAGCACTTTGTACCATCGCCGCCATTGCCTCAATTGTTGGGTCAAGGACTGCAAAAATTGCTGAGTTTTCATTACCTCTGGCTGTAGTTGCTTACCTTGATAGGTCAAAGCGCGATGGGCACTGTACTAAGGATTTTTCAGATCCCACGTAAGTCGCGGAGGGTTTGTCACCAGGACGCCGGATTTTTTCGCGCTGTGCCTTTCAAGATACATCTTTTCTGCTATATAAATCCTAGACAAGTCTAGACATTTACTTCTTACTTCAACGGGAGCATGGGAGCGGTTATCCCTGAGTAAGCTTTTACGCCAAAGCCTGACGCGATAGGTTAATTGCTGCATTTAGATCCCTATCCATCTCAAAACCGCAGTGCTCACAGTGATAAGTTCTTTGGGACAAAGAAAGTTTTTCTTTCTGATATCCACAATGAGAACAGGTTTTACTAGATGGATACCATCTATCAGCAATGAAGATTTCACAACCAAATTTTTTAGCTTTATATTCTAGCTGACGCTTCAACTCATAAAATCCACAATCAGCTATTACTTGGGCTAATTTATGATTTGACAACATACCTAAAATATTTAAATCTTCTACTACTATTTTTGCGTGGTTTAGTTTTAACAGAGATCCCTATTTTTTCGGCAAATTCACTCTTGTTTATACATCAGATATTTGTTAGTATATGACTATGATTGTACAGGTTTGTCTAGTAAATTGTTAACTTAGGATAAACTCTTTCTCCATAAATAAAATTTAGGAGATACTACGATCGTTGAGGGTTAAAAATTAGTACTCAGTCCTCAATCCCTAATCGAACATAGGTGTTCGCGAACCTTGTAAGGCAGCGAGTGCCTTGCTGGCAATCAACACTGCTCATCTCTGGATTTTGCCGCGCCTGATTGTCAAACCTTACCAACTCTTGAAAGAAACTTGAGAAACCGAATCTGGTTAAAAGGGTTTGCTGTTAAATAGCAGTATTAAAAATTACAAAAAATAGTAGTTGCTGCCTGGATTAATGGTATTGTTGAAATTTGAAAATAGCCTTAACGTGAGCGGATGACGCGAGGAGCTGCAAATACAGTTCGTGTCGCCGAATCAAAAGACGTGGCACATTTCTCTGCTGTTAACTCCCTTGGATGTAGGTCTAGATTATAAACCCCTGACCACACAGCCGCGAGTGCGTCCGCTAATTCTACCATCTGGGAAAAGCTGCTCTGTTCCCAAGCTGGCGAATTTTTTGGCGAGTACAAAAAGAGCCAATTGGCGGGAATGCCCACTGTGCTGTTATATGCTCCAGATAAAGCGCCAGTAATTGCACCTGTAGCTTGGGAATCGTCGTTGTGAGTAGCCCGTAAAACTGCCAGACGGAAATCTTCTAGGGTACTCAGAAAACAGTAAAATGCGATCGCGATCGTGTTACTGATCTTTTCTTCCCGATTTAACTCGGCTTGCGCTTTTTCTAACCCAGCACCTTCATTTAATAATATATTGACTTTCAATAATTGTTGTGGTAGAGAAGTTTGTGTATCTCCGAGAAAAGAAATGATTTGGGGGATTATCTGGATGGGATCAAGTTTTTCTGTGAGGGATTGAGCAACAGCATATCCAACTGCGAGTATTCCATCCCTGACCAATGGGTCATTTTCCCAGAGTTGCGCTCCTTGCAGCAATTTTTCCCGTAGTTTAATCTTATCTTCGTGAAAAAAGAGTGTTATTGGTAGGGTGGCCAAAATTATTTTTGCCGAAGAGACATCAGTTACTTGCAAATGAACAGGTGCTTGTTGGTGACGCTTTAGCCAATCATTTAAATCTAAAGAGCCAAGTGCGATTAAACTTTCAGCACCCAGGATCACCATTGTGCCAGTACCACAGGCGCAATTGATCGGGTTTTCACCGCCCTTGGCTAAACTTTCCCCCAGGAATGCCCCAAGTATTGTGCCTCTAAACCGACTTACGAGAGAGTAGCGCATACAATTTTAGATTTTAGAAAAGCAGAATGGACCCCTAAATCTAAAATTGACTGATCACTAAAAGTCATAACCAGCCTCTATGTTAATTTATGCTTACCTAGGTACTTGTTCCTTGATCATTTCTGAGATAATGAATCAAAGCCTGTAATCCCAGCAAATAGCTTTGAACACCAAAGCCACTAATTTGCCCAATCGCTACTGGAGCGATGTAAGAATGATGACGGAAATCTTCTCGGCGGTAGATGTTACTTAAATGTACTTCAACTGTAGGCAAATTTACCCCAGCGATCGCATCTCTTAATGCCACACTTGTGTGGGTATATGCCCCTGCATTGATCAAAATTCCCTGATGTTGCCCTAATGCCCCATGAATAGTATCTACTAAAATCCCTTCATGATTTGACTGCACAGGCGCGACTTTCGCCTGTAACTTGAGTCCTTCTGCTTCTAACAGGCAATTAATTTCTGCTAGGGTCAAGGAACCATAAATTCCTGGTTCGCGTTGTCCTAGCAAATTTAGGTTTGGCCCATGCAGTACGAGAATACTTAAAGGTGGCAACGTCAACTCCAGTATCTTGAGGATATTAGCGACGGCGCGAGCGATCATTTACAGGAATCGGAATCAGTTCCGGTTCCGGCTCAGCCTCTGGCCCCAAAAGGCTTTCAATTAGCTTGCGTGCTAATTCCTTAAGCTTTTCCAGTACCTTTTCTATATAGTCCATTGAACTGACCGCTCCTGAGATACTACCTCAATTTTTGATTAACTTTCTTTGCAGAAACTGGGTATTTTCGCACCTTTGGCTTGATAAGGAGTTGACACACTGCCCTGTTGGGGGCATAAGCCACTTCTAAAATTTGGTGTTGTGTTCTCCCTTACTTATAAGAGTATCACATTAGCAACCTAGCAGACTGCATCCTCCAAGGAGTAGTATTTTCGATCAACAGTTAACAGTAAACAGTTAACTGTTAACCGTCCACTTGACTTTAACTAACCTTGGGCATCTTTTTTTTTCGCGCTAGTTGTTGACGACTTAGTAGTTGACTTGGATTTAGTAGGAGTCGTCGATTTACTCGTCTTGCGCGTAGATTTTGCGGTTGAGGCTTTCGCTTCCAGCAATGTCAGCGCTGTAGACAGGGTGACATCTTCCACCTTTTGACCTTCTGGAATGCTGACATTAGTTTTGCCATGCTTAATGTAAGGTCCATAGGGGCCATCGTAGATGTTTATTGGTGACCCCTCCTCTGGATGTGTTCCCAACTCGCGTAAGGCTGCCTTTGACTTGCTATTGGTAGAAGAGCGTCCCTTTTTCGGTTCGGACAACAACTCTAATGCACGTTCTAAAGAAATTGTCAATACATTGTCAGCAGCTTTCAGGGAGCGGTAGTCTTTCCCTTCCTTACCCTGGTCATGAACGACATAAGGACCAAAGCGTCCTAAACTAGCTTGGATTTTGCCACTAGTTACTGGATGAACACCCAATGTCCGGGGTAGTGCTAAAAGACCGACAGCCATGTCTAGGGTGAGATTTTCTGGCGTGACACCTTTGGGTAGGGAAGATTGCTTGGGTTTGGGATTTTCGTCGGTTTTATCACCTAACTGGACATAGGGCCCATAAGTGCCGATTTTCACATAAATCGGTTCACCAGTTTCGGGATGGCGACCAACTTGGTCAGGCCCGGTGATTTTTTGCCGCAAAAGTACTTCGACCTGTTTCGGGTCGAGGTCAGCTGGTGTCAAGTCTTTGGGAATAGAAGCGGTGACGATCCCATCTCCATTTTCGACTTCGATGTAGGGGCCATATTTACCAATACGGACTTTGGCATCTAAATTTTCCAGTTCTACCGTTCTGGCCAGAGTTGCATCAATTTGGCCTTCCTGTTCCTTAACCAGGGTTTCTAGACCTTTCTCTCCCAAATAGAAATTCTTGAGGTAGGGTAGCCATTTAGCTTCGCCCGTGGCAATGTCATCCAGAGTTTGCTCCATCTTGGAGGTAAAGCTGGGATCAACAATATCGGGGAAATATTTTTCCAGTAGGTCAGTAACGGCGAAAGCGGTAAAAGTGGGGATGAGGGCGTTGCTCACCAACTGGGCATAACCCTTGTCGATGATTGTGCCGATAATGCTGGCGTAGGTGCTGGGACGACCAATGCCTTCACTTTCTAGGGTTTTGACGAGAGTAGCTTCGGTGTATCTGGCTGGGGGTTGAGTTTCGTGACCAACTGCTTCCAAGTCATTACACTGAGGATGATCTCCCACTTTCAGCGGTGGCAAAATTACCTCTTGGTCTTCCAGTGCTGCTTCAGGATCGTCGGAACCTTCGACGTAGGCGCGTAAGAACCCAGGAAAATCAATGCGTTTGCCAGAAGAACGAAAACCCGCGTCTTCAACTTGCAACTGCACAGTAATTTGTGTTTGCCGAGAGTCTGCCATTTGGCTAGCGACAGTGCGCTTCCAAATCAAGTCGTATAAGGCAAGTTCCCGACCGCCTAAACCAGTTTCTTGGGGAGTGCGGAAGCTGCTACCCGCTGGACGAATGGCTTCGTGTGCCTCTTGTGCGCCTTTAGATTTAGTGGTGTATTGCCTCGGTTGGGGGCTGAGGTATGGTTTGCCATAAAGTTGTTCTACACAGTTACGGGCAGCTGCGATCGCCTGATCTGACAAATGCACCGAATCTGTACGCATATAGGTAATGTACCCTTGCTCATACAAATTCTGGGCAATTCGCATGGTGTCTCGTGCCGAGAGGCGCAGTTTCCGGTTAGATTCTTGTTGCAGCGTCGAAGTTGTAAACGGTGGCGCAGGTTTGCGCGTTACTGGGCGTTCTTCGATGTCCGCTACATTCCAGGTTTTTCCCGTTAGACGTTCTTGAAGAGCCACAGCTTGCTCTTCTGTCAGCAGCACAACATTACGACCTGCGGTAATGTTTCCCGTTGCGGGGTCGAAATCGCTGCCGGTGGCAACTTTCGTTCCGCCCAAGTTTACCAACTGGGCGCTAAAGGGGGTTTTTTCCTGCACCAAGCCGGCTTTTAAATCCCAGAAAGTACCTTCATGGAAAGCGCGGCGTTGGCGTTCTTTGGTGACTAAAAGCCGCACGGCTACAGATTGCACCCGCCCAGCCGATAATCCCCAGGCGATTTTTTTCCATAGCAGGGGAGATAGGGTATAGCCCACCAATCGATCCAAAATCCGCCGGGTTTCTTGGGCGCGAACCAACTTTTCATCAATAGTGCGGCAGTTTTTCAAAGCTTTTTTGATGGCTTCTTGGGTAATTTCGTGAAATACCATCCGCTTAGTCGGCACTTTTGGCTTGAGCAATTGGTATAAATGCCAACTAATGCTTTCACCTTCCCGGTCTTCGTCAGTTGCCAGGATCAATTCATCGACATCTTTTAGAGCCTCTTTGAGTTGGGTGACAATTTTCTTTTTATCCTTGGGGACTACATACACCGGTTCAAAGTCGGCGTCTATATTTACCCCGAGCTGCGCCCATGTTTCCCCTTTGACAGCAGCGGGAATTTCGCTAGCTGACTGGGGTAGGTCTCGCACATGACCCATAGACGCTTCCACCCGATAGTCTTTTGGTAGGTAGTTGCGAATGGTACGAGCTTTGGTCGGAGATTCGACGATGACGAGAGTTGACATGGAAATTTCAAAAAAAAGAATAGCTGCAAAGCTAAACAGTCAAATTGAGATAATTTCGGCGAAATGTCCAGATAAAATGTCACCCTGGGGGCGGTCATTTAATCCTCACACAAATTGCCCTAACGGGCGAAAATCCGCTCAACTCCAGGCGCAGTCCAAACCAGAGGTCTGCTTCGGGAAACGCCAGGTGTGAATTGCCAGCTATTTCAATCTTTAACTTATCTAGCGCATAATTGGCGACTACAGTTTTCAAAATACCCCTGAAGTGTCATATCGCGGTACCTTCTGTCGTTGAGGACTGGGGGATACAAGAAATTTAAATTTATAAATTATAGATTACCTCACTTTCCCTATTTGCCACTCCCCCTCTTACCTGAAGCCATAGAGGCTGTGCCAAAATTAAATTAAACTTGAGACCAAAAGCGGAGTAGTTTCTACCCATCGCTTGAGAGGCAAGACTATGCAATCAATTCGCCAAGGTGATGTCATTCTACAACCTGTGCCGCAAATTGACGGGCAAAATATACCTCATTTAACTTTGGCATTTGGTGAAGTGACGGGAGATAAGCATCGCATTACGGTGGGAGATGCGGTTAGTTATGAAAAAATAGTACAGTTCATTTAAGTGTTATTTCTGGTATGGGTTTGCTATCTCACCAGGAGCATAAAGCTATTTCTGTTCCCCTGTTTGGCACGGTGAGACCTCAATCAACCGATCCAGGCGCAGAAAAGACACAGTAACTTAGTGAATTAATTAATTTGTATTTAAACAGTTCAGTGACTGGATAATCACCGGGAAATTTCAACATAATTTAATTTGATGGTAAGCATAGTCGCTCTGCTTGGTGACAAGGGGCGGCTTGGTTTGGAAACCTGTGGCACAGTTTGGCGCGTTTACGCTAGAAGACAGGTGGTAGTGTGATGCTGGTCCACACCGAAGCCGGAAAATCTGTCTTTCCCTTGCCGCGTGCTGAATGCTGAATGCCGTATTTTTAAAACATCAAGATGAATGGAACTTTAGTCAAGAACAATAGATAGAATGAACACAGTTAGCCTTAACGTCTGATCGCCAAAACCTATACATCTCATGGATTTTGCTAATCTTGCATCCCAGTTAAATGCTGGAACGATTTTACCAGAGGGGATTGTGATTATCACCCTCTTGGGGGTTTTGATAGTTGATTTGATTTTGGGGCGCACATCCGCACGCTGGATTGGATATCTAGCGATCGCAGGTTTACTAGCTTCGATAGTCGCCCTATATTTCCAATGGGACGCGCTAAATCCCATCTCCTTTACTGGTGCTTTTATTGGTGACGACCTCAGTATCATTTTTCGCGGGATCATCGCCCTATCCGCTGTTGCCACAATATTGATGTCAATTCGCTACATTGAGCAAAGTGGCACCGCTTTAGCTGAATTTATCGCCATTTTGCTAACAGCTACCTTAGGCGGGATGTTTCTGTCTGGGGCTAGTGAGTTAGTGATGATTTTCATCTCCCTAGAAACCCTGAGTATTTCCTCTTATTTGTTAACAGGTTATACCAAGCGTGACCCCCGCTCTAATGAAGCGGCGCTGAAATACCTGTTGATTGGAGCTTCCAGCACCGCAGTATTTTTGTATGGTGTGTCGCTGCTGTATGGTCTATCGGGTGGACAAACAGAATTGATTGCGATCGCCAATGGTATTGCCACAGCTAAAGTTGGTCAATCATTAGGTTTGGTGATCGCCCTCGTTTTCGTAATTGCAGGTATTGGCTTCAAAATCTCCGCCGCACCTTTCCACCAGTGGACACCAGACGTTTATGAAGGCGCTCCCACCCCAGTGATCGCCTTTTTATCTGTCGGTTCCAAAGCAGCTGGGTTTGCCCTAGCCATCCGCTTACTGACAACAGCCTTCCCCCTCGTCGCCGAGGAATGGAAATTTGTCTTCACCGCCCTCGCCGTTCTGAGTATGGTGTTGGGTAACGTAGTTGCCCTAGCGCAAACCAGCATGAAACGGATGCTAGCTTATTCATCCATTGCCCAAGCTGGGTTTGTGATGATTGGCTTGATTGCTGGTACTAACGCTGGATATTCCAGTATGTTATTTTACCTGCTGGTCTATCTGTTCATGAACCTGTGCGGCTTTACCTGCATCATTCTGTTCACCCTGCGGACAGGAACCGACCAGATAGCCGAATACTCTGGTTTGTATCAAAAAGACCCACTTCTAACATTGGGGTTGAGTATCTCCCTACTTTCTTTGGGTGGGATTCCGCCACTAGCTGGGTTTTTCGGCAAAATTTACTTGTTCTGGGCTGGTTGGCAAGCAGGTCTTTACTGGTTAGTTTTGCTGGGGTTAGTTACCAGCGTCGTCTCCATCTACTACTACATTCGCGTAGTCAAAATGATGGTAGTCAAAGAACCCCAAGAAATGTCCGACGTAGTCAAAAATTATCCCGAAATACGTTGGAATTTGCCAGGGTTTAGACCTTTGCAGGTAGGGTTGATAGTGACTTTAATCGCTACTACAATCGCCGGGATTTTGTCAAATCCACTGTTTACCTTAGCAAACAATTCAGTTGCCAATACTTCCATATTGCATGCAGCAACAGTTGTGAGTACTCAGGCAAGCATAATTACCACTGAGCAACCAAAAGGTTTGTAGGTTGGTAATGGGTAATACCAATTCTCAATGAAGCTGCACGTTATTTTACCCCTCCCAACTCCCCCTTAGTTAGGGGAGGTTGGGAGGGCTGTGGGGTTATCTCTATGCGTCTTCATATAAAAATGGTATAATGGGGAAAGCACTTCTCTAATGCCCCATGCCCAATTACCCATTTCTATTCTTTAAGGGAAGAGTAATAATAAATTCTGTACCTTGTCCTAGGGTAGAATGACAGTGCAATTGTCCCTCGTGCTTTTCTACTATAATTTGGTAACTAATAGATAAACCCAAACCTGTACCTTTACCCACAGGTTTAGTTGTAAAAAATGGATTATACAAATTGCTGGTAACCTCTTCAGTCATTCCTAGACCATTATCGGCAATAGAAATAACTACCCATTTTTCATCGACCACATCAGTGCGAATCTGAATCTGGGGATTTTGGATAGGTGAATTTCCCATTATTGCCTGCTTCTGGGCACTTGATAAGCTCCTCTTATCTTCCAGTGCATCGATAGCATTGGCGAGAATATTCATGAACACCTGGTTAAGTTGACCTGGGTAGCATTTAACTAAAGGCAATTGTCTATATTCTTTGATAACTTGGATTGCTGTATGCCCATTTTTACCTTGCAAGTGGTGTTGCAAAATCATTAAAGTGCTGTCAATTCCCTCATGAATATTCACTTTCTTTAGTTCTGCTTCATCCAGTCTCGAAAAATTTCTCAGTCCCAAAACAATTTCGCGGATACGTTCTGTCCCTATCTTCATAGAATTGAGAAGTTTAGCGATGTCTTGTTGGAGAAAATCGAATTCAACATTTTCAATTTCTTCTTGGATTTCTAAAGGAGGATTTGGGTAATGCTGTTGATAAAGTTGCACTAGTCTGAGTAAATCTCGGGTATACTTCTCAGTGTGTGGGAGATTCCCATAGATAAAGTTGATCGGGTTATTAATTTCGTGGGCGACACCAGCAACCATCTGACCCAAGCCAGACATTTTCTCAGCTTGAATGAGGTGTCCTTGGGTACGTTGTAATTCTTTTAATGTTTCTGTTAAGGCAGTTGTCCGTTCCTCAACTCTGAGTTCTAGCTCTTGATTGGCTTTTAAGAGTGCTTCTTCTGCCTGTTTACGTCTCTGGATTTCTTTTGCTAACTGATTTATTTTCTGATTAAGCAGGATGAAATTGCTGCTAGCTATCTCCCTCTTTTCTAAGCGGAGGAGAATTAGAGATGAAGATTCAGGAGATGCAGGTTGAATGACTGCACCTTGGCTACGACAGATTAACTGTTGCCCATCATTTTTGCGTAAAGTCAAAGAACCAAGAACCATTGCTCGGCTACTAGAACAAGCTTGCAGGTATTTGGCGACTTTGTTGGGAGGTTCAGTTACGAGATCAAATATCATTCTCTCTTGCAGTTCCTGACGGCGTAACCCCAACAGATCTACAGCCGGTTGATTTGTAGCTAGGATTTGACCCTCACCACTTATCAGGAATAAAGGTTCTGGCAAAACTCTGGCAAGTTCAATAAATTGTTCAGGAGTCATGCATTTTCTAATTTGAGAGTTTGAGCATCTTTGCAATAAAGCACTAAGCTCATACTCTAGAGTCAGCTTAGTGCTGAAGAATTAACAGAAAATGAAGCTGAGAGCAAGTGATTTTTAATCAGGGGATAAAAGCTGGGCAGCGATTTTATTCACCTTATAATGTGGAAAATTAGTGATAGTAAATAGGCTAATTAACCACTTAAAAACCCAGTATTAAGTAGCTTATATTCCTCTAAAGTATTCTCGACCTGCTGCATCTTCCGACTCTGTTGTCTGTTTTAAGTAAACCACAACTCTGCATCCATCTGCACCCGCTGCTATGGTTTCTTGCAGTTCTACCTTGGCATACCCCAGATTGTCAGCCGCTATATTCCCAAAAACGTTGGAAGTCATCATACACATGGATGGCCTCTCTAGGACTTTTTCCCCAAATGGGCAGCGGCGGTTGCCAAAGATAATCTTTTCATCACTCTGCTCAATGACATAAAAATCGCCCTGGATTCGTTTTTTCAAATCAACTATGACATCAGCAACTTGCTCAAGGGAAAGATTGGATACTTCTAAGGCAGACTTATAATCTTGATTTATCTGCCTACCCATACTTTCACCAACTACGCTAATAAATCCAGAGGCTTCTTCTAAGCCAACTACGTCCTGCAAAGTGCCGGATAACTCCCGAATCAATGTACGTAAAAAAATATCTCTCTCTAAAGGAATAGTTATATTCTCTGCTGCCTTGTTAAGAAACTTGTTCATCAATTTTGGAACTCCAGGTTTCAAACTACAGCTCTATGGTTCCCCAAAATCACTCCCAAGTAACTATTTTTCTCTAAAAAATTTGATGCTGGCTACCCTAATGTATAGGAATAGTAATCAGAAACTCCGAACCTTGTGCAAGAATTGAATTTACCTCCAGAGTTCCCCCATGTTTTTCGACAATGATTTGCCGGGCAATTGATAATCCTAAACCTGTACCTTGGCCGACAGGCTTGGTGGTAAATAAATGGTCAAAGATTCTTTCTTTAATTTCAGGTGACATTCCCACCCCATTATCTTGAATCCGAATCATGACATCATTTTTATCTTCAGTGAGGGTGGTCTGAATCTTAATTTGATGAGGATTCTCCTTAATTTCGTCGAAACTACGCCCAAAATTAGATTCTTCTAAAGCATCAATAGCATTAGCTAACAAGTTCATAAATACCTGATTTAGTTGTCCACTAAAGCATTCTATTAGGGGCAAATTGCCGTAATTTCTGACTACTTGAATATCCGGACGGGCTGATGTTGCCTTTAAGCGGTGTTTGAGAATCATGAGAGTGCTGTTGATGCCATCATGAATATTGCAGGAAGTTTTGCGATCGCTATCTGCTCTAGAAAAGGTTCTTAGACTAGTGCTGATGTTGCGAATACGCTGAACTCCTTCTTTCATTGAGGAAATCAATTTAGGTAGATCAGAACGCACATAATCTAGGTCTATGGCGGCGATTTCTTGGTGAATTTCTGGAACTTCTTGGGGATAGTATTTTTGATAGAGGTCAATAATGCGAAACAGATCCTGGATATAGTTCATAGCAGGTTGCAAATTACCCGAAATGAATCCAACAGGATTGTTGATTTCGTGCGCTACTCCAGCAACAAGGTTACCCAATGCAGACATTTTTTCCCTTTGTACCAGTTGGAGTTGAGATTCTTGTAAATCTTTTAATGCTTGAGAAAGTGCTGCTGTTCTTTCTGCTACTCGTGTTTCTAAAGTTTTGGTTAAATTTCGCAATTGCAGATGGGTTTTGATCCGAGCTACTACTTCTTCCTGCTGAAAAGGTTTGATGATGTAATCAACTGCACCTAGGCTTAGAGCCTTTACCTTACTTTCTGTATCAACAATGGCAGTCATAAAAATCACTGGAATATCGCTGGTTTCCTGATTTTGTTTCAACCTTTTACAGGTTTCAAATCCATCTATTCCTGGCATCATTAAATCTAACAAGATTAAATTAGGTTGTTTATCTTGAACCAAATCTAGTGCCTTTTGTCCATCAATTGCTGTTGTAACTTCAAACCCGGCATTTGTTAATATAATTGAGATTATTTCTAGGTTAGTAATAGTATCATCAACAACTAAAATTAAGTTATTTTCTTGTATATTAGTCATATTAGTTCCTGAAAATTTATATAATTTATAATTAAAATATCCATTTTTCTAGTGTTTTTTGAAGTTACTGTACTAGGCATTTTTCAGCAATATCGTTAATCTTTCTGGTCTTGGAGCTATAATTTCCAAGCTATTAACATCAGTATTCGCTAGCGAAGGAAGCTACTAATTCCTCATCGATTGTTTATATTGGCTTTTTTTGCTCCTATTTCCAGGTGTTGCCATCTTATAGTTCCCAAAAACCCCATAATAGAACAGCTTCAGGCGAAAATTTCTCAAATACTGGCGCGTCAATTGACCTCTTGCATGAATATCTAGCTAGTTTAATAAATAGACTACGCGCAGACCGCTCTCCTACAAGTGTAAAGACGTTGTCTGCTATGTCTTTACATACTGCGATCGCGACAAAGCCTATCCATCATTGATTAAACAGCGATCTTTGACGATATATGTCAATAATATGGGCTTTTGGGGCGGTAAATCTTAATTCATCCTTAGAGGATGTCTGATTCGTATCAGAATTGATCGAGATTCCCCCAGGACTTGGGTGGCTAGGGGGGAATTGGAATCAAAGTCCCCCTTGTCCAGAAGGATTTAGGGGGATCTACGAGTGTTTATCACCAACAACTTTTAAAACATCCTCTCAGAGTTTGTTTTTGGTCTACTCAAGAATTCCCGTCTCTTGAGAGCAGGGAGTGTCAAGTTTTGCCGTCAATTGCCTATATGTGTCGAAGAAGCCATTTGCAATATCCGGTAAATCTGGACATAAAGCTTTCTGAGCTTCTGGAAGCTTGTACCAGGGGATTGTGGGATAAAGATGATGGACATAATGATATCCACGGTTGTGAGCTAAGAGGTTGGTCAGAAAACTCATGTTTGATCTGGTTCCTGACTGAGTATTAAAATGATCTGTCAATTCTGACCAATAGATAAAACAAGCAAAAGGCCATAGTAGAGGAATGAGCCAGTACAGAATTAGTAGATGAATATTTCCTGAGAAAAAGAAAGTGAGAATAATCAGCAGCCAAAAAATAGATAATTTAAATCCGCTCTGGAATGGATGATAGTCCAAACTCTTTAGCTCATAATACATCCCGGTATGGACACCAAGAAAAAGATAGAAGGTGGAGAATCCGATTAAGGGCTGAATAACCCAGATAAAAAATAGATTTGCCTTGGGTTTATATATCCCTAATTGCTCATAAAATACAGTTGCATGATCTTGTTGTTTTCCTAAATATTTATGATGAGGTAGATGATGTTTGCGATAATAGGAGATGGTACTGATAACGGGAAAAGCGTAGAGAGGCTCTAAATTTTTGTTCCACTGTCTCTGCTTAAATAAGTTGTAATGTGATGCTTCATGGGTCAGGACTTCTCCGAGAGCAAATTGAAAGAAGCCGATAACCCAGATGGAGAGGAAATAAACAAAGATATTATTTGCCCAAATGCTGAAAGCAGCTACAAGGAAAATTGCGCTCCAATCCCTGAACAAAGCTAAGAATGCTTTGAGATCGTTTTGTTCCACAAAGTCATTTGGCTTGAGTTGTTTCATAAAAATATCGAATCCCGCGCGATGGCGAAGGCCTGGTGCTGGGAGTAAGTCAAATTTAATAAATCTTGTTTGAGACTAGTTCTCTTACCTGAGCGGCGGAATCTTGTTGCAATGCTGATGCTGCGATCGCAGTTGCTCGAGTTAAAGTCAACTGAGCGATCGCTTGTTTGAGTATAGGTATTGTTTGGGGATTCACACTCAATTCATCCAGCCCCAAACCTAGTAAAATCGGGGCGGCTGAGGGATCTGCGGCGATCTCGCCACATAATCCCACTTCAATCCCAGCTGTATGGGCAGCTCGGACGGTTCGCTGTACCATTCGCAATACTGCTGGATGTAGGGCATCAACCAAAGCTGCTACTCTTGGGTTGGTGCGATCGCCTGCCATGACATACTGGCTGAGGTCATTAGTCCCAATACTAAAGAAATCCACTTCAGCGGCTAGCTGATCGGCGATCGCTACTGCTGAGGGTACCTCTATCATCACGCCCACTTCCATAGTTTGATCGAAAGGAATACCAGCTTGGCAAAGTTCCGCCTGCACTTCACCTAGAATGGCTTTAGCTGCCCTTACCTCTGTCACCGTGGCAATCATTGGCCACATCACCTTAATTTTGTGTCCCATACTGGCCCGCAAAATTGCCCGTAACTGAGTCTTGAACAGATCCAGATGATCCAGACAGAACCGGATACCCCTCCAGCCTAAGAAAGGATTGGCTTCGAGAACCCCTATCTTCAGGTAGGGAAGTGGTTTGTCTCCGCCTACGTCCAAGGTGCGAATGATCAACGGACGGGTGTCCAGCACTTGGGCGATCGCCTGATAAATTGCCAGTTGTTCTTCTTCTCCAGGTGGACTTGTGCGGTTTAAATACAAAAACTCTGTGCGGAGTAGTCCCACACCTTCTGCACCTGCGGCTACAGCCACTTTGGCGTCGGCTATGCTGCCAATGTTAGCAAAGACCCTAATTTGCTGACCATCACTGGTAATTGCTGGCTGATCCGCCTGAATTCGGGCTGCATGTTGGGCAGTTTGCCACGCCTGTCGTTTAGCTAACAGTACATTGAGGGTATCTGCTTCTGGCTCTACCCAAGCTTTACCAGTTTCTCCATCCACGGCCATCAGAGTCCCCGAAGCCAAACCTAAGACTTGATCATCTACACCCAAGACTGTAGGAATACCTAAAGTGCGGGCGATGATGGCGCTGTGGGAAGTAGCACTACCATTGGTCAAACAAATGCCTAGCACCTTTGTGGGATCTAGTCTGGCAGTATCTGAGGGTGTTAAGTCTGCGGCTACTACAATTGCTGGTGTTGAGAGTTGCAAATTAGTCGGGGCATTTCCCATTAATAATCGCAGCACTCTTTGCCCAACATCAACAACGTCATCAACGCGCTCTTGTAAGTAAGAATCCTCAAGTATGCGGTAAAAATTAGCTACTTCATCAACTACGGCTTGCCAAGCGGCTTCTGCATTCTGGTGTTGTTCAACAATCCGCACTTGTACTGCTTCTAGCAATACGGGGTCTTCTAAAAACAGCAGATGGGCGTCAAAAATGGCGGCTTCGGCGTCACCAATTTGAATAGATGCTTCAAAGAGTAATGTCTGAATTTCGTGTTGGGCTGTTTGAATTGCTGTTCGTAAACGTTGCCACTCTAACTCTACGTTTTCTATGTGGTATTGCGGTATGACAATGGGAGTGGATTGATAATGGACAACGGTCGCGATCGCAATTCCTGGGGAAGCAGCAATTCCTGCAAGTTCGCCTGGTGTCGGGGGTGTAACTGGCTGTGGTACTGCTAATGGTGACTCCAAAGCGCGATCGTCTACGGTGGGGCGTAGATGATCGCCTTCACCAAAGTTGTTGATAAATAATGCTTGCAATGCCGCCAGCGCTGTCTCTGCATCAACACCGATGGCAGTAATCACCAATTCATGCCCTTGACGCACCCCTAAAGTTGTGACGGAGTTAATACTGTCACCCCGGACAGTCAATGACTTCAGAGTTAAATTCTGCACCAGGATTTGGGATTGAAATCGGGCACCGGTGGCGACAAACTGAGCAGCAGGCCGGGCGTGTAAACCTAGGCGATTGTTGACAGTGAGGCGAATTTCTCCCTTTGGCGATTCTGGGTTGGTTGAGAGTTCGTTGACGACGGGTTGGGGAACCACGCCTATACCCAATTGCGTTGCTTTGGCTACTAATGCCCCTCGTGCTTCCGCCATGACTTGCTGGATATTCATCCCCGCAGCAGCAGCAACGACAGCGGCTAAAGCACCTTCTACCAGCGGTGCTTCGCACAGATATACTTTTTCTCGCTGTTCTGGGGGTAGAAACTCCAGGGCCATTTCTGCACTCATCAAAGCACTACCCAAATCCATCAACACCAAAACACCATCATCTGAAAAAATTGATGCGATCGCCTCATAAACCTGCATTGGATCTGTACCCAATGGGTTTTCGGGATCTTCAATACCAGCTGCAACCGCCATCGGAACTTGGCCTTGAACCATCTGTGCCGCCAGTTCCCGCACACCCAGAGCTAGTTGTTTGCTGTGAGAAACAATCACAATTCCGACCACTGCAACACCGTTAACCTTCTTGAGAGGTTTGTGTTTAGCTTGTTACCGCTGCCATCGGCTCTACCTCACCTAATTATGCCAGATATGTCAAGATATTATCGAAATTTTTTGCTATGGGTGCGATCGCTTTTTGTCTTCGCTTTATCAGGTGCGTAGGCGTAGCTCGTTGTACATATCGCTTTATGAACCTGGATAGTATTTGTACCATCTCTCACAGTATTAATGTTAATCTTTTAGGCAATAAAATGATATTGCCAGAAAATAATAGTTAAGTTCATCTTTGGCAATTCACTTGAAAAATTGTTTAGATAATATCAATATATCCTTAGTCTAAAATTAAATCATTAAACTCGACCATTCTATCCAAACAGAAAAAATTTAGTTTAGATATATTCCCATTTTTATCAGCCATATTTATCGCATTCATTAGCAATAAAAATCAATTTTCAAAAATAGTAATTTCTGATAGTCTATTGCGGATCGCTATTTTATGGTATCCAGCGAACTGAATCTTATAAACACCATCTTGCTGGAAGCCACAGACTAAAACTTTTCCATCGCAAATTTAGTTACGAGAATTGGGTAAATACTCCTCTCTTAAGTTGTACGCTGTAAAATACTGCCGATATAATTCGCACAAAATAGTACATTCATTACCCTCTAGCTTCACTAACCCCATACTCTCTAACTTGTAAGCTAGTAACGGTTCTAAGCTAACGCTACCCTTTGCAGTCACCACATATTTAAATGTACTCAGCAATTCAGGATGATCACTAAGCCTCGTTAAGTGACTCCTTAAATGATCGCTATAAATTCCCGTTTGGGTAGGAGCCTCTTGCAACAACTTTTCCAGTGTTACCCCGCTCCGACACAGGTGATAAAGAGCAACACGCACTAAATAAGGATGCCCACCCACCATCCCCATCAGTTGTTTGGCTTGGCTACCATCTGTCCAATTTAATCCATGATGCCTTGCTAAATTTTGTATCTGCTCCCAATTAAACTCTGGTAATTTAATCAGTAGCCCCACATTAAATGGGGATTGATGCATATTTAAAGGAACATAATTTTCTGTTGAGTGAACTACAACTAACCGGAGTTTTTGGAATATTTCGACATTTTTGGCTTGTTCAGACCAAAATCGCAGCAGGGGTAAAAAGTCTCTAGCGATGTGGGGATATTCAAAAACCCGATTCACTTCATTCAACGCCAAGACTAAGGGACTATCAATTTGCACTAACACATAGTCTTGAAAATATAATGTACAGCTAACCTTGCTGCCTATATCCTGATTCCAATAATCATCAAGTAGGAGTTTGAGATTCAACTGCTGACTTACATTGGCACATAACCAGCGTAAAAACTTGTCGATGGAAGTAAACACAACTTCATCTGCTGCCTGAAAGTCTAGATTGACAATTTGGTAGCCAATGCCCACAGCGCGAACGAGAATTCTATTCAGTAGAGAGCTTTTACCCATTTGGCTAGGAGCTTTAATCCGAATCACACTCCCTGGTTTGCTGATTTCTTTATAGGCTAATTCTTCAATTGGCGATCGCGCAACATCCCCTTTGGAGAATCGCTTGATATAAAACGGGGAATTGAGCGGCACTGGCCCACCGGGAAAATCCAAATCTGTCCCCAGTATTGGATATGGGGAATCATTCTCTATCTCCCAGCCGGGGCTGGATTTCTGCTGCCAGCAATGCTCTAGTTTACTTGTCCCTGCTTGCTGATACTCCCTGAAGACAAAATGCAGATTTTTTTTTGTTACTTTCTTCCCTACTGCTTCTGAGAGGCATTGCCATACTTGAGTGCCAACCGCCTTGATGTAATCAGAAGTATAGGCAGAGTCTTTTGCTATCTCGCTGTAAGTCTGCCCTAACCACGACTGCCGGAATACTAAGCTCTCAATGAAATTAAGCTTTCTTGGTAACAGAACTTTATCCAAAATTTGCAGGGCTTCATCTACATGCATATTTATAGACTTTTATCAAGTACTTTTAGTGAAGAGTTTTCTTTCTATATTGTCTCATTTTTTACATACTTTCCACACTTTTTTGGCTGATATCTTGCACCATAGATTCGTCAGCCATCTCATTTATATTTTATTTGGCGAGAGAATAAAAAGGCATAAATTAGAGTTTTGAAGAGAACGCTATATGAAATAACTTGCTAAAAAGATCCACTACTCTCACTTACTAACTGGTAGTTACAAGGTTTGTGGAGTTAGCTATGAAATAAACAGTTTAATGATTAGTTGAGGATAAATGACTAGCATAAGCAGGATATGCTATCAAAACAGAGTTAAATAAATATTTTTAATAACAGCTTTTCGTTCTACTTGACAGTTAGTAAATAGGTTAATTTTTAGGTGAGAAAAGTGAGAAAAGTAAGTATTCTTAAACAGGTTTTATTTAAAGCTGATAACTAGACTAAAAATAGTGTACTTTAAGCATTGATTGCTCAATAAAGTATACGAGTCGAACAACAATAACTATATCTAAAAAGCACTAGATTTTCTACGCATTATTACTTAGTCAATAATCGTTAATGTACCGTAATAGGATCTCATTTTGTACAGTGGCTCGATAGGCATTAATTGATATATTCGCCGCTCACATAGCCAAGTCTGATTATATTTGGGCATAAAATTATTTCAAAATTCCGTTTAAGTCTAAAGGAGTTAATTATATTGTGGACATCTTCTCTGAAGCAATTCAAGAGAATCTAACCACCCTCGCAATTATCGGTTTTTCGGCAGGGATGGTAGTTCTTTTGTTGGCATTGTTATTTATATTAGGTTTCTTTTTTAAAAAAATGAACGAATTAATCGCCCATCGCTTCTTGTCTCCTCAAGGGAGAAAAATTTATCAGGAAGTTTTTTCTCCTTACGAAAATAAGTTAGGAATAATTATTGGTTTAATATTTCTTGACCTAACTCTGCTAATTATTCCTAAACCTGATTGGCTCAAGTTTTTAGAACTTAGTCTTGGTTTATCACTCACGATTGCAATTGGCTGGTTAGGATCTCGTCTATTTCAGAATTTTTTTGATGCTTACCTGCGAGAATCTGCCACTAGGAGAAAAATTAATGGTGAGTTATTAGTAGTAGTTAATTTTCTAGCAGATATAGTTATTTGTGTTACCGTCATCCTGATTTTTGCTCAGACACATAAAATCAATTTATTAGGTGTAATAGCAAGTTTAGGAATTGGGGGATTAGCGGTAGCCTTTGCTGCTCAACAAACTTTACAGCAGTTATTCGGTGGAATAGTTCTTTATATCGACCGACCTTTTGTTGTTGATGACTATATCGGTTTACCAGATGGCACCTTTGGCAGAGTTGAGTCAATTGGTTTACGTTCTACTAAAATTCGTAACTCTGGCAAAGGGACATTAACTATAGTACCTAATGATTCTCTCATTCAATTAAGTATCGAAAACTTCACAGGAGCGAGAAAAGTTGTTTCTCTAATTTATTTAACCTTCACTAAAAACATTCCTGATCAACAAAAAGCTTTGATTCGTCAAGTAATTTTAGAAAGTACCAAAGATTTATTTGGAATTGACTCTCGTAATACTGTGGTAAATTTTAAAGATATTTTTCTAAATGAAAAATCTAATGTTACCCAGGCGCAAATTAACTTTTTTATTCTCGGTTATGGCGAAATGGGAATGGATATGCGCTACCAGCTATTAGATATAGCTAAACAAAATATTACCATACAACTGAAAGAATATGGGCTTACTTTTGAGCTTGAAGAAAGACCAGTTAACATTGATGCACCCATTACTATTTAACGAACTACAATGAACCTCCTGCAAATTAATATAAAAAATTGGCTCTTCGTGGATGAAGGAACACGTAAGTTTTTTATCTTACTGGGTATCAACTTCGGCTTGTTCCTTTTCTTTATTCTTCTGTCTTTGCTAATTGGGAAACAGACTCCTCGGATTTTAAGCACTATAATTAGGAGATTTTTACCCCAAACAATCTCAAAAATATACGAAAACTTAATTGTCCCCCTGGAAAAAGTACTGACAGTCACAGGTACTTTAATACTCATTACTTTGTCTTTGAATTTCATCCAACAATATGCAGGATTTTATCAATTTTTAAAGTTTTTCCTAAACTTGGCACTAATTATCAGTTTTGCCACATTAGCATCAGGCTTATTTCGACAATTGTTGCGAGTCTACGGAATTGATTTACTGCGTAAAATGGGTCTAGAAGTAGACGAATTACTGCTCGTGTTTGAAACTATTGCTAATGCTATGATTGGATTTATTGCAGCTTTGGCATTTGCTCAGAGTCAGAATATTAATTTAATTGGTTTACTCGCTGGGTTAGGAATTGGGGGTATAGCGGTTGCTTTCGCGGCTCAAAATACCTTAGAACAGCTTTTAGGAACAATTGTTTTATATCTAGATCGTCCTTTCATTCCTGGAGAATATATTCGGGTAAATTTAAGTTCTCAAGGTATATTATTTGCCCGCGTTGAAGCCATTGGTTTACGTTCAACAAAGCTCCGAACTCCTGCTAAAAGTACCCTCGTCATTGTTCCTAATTCAATAATGGCAAATGCAGATGTTGAAAATATTACCAGAGGTAAAAAGGTAATGGTTTTGCTTTATCTTGATTTTCCTCGAAGTTTAGACAAATCGGAAGTAGCATTACTCGAAAAAGTTGTTAAAGAAAGTACCAGTACCTTATTTGGGATTGATCCGGACAGTACAAAAATTAACTTATATCCTCAAGAAGAACAAGCAGGAATTCGCGCTAGGGTGAGTTTCTTTATTCTGGGTTCAAATGAAAATTCGATTGACTTCCGCAAGCGGTTACTGGAATTAGCTAATGAAGGTATCTCGAAAAAGCTAATTTTTTATGGGATAGAATTCACAATGCAAGAACCAACACTTTATGTAGATTCCAACGTAACAATTTAATTACGTCTTCAAAGCGTTAGGGAGCATCTCACCTTTTGAAAAATATGCCTTTCTCTATTAAGGCTTTATGTTTGCCTCCGGAACTTTTTTATGTCCGTCTACAATCCCCTCTAGTCCAGTAGCGTTGTAACGCCGAGCAATTTTACGCACCCAGTTAGCACTTAAGCCTGTAATAACAGCTACTTGCTCAACTTTCATGGGATTACCTAGTCGGCGTCGGCTCAATAGGCCAATTACCAATCATCGGGTGCATTCTTTAACATCTCGACAACGACGCTAAATAATACTATCTATAGCAACTTTGTATCACTACCCGAAGCGCGATTCGCTTCTAAAGCCGGGAGTGAAACATCACCATTATCAACATCACTGCCAAATGTACTGGGTAACTTTACCACAAACAACATCATTCTGATTGCATAAAACAAAGATAGACTCAACCACAAGACATGGTTACTTGAAAACTTCATGGTAGCAAAATTGACAGGTACAAACCCGACTACAAGAGCGACTAAGCTAACATTGCGGAGAATATCTCCTTGTGCTAAACCCAAGAAGTATCCTTCCAGAGAAAAACCTATTGAACTAAATACCAAGGTAAGTTGTAACCAAGGAAGAAAAGTATTTATATTTGAGGTGACTTCAGTGTGGTTAGTGAACAAGCTAAAAACAGTATCGGAAAATAGCACGCACACTCCGCCGAAAAACAGTCCTACCACGAGAGCAGCTGAGAGATTCACGATAACTACGGGCGCTAATCGTTCTGAATCTCCTTTTCCTTTAAAGTTTCCTACCAAAGTTTCTGTACCGAGTCCCAGACCCTCTACAAAATATGTATTCAAGGTAAATATCTGCCACAATAAGGCATTTTGAGCATAAATCAACGTCCCCATTTGTACTCCTTGATAGCTGAATGTTAAGGAGACAACCAGAAGAATTAAATTGCTTATAAGGATGTTTATATTGAGGGTCAAGTTAGCTTTTATAGCTGGGATGTCCCATATTTTTCCAAATAGGGTTCGTATTTCAAGCCACTGGAATTCCATGCAAAAAAATATCAATCCCACTAACAACGATAGATATTGGCTTGTGGCATAAGAAACTCCTGCCCCTACACTTTCCCATCCCAGGTGGATAATAAATAGATAGTCAAGTGCGATTTTGCCACCATTGCCAAGGACTGACAACAACACAACTAAGCCATTTTTTTCTCGCCCTAGAAACCAACCTATCATGACAAAATTGAGTAAAATTGCAGGCGCTCCCCAAATTTGGGTGTTGAAATAGGCAAGCCCTGAAGATTTTATCTCTGGGGTAACATTTAGCAGGGCAAACCCAAGTTCTCCCAAAGGGTATTGAAAGAGTATGAGGGCGACACCTAGTACTAGAGCAATTAACCCATTACGCAGTCCTACCAACAACATACCTTCTCGGTCATCTCGTCCGACTGCTTGCGCTGTAACTCCAGTAGTTCCCATTCGTAAAAAGAATAAAGCTAAATAGAGAAAGTTAAGCAAGTTTCCAGCGATGTTGACTCCAGCAAAGTGGCGGATGTCTTCAAGATGACCCAGGAAGATGACACTGGCTATATTGGCCAGTGGGACCATAATACTCGATAGGACGTTAGCTAGAGCTAGCTGTAAATATCGTGGTATAAAATTATATTTATCTGGAAGTATCAGGTTCATAGATTGACGATTGAGTTACGGGGCTGAAAGGGCAACGAAAGAGGCTAAAAAGCTTGATATGTGAGGCAGGTAACATTTTGTGATTGAAAAAAATAGGTCTAGTCTTCTGAATCAGACCTACTTAATGATAATGTTACCCACATTTTACTAAAGCCACTTAAAATGTTTTTGCCAAGCCACGGAGTAAAAGCTGTTTTTAGCTATAGCATCATTAACTCATCCTCGTAGGTTAGCAAAGGTATTGTTTGAGACCCCGCTTATTTGCAGATAATCTGTGCCTTGTTTGTGGTTTTGAGGATTTATGTTTGCAGATCACTATATCTATTTGTCTGGGTGACAGTCGAGGGTGCCATATGGGGGTTATAAATAGTCTTTTAGTGTTTGAGATATTAACTGCAACAAGGGTTGTCTATTTTCATTCAGGTAGAAGTGTCCACCTGGGAACATCTCTACTGAAAATGAGGAACGGGTGTACTCACGCCAAGTAACAAGATAATCATGACTGGCTTCATTATCTTCAAGACCACCCAAAGCAACAATGGGACAATCAAGAGGCTCCACTTGAGAATGGATATATGTTTCTACTAAAGTCAGGTCTGCTCGCAAGACAGGCAAGAACAACTCCATGAGTTCTTTGTCTTTTAGGACTGCATCTGGTATAGCAGAGTAAATATTGGTTAATTTTTCAATAAATTCTGCATCAGGTAACAAATGAAGGGGCGGATATAATTCAAGTACGTTAGGAGCAGGGCGACCTGATACAAACAAATAAACCGGATTGACGTTTTTTTGCTGGAGTTTCCTAGCTAGTTCATAAACAATTAGCGCTCCCATACTATGGCCAAAGAGCGCAAATGGCTTATCCAAATGTTGCAGCAAGACCTCCACTAATTTCTCTGTCAGAATTTCAAGATTTGAAATTGGTTTTTCTCCGATGCGATTTTCTCTTCCAGGCAGATCAATCGCACAAAGCTCTACATTTGACGGTAATTCTTGAGGCCAGCGACGAAAAATCGATGTTCCACCGCCTGCATAGGGTAGGCAAAATAGGCGTAAATTGGCTTGTGGATTGGACTGGGGGCATTTAATCCAGAGATTAGGTATTTCTGTTTTCATAGAAGAATAATGTTACCTGAGGAGATAAACCTGTCTCTAATATAATATATTGCTAGTGTCACGAAGTTTTCACCAAAGGAAACCAGTTACGTTTAGGTAATCGACCACGGGGTTTTAATGGGTTCAACAACAACGCATTTCAATATATGGGAGGAGTTGTGACGATAAATCATAGAGACTCCAGCAGATTCAATCTTCGGTGAATCAGCGCTATAAGTCGTTATAATTAACTAGCATTTATTACTTGCTCGTCATAGACTTCAAAGTCGAAGACCGAGCCAAAGTATTACGGTTAAACGCACATGGCTGGTATGTTGAAAAAATAGCTGCTCACTTTGACTGGACTCCGGAAACAGTGAGTGAAGTTTTACATAAGTGGCAAAAACTAGGTTTAGAGGGGCTTTGGGATCAATCAGGTAGGGGTGGAAAAACAAAGTACACCAAAGAAGACATCATTAATTTGGAAGAATGTCTTAAAAAAGAAGCCCGTACATACAATAGCCTTCAACTGGTTCAAAAACTGGAAAGAGATTGCGCTCCGCCCAGTGCCGGAGGCGATCGCCAAATTAAATTAAGTCCCGACAGGTTAAGACTGGTACTAAAAAAAGGGGGTCATTTGGAAGCGAGCTTTGAATTTGCCACAAAGGAAAGCAAGACCCAAAAACCAGGGAAATAAAGCAAGCAGACCTAGATATGTTATTCATGTCTGCGGTGACGGGGAAATTGACCTGAAGTATTTGGATGAATCCGGTTTCTGTATGTGGAGCGAACCAAGCTACACCCATTACCATAGTTAGGAATTTCCCCGCCGACTTCCTTACCATCAATGTATAACTATTTTTTCCGGTAAGGTTTGGGAATCCTGTGAACGGTTACTTTGAAGCTTTCTCCCAAATTATAGAAGGAGTTTGTAGCTTGCCATCCATCAACTCGGGAGCGTGAGTCAATACCAGCTTGCCATTCGTAAATTTAAAGAAGCGTTCTTGCTTTGTACCAATATAATTTGGAAACAGGCTGACATCAACAAGATGAGTCACTTTACCTGGTTCGACTTTATATTTACCGCAATAGGCAATATATGTTTGTACTGCCATTGCCTGTTCTTCTAATGTTCCTGCCAAAATGTCTCCTCCAGGAAAATTAGGACGGTTCTTTTTTGAAAGGGTTGCACACATATATCCATCGGCATTGTAAACAAGGTAACCAAGAGCATCTTTCCCATATGGATAGGTAACGTTCCCCTGTTCATCCTTGTTTTCCCACGATACCAGTCGCCAAGTTCCTAAAACTTTTTTTTGTTCGGCTGTCATAGAGCGGGACATCTTATAGGGAGGATGTTCCAGCCCGGAGGGTATTGAGCCTTGCTTAGGTGAAGTTCCCTCTCCCCTTAAATTAGTGGCACTTTGTTGAACGGCAGTAGATTTCGATTCTTCAGCTTTAATTGCAGACATACCAGATGCAATTAAGGCTGCTGTTAAACCTCCGGAAAACCATTGAATAGCAGAGCGCTGGAGACGATTTTTTTTTGTTTGCGCTCTCTTACGCCGTTCAACACTGGCATCAATAAACTCATTAGAAATAGGCTTCATAATTCATCCTCAATAATTTGTAGCAGGAAGAAACACTTGTCTTATTTATTTCTACCTTATCCGTAATTATCCTAACTCCCAGTACATTATTTTCTCTGCGAGTGTCATAAAACTTTACAATTACTGTGTAATGTTTACACCTGACGGGGCGAAGAATTATCCTGAAAGGTTTATGAAATAAGGATACTAGACGTGTAATGGGTGCCCTGGTAGAAGGAGTGGGATGGCGAGGGTTACCAGGTGACTGTCCACCTTGGCAGACTGTATATACGTAATTTGCGTAATTGCCACAGAGATAAAACATGGTTGAAAATTCACGATAGTCTCCGGCAGTGGGTGATGAATTTTTTCCGTTGGATTATGCAGATGTGTTGCGCTTGGAGCAAAACAAAGCCCTTGGTTTGCTCAAAAAAACGTTGGGTGGTTGAGCGCACCTTCGGTTGACTAATGGGGTGTCGGCGCTTGGTCAGAGACTATTGAGTTTTTGCCGGAAACATCAGAGATGTTTATTTACCTTGCCATGATCCAGATTATCGTGAGACGATTAGCATAAAATTTGATCACTCAAAACTTTTCAAATACCCTCTCAGATTTTTTTATGCTGACTTTTGAAAATAACACCTTCTTCCCTGTTTGTAATTATTAAAACTTATGGTTTGGCTAATTGCCAACCACGAAAACTTATCTTCGATCCTTGCTTGAATAACTAAATCAAGATCAATCCTTACTTTTGCCTTTTGATTAATTTTTCAGCAAGCCCTATTTAGTTCAAATGTACTATAAATTTCCTGCTCAAGCTTTGGGTGGTTGTACTTGTAATTGGTGTACATCAATTGCCGTAAAGGTTTGAAGTTTCGCACCGGGAGCTAGTCTAAACTATAGTCAATGCTTAACAATAAGTAATTAAAACAAACTCAATACTATGAAATATGTGGTATATTTCTGTAATAAATCATCATGCAAGTTTTCTTGAATATTCAAGGGCCAGTACATTGATAATGACGAGCAATGTACCAACAGAAGATGAAATTAATATGCGGGCACAACAGATAAATCAGTTGAAATTGCAGAGGGTGTAATGGATTTTGCTTGGAACAGCCAACAAATTGAATTTAAAAGAAAGGTTATTGGATTTGCCCAACAGTCATTGATCTCTGATCTGATTAAACAGGACAAAGAGGAAATATTTAATCGTGCTGCGTGGCAAAAGTGCTGCGAATTTGGTGTTCATGGATGGCCTATCCCTGTACGTTATGGCGGACAGGAACTGGATATCCTCACTACCGCCTATGCTTTGCAAGGATTAGGATATGGTTGCAAGGATAACGGATTGATCTTTGCGATGAATGCCCATATCTGGGCTGGCGAAATGCCCCTACTGACCTTCGGGAGTGAAGAACAAAAGGAAAAATATCTCCCCTTGCTTTGTCGAGAAGGGTGGATTGCGTCCCACGCGGCCAGTGAACCACAAGCGGGGTCTGATATCTATAGTCTCAAGACAACGGCTCTAAAAGATGGAGACAGATATATTCTCAACGGACACAAACACTATGTGACCAATGGAACCATTGCAGACCTTTTCATCATTTTTGCTACCGTAGATCCATCTTTTGGGAAAGAGGGTTTGACGGCTTTTCTGATCGAAAAAGATACACCTGGTCTGGTCGTCCAAAAGTCTACGTCTACAATGGGAGTACGTACCGCTCAAGTAGCGGAACTGACGTTAGAAAACTGTGAAGTATCTGTCACTAATCGATTAGGTCAGGAAGGGGCAGGGCTAGCCATATTCAATCATAGTATGGAGTGGGAGCGGGGATTTATTCTAGCCTCTGCTGTGGGAACAATGGAACGATTGTTGGAGCAGTCTATTCATTACGCTAGAACCCACAAGCAATTTGGTCAAGCGATTGGAAAATTTCAATTAGTTGCCAACAAGTTAGTGGATATGAAGCTGCGGTTGGAGACCGCCAAGGCGTATTTGTATAAAGTTGCTTGGATGAAAGAGAATCGGCAAATGGCTCTTATGGAGGCCTCCATGGCCAACTTGTACATTAGTGAAGCTTGGGTTCAGTCATCTCTCGAAGCAATCGAGATTCATGGTGCACATGGTTATTTAACAAATACAGAGTTAGAACGAGAGCTGCGAGATGCTATTGGTAGTAAATTTTACTCTGGCACCTCTGAAATCCAGCGAGTCGTTATTGCCAAATTCTTGGGATTGTAAAGCAGCACCATTGTGTCATGTCATATTTACTGCATCATCTGTTAATAAGCAGCGCTCGAACTCATAGTGATCGCGTTGCTGTACAGCAACAAGAACACACTATCACCTATCGTCAGTTGGACGAGACAAGTAACCAGCTGGCACATATCTTGAGCTATGCAGGGGTAGAACGGGGAGACCGAGTTGGCATTTACCTTGATAAGTCGATTGAAGCTGTTATTGCTATCTTTGGCATATTAAAAGCCGGTGCCACCTATGTACCTCTAGACCCTTATGCTCCAACAAAGCGGATTGCCTTTATCATTAAAAACTGTCAGATCAAGATACTGATTTCGACCAAGCAAAGAATAGATGCTTTAGGAACCAATTCCTTAGAAGAGTTCCAGAGTCTCAACAGTGTGGTTCTGACAGATGAGGATGATCGAGCAACGCAGTGGTTTGGGAAAATCGTCAGATGGTCAGAGGTTTTACAAGCTCCTTGCAGTCCACCGCCAGACCCAAATCTGATTGAAAACGATTTGGCTTATATTCTTTATACATCTGGTTCGACAGGAACCCCGAAAGGGGTTATGATTAGCCACCGTGCGTCTCTTACCTTTGTGAATTGGGCATATGACACATTTCAGGTCACGGCAGAAGACCGTGTTTCCAATCATGCGCCGTTTCATTTCGATCTTTCCATCTTTGATATCTTTACAACTATCAAAGCAGGGGGGACGATCATTCTACTCTCAGCTGCTTTATCGGTCTTTCCAATTAATCTGGCTAAATTCATAGCCGAAGAAAAAATTTCGCTCTGGTATTCAGTACCTTCTATTCTCACAAGTTTGGTCTTATATGGTCGATTAGAGCAACATACCTTCCCCGCTCTGAGAACCATTTTGTTTGCAGGTGAAGTTTTCCCCATCAAATATTTGCGTCAGTTGATGGTGCATATTCCCCATGCTTGCTATTACAACCTCTATGGCCCGACTGAAACGAATGTCTGCACCTATTACCGAGTTTCACCACCTGATATTGAACTAACCGAATCGCTTCCCATTGGCCAAGCCTGCGCTAACACTGAAGTTTTTGTCTTGAGTGCAAGTAATGAATTGGTGGCTAGAGGTGAGGTGGGTGAGCTTTGCGTGCGTGGACCTGGGTTGATGACAGGCTATTGGGATTTGCCCCAAAAGAGTGCCCAAGTCCGGGATAACTTTACTTTGCATCGTAGGTTGGGGCCTGAGATGATTTACCGCACGGGGGATCTTGTCCAACAAGCCCCGGATGGCAATTATATCTTTTTAGGTCGTAGCGATCGCATGATTAAGAGTCGGGGCTACCGCATTGAATTAGGTGAGATAGAGAGCATTTTATACAGCCATCCTGGAGTGGAAGAAGCCGCAGTGATTCCCATCCCCGACAATGAAATCGGTAACCGGATCAAGGCTGTCGTGGTGGCACGTAGTGCTAACAAACTCACAGGAGCGATTCCTTCGGAACTTCCTGATGTCTCAATACAGGCTTTAAAGTTGTTTTGTGCAGAGCGACTTCCCAAATATATGGTTCCCGATTTGTTCGAGTTCCGTAGTGCCTTGCCCCAAACTTCAACCGGCAAGATAGACAAAGTTCAGTTGAGTCAAGAAACACAGCAATAACAGGAAACAATACAATGACAGAAGTAATGACAGAAGAAAAGATCGAACAAATGCTCAAAGAGTTTATCACCCAAGAGTTGGCATATGACCAACCTAACTTGGTTCTAACCAACAACTTAAAGATAATTGAGCAACGGATCGTGGACTCAATGGATCTCTTTCGGTTGGTTCGCTTTGTCGAAGAAGAAATGGGGATCTTTTGGGAACCTGAAGAACTCGTATTTAAAAACTTTGAAACAATTGACCATATCAAAGCTTACATACTCCGTAAATTGGTGTCACAGCATGACTAAATAGCCCAAAACTTTAACTAAAGTTACTTGTAAATCAACTAAATCAACAATTGAGTTTTGCAGTAAATTTTTAGCAAAATAGGAGTATGAATCATGAAAATAGGAGTATGAATCATGGAAATAGGAGGATGAATCATGGAAATAGGAGGATGAATCATGAAAATAGGGGTCATTGGTGCGGGTGCAATTGGTGGAACGGTTGGCACCTTGTGGGCAAAGGCGGGGCATGAAGTGTTTTTCAGTTCTCGCCATCCAGAGAAGCTAACAGATTTATTGGCGATCACCGGATCAAATACGCAAGCAGGGACGGTAAACCAAGCTGCTGCCTTTGCTGACGTAATTTTCCTAGCAGTTTATTACCATACGACAGACGATGCGATTTCCGCTGCCGGATCGCTAGATGGCAAAATCATCATTGATGCAACCAATGCCTACATTCGCCACCCCGATGGTAGGCCAATTCGGCATATCCCGAATGTCAGTTCAGCCTTGGAACTGGCGCAGAAAGTTCCCTATGCCAAAGTTGTTAAAGCTTACAATACCTTGGCGCCAGAAATCTTCGCCCATGAACACCATAACGCCGATCCCTATGCCTTATTTTATTGTGGAGATGATGCTGCGGCGAAAGCGATCGTCGCCCAACTGATCGTAGACAGTGGATTTATGCCTATAGATACAGGCGATCTCAGCAATGTCATTCATCAAGAACCTGATGGCATGTTTTTTGACAAACCGCTCGTAGTTGATGCTGCTCGTGAATTATTAGCTTTGGTGTTAGCGAGATCTCCAGATTAAATGTCTGCAATCAAGTCAACTGGAATCAAAAGCTAGTGGTCTGTCAAATTTATTTTGACGGGTTGTAAAAAACTAGAAGATTCATATTTTATAGCTTTTATAAAATTTATCTCATTTGGGATGTTCTTACCCTTTTCAAACAATTCAATCATGAACAAAATCGCTTACTCTGACCATGAATCTGGCCTTCTGGAAAATCGTCAGAAGGAACCAATCGCGATCATTGGGATGGGATGTCGCTTCCCAGGAAAGTCCGACACCCCAGAAGCATTCTGGCAACTGTTGCGTAATGGCGTAAATGCTGTAACAGATATTCCCTCTTCTCGCTGGGATCTTGAGAGATACTATGACCCTAACCCTGCACCGGGCAAGTTTTATGTGCGTTCTGCGGCTTTATTAGATACAAATGAGGTAGAACAGTTTGATGCCGAATTTTTTCGGATGGCATCACGAGAAGCAGCGAGCTTGGATCCACAACAACGCTTGCTTCTAGAAGTAAGTTGGGAAGCTCTCGAACACGCTGGACTTGCACCCACATCTTTGGCGGGTAGCCAGACAGGTGTGTTTGTCGGTATTCACTGGGAT
The DNA here is from genome assembly GCF_000317535.1 of Cylindrospermum stagnale PCC 7417. Taxonomy (NCBI): domain Bacteria; kingdom Bacillati; phylum Cyanobacteriota; class Cyanophyceae; order Nostocales; family Nostocaceae; genus Cylindrospermum; species Cylindrospermum stagnale. The sequence goes on from NC_019757.1 coordinate 6,976,678, forward strand.
GATTACTCGGCAGAACGCTTTTATATGGTGAATCCTAGTGAAATCAATGCTTACCCTACCTTGAGCAATTTACGAAGTCTATCAGCAGGGCGAATTGCATATGTGTTGGACTTGCATGGACCAACAATGCAAGTTGATACAGCTTGTTCCTCTGCATTAGTATCCGTGCATTTGGCCTGTCAATCCCTGCATGATCGCGAGTGTAATCTGGCTATAGCTGGTGGTGTCAGTCTACTACTCTCTCCGAAACTAACAGTTGGTTTCTGTCAAATGAATGTCTTAGCCAAAGATGGTCGCTGCAAAACCTTCTCGGACTCAGTAGATGGATTCGCACAAGGAGAGGGTTGTGGTGTTGTCATTCTGAAACGTCTCAGCGATGCTCTTCGCGATCGCGATCCTATCTTGGCCACGATCAGAGGTTCAGTAGTCAATCACGATGGGCGCAGCTTGACCCTCACAACGCCTGCTAGTTCCGCACAGGAATCAATGCTACGCCAAGCCATAGAAAACGCTCGAATCGAGCCTAAGCAGGTTCAATTTGTTGAGACACATGGAACAGGAACACCTTTAGGCGACCCAATTGAAGTCATAGCTTTAGCAAAAGTATTAGGTCAAAATCGTCAAGAACCATTGGTAATGGGATCGATGAAGACCAATATGGGGCATTTAGGGGCAGCCGCAGGTGTAGCTAGTTTAATTAAAGTTGTACTTTCACTTCAGCATAGCCATATCCCCCCTAACTTACATTTCGATAAACCTAATCCGCGTATTCCTTGGCATAAATTGCCAGTTACTGTACCAACTGAGCTGACGCCTTGGCCAGAACATGAACCAAAACTGGCAGGCGTGAGTGCGTTTGGTATGAGTGGAACCAATGCCCATGTAATTCTAGAAGAAGCCCCGAAGCTGCCGCAAGTTGAGCTTTCTACCGGGGTAATTGAACCTATATACCATTTACTTACTTTATCTGCTAAGAGCGAAAAAGCTCTAAACGATCTCACACATCGTTATTTAACTTTCTTGGACAAGACAGAGGATTCTTTAGCAAATATTTGCTATACATCTGCCGCTGGACGCTCTCATTTTGCCCATCGATTAGCTATTGTTGCTAACTCGAAAGAAAATATCTCCCAACAGCTTGATGCTTTTGTCAAGGGTCAAAAAATTATAGGCACGATCCAAGGCGATACTTACCAAGGAGCGCCTAAGATCGCTTTCTTGTTCACCGGACAAGGCGCGCAATACGTTGATATGGGGCGCGAACTTTATGAGACGCAACCTGTTTTCCGCCAAGCGTTGCAGCGATGCGATGAAATACTGCGCTCTTATTTAGACCGGCCTTTGCTGTCAATACTTTATCCCGATCGACCAGAAAACATCATCGATCTCACAGCCAACACTCAACCCGCGATGTTTGCCTTTGAATACGCTCTAGCTGAGTTGTGGAAATCGTGGGGCATCGTACCTGATGTTGTCATGGGACATAGTGTAGGCGAGTATGTCGCGGCTTGCGTAGCAGGGGTGTTTAGCTTAGAAGATGGCTTAAAGCTGATCGCAACTCGCGGACAACTAATACAGCAATTGCCGCCCGAAGCCCCTGGCAAAATGGTCAGCGTCATGGCTAGCGAAGCCTTAATAGACTTAGCGATCGCACCGTATGGTACGCAAGTTTCTGTGGCCGCAGTCAATGGCCCACAGAGCATAGTCATCTCCGGTGATAGCCCAGCCATAGATTCTATTGTAGCCGAACTGAAAACCAAGCAGATCAAGACCCACGAGTTGACAGTTTCTCATGCCTTCCATTCGCCGCTGATGGAGCCAGTGTTAAAGCCGTTTGCTCAAGTCGCTGCGGAGGTTATATACTCTGCACCTAAAATACCCCTTATATCCAATATCACAGGCGACCAAGTAACGGACGATGCGGCAACCGCTGATTATTGGGTTCGCCATATTCGTCAGCCCGTGAGATTTGCCGATGGCATGAATACCCTACAAACGATGGGGATAGAATGCTTTGTAGAAATCGGCCCCAAACCAATCCTCTTGGGTATGGGAGTTAGTTGCCTGGTTGATGAGAAAGAACGCCTCGCCTGGCTACCTAGTATCCGTCCGGGAGCAGAATCATCCACTATAGTCGAAAGTTTAGCTCAATTGTATGTTCGCGATGTCAATATCAATTGGCAAGAGTTTTGCCAAGACGAACGCCGGCGCAAAGTGGTGTTACCAACTTATCCCTTTCAAAAAGAACGCTGTTGGGTTGAGGTAAGACAGGAACGCGTTGCCAGAAAGAGCAGTGAAATTTCTGGACATCCCTTGCTACAAGAGAGGATCTATTCATCTGTACTTAAACAAGGAGAAGTTCAGTTTGAGGCTTATCTTTCTACCGCAGATTTGCCTTACTTAGCAGAACACCGCGCTTTCGGTCAAGCAATTATGCCTGCTAGCGCTTACTTCGAGATGGTTTTAGCAGCGGGAAATCAACTTTTTGGCAACCGCTCGATAACCTTTGAGGATGTAGTAATTGAAAAAGCTCTCAAGCTAGAAGAACCTCAGACAGTGCAACTGGTCTTGACCCCCGATCAAGAAGGCTATTCATGGCAAATTTTCAATTTGGTTTTCACTAACGAAGAACCGACTTGGACGCGCTACGCAGCAGGAAAGCTCGGTATAGAGAAAAATCTACCAACTCCAGAAATAAACGCAAATTTAACCGCTTTACAAGCTGGTCTGCAAGAACATCAGGACATAAAAGCTTTCTATCAGCAAGTCGCCACCCAAGAAATGGTCTATGAAGGCAGCTTCCAAAGCGTGCGCCGCTTGTGGCGTTCTGAGGGAGAAGCCCTCGGACAAATTCAGCTACCTAAAAATATTCTCAACCAGCCCTATCATTGGCATCCAGCTCTCTTGGATGGATGTTTCCAAGTCCTTTTAGCAGCTCTGCCTGCTGATTTTTCAGAAACTTATTTACCTGTCGCCTACCCGCATTTTACATTTTGGCAGCATCCTACCAGCGAGGTTTTCAGTTACGTTAAACTTCATTCTCAGCCCGGTCAAGAAACCCTTAAGGCAGACTTGCAGATAATTGGGAAAGATGGCCAAGTTTATGCCGAAGCGATAGGCCTGCAACTGAAAAAGGCTCGGTCGCAAGCATTACAGCAGAAAGACCCCTGGAAAGATTGGCTTTACAAAGTGGTCTGGAAAGAAGTCAAAAAAACAGCAGAGACTGCAAGCGCAACAAACAAAGGCGATTGGCTAATTTTGGCAGACCGCACTGGTGTAGGCGAAACCTTAGCTGACTTGTTGAATGGAAGCGGACAGCGATCGCACCTCGTCTACGCTAAAAAAACTGATGGGAGATCCAAGCCAGAGCAATATTCTATTAACTGGGCAGACCCAGCCGACTGGCAGAACTTGTTAGCTAATAGATCGTATCAAGGCGTAGTGTACCTTTGGAGCCTTGATGAAAATGAGTCCTGCGATTCAAGCTGTGAGCAAGTATTGCATCTAGTTCAATCTCTGAGTTCAGCCAAGATTTCTCCTCGATTGTGGTTGGTCACACAAGGGGCGCAGTCCGCTCTCAAGGATGATGCAGTTGCTTTCTGGCAAACCCCTATATGGGGACTGGGTAAAACGATCTGTCTAGAACACCCCGAATTTTCAACTACCTGTTTAGATTTACCATCCGATCGCCACTCACATGAAACGGTTAAGTCTTTACTCCAAGAACTACTCGCACCTGATCGAGAAAACCAAATTGCTTATCGAAACGGGGCACGCTATATAGCTAGATTAGAGCCGAACCACCCTATACAGACACCAACCATCACTCCTGTAGCGCTGAAGCTGACCAGCTACGGCACGCTCGACAACTTGACCTTGGTTCCTTTAGCTGCCCCAACTTTGGCACCTGATGAAGTAGAGATCAAAGTTCGGGCGAGCGGACTTAATTTTAGAGATGTGCTGCGCGCGTTAGGCATGATGCGCGAAGTCGAGGAGTCTTTAGGTATTGCTTCGGCAAGCGATATATTGTTCGGCTTTGAGTGTGCGGGCACGATCGAGCGTGTTGGCAAACAAGTCTCTGGCTTCAAGGCGGGCGATGCCGTAATTGCCTATGCATCAGGTAGTTTGGCAAGTACGGTCAAGGCTAAAGCAAAATTGGTAGTTCTTAAACCATCTGAAATCAGTTTTGAAGAGGCGGCAACGATTCCTGTGACTTTTTTGACAGCCTATTACGGACTGGTCAAATGCGCTCAAATTGGCTCAACAGATCGAGTATTGATTCATAACGCCGCTGGAGGTGTAGGTCAAGCGGCTCTTCAATTGGCGAAGCTGAAGGGAGCAGAAGTTTTTGCGACGGCTAGCCCGCCCAAGTGGGATTTTTTAAAGTCGCTTGGTGTTAAACATATATACAACTCGCGCAACCTTGATTTTGCCGAACAGGTAATGACTGCCACAAATGGAAAAGGCGTGAATGTCATCCTCAACAGCCTAACTGGCAAGTTTATTGATCAGAGCTTTGATGTGCTTGCTCAAGGAGGGCGCTTTGTAGAAATCGGTAAATTTGGCATTTGGGATGAGCAAAAATTGCAAGCATCGCGCTCCGATGTTGCTTATTTCCCCTTTGATTTAGGAGAGATGGATGGTGCGGAAATTTCTGCAATGTTTCTAGAGCTGATGACTATGTTCAGGGAAGGTAAGCTCAAACCATTACCTTCCAAAGTTTTCCCAATTACCGAATTTGTAAATGCTTTCCGCTATATGCAGCAAGCCAAGCACATTGGTAAAGTGGTGCTAAGTTTTCAGAATCCAGAAAATTGCTCGGTTCGCCCAGACAGCAGTTACCTAATTGCGGGAGGATTGGGCGCATTAGGATTAAAGGTGGCTGAGTGGCTGGTCGAACAAGGTGCTAAACATCTAGTCCTGACGGGACGAAGCAGTGTCAAACAAGCAGCAAATGAAGCCATCAAAAAATTAGAGCAGGCCGGTGCTAAAATCTCGGTAATTAATGCAGATATTTCTAATCGGGAGGATGTCAAAAAAATACTGACTGAATGTCCTAATTTACATGGGATTGTTCATACCGCAGGTGTTTTAGATGATGGTTTGTTGAAGGAGCAAACACCTACGCGCTTCAAAAAAGTCATGGCACCCAAAGTACAAGGAGCTTGGAATTTGCATGTCCTGACTCAAGGTGTACCCTTGGACTTTTTTGTCTGTTTTTCCTCCGCTGCCTCTTTGTTGGGGAATGCAGGTCAAAGCAACTATGCAGCAGCTAATGCCTTCCTTGATGGTTTAGCTGATTATCGGCGATCGCAAGGTTTACCAAGTTTGAGCATAAATTGGGGACCTTGGGGCGAGGTAGGAATGGCAGCAACTTTTGCTAGTCGCTTGAAAGCCCAGGGTTGGGGTATCATTCCAACTGAACAAGGCTTGCAAGCATTAGACCACTTGGTAAAAAACGAAGACAGCGCTCAAGTGGGGGTGTTGCCTATGAACTGGTCAAAATTCTTGGAACGACTACCAGAAAATAGGCCATTCTTTGAAAATTTCCAGACAATTGTTACACCATCTGAAGAGGGACCAGCCTTACTTTCCCAACTAAAAGCTACTCTGGCTAATGACCGCCGAACAATCTTGATGGAGCATGTTCGTTCCACCATTAGAAATGTAATCGGATTGAATGCCAGTACGAGGATTGAGCCGCGGCAGTCTTTGTTCGACTTAGGACTTGACTCCCTAATGGCAGTTGAATTGAGAAACTATCTTGAAAAAAGTGTCGAGCATTCCTTGCGCTCAACTCTGCTCTTTGACTATCCAACCTTAGAAGCATTGGTGAATTACCTGCTGCAACAGGTTCTAGTTCTAGAGGATATGAGTGTCCAGCAAACAGATGAAGACCAAACGACACCCAGCCAAGTATTTGAAGAACTTCCAGAAGAGGAAGTGGACATCTTACTTGCCAGCAAGTACGAAGAACTAAATAAACTACTAGGAAATATTTAACATGGTACAAATTCCCGCCAAACCAACAACATTGCAGTTGCTCAAAGCCCTAGAGGAAGCACGTGCCAAACTAGAGGCCGTTCAGCAAGCAAAAGAAGAACCGATTGCGATCATTGGCATGAGTTGTCGTTTTCCAGGTGCAAAAGACACAGAGTCTTTTTGGCATCTGCTCTCGAATGGCGTGGATGCGATTCGGGAAGTACCTTCCAACCGATGGGAGATTGAGGCCTGTTACGATCCCAATCCAGAAGCACCGGGAAAGATGTATAGCCGTTATGGCGGCTTTTTGTCTGAAGTTGATAAGTTTGACGCTCACTTCTTTGGGATCTCGCCTCGGGAAGCAATGTCGCTTGACCCACAGCAGCGGCTACTGCTAGAAGTAGGTTTTGAGGCCTTAGAAAATAGTGGTCAGTCATCAGAAAAGCTATTTGGCACTCCAACTGGTGTATTTATTGCAATTAGCACCTTTGACTATGCTATGCGTCTGTCGGAAGCGCGATCGCAAATTGATGCTCACCTAGGCACAGGCACCCTTTTGAGTCCAGCAGCAGGACGCTTGTCTTATAGTTTGGGGTTGAGAGGAGCAAGCATGGTAGTGGATACAGCTTGTTCTTCCTCCCTCGTGGCGGTACATTTGGCTCTAAACAGCTTGCGTAACAGAGAATCCGACCTAGCTTTAGTCGGAGGTGTGAACTTGCTGCTGGCACCAAGCCTGAGCATCAATTTCTCAAAAGCGCGGATGCTTTCTCCAGATGGTCGTTGTAAAACCTTTGATGCTAAGGCAAATGGGTATGTCCGTAGTGAAGGTTGTGGCGTTGTTGTTTTGAAGCGCCTTAGTCAAGCTATACGCGATGGCGACAATATTCTAGCATTAATTCGAGGTTCCGCCATCAATCAGGATGGGGCAAGTGGTGGTCTGACAGTACCTAGCGGGCCTTCTCAGGAAGCGGTAATTCGTCAAGCACTGAAAAATGCAGGTGTCAAGCCGAACCAAGTTAGCTATATTGAAGCACATGGCACAGGCACTTCCTTGGGAGATCCAATTGAAGCAAATGCCTTGGGTAGCGTCTTTGGTGAGAGGGAAGAACCCTTGATCGTAGGCTCCGTTAAAACCAATATCGGACACCCAGAAGCAGCGGCTGGCATAGCAGGTCTGATCAAAGTTGTTCTCTCCCTGCAACATAAAGAGATTCCGCCTCATCTGCACTTTCAGCAACCTAACCCTTACATTCCTTGGCAGCAACTACCGATCAAAGTGCCCAGCGAATTAACGCCGTGGTCAACAGTCAATCAACAACGGTTTGCTGGACTCAGTTCCTTTGGGTTTAGCGGCACCAATGCTCATATCATCCTTTCGGAAGCACCAGCAGTTGCAGCAAAAAGAGAGGGAGAAACTGTCCAGCAGCCCCTAAATCTGCTCACCCTCAGTGCCAAAACCAAACCCGCACTCGAACAGATGGTTCGCAACTACTTAGAACACTTAACCACTCATCCCAACTTAGATTGGGCTGATGTCTGTTTTACCACTAATACTCGGCGTAGCCATTTCCATGAACGAATGGCTGTGGTTGCCGAATCAGTGTCTCAGGCACGGGAGAAGTTATTAGCCCATCAAGCTGGAGCAGAAACCACCCATCTGTTGAGGGGTAGCAAGAGCGAAAGTCAACCTCAAATCGCTTTTCTGTTCACAGGTCAAGGTTCTCAGTATCTAGGGATGGGACGGGAATTATACACAACACAACCAACTTTTCGTCAGTCCCTAGAGCGCTGTCAGGAAATTTTAAAGAAGAGCGGTAATCAGGATAGATCCCTACTCGAAGTCCTCTACCAAAGTGATGACATTTCCCTGCTGGAGCAGACCGCTTATACCCAACCGGCGCTGTTTGCCTTAGAGTACGCACTAACCCAGATGTGGAAATCTTGGGGCATAGAGCCAACCACAGTCATCGGTCATAGTGTAGGGGAATATGTAGCAGCTTGTGTAGCGGGAATTTTCTCCTTAGAAGACGGCTTAAAACTGATTGCTGCCAGAGGACGTTTGATGCAAAAACTGCCGCGTAACGGAGAAATGGTATCTCTGTTAGCTTCGCCAGAACAAGTGGCAGAGGCACTTCTTGGTACTGACTTGGTCAGCATCGCGGCGATCAACGGACCTGAGAGCGTAGTCATTTCTGGCGAACGGGAAGCGGTACGTCGGGTAGTGCAGGAGTTAGAACAGAAGGGAATTAAACATAAGCGCTTAAAGGTTTCCCATGCCTTTCATTCGGCTTTAATGAAGCCAATGCTGGCTGATTTTCGCCAGGTGGTGCAAGAAGTAACTTTCCACCAACCCAAACTCAACTTTATCTCCAATGTCACCGGCTCTGAGGAGCGGATTTTACCAACTGAGCCTGAATATTGGGTCGATCATGTGCTCAAGCCAGTGAGATTTGCTGAAGGTTTGGAGACATTACATAGACAAGGGGTAGAGATATTTGTCGAGCTGGGACCGGAGCCAATTTTGCTGGGGATGGGACGTCATTGTTTACCATCTGAGTATGGAACATGGCTACCGACGTTAAAGCGAGAGCAAAGCGATTGGCAAGGGCTGCTTCAGGCTTTGGGTCAATTATATGTACGGGGCGCGACAATTGATTGGGATGGCTTCCATCGTGACTATGCCCACCGCCAAGTTGAAGTGCCCACCTATCCTTGGCAGCGAGAGCGCTACTGGATTGAAGTGCCACAAAGACAACCCCTACGGGAATCCGGAACGCAGAGCGTCCACCATCCTCTGCTGGGTCAAAGACTTCGGAGTCCAGCTCTGAAAAATCAACAAATCGTGTTTGAAAGTCAACTTAGCTCTGATTTCCCTGCATATTTAGCCGATCATCGTCTCTATGAGAAAGTCATTTTTCCCACCGCAGCTTATGTTGAGATAGTCTTAGCAGCAGGGGCGGAGATATTTGCACCAGGAATGCTGAATAATCACCAACCACTAGTGGTTGAAGAATTTCTGATTGAGCAGCCGCTAGTTTTGGATGCCCAAGAAACAACCTCGGTTCAATTAGTTTTAACACCCCATGAATCAGGGTATGATTTTGGAATTTTCAGCCGAAAAAACTCAGATAATTTTGATGATAATGAAACTTGGACTCGCCATGTCCAAGGTTATCTTTTGACTGGAGTAGCTCCGGCGGCAACAGCCTCGCTAGATTTAGCTGCCCTGAAGCAAAAAGTTAACCAAGAGATTGAAATTGAGAGCTATTACCAAAAATTCCGCGATCTGGGAGTCGAGTATGGGCCAAACTTCCAAGTGATTGAGAAGTTGTGGTCTTCTCAGGGTGACTCTGTAGAAGTGCTTGGTAAAATTAAATTACCTGAGACGGTAGAGAGTAATATCAAGGACAGCTTACATCCGCTCCTGTTAGATGGTTGCTTGCAGCTTTTGGCAGCTGCTCTTGAGGATAGTCCTGATAGCGATACAAAAACTTATTTTTTAGTCGGGTTAGAACGTCTAAATTTCTTCAGTCACCCCAGCACAAGCATTTGGTGTCATATTCATCAGTCAAGTCATCGAAGCCCCGGTTTACTGTCCTCTTTCGATATACATTTGGTTGATGAGAACGGAATAGCAGTGGCTGACCTGATTAACTTACAGGTGCGCCGTGCCAATCAAACTGCTCTGCTAACCAATCAAACAGATGATTGGTTATACAGAATTGCTTGGGAAGTAAAGCCGAGTGCCTCCGCAAAAAGCTTGTCATTTGCCATAACGGATCATCAAAGGTCTAAAACAGGTAGTTGGCTTATCTTTAGCGATGGGGGAGAAGTAAGCAGTTCCTTAGCCGACCTTCTCAACAAACAAGGCGAACAGTGTATTTTCGTTTCACAAGGATCATCTTTTTCATTATTAAATGACGATCGCTATCAAATCAACCCTGATGAACCACAAGACTTCCAGAAGCTACTTTCCGCAATAGTCAAGAAAGAGCAGTCAGTCTGCCGTGGGATAGTTTACTTATGGGGTCTTGAGAGAAAGCTGGAGATGTCAGATGTTCCAACAACAGCACTGGATCTATCTGCTGGTATGTTGTATTTGGTTCAAGCATTAAGTGAAATTCCCCCCCATCATTGGGGGAAAAAGATGCCTCGTTTATCCTTGGTTACTTGTAATACCCAAGCAATTACAACAACCCCCTTAAAACTAGAACAATCGTCATTGTGGGGTTTAGCCCGCGTGATTGTTTTAGAACATCCCGAACTAGAAACTGTCTGTATAGATCTTAGTCAGCACCAAGTTAATGAAGTTGAAATGCTGGTTGAAGAAATTCTCTTCCCAGAACAAGAAGAGCAAGTAGCTTTTCGCAATGGAGAGCGTTATGTCGCTCGATTGAAACGTGCTGATGCTAAAACTATCAGTCAATCAGCAAAAATTGATTCATCAGGTAGTTATTTAATAACTGGTGGTTTAGGATCACTGGGTCTTCAAGTAGCAAACTACCTTGTAGAACAGGGGGCGCGTCACCTGATGCTAGTGGGACGACAAGGGGCAGTATCGCCAGAAGCACAAGCAGGAGTCAGGCAGTTAGAAGACAAAGGGGCGTTGGTGAAAATTGTCAAAACTGATATTTCCCAACCCGATAGCGTAGCGACGCTAATTGCCGAAACTGATATCCCTTTACGAGGGGTAGTTCATGTCGCAGGTGTTTTAGATGATGGGATGCTCAGGGATCAAACCCAGAAACGCTTCTCAAAAGTGATGGCTCCCAAGGTTCAAGGTGCTTGGAACTTGCACCAACTTACCAAAGAAATGCCATTGGATTTCTTTGTCTGCTTTTCCTCTATGACCTCAGTTCTGGGCGCGCTAGGTCAAGGAAATTATGCTGCGGCCAATGCCTTTATGGATGCACTCTGCCATCATCGGCACGCATTGGGATTGCCCGCTGTCAGCATCAACTGGGGACCTTGGGCTACCTCTGGGATGGCGACTCGATTGGATGCAAATCTTCAAAGTCGTTGGGATGCAATAGGTTTTGGCATGATTTCGCCCAGTCAAGGAATGCATTTATTTGCTAACTTGTTGAATAGCAAGGCATCCCAAGTTGGTGCAATGCCAATAACCTGGTCGAAGTATCCAGTTGAAAGTGCTTTCTTAACTGACTTCCGGAAATCTACCGAGCAAAAGAAAGAGCAAGAGAAAACTTCAGTTAATTTCCTGGAAACAGTAAAAGCGGCTGAAAAAGATCAACGCCAGGCACTTTTAGTGGCTCATGTCCAATCTCAAGTATCTAAAGTCTTGGGCTACCAGAAAGATCGTGCATTCTCTGTTTCAGAAGGGTTTTTCGACTTAGGAATGAGTTCTCTGACATCTGTAGAGTTGAGAAACAATTTGCAAAATAGCTTAGGCTGCCGTTTGCCCGCTACGCTGAGTTTTGACTATCCAACTGTTAAAAAGTTAGTTGATTATCTGATGGCAGAGTTCCTAGAAGAGGTTGATGAAGACGAGGATGTAGGTGTATCCGATCAGTCATTCCAAATAGATAGCAAAGTATTTGCATTCCAGCCGCTAGAGGAAAATGATGATGCCGAAGAAATTGCCAAACAATTTGCAGAACAGTTAGGCATACAATGGGTCAACTAGCGAGAGCAAATTAATGAGAACGGATTTGTAAAGTCGTCTGAAACCATTACAGGTGAAAAGCTTTTGAGAAATTTCTCTGAGGAAAATATCGCCAGCTCAGAATCAATCGAAGCAGAAAATTCAGAGTGGTTAAGATTTGCTTTACAAATCGGCTCTCAACAACTATCAACAACATTATTTTCAATTGATGAAGGCAGAACAATTAGGCATATAATGGGTTAATAAAATGAGTGATAATAATGAACAACGCTATATTCAATTGATGAAGGTAGCATCGCAAAAAATGGCTGATTTACAAGCCGAAATTGAGCGATTAAAGAAGAAAGAAAATGAGCCAATCGCCATTATTGGTATGAGTTGTCGCTTGGCACAAGCCGATAATCCTGAAGCATTTTGGGACTTACTTTCAAATGGTGTAGATGCCATTCGAGAAGCCCCAAAGGGTCATCATTCATATCTCGATCCATACTACGATCCAGAACCTGGTCTGCCGGGAAAGGTGTATATCCGGCGTGCAGGGTTTCTCAACCAATCTCCCGCAGATTTTGATGCCAGTTTTTTCGGGATTTCGCCTCGAGAAGCGGCGAGTTTAGATCCTCAGCATCGGCTGGTGATGGAAGTAGCTTGGGAAGCCTTAGAAAGCGCTGGACTTGTGCCTGAAAAATTGGCAGGCAGCCAGACAGGTGTTTTTATTGGGATATGTGCAAATGACTACGTTTGGCAACTTGTCAAACAAGACCCTACGGAAACAGATGTCTACATAGGATCGGGGAATGCCTATAGCCCAGTGGCAGGCCGCCTTTCTTACTTCTTCGATTTTACAGGTCCTTGTCTAGCCGTTGATACTGGCTGTGCTTCTTCATTGGCTGCCATTCACTTGGCAGTTAGCAGCTTGCGAAGGGGAGACTCTAACCTGGCACTGGCTGGAGGCGTACAGCGATATGTCTCACCAGAATATTGGCTCAACCTTTGCAAATCCCGAATGTTGTCTCCAGATGGTCGTTGCAAAACTTTTGCGGCAGGAGCAGATGGTTACGCTCGTGGCGAAGGTTGTGGCATAGTCGTTCTCAAACGTCTTTCAGATGCACAAGCTGATGGCGACAATATTCTGGCCCTAATTAGAGGTACGGCTCATGGGCAGGATGGACGAACAAGCGGTCTAACTGTACCTAGCGGTTCTTCTCAGCAAGCTGTGATTCGCAGAGCAATAGCCAATGCAGGTATCAAGCCGAACCAAATCAGTTATATTGAGGCTCATGGTACAGGTACTTCTCTGGGAGACCCAATTGAAGCAAATGCTTTGATAAATGTTTTTCGCAAACGAGAAGAACCTCTGATCTTAGGTTCTGCAAAAACTAATATCGGACACTTGGAAGGAGCAGCTGGCGTAGCAGGTCTGATCAAAATCGTTCTCTCCTTACAAAATGAACTGATTCCGCAACACTTACACTTTAAAGAGCCTAGCCCTTATATTGCTTGGGATGAGATGCCAATAAAAGTGGCAACCGAACAGATACCCTGGCCAGCAACAGATAAAACTAGATTCGCTGGGGTTAGTTCCTTTGGGTTTACGGGTATCAATGTTCATGTTGTCCTTTCGGAAGCACCAGCAGTTGCAGCAAAAAGAGAGGGAGAAACTGTCCAGCAGCCCCTAAATCTGCTCACCCTCAGTGCCAAAACCAAACCCGCACTCGAACAGATGGTTCGCAACTACTTAGAACACTTAACCACTCATCCCAACTTAGATTGGGCTGATGTCTGTTTTACCACTAATACTCGGCGTAGCCATTTCCATGAACGAATGGCTGTGGTTGCCGAATCAGTGTCTCAGGCACGGGAGAAGTTATTAGCCCATCAAGCTGGAGCAGAAACCACCCATCTGTTGAGGGGTAGCAAGAGCGAAAGTCAACCTCAAATCGCTTTTCTGTTCACAGGTCAAGGTTCTCAGTATCTAGGGATGGGACGGGAATTATACACAACACAACCAACTTTTCGTCAGTCCCTAGAGCGCTGTCAGGAAATTTTAAAGAAGAGCGGTAATCAGGATAGATCCCTACTCGAAGTCCTCTACCAAAGTGATGACATTTCCCTGCTGGAGCAGACCGCTTATACCCAACCGGCGCTGTTTGCCTTAGAGTACGCACTAACCCAGATGTGGAAATCTTGGGGCATAGAGCCAACCACAGTCATCGGTCATAGTGTAGGGGAATATGTAGCAGCTTGTGTAGCGGGAATTTTCTCCTTAGAAGACGGCTTAAAACTGATTGCTGCCAGAGGACGTTTGATGCAAAAACTGCCGCGTAACGGAGAAATGGTATCTCTGTTAGCTTCGCCAGAACAAGTGGCAGAGGCACTTCTTGGTACTGACTTGGTCAGCATCGCGGCGATCAACGGACCTGAGAGCGTAGTCATTTCTGGCGAACGGGAAGCGGTACGTCGGGTAGTGCAGGAGTTAGAACAGAAGGGAATTAAACATAAGCGCTTAAAGGTTTCCCATGCCTTTCATTCGGCTTTAATGAAGCCAATGCTGGCTGATTTTCGCCAGGTGGTGCAAGAAGTAACTTTCCACCAACCCAAACTCAACTTTATCTCCAATGTCACCGGCTCTGAGGAGCGGATTTTACCAACTGAGCCTGAATATTGGGTCGATCATGTGCTCAAGCCAGTGAGATTTGCTGAAGGTTTGGAGACATTACATAGACAAGGGGTAGAGATATTTGTCGAGCTGGGACCGGAGCCAATTTTGCTGGGGATGGGACGTCATTGTTTACCATCTGAGTATGGAACATGGCTACCGACGTTAAAGCGAGAGCAAAGCGATTGGCAAGGGCTGCTTCAGGCTTTGGGTCAATTATATGTACGGGGCGCGACAATTGATTGGGATGGCTTCCATCGTGACTATGCCCACCGCCAAGTTGAAGTGCCCACTTATCCTTGGCAGCGAGAGCGCTACTGGATTGACGTGCCACAAACACAACCCCTACGGGAATCCGGAATAGATGGGGAGCTTGTCGCCACTACTGAAGACTTTCAAGTGAAGGGTGCTAGTTACGAACCATTGCCCCAGCAAGCTGAAAAGAAAGAGAGAGAAGAAACTTTACTCAACTTAGTCGAACAATTAAAGGCAACTGAAAAAGAGCAACGCAAAGCACTGTTAATTGCCCATATTCAATCTCTATTGTCTCAAGTTTTGGGAGACAAACAAGAGAGGGCATTCTCCTTATCACAAGGATTTTTCGACTTAGGAATGGATTCTATGACATCAATAGAGCTAAGAAATCGCTTGCAAAACTCGCTAGGCATCTCGTTGTCATCAACCTTGTTTTATAAATATCCAACAGTAGAAGCATTAGTTCACTATTTGATTCAGGATCTGCTTGCTACTTTCGTAAGCTTTGATGATTAATGGGCGGATATTTGAACTCAGGAAAAGACACAGGGTAAGCACATCTAGGTTGTTTTATTCAATATAAAGGCATTGAGCCGAGATCCCGATATCGTTGGGGAATTCCTAAAAAAGCTAAACTGAACCGATTAGTTCAGCAATGAAACTATTGAGAGCTTTCTGAACAGTTTTATACCTAGATGCTTGCTTACCCAACTTCAGTTCAGACAAAACACGGTCACGTAAAATTTCCAGGGATGCAACCATTGGCAACTCAACAGACTGTTTTGCGATGGGCTGCACCCTGCCGGAGGCGATCGCAGAATCAGATGTTTGAGGAAACTCATGATTCCGTATAATACCTGGTTGAGGTTCGTTTTCTGGTTGAGTGGAAGCTAAAAAATCTGAGTTTACCAGTGTAATACTCGGTAAATTGTGATACTTAACAATGTGTTCTAAATAGTCAGCCCTGGTTAAGCCTAAGCTTTCAGCGGCAATACCAATAGCCTTCCAAGTTTTATCAGTCAGTCTCAAAGAGCGCACTTGACGGTAATCATCGCTCTTGAGCGCGAACTTCCCTTGAATATCGCGTTTCAACATCAACCATCCCGTGTATTACATCGTAAATTTTAACTCTGGATAACGATAATTTACCATGTATTACACGGAAAAGGACTCAAATTATATTGACGTTTTAGCAACAAGCCGTCACCAGATACTCTCTAGCAAACAGTAGGATCTGCCAGCCTCGCAAAGTGTGAGGAGCGAGTTTTAGCTCATCCGTGCAGTTGCCTCTCGCCTACTCGCTTTTTTAGGCGATGAGATGAATGCGAGTGAGTGACGAATTGTTGACTGAGCGAAATTGAGCAGCGTTAGTTTCTGCACGATTGCTGCCACAACGCCGATATTTGAAAAGTATCAAAATTGATCGAGATCCCCCCTAGCCCCCCTTTCCCAGGGGGGAAAACCTTTTCATAGTCCCCCTTGGAAAGGGGGATTTAGGGGGATCTACGAGTGTGTGTTTATCACCAGCGACTTTTCAAACATCCTCTTAGAGCGTCCACTGACCAGCCTGAATAACCGGATATGATAACGCTTTTTCATATTGCTCCCTTGTTCTATTTTTTAAATCCCTCTAAGGATTCATGAAAAATTAGATTCAGCTGATGCACATTTAACTTACACACTTTTGATTTTCGGGAAAAAGTGCCGAGCCGACCCACGCTTCCCTGACCGTGAAGCCGTGGACAAATGTGTCAACAGCGCGTCAGCCACATTTTGCTGGATTTCCACCCATCCCGCGAGGTCTTATGAAAACGGATTACCTGATTGTAGGCAGTGGCTTGTCAGCATTGGTATTTGGGTCCCTGATGGCGAAATCCGGCAAGAAAGTGCAAATCTTGGAGGCCCATGAGCATCCAGGCGGCTTTGGTCACACATTTGCAATTGCTAATAAATATAAGTTTAATGCCCAACTACATTACGTTTGGGATTGTGGTGAAGGACACACTGTCAATCGCGTCCTCAAACAACTGAACTTAGACAAAGAAGTCACCTTTGAACGGTATGATCCTGATGGTTTCGACCACATGAGAATGCCGGGATACTCACTGGACATACCATCATCATCCCAGGAATTAATTCGGCGGCTATCTGCTCTCTTTCCCCAAAATAGCGAAAGCATTCGTAAATTTATCCTCGAAGTGCAAAAAACCAGCGAGGGAGTAAAAAAATTATCACCCCCAGTAAATCCGGTTGAATTATTCAAACATTTCGGCGAAGTGTCCAGCGCCGTCATGTATCTCAAAAGTACACTTCAGGATGTCTTCGACAAATTCAACCTACCTCAAGAAGCGCAAACGCTGTTAGCACTGCAATGGCCTGATTTTTTATTACCCCCAGATCAAGTTTCCTTTTACGCCTGGATAATCTTGTTCACTGGATATCAACAAGGCGCTTTTTACCCCACACAGCATTTTGAGCATGTAATCAATTCATTAGTCAAAGTAATAGAAGAAAATGACGGCGAAGTTCTGCTTAATCAAGAAGTTACTAATTTTAGAATCACAAATAAAACTATAACCGGGGTTCAGGCAACTGATAGAATCACCCATCAAACCCGTGAATTCACCGCCGAAACCATAATCTGCAATATAGATCCTCAAAAAGCTGCCCAGATGATCGGAGTAGAAAACTTCTCCAAGACAGTACGCAAAAAGCTTAATTATGACTATTCCCCCTCCAACTATATGGCTTACTGCGTTGTCAAAGATATTGACCTCCGAGACTATGGTTTTGGTAAATGGAATACTTTTCATACAGGTCATCGGGATTTAAATGCAGCATTTTATCAAATGTATGAAAAGCATGATTTTTCTAATCCTAGTTTTGCCATAACTACACCCACATTAATTACAGAATATCAGCGCGACTGTCCAGAAGAATGCCAAATTATCGAATTCTTAACTGTTGCTAATTATGATTATTTTAAAAAGCTTAAAGAAACAGATAAAAAGGCTTATAGACGCAAAAAAGAGGAAATTTTAGATTTTATTCTAGATGTAGTAGAAAAAAACTATATCCCGAATATTAGAAAGCACCTTGTTTTGAAAATGACTGGTAGCCCCACAACAAACGAGCGGTTTTGCTGGTGTCCAAATGGAAATTCTTATGGTTCCAATCTCACCCCGCGCAATATGGGAATTGGCAGACTAAATCACAAAACATCTTTAAATAATTTCTATTTTTGTAATGCTTCGTCTGGCTACCCAGGTTTTGCCCCGACATTTTGGACTGGGGCAATTCTCTATCAAAGATTATCAGGTGATTTGATTTTGTCAAAAGGCTAAACATAATGTAATACCAAATTTGGATAACCAAGATATCTGTAGGGGCGGGGTTTCCCCGCCCTTTCTATTAGATATTTTTTCTAAACCCACCCGAACTGTTAATCCAAAATTGGTACAAAAACTCAATTTTAATAACATCCCATTAGTTTGGTGGTGATATATGAAAATAGCAATTATTGGTGGTGGAGCAAGCGGTATGGTGACAGCATACCTGCTCAAGAAAAATGGTCATCACGTGACAATTTTTGAAAAACAACCGATTTTGGGTGGGCATATTCGGACATTAAATAAAAACGTTAAACCCAATAAATCGGACTGTGACCAGTTTTTAGAAGGTGGTGTGCTCGAATTTCCCCTGAATTTTTACAACTTCCTAAAATTGATGAAAGATTTGGAAGTTGAATTAGAACCCGTCGATGTTGGTTCAGCAGTTTTTTTGCAAGATGGCCGCCACATTTTTTCAGGTTTAATGATTGAAAATAACTTCACAGGCCTTCAGCGTGTAATTGAATATCTTAAGCTGAATACTCTCTATCTCAGTTCTGCTGCGCTGTGGATAAAAACCCATATTCCCCCAACTCAAAATCTGTATAATCAACCGATATCTCAATACTTAAAACGCCAATCCATCCGAAATAACTGGCTGAAATTGCTGACAATGTACTGCTACTCAATCCCCTTTGAGTTGATAGACAATGTGCCTACAGAACTGGTGATTCCCGCCCTAAGAGATTATATATTTGTCAACTGGGTGAGGATTAAAGGAGGGGTGTATTCCTATATTGAAAAAATCCAGGAACGCTTTCAGGGTGAAATCTTGCTCAATGTAGATGTTGCAGAAATTTATAGACAATCTGATTCTGTTAAAATCACGCTAGCGGATGGTGTAAAGTATCTGTTTGACAAAGTGGTTTTTGCCACGCCACCTGACCAGGTGATGCAGTTATTATCAGACCCGACAAAAGATGAAATTAAACGGTTTTCAGCATGGAAAAAAAACCAAGCCAAAACGGTGATGCATACTGATACTTCAATGTATGCTAGACATGGTATTAAAGAATATTCGGAATTTGATTTTTTCCAAACTGCTAACGGCTGGGGATATAATGCTTATCTCAACCGACTTTGCGGAATATCATTATCCCCTCAATACAGTTTGGCTTTTAACTTAGATGATTTAATTGCTAAAGACAAAATTATCCACATTCAAGAACACCACACTCCTCTTTACACTGTCGAGTCTTTCAGGTACAGAAACGAAGTTATCAATACCAACGGTGAAAACAATACTTACCATGCGGGAGCTTACCTAGGAGATGGTTTGCATGAAGGCGCTATCACTTCCGCATTCCGAGTTGCTCAATTAATTGGATAGCGTTTGTAGTAAGGACTTTAGTCCTTTCCATCCTCGCGGAGAGCAATAAATTGCTCACTACGAACAAAATTTTCATTTTAAATTTAACTATGTCTACTTATTTAATTGCAACTTTCCGAAAAGATTGCGGTTATTTCGACTAGAAATCCGCACAGAATAGTTTTCTTTTAATGGTATTTGTGGTTTCCACTCAAAAACACCATCGCTAGCAGTACTGGAGGATATATCTTGGATAATTTTGTTTCCATCGTACAAGTTAATTGACACATCGCCATCGAGATTATCGCGCCACAATATTAAATACGGCTGATTTTTTTCTAGCAGCACTTTACTAACTGGCTGGCTGACAAAAATACGTGGAACATTTTGCTTTTTGCTGCGCTGACGAAATCCCAGATAATGAGGTAAAAGCCGATAAATAGGATTCTCTTGAGTGTTAGATAATTTGGGGGAAATCATATTTCCCATTTGGGGATTGAACAGATAAGTTGAACGTCCGCCATCAACGGTAATAATCTCCCCTTTGACGCCTAATTTACGTAATAATTCCGCTGCTTCATCCAATGTGGATTTATTCACCGTTATCATCAACAGTAACTCATCACCGGGAATACCATCTTTATTTAGAGTTCCCATAACTTGATATTTATTTGCTTGATTTTGGGCTAAAACTTTTGCTGGATGGTCACTATAGCGGTAACTAACAATGGCATTTCTCACACTTTTTTGGTTGAGAGGCGCACCGTTCACTGGGTCATAATCTGTAATATATGCTTGTTTATCATCCCAAACCAAAGCCTTGAGGCGAACTGTACTATAATATTTATCTTGTGGTTGCTTAATTGGTCCGTAGGGGCTATTTCCGCCAGTAATGACTACGCCGTTAAGTTTAATTGGGAAGGATAATTGTGTACTAGATTGGTATTGCTCAAAAAAGGAACAATTGATGATGGAAAAAACCTGTTCACCGTAAAGTTTTTGATATTCGTCCCTGACTTCTGAAAATAACTTTTGCTTAAAAAATGGGCTGTAATGTCCACCTTCCCCTTGATAGTATTTCCCTTGATTTAGACCCATGTTATCTACTTCGCCGGTAAGTTGGTCTATTTGCATTTTTCGCAAATCAATAATTTGTAAATAAGCTTCGTTACCGTTTGTTAATTGTTTTTTATATAATCCTGCGCCGTCTATGACTTGCAGCGGCTGATAAGAGGATAAAGGGTTAAAGGTTTGGGAGATCAAAATGCTACTCAAAATCGGTAGCAAGAAAAACAAGCAGTAGATTACAGCATTCATGAGAATTTTAATTAGCTACGAATAAGAATTATAGCCTTAGCAAATGCAATTGGCAGCTATGGAGATTTAATTGCAAGGATGGTAATTTTGCCACGGATTTCGGAACCTCACCCTGGTTTTGCTACGCACAACCTGTCCCTCTCCTTGGTAAGGAGAGGGATGATTGTTAGGAATCTTTGAGGTTTTGGATGGTTTTTGGGTAATCGGATATCTTGTGTGTACACGGTAAGCAGGGAGGGAGGGGAAGTTTGATTTTATTGGGGGGAGAAATTACTTTTTTGGACAATGCAGTACTCATGATTAATTCTGGATGAAATGTTCAGAATGTACCCCTAAATGCAGCATAAGCTAGGGTAATGATAATTGGGACTATGATAGGAATCACAACAATGAGTCCCATTTTGCCAAAACGGATTTCTTGACCATCGCTTTTCAAAAGAAAAATCACGGTTGCTATTGCCATTAAAATCCAAATGATTCCAAAGGCGAAAAAGATGATAAATATTGAGTTATTCATATTTTTTTATTTACTGGGATTTAAATAAATAGGTCTGCGTCAATGTCTACCAAACTGGACTGAAATCTTTATTTAGTCTACTTTAGGAATTCATTCTCAGGTGGAACAGCAAGCAAGTGAGGGGTTTAGGGGATGTCATAGTGAAATTGTCGTGCTTATTAACATCCCGCAGGATGCGGCTATAGGCTGGATCATCGATGATTGTTCGCGTCAAAATCTCGGTGATTTCATCTACAGATTTTATCGCTGTGCGTTCTCTACCTGGTTCACCGTGAATCCCGATTCCTAATTCAATTTCGCGATCGCCTAATTCAAAAGTTGGTGAACCTTTAGCGGGGACTGTACAAGAACTCAAAGCAATTCCTAAACTCCGTCCATGCAGATTTACCCGCCGGCACAAATCTGCTACCTGCTGCAAATCATCACCCTGTTCCGCCGCTGCACCGCAAATTTTTTCTGCTAAAATCGTCGTTCCCACACCCCGGCGTCCCTGTGTGTACAGGCTATCTTTCACCGCCACATCATCATCAATTAAGATATTTAAGACGCGGATACCCTCACCACGGGCTAACTCCGTCGCCATTTCAAAGTTCATCACATCGCCGCTGTAGTTTTTGACGATATAAAGGATACCCGCCCCACCATCTACTTTTTGGGCAGCTGCTAACATTTGGTCAGGGGTAGGTGAGGTGAAAACTTCCCCAGGACAAGCCGCGTCAAGCATTCCTCTACCCACAAAACCAGCGTGCATCGGTTCGTGACCACTGCCACCACCAGAAATAATTGCTACTTTTCCCTGTTTGGGTGCATCGGTGCGGTAAACAAAGGTAGGGTCAAAATCTACCTTAATTAAATCAGAATGTGCGATAGCGAAGCGCTGCTGCTTTCAGCAGATCGCCATCCCGGCTAGACTTTCCCGCACAAAGTCTTCTGGCTTGTTGATCAGCTTTTTCATGGTGCATGGCTGAGAAGGAGCTAAAACTTAGGATACCAACAAACCAAAAAGATGCCGTCGTGAATATTGGGTTAACTGACTTGCTCATTTCTCCCCCACTGCTGCATAAACTTCCAGAGGTAAACCTATTGAGTAAATGTCAGGACAATTGCTCAATAACACAGGAAAATCAAGGTGAACACAATGTTTAACAAGAACCTCGCTCAAAACCAATCTTTAGCCACAAAAATTCTCGTAGCTTCTTCTTTAATTGGGATTGTTTTGAGTAGCGCCATCAATCAAGCTGCTGCCGACGTGGTAAAAGGTACACAATGCCACCCCAATTCCCCTGTGGGATTTTGCTGTCCTAACGATGGTAGACCGAGTGGCCCCTATTGTCCCGACCGTCGTCGACTAGCTCCCGCTCCCAGAACGCAAAATTAATTTAGCCAGATTCGTCGCTTGTTTCGGTGTAACTCGTGCCGTGCAGTTTAATAAAGCTATCAAAGGCATACCAGGCCAACACATACCAGGGAATAGCTTCTAATTGTAGACCTTGAATCAGTAACTGTCTCACAGCTAAAGTACTCAGTCCCAAAGGGAAAAGGAAGCGCAAATCAACTGCACCATCTGTTGCTAATTCGACTCGTTTATTCAAGTCCACAACTGCACTGGATAAATCTGCCGCCGCCTCGGTGCTACCCTCAGTAATATCAGCAAAAATCATGCCTATATCGTGGAGTGTGGCTAAGACATTTTCTAGACTGCCTTCTTTAGCACTGTGGCTGATCAGAATACTCCCATGCTGAATATTAGTGCTTACTTGACTAACGTTAGGTTGTGCTTTGAGGACACTGGTAATAATTTGCATTTTCCGGGATTGGCGATCGCTTAAAGCAATTCTCAACCGTAGCCTTCCTGGAGTATTACTGACAATTTTTGTAGATATCGGTTTGAATGGTGTCTTTAAAGTTGCTTGATCCATAAGTTTAAGTATCTTGGTTTTGTTTTTTCAGTCCTCAATCATTCCTGAAATTCTCTCTTCTCTTGGCGTCCTACAGCCCTTTGGGCATCGCTGCGCGCGGGCATCTTAGCGGTAGCTACTGCGATTAATAAACGCAGATAAACGCAGATAAACGCAGATGGAAAAAATCTATCTGCGGTAATAACAAAGATTTGTAGGGTGGGTGCTGTCCACCCTACTTGGGAAAAATCGCCGATTTATGCACCATGATCTGCTGTGCCTTCAGCAGGTTCAAAAGCTGGTGTTTGCTTGGCTTCGGCTATTTCCGACTTGGCCTCAGCGATAATGTCATCCCAGGTTTCGCCTAATTCGGCGATCGCACCTTTGCTTCTTTCGTAAGCCACAAGTCCACCTTTAATCACTGACTTGGCTATCGGTTTACCAATGCCTGCCACAATCGGAAGCAGGACAGGAGCCAGCAGTACAGCCCCAATACCAGCGATGATTCCTGGAGCGCCTGCATCTTCTACGAAATCAGTAATTTTTGCCATAATTAAAATGACCTCCAGTAAACAAGAAACTTGTTATAAAGCTCTCTAACGTAATCTACTCAATTGGTTGATCTCATCTTGCTGATGGTAGAGTTTTTTAGACATAGCAGTGAAAATTAACTATGCATTATGCAGAACCCTTGTAGAGACGTTGCATGCAACGTCTCTAAATTCTTTTTCACTCCTATGTAAATCTCGTGGTTTATCTGTGGTTTTCTCATAAAGGCAAATTCGCCAAAAAAGCTAAAGAATAAGACATAGATGTAGGCTGCATATTAGCCCATAAACTCGATACTTCCATAGCTTCAGTTGGTAGTTGCAGTTCTGTTGTCTCAACGGGATCGGTGGGTGGGTGTGTCTGCAAAGCCAACTCCATCAGGTTTACCCAATGAGATATGCTAATATCACTTGGCTGATAGGCGATCGCATCCGGTGCAGCGTAGCTGATCGCAATTGATGCCGCATCATAATTCACACGCACACTCACAACTTGGGCATCTGTTTTCAGTAACTTCTCTAATCGCTGCCCATAGGCGCGATCTTCAGCGATGAGAGGCACATGAAATCTAATCCTACCCGCGATCGCATGCACCACACTGTAAGCTATTTTTGCAGGTGGTGCAGCTACCTCGCTATCTTGCTCCTCAGGGAATTTAGTAGCAGCAACTGCTGATGGTGTAACTTGCGGCTCCAAATAATCAATCACCCAACGAGTAGCATCTGCGGCAATAATATAAACGGGAATCGCTACCAAACCCTTAATTCCTAATCCCCCTGTCACCGCCAAGCCTGTCATTAAGGGAATCAAAGAAATCGACTGTTCTTTCCAAAACTCCAGAGATTTCCACTCGGCAAAAGCATCTTCATGTGGCGAAATTTGGCGTTGATGAATGCCAAATTGTTGGAGCAATCTTAACACCTGCGGTAATGACAGCTGATCTTCATCGAAAGTCACAACCAAACTGCCCGTTTGCTGATTGATTGCCACTGCCCTCACCCCATCTTGCTGTCTTAAATATTGAGATAAAGTTTCTAAAGAGTTAAAACTGTCTTTAATAGCGCGGATTCGTACTCGTCCAGGGATGGCATGAATAATTTGCAATCCATTTAACTGTGCAACTGCTTCGCTATTATTGTCATTAACAATTACTTCATCGCTTTCACCCTGAGTTGAGATTAAATCAGGAGATATTTTCGGCTGTGGACTTAACCCATCGCGACTACTGACAATTCTGCTCATGCACTCAATAGCTACACCAAGCCAGAGGTTAACATTAGGTTAAATATAACTTCTAGCTTTGGTGTCAAGTCTCACCCTTAAGAGATATTTTAGGTTAGGTTTTATTCACTACTCGCATTTGGAATTCCTGCTCGGTGAGCATATCGAGAGTACTCTCCAGGCGATCTACAAATACAATGCCATCAAGATGATCAAATTCATGTTGAAATATCCGCGCCACAAAATCAGTTAATGTTTGGGTTTTTAACTCGCCATTGCGGTCAGTGTATTCCACTTCAATTGTTTGATATCTAGGCACTAAACCCCTAATTCCTGGAACACTCAAACAACCTTCCCAACCTTTGACAACTTCATCTGAATAAGCAATAATTTTGGGATTAATTATCGCCGTAGGTTCCATCAAAGGGGCGTAGGGATATCTAGCATTAGGATGGGAAGCCAAAATAAATAAACGATAGGATTCTGCTACTTGCGGTGCAGCAATTCCCACACCGTTAGCTTGAGAAACAGTAGCGATTAAGTTATCAATTATTTCTTGAATCCGCTCATCTTGAATGTTCTCAACCCAAGCTGCTTTTTGGCGCAATGTCGGATTTCCTAATTGAATAATTGGGTTTGATTCAGCCATTGCAATAACTCCTTTCGGTCATGGTAATTGGTAATTGGTAATGGGTAATGGGTAATTGGTAATTGGTAATTGGTAATTTCCTCTCGCCTCATTGGCTAGCCTTCAGGTTGCTCGCGTTGGTCACGTTGTACTGGTAAAGGTGCTGGTTTAACTGTTAATTGAGTAATTTGCCCATCGCGTTCCACTTGGATTTGTATAGGAGTACCAATTTTGCTATCTTCTACTAGCTTTTGCACGTCTTCAACTTTAGTTACAGGCTGGTTATTAATGCTTTTAATCACATCCCCAGGTCGCATTCCGCCAACAGATGCTGGGGAGTTAGAAACAATATTAACTAGCAAAACGCCTTGCTCTGCTTTTATATTTACGCGACCGCCAAATCTTTTATTGATTTTTTCCTTAATTTCTGGCGTTAGCGTCACCATTTGAACGCCCAAATATGGATGCTCTACTTTTCCTTTAGTAATTAATTCCTGGGAAATTCTTTGCACCGTATTAATAGGAATAGCAAAACCCAAGCCTTGAGCACCTTGAATAATTGCTGTGTTCATCCCTATCACCTCACCACGAGCATTCAACAATGGCCCGCCAGAGTTACCAGGGTTAATTGCCGCATCTGTTTGCAAATAGTCAACACGCTTGTCACTAGCACCAATGTCACTACTAGAGCGGCCTGTAGCACTGATAATCCCAGAGGTAACAGTATTATTCAAACCTAAAGGATTACCGATCGCAATTACCGCTTCTCCTGGTTGCAAAACTTCGGAGTTACCCAAAGACAGAGTTGGCAGGTTGTTGGCGTCAATTTTGATCACCGCCACATCAGTTACCGGATCTTCACCCAGCACTTGGCCGTTAAAAGTCCGGCCATCTTTGAGGGTGACAGTAACTCTGTCAGCACCATCTACAACGTGGGAGTTAGTCAAAATTTGACCAGAGGCGTTAATAATAAATCCCGAACCACTACCCCTGACTACCCTTTGTCTTGGCTGTGATGGCAATCTATCGCCAAAGAACCGCTGAAAATAGGGGTCGGCAAATTCTGGCCGTACTTGAGAAGTTACAGTTCTAGAGGCATCAATGCGAACTACCGCACCTCCTACCTGTTGCACTACGCCGACGACAAAGTTAGGATCTCCAGAGGCAGAAATTATGGCTGGGGGGACAATTGCCGAACTGGGGTCAGTTGTTTTTTGAACTTGAGTGCCGTTTGTTTGATTTTCAAAGTTCTTGGTAGGTCGCAGCGAGCAACCCCCAAGGGACACCACTGCTACTCCACTGAATAGCATCCATACTATACTTTTTACTCCCCAACTACGCAGCAAACATCCTAAATCAATATTTTTGGGCGCTAAGTTATGGTCTTGTGTCTTCATGTGTCGTTGCTTCTCCGTGTCAGTTAGTGGATGCTAGGATCTTAGCTACTGGGTGTGTCCCAGAATGATCACAACTTAAATGCTTCCTTCTAGGTCTATGGCATCTGAATGTTAAATTCGTACTTGCTCACATTTTCCCTTT